>JBKEAR010000003.1:0-288230 GCA_047972425.1 Alphaproteobacteria bacterium | reverse complement strand
TTTGGTTTTTATTATCAGAAGATGATTTAGATATATCTATGCGCCAAGCCGATGTGGCATTAAGAATGACACCGCCAACACATCCCGATGTTGTTCAGCGCCATTTATTATCCATACCCAATCGGGTATTTGCATCGCCCGAATATTTAAAGGAATTCGGTATGCCAAGAAAAGTGGAAGATTTAGATAAACATCGTATTGTTTGTTACGGTAATGAGCTTAAAGCCCCTGTTCCGTTTATTGATTGGCTATTAGAAGTTGGGCGTGAAGGCTTGCCAAAACGCAAACCGTTTTTTCGGGTAAATAATACTTATGCGATTTTTCGCTCTATTGAGCGTGGTATTGGTATTGGAAGCCTGCCCGATTATATATCAAGTGAAGGGACGAATTTAGTGCAGATTATGCAGGATTTACGCCCACCAACTATTGAAGTATATTTTGTTTACCCCGAAGAATTACGAAAATCTCCCCGTGTTACTGTGTTTAGAGACTTTTTATTGCATATGACAAAGCAAGTGAAATATTAATTTTCATTTTGTTACGACTTTTTGGTTGTCCATGCAAAAAATGCATATCAGGGTTACGATATTTATGCTTCTTTCAAAATGAAAGTTCAACTATATTCTAATCATAAAGAATATGTATTTTAGTTTTTTTAAGTTTCGGTTCTTTTAGAATCATTTATAGTTCTCGGGCTCTTATAGCCCAGATGGGGTCTTTTTTAAGATCCTACGTCTCCCAGACGTGAAGCCTCCCTGTTAAACTTTATATGCCGAGCCCTTTAAATAGGCTCGGTTTTTTTTATCTCGATTACATGGGCATATTAGTTTAAGATAGATTGATAGGATTAATAAAAGGAAGAGATATGCTTTTTTTCTATCGGATTACTTTTTATACTTTTTTGGCGCTGCTTTTTAGCTATATTGGCCTTGCATTTACCGGCACTATGGCCCAGCTTACCTCGGATATACGTTTTATTGGGGCTTCTGGTATTGACCCAGAAAAATATTTAAATTTATTTGGTGACCGGCTATTATATTGGGAATCATTTTATAATTATATTCTTCAAGTTCCCAATATTTTCGCGGTATGGATTACCATTGCTGTTGTTGGCCAACTTCTTGCCAATAGCCCTTTTCAGTTTATATTTCTGATGACCCTCGCATCAAGCGCTATCAATTTGACTATTTTTTATTTTTCACAAAATGGTTCCAACATTCCTCAAGAACTTACTGAGCTGTTTTCATTTCCGTACACAGTACCAATTGCGTCCGGATTAATCGCATTATTTTTAACTGATAAACGAAAAATACCCCAAAGAGAGATTTACGAAAAAGAAAAAATAAATCAGAAAGTCAAAGCAAAGAGCAGTAAGCCAACATCCGAAGATTATTATCAAGAAATAGAAGATGAATTTAAAAAGAAAAAATCTGCTGATTTATCTAAAACAGTTAATCAAACATCTTCAAAAGTTATTATGAAAAAAACAGCTCCACGTGATAAAAAAACATTAAGTATTGATTAGAAAATAGATGAAATAAGAATCCACTTATTACGCCCCTTGCATCTATTTTTGGGAGTGGTTTTTTAATTATTACACCGATATTGGTTGCAGCCGTTGGTCGATATGCACCTATTGCCATGGTGAGTGTTTGTCTTTTGGCCTATGCGGTTGGATATGTAATTCGCTTTAATATTTGATTTGCCGAGGCGAATATAGAAGATAATCAAGCGAAATCATTAACAAAGTTATTTGAAAAAATATCCGATATTGCCCTTATACCCGCTTATATTGTATCGGTTACACTATATTTAAAAATTTTAGCATCCTTTGCTTTAGCTCCTTTTCAGTTAGATACGAATTTTTACGAAAATATTGTTACAACAGCTATTTTGGTAGCCATTTTGTTTATCTCAATATTCAAAGGGTTGGATACACTCGAATTTTTAGAAAAATATGCGCTTATTATAAACTTATTATTATAACGGCTCTTATTTTTGGTTTAGCCCGATACGATGTTTCGGTTGCTAATCATGTTACTTGGCCGCAAGCCAATAAAAATACGTTGCTTGATGTTTTACGTATTTTAGGGGGTACACTGATTGTCGTGCAAGGTTTTGAGACTACACGATATTTAGGGGATGAATTTGATGCAAAAACACGAATAAAAGCCTGTAGAAATTCATAAATTTTATCTTCAATCGTTTATATTATTTTTGTAAGTTTAACATTACCGGTAATGCATCTTATTAATTTGCATGGCAATATCGGCAATAACAAATTGATTGAAATAACCCAAATAATCTTTCCATTTATGGTTATTCCTTTAATTTTAGCCGCTATTTTTAGTCAATTTAGCGCCACTGTTGCCGATATTTTTGGAGCAAGTGGCAATATAGAGGAGATTTCTAATAAGCATATTAATATTAAAAAGGCATCTTTTATTATTGTCATTGGAGCTATAATTATTACATGGATCATCAATTCATCTCAAGTGGTTGCCTTAGCTTCGCGAGCCTTTGCATTTTATTATATGATGCAAGCGATTGTTTCTTTAACTATCGCTAAATATACACGTCAAAAATTATTTTTTATTGCGCTAATTGCAATGTTATTTTTCATTACTTTTTTTGCAAAGCCAGTATAGCAAATATATATGCCTAAATATTACCAAGTAGAAGCAACTGTTTTTGTAATTAACCACTGATTATTCCGTTTTTCCATATCGGTAATAAGCTGTAATCGCCAATTGTTGCGCATACCATATATTTTGGCATCGGTAATAGTTTTGCTGGCTATATGTACTCGATGATCAATAATTGTGATAGCTGATGATTGTTCTTTGATTTGATAATAAACAAATTGTCCCTCTTGCATCTGTGTTAACCATTCAGTTTTTGGCTGAATATATCCGGTTATATGTGTAAGAGTAAAATGATCATCAAGCATAGTTGCAAGTGCATCTATATCACCTGCAATCATAGCGTCATAATATCTTTTTATATGCTGATTAATTTCTTTATCTTTCATTTGTTGTTCACTTATGGTTCTGGTTTGTTCTGCATAACTTTGCGAACTTAAAATATCTATTTTGTTCCCCATAAATAGAATAATAAGCAAAACAAAAAAATATCGGAATTTAAATTTTCTCAAAATAGAAATAAAATCCATTTATTCCTCTTCTAAAACGACACGAAAACCAATGCTTATACCTCGATAATCAGGTTTATAATCGCGCCGAAATGCCGAGCGCCAACTATTGGCTGTAATATGCCAGCTTCCACCACGAACAACGCGCTCTATTCCACTATCAGGGCCTTTTGGATCAGTTACTGGGCTTTGGCTATAGTAATTGGCATTAAACCAATCCTGAACCCATTCCCATGCATTACCATAAATATCGTAAAGCCCCCATGGATTAGGTTGTTTTTGCCCAACAGGATGTGTGCCGCCATTATCGAACCCCTCACCATACCATGCATAGTTATTTAATTCGGTTTCAGTGTCACCAAATGAATATATTGTTGTCGTTCCTGCTCGTGCCACATATTCCCATTCTGCCTCTGTTGGTAAACGATAGCTTTGCTTATCTTCTATTTCGTTAAGTTTTTCAATAAACTCTTGCGCATCATTCCATGAAACCGTTGCCGGATGATGAGGGTGCGTAATACGCTCGGCCATGCCGGGTAAATTATAATACGGATTAGAGCGCTCGCGCATATACGGGTTTGCACCTATTACTTTTTCCCATTGTTCTTGAGTGACCTCAAACTTGCTGATATAAAATGATTTTGTAATGCGTACTTCATGTTGGGGTTTTTCAAAATCTTGGGCTTCATTATCGCTATCGGGTGAACCCATAATAAAATGCCCTGCCGGTATAGATACAAATTCCATGCCGATACTATTTGTAAAAATATCATCACTCTGACTTGCCGGAATTATGCTCATAAAGCCAACACTTATACCCAATAAATACTTATTTTTTAACATCGGTAATTTCCTTCTAAATATTTACGTTATTCAGCCAATTTTCAACATTTTCGATAGTATCGCGCTCTTGGTCACATTGTTCAATATAAGCCGATGAAATATAGGCATTGGGTACATATTCTTGTATGACCGATAAACTATCCCCAACACCATAGTTACCATGGGTGATGAATGGAATAAGTGTCTTTTGCGATAAATCATATTCATTTAAAAAGCTTTTTATAATGGATGGTAAAGTACCCCCCCAAATAGGAAAACCTAAATAAATTGTTTGATATTGAGCAAAACTATTTATTGAACTTTTAATTTTTCGTAAAATATTATTTTCTTTTTCGTAGGAAGCTTCAGCAACATTTTGCCGATAATCAATTGGGTACGGTATAGCTGGCACAAGCTCAAACATATTGGCATTTAGGCTTTGTTGTAATTTATTAGCAACTACCCTCGTGTTACCAGAGCGGGTAAAATAGACAATCAAAATATCTGACTTAGTTTGAATATTTTGATTTTGCTGTGCATTTGATTGCGATGGAAAGTAAGAGGTAAAACCCCCAAACATAGCCATTGCCGAGAATAAAAAAGATTTTTTTAATGTTTCTCGACGGTTAATATTAAATATTTGATTTTTAGCCATGACTATCTATCAATCATCTTTTGTGATGCTTCAGGATAACGCTCACCCTGAATTCGGATATTCTCCAAAATATCATTTATTTCGGCAAGCTCTTCATTTGATAACTGGATTTCTGCAGCTTGGGCATTTTCATCGATACGGCTCATTTTTGTTGTGCCGGGTATCGGAACAATCCATGGTTTTTTGGCTAACAACCACGATAATGCTATTTGTGCTGTTGTCACATGTTTGGCTTGGGCAATTTTTTGTAAATGCTCCACAAGTACAAAATTAGCTTTAATATTTTCTTCGGAAAACCGAGGAATAGCTTGGCGAAAATCAGTGTTTTTTAAACTATTGGGTGTAAGTTGCCCCGTTAAGAACCCCTTACCTAATGGACTAAACGAAACAAAACCAATATTAAGTTCTTCTAGCACAGGTAAAATTTCGGCTTCGGGCTCCCGCCAAAATAATGAATATTCGCTTTGCAAAGCCGTAATTGGTAAAACGGCATGGGCATGGCGTATGGTATTAACACCAGCCTCTGATAAACCAAAATGTTTAACTTTACCTTCTTTAATGAGTTCTTTAACGGTTTCGGCTACTTCTTCTATAGGCGTATTAGGATCTACCCTATGCTGATAAAATAAATCTATTCTATCCGTCCGTAATCTTTTTAAAGATTCTTCGGCAACTTGCCGAATACGCTTTGGGCTACTATCTAAACCAGAACCTAAACCTGCATCGGCAAAACCAAATTTAGTTGCTATTACCACCTCATTGCGCATGGGTTGTAAAGCCTCACCCACCAATTCTTCATTGGTATGGGGGCCATAGACCTCGGCAGTATCAAAAAAAGTAATACCATCATCAAAAGCATGACGTATCACTTTTATCGCTTCATTTTTATCAATAAAACTTGTTGTGTAACTAAAATTTAGCCCCATACAGCCAAAACCAATGGCCGATACTTCTAAATTTTGACCCAATATACGTTTTTCCATATTGCAGCATCCATATTTTTTAAGTTCAACTCATATTATTAATATAACTTTTAACTTATAAAATATCTTGCCTATTGCTCCGAGATGTGTGCCTATTTCTATAAAAGCGTAATGATCTTAATCTTCAATATGGAAAAAAGTTATTTGGATTTCAGCATCGTCCGTTGGTTCAATATAATGCCAAACTTGGGGTTCGCTTACACCAAATTGCTCGGGAGTTAATGTAATTGGGTCTGCATCACTATCGCACAAATAATATTGCACACTCCCCGATAAAATCTCTAATTTTGCCCATACACCTTCTTTTGTATTATGTTTTTTTAATAACATTTTAGGAATTTTGTTCGCTACCCATGGACCAACTGTTTTGTAAGCGACTGCATTTTTTGGTATTGTTGCCATAATTATTCTCCTGTTTGTTTTTCTGCTATTATAGCAATAGCATTGAGATGTTGGTTATGTTTTTTAAATGTTTTTTTAAGATTCAATAAACGCTTGCGTGCTTGTTTATGGGTTAAAACATTAAAAATAAATTTTAAAGATCCTCTCAAACCTTCATCTTGAATTAAGCGTTTGGGTTCTAATAAATGCATAGGCAGGATTTTATAATTGATAACCTTAAACCCGGCTGCTTCTAATAAAGCCACCCAGCCATCGATTGTATGAAATTGAACCGAAACCTTAATTCTTTGGCTTAAATCTTTGGCAATTTGTGCCGCGATATTTGGGTCAATATCTTTTGGTTCTATAACAAGCTCATGAATACAATATTGCCCGTTATTTTTCAGAACACGATAAACTTCGGAAAATATTTTTTCTTTTACATTCTTGGGTTGCATAGAGAGCATCGCCTCACCGATAATAAAATCTTTGCTTTCATTATCAAAAGGTAGATTTTGAGCATCACCAATTGTAATATCAGTATTTTTATAACCGAGAGAATGTAAACGTTGTATCGTTGTTTCGGCAGCAGCAGCTTCTTGATCAACTGCAGCATAAGACTCTGGTTCTTTTAAGATAAGCCGGCTTGCCGTAATTCCTAGCCCTGGGGCTATTTCGACAATATCTTTTTTAGTAATGTTACCGTTCTCTATAAGCCAATCAGTTGCTTGTAATCCACCTGGGCGTAGTACGGTTTTTCCCATTTTTGCCATTACCCAATGGGCGGGGGCTGTTTGAAAATCAAGTTTTTTATATTTAAAATGATCCATTTAATTATTCCTTTATCCCTCTAAGAATAAATATATTAAATAATCAAAAAAAATACATAATTATTATGCATTGTTTAGAATGAATAAAAAAGATTTTTTAATTATAAGAACAAGTTGAGGAAAACAAAAAAAATAATAGCTTTTATTTTATAAAGTATAAAAAAAACCGCCAATATTCGGCGGTTTTTTAGTTTATATATTAGTTGATTTTAGCTTTTAAGCTCTTCTAATCGGGCTTCAACAATTGCATCGGCTTCGCGCCCGCTGAGCTCTTGTAAATGGTCGTATCGTGCGGTAAAACTACCGATACCTTGGGTTAATGAACGAATTTCATTAATCATATCACCCATTGAGGCCTCGGGAATATGGGCAACAATTTCATCCCATCCATCTCGTCCCTCAATGGGGGTAAAACCTAAAATTTGTCCACGCCTTCCGGATACCACCGATTGCGCCCCCGATGCATATTGGCTTGGCATCAGAAGTTCTACATGCATAATCGGTTCTAGTAATATTGGGCTACATTCGTTCATACCTTCACGCAAAGCCATAATTGTTGCAAGCTTAAAAGCAAGCTCTGAGCTATCCACATCATGATGCTTACCATCGGATAAATTAACAGCAACATCAACCACAGGGAAACCAAGATTTCCTTGTTTCATAAACTCTTTAGCCCCTGTTTCTACGGCCGGAATATATTGTTTAGGCACAGAGCCACCATGAATAGTCTCGGTAAAGATAAAACCTTCGCCCCGGGCTTGTGGTTTAATTTCAATTTGCACATCGGCAAACTGGCCATGCCCACCCGATTGCTTTTTATAGCGTGCTTGGCGTTGTGCCGGTTTACGAATAGTTTCTTTATAAGCCACTTTTGGTGCGCTTACACCGACATTAACCCCAAATTTATTAGCTAAGCGATCTATGGCAATTTTTAGGTGATTCTCGCCCTGCCCTTTAAGTAAAATTTGGTTCATTACCGGATCGGCATCCCAAATAAGTGCATCATCTTCTTCAACCAATTTAGATAATGCCGCGGTTAGTTTTACCTCATCGGCTTTTTTATCCACATGGATAGCCAAATTATATAAAGGTGCTAAAATCGTTGCACCGGGCATATCTTTAACACCATCGGCACTTGCAATTTGCCCGGCATTAATATCATCTAATCGGCCAAAGGCCACAATGCTACCTTTAGGTGCTATATCGGTTTTTTCGGCTTTTGTCCCTTGAAGTTTAACAATAGAACCCAATTTAAAATCGCCTAAAGTCTCACCTTCTTTTATATCACCACCTAAAATACGCGAGACAGTTAACTTACCTTGTTGTGTATGAATATTTTTTAAAACGGCAAAAGCTTTAGAGCCAATATTCAACCGAACCTCGGCTTTTTCACCTTCATCGGTTTCATGGCGTAATGCTTTTAACAAGCGTGTTACACCCCACCCATTTTCGGCTGAGCCAAAAAATACAGGAACAGCTTGTGCATTTTGTAAAATATCGGTTAAATCCTGATAAATATTTTCGGCCTCTGGCTTAATATCTTCTAATAATGCTTCAAGCAATGCGTCATCAAAATCAGCCACTGATTCGAGCATTTCTCCACGCTCAATCTCTTCTCTATCAATAACATCATCGGGAATTTTGGTTAGAGAGCTGGTTGCTCCTTCATTAAACCTCCATGCACGCTCGCTTACCAAATCAATTAAGCCAGTAACTTCGTCACCATCGCGCATTGGAATAGCCCGTAACAAAAGGGGTACACGGCTAACTTCTTGGAGTGCATCAAATGTAGAGCGAACGGAGTTTTCGGCAATATCCATTTTATTAATAAATATAATATGCGGAATATTATTCTCTTGCAAATTATGTAAAATAGGCTCCAAAATTACGGCCTTATGTGGCTCTGGTTCTGCCACAACAACCACAACGTCCATTGCAGGTATAATATTAAAACTATCTTGTAATAGTTCAACCGAACCCGGACAATCAACCAACGACCAATCATCTTCAATATATCGATAATGTAAAAAATTAGGCTCTGTGGACATTTGTCTTGCACGAGCCTCTTTACTGCTATCGCCAATAGTATTTCCGCTAGAAACTTTGCCTTGTCGGTCAATCTCCCCGGCATGATGTAGCATAGATTCTGCTAATGTTGTCTTACCCGATGAGTAAGGGCCAACTAAAGCAACACTCCTTGGAGCAAATTGTTTATGTTTACTCATATTCAAACTCCTCTATTATTAAATCATTTAAATATACTAGCACTCTAATTTATTAGAAATCAATCTTTAATTATAAAAAAGCTCCACACAAAAAATGTGGAGCTTTAAGCAATTAACTATAAAATAAAATCAATTTATTTTAATGCAATGCATGCTTTTTGAATACGCTTACAAGCTTCGGTTAAAGCTTCGGTTGAGGTTGCATAAGAAATCCGAAAATATGGGCTTAATCCAAAAGCAACACCTGGTACAACAGCTACACCTTGGCTTTCGAGCAAATAGGTTGCAAATTCGGTATCGTTATTTATCACTTTGCCATCAGGTGTTGTTTTACCCATTAATGCAGAACAATCCGGATACACATAAAAAGCACCTTCGGGCATTGCAACCGATAAACCTTCGGTTTCGTTAATCATTTTTACAACTAAGGCCGCGCGCTCGGCAAAGATTTTATTACGCTCTTTTAAAAAGTCCATGGGGCCAATAAGTGCGGCTAAGGCAGCTGCTTGGGAAATAGAACTTGTATGGGTAGAGCTTTGCGACTGGATTTTATTCATGGCTTTAATAAGCTCAACAGGCCCTGCTGCATAGCCGACACGCCAACCTGTCATAGAAAACGCTTTGGATACACCATTAAGTGTTAATGTGCGCTCATATAAATCGGGGGCGATTTGTGCCATAGTCACAAATTCATAATCGCCATAAACCAAATGTTCATACATATCATCGGTCATAATCCATACATGAGGGTGACGGCGTAAAACATCTGCCAAAGCTTCTAAATCGGCCTTGCGATAAGCCGCCCCTGTGGGGTTAGATGGCGAGTTTAAGATAATCCATTTGGTTTTAGGTGTAATAGCAGCCTCTAGGGCTTCGGGCTTTAATAAAAAACCATCTTCTTTTGTTGTTTCTACAATAACAGGTACGCCATCGGCCATAATTGTAATATCGGGATAACTAACCCAATAAGGTGCCGGTATGATAACTTCGTCACCCGGATTAACCGATGCCATTAAGGCATTAAAGATATTTTGTTTGCCACCACAGGCTACCTGAATTTGTTCAGGGGTATAATCTAAACCATTCTCACGTTTAAATTTAGCACAAATGGCCTTGCGCAATTCTATGGTTCCGGCAACGGCGGTATAGCGTGTTTGGCCAGCATCAATTGCTTTTTTTGCGGCATCACAAATATGCGCAGGCGTATCAAAGTCTGGCTCACCTGCACCAAGGCCAATAACATCTTTACCAGCCGCTTTTAATTCGGCCGCTTTTTGGGTTACAGCTAAAGTTGGTGACGGTTTTACTGCTTGGAGTCGGTTAGAAACGATTGTCATGGCTTTTTCCTTACCTTTTAATAAAAAAATCCTAAATATGCATCCGAAGCCAATAATGCCATAAATCCTTAAAGTTTCAAGTAAGAAGTTTGTAATGCTTACATACAAGTATCTACTTTTTTATTGACCAAAAATATAATGAGCGGTAATATTATAGCAAGTAGGTTCATATTATACCTATAACTTATAGGTAAATATAAAATACTCATCTTTTTAATGTCAGAAATTTATTTGGGAGAAATTTGAACATGAAAAAATTTTTAGGGACAAGCCTTTTGATTTTAGCCGCTTATGGTACAGCTGCATCGGCCGATACAGTACGTTATACTTGCCAACAAACAGCTTCGGATAAAGTATTGTGCGATTGGTATGACCAACGTTTTGAAGAATTAACCGGCCATAAGGCCGAGCGTGTTGATTGGCCGTGGCAATCAGACCAACAATTATCTATTTTACAACAACAATTTGCTGCTAAATCTGGCGATATTGATGTTATTATGGTGGATGTTGTTTGGCCGGGTATGATGGCAAGTAATTTACTTGATCTTTCACCTTATGTTTCAGAAGAAGAACGTGCACAGCATATTCCTGTTTACATCGAAAATAATACAGTCGGTGGAGAATTAAAGGCTATTCCTTATTTAATGGATACAGGCTTAATGTTCTACCGTACTGATTTATTAGAAAAATACGGTAAAGAAGTTCCAACTACTTGGGAAGAACTTACAGCAACCGCTAAAGAAATTATGGATGCCGAACGTGCTGAAGGTAATGACAAAATGTGGGGTTTTGTTTTCCAAGGTAAAGCCTATGAAGGTTTATCTTGCGATGCATTAGAATGGGTTGCTTCCTTTAATGGTGGCGGCGTTGTTGATGCAGAAGGAAACATTACAATTAACAATCCTGAGGCAGCTGCTGCTTTAGATATGGCTGGTGCTTGGGTAGGTACAATTGCTCCTGAAGGCGTGCTTTCTTATACCGAAGAAGAATCTCGCCAGTTATTCCAAGCAGGTAATTCTGTTTTCCACCGTAACTGGACATATGTATGGTCAAAATCGAACGAAGATGATAGCCCTGTAAAAGGAAAAGTCGGCTTAGCTCCTAACCCTCATGGTCCTGGTGGTATTTCGGCTTCTACTCTTGGTGGATGGTCATTTGCTGTAAATAAATATTCAAATATTCCTGATGCTGCTGTTGCTTTTGCAAAATTTGCATCTTCTGAAGAAGCCCAATTAAAACGTTACGAGCTTGTTGGTAACTGGCCAACCTTACCTGCTCTTTACGAAAAACCTGAGCTTGCTGAAGCCAAAAAGTTTTTACCAATCTTTGAAGCCGCTGTGGTTCGTCCATCAACTCCAACAAAGTCACAATATAACCGTGTGTCAAATGAGTTCTGGAATGCTGCTTTTGGTGTATTATCTGGTAAAAATGATGGTACAAAAGCCGTTGCCGACTTAGAAAAACGCCTTGATCGTGTTAAAAAAGGCGGATGGGAATAAGCTAATTTCCTGACAGAAGAGGCTTATAGCCTCTTCTGTTTTTCTATAATTTTAAGCAGGAGAAAAAAATGGCACAGGCTCATTTAACACAAGAGCGCATCAGATGGGCATGGATTTTTATCGGCCCTATGCTTGTTATGCTCTTTTTAGTTGCCTTTTGGCCGTTGGCAAGAACTATTTTTTATAGTTTTACTGATGCAACATTAAATGATATGTCGCAATCGAGTTTTGTTGGCTTTTCCAACTATTTTGGTGAATATGGTGTTTTAAGAGATTCTTTATGGTGGCGCTCTATTAGTGTTACCTTAATTTTTACTGTATGTACCGTTGCATTAGAAACAATATTCGGTATGGTTATTGCTCTTGTAATGCATCAGCAATTTGTGGGCAGAACATTATTGCGTACAGCAGTTCTTATTCCTTGGGCAATTCCAACGGTTGTATCAGCTAAACTATGGGGATGGATGCTGAATGACCAATATGGCATCATTAACGATATACTTATAAAATTGGGTGTGATTTCAACAGGCATTGCGTGGACTGGACTACCCGAATATTCATTACCAGCCATTATTATGGTTGATGTTTGGAAAACCACACCATTTATGGCTCTGTTAATATTAGCTGCATTACAGCTTGTACCGGGCGATATGTACGAGGCCGCTAAAGTGGATGGTGTTTCCCGGTGGAAACAATTTTGGTCGTTAACTTTACCATTAATCCGCCCCGCTGTTGTGGTTGCTATGATCTTTAGAACCATGGATGCTTTACGTGTGTTCGAGCTCATCTATGTATTAACATCAAATAGTGATGACGTTATGGCAATGTCGGGATACGCACAAAAAACACTTGTGGATTATCAAGAGGTTGGTATGGGTTCTGCCGCATCTACCTTAGTATTCTTCCTTGTTGCACTTGTTGCCGGGTTGTATCTGACTATTGGTGGCATTAAATTAGATGAAGGAGGCAAATAATGCGTAAATCAAAAATTGAAACAGCTTTATTTTACCTTCTTGTTTTAATCATTATACTCTTTTGTGTATTTCCTTTCTATTATATGATTGTTACATCATTTAAAAGTGGCCAAGGTTTATACCGGGTTGATTATATTCCATTTTTAGGAAAAGAAGGTGGGTGGACATTTGCAAACTATACCAGTGGTTTAGAAGGCCCATTTGTCCGTAGCTTCTTTAACTCAATTATCATTTCAACAATAACCGTTACATTCTCATTATTCCTTTCGGTTACAGCAGCTTATGCTTTAGGGCGCATTAAGTTTAAAGGCAGAGGGAAAATTTTGCTTGCTATCTTAGCTGTTTCTATGTTCCCTCAAGTGGCCGTTTTAACTGGTATGTTCGAGCTTGTACGGGCATTAGGCTTATATGGTAAATTGGGTAGTATGATTTTAGCTTATACTATGTTTTCACTCCCCTTTACCGTTTGGATTTTAACAACATTCATTCGGGATTTTCCAATGGAGCTTGAGGAAGCTGCAATTATGGATGGTGCAAGCCCTCCTCGAATCATTTGGAGCATTTTTCTCCCCATTATGTGGCCTGCAATGGTTACAACAGGTTTACTTGCCTTTATTGCAGCATGGAATGAGTTTTTATTTGCGCTTACCTTTACAGCAACAAATCCAGAAAGTAAAACTGTAACTGTTGCTATTGCGCAATTCTCTAGCTCATCAGCAACCGATTTTAGCTTACCATGGGGTAGTATTATGGCGGCATCGGTAATTGTTACATTACCATTAATCCTCCTTGTACTTATCTTCCAACGTAAGATTGTTGCAGGTCTTACAGGTGGTGCAGTAAAAGGTTAATTTATACATTTTGTATCTCTTCCAAACTTAAAACCTTGCTTCGGCAAGGTTTTTTTTACAGCTGACTTTCATAAATAAAGCTGTTAATATTCTTTTTTTATAAGGAAAGCAATATGGATAGTAATGTCGCATTTTTACCTGTTCGCCGAGATGCTATGGAAAAAAAGAATAGGTTTGAGCTGGTTTCGGTCTTTGAACCATCTGGTGATCAGCCCACAGCGATTCAAGAATTATGCGAAGGTATAGAGAACCAACAACGCGACCAAGTTTTATTAGGTGTTACGGGCTCGGGTAAAACATTTACAATGGCTCATGTTATCCAAAAAACACAGCGCCCTGCCCTCATTATGGCACCCAACAAAATATTGGCCGCCCAACTTTATGGTGAAATGAAAGCATTTTTCCCGAATAATGCCGTTGAATATTTTGTATCTTTTTACGATTATTACCAACCCGAAGCCTATGTGCCCCGTACGGATACCTATATAGAAAAAGATAGCGAAATTAACGAACAAATTGACCGTATGCGCCATGCTGCAACCCGAGCAATATTAGAGCGTAACGATACAATTATTGTCGCCTCGGTCTCCTGTATTTACGGTATTGGTGATGCCCGTACATATTCCGAGATGATTTGTAAATTGAATGTTGGAGAAGAAATTGGGCGTAATGAAGTTTTAAAACGCTTTGTCATGTTGCAATATGAGCGTAATGATACGGCATTTGAGCGTAATCGCTTTCGGGTGCGTGGTGATATCTTAGAGGTTTTTCCTTCCCATTGTGAAGATAGAGCATGGCGGATATCTTTTTTTGGTGATGAGGTGGAAGAAATATCGGAGTTTGATCCATTAACGGGTGAGAAAACTGCAAAACTTAATGAAATTATCCTTTATCCGGCATCGCATTATGTAGTACCGGGGCCTACTTTGCATCAGGCTTTACCAAAAATAAAAGAAGAGATGAAAAAGCAAGTTGATGTCTTTAATGGCGAAGGAAAATATATTGAGGCACAACGGATACAAGAGCGAACAACTTTTGACCTTGAAATGCTAGAAACAACCGGATATTGCTCGGGGATTGAAAATTACTCTCGTTATTTAACAGGTCGTAATCCGGGAGAGCCCCCACCAACACTTTTAGAATATTTGCCTGAAGATACTATTGTTTTTGTTGATGAAAGCCATGTGAGCGTACCGCAAGTGGGTGGTATGTATAAAGGGGATTATCGGCGTAAATCAACCTTGGCTGAGTTTGGTTTTCGTTTACCTTCTTGTGTAGATAACCGGCCATTAAAATTTGAAGAATGGAATAGTTTAAGAACACAAACAATATATGTTTCTGCCACCCCTGCACCATGGGAGCTGGAGCAAACAGGTGGTGTATTCTCGGAGCAAATTGTACGCCCTACCGGGCTTATTGACCCCGAATGTTTTGTGCGCCCTGTTTCAACACAGGTAGATGATGTATTGGCCGAAGCAAAAATTCATGCGGCTAAAGGTGAGCGTGTGCTTGTAACAACCTTAACTAAAAAAATGGCTGAAGATTTAACCGAATATCTGCACGAAAATGGTGTGCGTGTGCGTTATTTACACTCGGATATCGATACGGTTGAGCGGATTGAAATTATTCGAGATTTACGGTTAGGTGTATTTGATGTTTTAGTTGGGATTAACTTACTACGCGAAGGTTTGGATATTCCTGAATGTTCGCTTGTCTGTATTTTAGATGCCGACAGAGAAGGCTTTTTGCGCTCCAAAACATCGTTGGTGCAAACTATTGGCCGTGCCGCACGTAACATTAATGGTAAGGTTATTTTATATGCCGATAAAATTACAGCAAGCTTAGAATATGCTTTAACCGAAACCCAACGCCGAAGGGAAAAACAACAAGAGTGGAATTTAGAAAATAATATTACCCCACAATCGGTTACATCGCGCTTTACCGAAAGTTTAGAGAGCGTTTATGAGCAAGATTATGTAACCGTTGACACGGGTGTTGATGAAGCGGTTGAATATAGTGGCAAAACATTAGATGATGTGATTGCCGATATTGAAGCTAAGATGAAAAAAGCAGCTGAGGATTTGGAGTTTGAAGAAGCGGCTCGATATCGCGATGAGCTTCATCGGTTACAAAATCAGCAATTAGGGCTTAATGAGACACAATCGGCTTTTGCGCATCAAAAATTTGCACCGGGTTCACCCATGCGTACAGCATCGGGGAGTAGCCGCAATAGTAGAAAAAGAAGATAAAAATGAAATTTGCCCCTTTTTCCCCTTTACCTATGGGAAATACAAAATTAGATAAAAATCCTGAACTTCGGCGGAAATATCCATCTATTAGTGCTTTGTTAAAGGATTATGCACCGCAAATGTATCTTTGCCGTGAGCATGATATTGCCGAGGTTGCATCTAGTGATTATTTCATTGATGAAGAAAATATGTATTTTTTAGGGATAGCAGACAATAAAGCATATATTGCTTGGGATATTACTCGGCATGATATTGCAGCTGAATGGAAAAACCCAAGAGAATTTGCTTGTGAAAAAACAATGAATGAAATGGGTATTATAGCCATGGCTTATGGTTTAGCTCATTGGCATCGGCACCATCATTTTTGTGCCAATTGTGGTTCTGCATCTCATTCCTTTTTACTCGGTGAAGCCCGGGAATGTAGCAATTCATTATGCGAAACGATTACTTATCCGAGGATTGACCCTTCTATGATAACATTACTGACCCATCAGTTTGAAGATGGTGAAAAAGCATTGTTAATTCAGATGCATAGAAGACCCGAAATTTACACAACAATATCGGGCTTCATGAGTGTTGGAGAAACAATAGAAGAAACCGTTATACGAGAAATTAAAGAAGAAACAGGTATTATTGCGAGTGATTTACAATATATTGCCAACCAGCCATGGCCCTTTCCGCAATCGCTTATGCTTGGTTATCGTGCAACAGCGATTACTACAGATATAACCATAGAAAAAGAAGAGCTTATCAATGCCAGATGGTTTTCAAAAGAGGAAGTTAGAGCGCTTGAACGCTCAGACAATCTTCCCCCTCCAGAGGCAATATCGCGCCATTTAATAGAGCAATGGCTGCACGAGGATTAAGCTATTTTCCTGATAATTCAATGAGCTCAATTAAATAGCCATCGGGGTCTTTAATAAAAGCAATCTCGGTAGTACCATTTTTCATTGGCCCCGGTTCGCGCACAATATTGGCACCTTGAGCTCTAAGTTCCTCGCAAATATCGTAAATTCCGTTAACACCTAGTGCAATATGGCCAAATCCATTACCAATTTCATAAGGTTCCGTACGTCCCCAATTATAGGTAAGCTCAATAACAGTATGGGTATCTTCTTCACCATAGCCGATAAAAGCAAGGCTAAACTCACCATCGGGGTAGTCATTTTTGCGTAAAAGTTTCATTCCGAATATTTTGGTATAAAATTCAATAGATTTATCCAGATCTAAAACACGAATCATTGCATGTCTAAACTGAAATTTCATTATCTTCTTCCTTATCATGTTCATCTATAATCTGATTAATGATTTCTGCAGCTGTTACTCCCGGGTTTTTACCTAATCCCAGCTCAACAAGTGCATTATTCCAAGCTGCGAAATCAGGTTTTTCTTGGCCGGATAAAAATTTATTTAACTGATTATATAAATTTTCGGGCGTACAATCTTCGGCAATAAACTCTGGTATTAATGGTTTATCTTCTAAAATGTTAATTAAGGAGGCATATTTAACCTTAACTAATCTTTTTGCTATAGTGTCGGTTAATTTACCCATTGTGTAACCGATAACCATCGGAACTTTTGCCATAGCAAGCTCTAAGCTAACCGTGCCCGAGGCAGCTAAGGCAACATTAGATGCTGCAAATGCATCATATTTTTCCCCTTCAGCGGATATGAATATTGCATCTATATCCCATGATTGTATTTCATCTTTTACAGTATCCGCCACAGCAGAAGCCAAAGGAACAGTGATTAATAAGTCATCATATTGATTTTTGAGCATCAATATCGCATCTTTATAAATTGGCAAAAGCCTATTAACTTCGCTAGAGCGGCTACCGGGTAATAATGTTACCAAAATAGAATCCGAGTTAATGCGATATTTTTGCCTAAATTGCACTCCATTTCCTTTATCTGCCCCCAAACTTGTTATAGGATGCCCAGTCACATAGCTCTTTAAGCCTTCTTTCTCAAAAAAAGGTGGCTCGAATGGCAATAAACATAATAGATTATCGAATAATGTAGCCATTTTCTTTGCACGTTTTGGCTTCCACGCCCAAACAGATGGTGCAACCCAATGGGTTAAAGGAATTTTAGAATTTTGTTGGTGTAATTTTTTTGCAACCCTTTTATTAAAACCCGGTGAGTCAATTGTAATCACCATATCGGGTTCTATTTGTAAAATATGATCAACTGTTTGGTTAATGCGTTTTAATAAATTGGGTATCTGAGGGATAATTGCTATAAGCCCCATAAGCGAAAGCTCTTCCATTGGGAAAAGAGAATGTAATCCCTTTTCTTTCATTAATGGGCCACCTATACCTAAAAATACATATTTATCTCCATATAAATATTTGAGGTTTGCCATAAGGCTTGCCCCTAATTTATCGCCTGATGCCTCGCCGGCAATTAAATAGATACGTTTGGGTATTGTGGTATCATTTTTAAACGTATCATCATTTACCCCCATGATAAATAAACCAAGTTCGTCAGCCTTATCGGCAATTTTATCAGGCTCTAAGATAAGTGCGGCACTGGCCTCTATAGCAACCCCCTTTAAGCCAGCTTTTTTAACATTATATAATGTTTTCATACCAATAGCAGGCATATCGGCACGTAACTCTTGCCCCGGTTTTGCAGCCTTAAGTAAAACACCCCCTTTATTTTGGGATTGCAAATCGGCAGCACGCTCTAACATTTTATCGGTACCTTCTAAAGCCTCTACGGCGATAACACGCCCCTCATTTACAATACAGCCTTGGCCAATATCTAATCGGCCAATTTCTTTGGCAATATAAAAAGCATGTTCAATATCCTCAAATGATTTTTGGCTTGGGGATATTGTGCCTAAAATACCATTTGTTGCAATTAAATCGGGGACAATTTCATGGGCGCCTAAAACTTTAAATCCTTCTTCTTCTTCAATAACCCGAATAATTGTTTTTAAAAGACTATCATCGCCTCCTAAATTTTTATAATTAAAGCGTTTGAGCTGCTTAGCCGACCAAGCATCGGGGCGAAGACTTGTGAGCGATGGTCTTTTAACGCCACCGGCAAATACAATTTCATTGACATTTTGTTCTTTAAAAAATTTAATAGCACTACCACCGCCGCCAAGGCGAATAACAGCATATTCAACCCCTTTAGGTACATCTTTGATATTAAATTGATCTTTAAGTGCAACAATGCAAAAAGGCCTAGCTTGTTGCAAGCAGGCCTCAATAATTTTTTTAGGTAAAGTGCCTCGGCCAGCAATAATACCTAATTTTTCCATTTAGATAATCCCTTCGGGCATCATATATTGGCGCGAGGAATCGGCTTTCATAAATTTTAAAATACGCTGAACTTCCTGACTATCAACAAATTCTTGCTGTTTTTCAGCATACTGTAATTTTGTTTGGAGCGGCTTTTGCTCTTTAAGTAAATCAAAAAAGTGGCGTACAGCATGAATCTCTGATTTTGAGAAACCTCTGCGGCGCATACCAACCAAGTTCATTCCACCCAAATTGGCTCGGGTTCCCATAACTGTTCCAAAAGGAATAACATCTTTTTCTGAGCCACTCATTCCACCAATCATGGCATGGTCGCCAATGCGTACAAACTGATGAATAGCCGATAAGCCACCAATAACAACGTAATCGCCGACTTGAACATGGCCACCCAATGTTGCATTATTCGCCATCACAACATGATTAGCAATGATACAATCATGGGCGATATGAACACCAACCATAAGTAAATTGTTATCGCCAATTTTAGTGAGCATTCCGCCACCTTCGGTACCAAGATGAATGGTTGCATGTTCGCGGATAACATTATTTTTGCCAATCTCTAACCGGCTAGGTTCACCATGATATTTTAAATCTTGCGGCACCAAACCAATAGTTGTAAAAGGATAAATTTTTGTTCCATCGCCAACAATAGTACGGCCATCAATAGTTACATGAGAAATAAGCTCTACATTGTCAGAAAGCTCTACATGCTCACCCACCGTACAATACGGGCCTATTTTTGCCTTTGGACTTATCTTTGCCCTCGGGTGAATAATCGCAGTTTCATGAATATTAGCCATTCGGAGTATCCACAATCATTGCAGAGAATATAGCCGATGCAACTGTTTTACCATCAACTTGAGCATCACCCTCAAACTTCCAAACACGCATTTTTTGTTGTTTTTTTGTAACTTTAATATGTAAAACATCACCCGGGCCAACAGGTTTTCTAAATTTGCATTCATCAACAGTCATAAAATAAACAAGCTTACCCTCAGGGTCGATATCATCCATTTTCATTACAACAACAGCTGCTGTTTGAGCCATAGCTTCAACAATCAAAACACCGGGCATTACAGGTTTTTCGGGGAAGTGCCCTTGGAAAAAAGGTTCGTTAATCGTAACATTTTTAATACCTGTCGCGCTTTCGCCAACTTCTAAATCAATCACTTTATCAATCATCAAAAAAGGATAACGATGAGGAATTAATTTTTTTATTTCTAAGATATCAATATTTTCAGACACTGTTTTTCCTTTATTTTTCTTGTAAATATTTCATAATTTTTTGCAATGTATGCATCCGTCGCCAATGTTGTTTTGCAGGTAAAGCTGGTATAGCTGATGCCATTGTTTCGCCAGCCGGCACATCTTTATGGATACCCGAATTTGCCAATATTACAGCACGATCTCCTAAATGAATATGCCCAGCTATTGCCGCAAAACCAGCAACAACAACCCCCATACCTAATGTGGTAGATCCGGCAATGCCAACATGAGCTGCGATGACTGAGCCCATACCAATCCTAACATTATGCGCTATTTGCACTAAATTATCAATACGAACGCCATCTTCTATAATTGTATCGGAGCTTGCACCACGATCAATAGTTGTATTGGCACCAATATTAACATCATTACCAATAATTACCCGCCCCAATTGGCGCACATATTTATGCCCTTTTGCACTCATGGCAAAGCCAAAACCATCTTGCCCAATGCATGCACCATTATGAATAACATTTAAATGCCCCATGATTGTATATGTGATTGAACAATTAGAATGAATAACACATTGGTTACCGATTTGTGTTGATTTACCGATAAAACTTCCTGCATGAATTTGTGTATTCTCACCAATAGTCACATTATCTTCTATAACAACATTTGGCCCTATATAAGCTGTGGCGGCGATTTTAGCCGTAGAGGCAATAACCGCAGTTGCATCTATACCCGCGGGTTTAACCTCAAACGGATAAAAAGTAACGCTCAATATAGCCCATGCATAATAAGGATCATCGCATATTAGCAAGTTAAGATTTTGTGGGGCATCGGCTGCAAATTTTTCCCCAATTAAAATAAGGCTTGCTTGGCAACCAGCTAAATATTTACGATATTTTGGGTTTTGTAGAAAACAAACCTCGCCTTCTTTAGCATCTTGAACTGTTGCGAGATCAAAAATTTTAATTTCATCTGCTGTTCCGGGAGATGCTAATCGGAGTTTTCCACCACAAACTGATGCAATTTGTTGTAGTGTCATCGGCTTGTTTCTGTAGAAAAAAGAAAGATCGGCCATTCATTATCCTTTTATTCTGGGGAAATTACAGATGGTAGTGTGTTACTATTATTAACTTGCGCATTAATATCTTCAATTACATTTTCATAATTTAATATCTCTAACTCTAAATTGGCTTCAATATTACTATCATTCAGTTTTTTTAAAATTTCTGCAGTTATATCGGGTAATTGACTATACATAACTTGCGTATTGCGAAAAATAACATCAATATTATTTTCTTGTGCAAATTGAGGAATGATATTATTTGTGAGTTCTTCCCTAATTTGGCTATCCACGCGGGCAACAGCATTTTCAATTGCAATACGCCGCGATACAATAAAACGCTCTTTTGCATCAATAACAAGCTGGTTATTCTCTAATTTTGCCTCACGCTCATTGATGGATAAACTTTCAATATTTTTATTAATATCTTCCCATGTGCGGGCTGAATCATCTTGGAACTGGTCAATAATATTTTGTAAATTTTCGGAAAGTTTATTGGCTTCATCATACATATTTCGTAAAAGAATAGAATCTCGCCTAATTGCATTAATATCGATTGTCGCCGCACTATATTGAGAAGGTGATACACTTTGAAGTGCATCACCTTCTGTATGAGCCTGAAGCCCACCAATAAAAAAAAGCAATGAGATGAAAATATATGAAAATTTCATCTTTACCCTTAGAACTGTGTACCTACATAGAAGTAGAAACGACGTTCTTCATCATAATCTTCAGCATTAAGCGGAACAGCATAATCTAAGGTTAATGGACCCATTGGAGAGTTCCATGTTAAACCTGCACCAGCTGAGTAACGCCAACTATCGCTATAGTTAATATCTGCGGCAGGTTGGAAGTCATTTTCGCCAATACGACCAGCATCCATAAAGATATGACCTGTAATACCTAAATCTTTAGGCGTTGGTAGCGGAAAGTCCACTTGTGCTGTTACAGCGGCATACCAGTTCCCACCAAGGGCATCTCCCGTATTTGCATCGCGTGGGTCAATACCTGCATTATCAAAACCACGAATAAGTGGCTGGCCAAGATGGAAGCGATCAAATAGATGCACATTATCATCATCGCCCCATGATTGGATAATACCACCACGAGCATGAGCAGAGAAAATAATGTTACGATAAATTGGCTGCCAAACACTTGCACGGCCTGTATTTTTAAAGTAATGGGTATCACCACCTAAACCAGCAAGTTCGTTTGTCATGGTTAAAAGAACACCACGGCGTGTATCGTAACGGCTGTCACGTGTATCAAATGTTAATGTATGCGCAATTGAAGATTTAATCCGATCTCCTTCATCTACCTTAATATATGGTGATGCATCATCGGGAACATTTTCAATTTCGTTTTGCTGTAATGTATAACTCCAGCTTTGGGTTAAGTAATCATTTAAACGATAACCTAAACGAAGTGAGAAACCATAATCTAAACGGTCGTAAGAAGACTCATCTTGATAATCTCTTTGGTTATAGAAAACATCAAAACCAGCAGAGATTGGTTTGTTTAAGAAATAAGGCTCGGTAAAGCTAAGTGTTGCACTTTGGTAATCCCCCCCGATTGATAAATCGGCTCGTAATGTTTGGCCAAAGCCAAATAGGTTACGTTCTGTGTAGGTTACATTACCCGCAACACCATCTGCAGATGAATAACCCGCACCAAAGTTTAATGTTGCTGTTGATTTTTCATTTACAGAAACACGAACAATCGATTGATCCGGTGCAGAACCTTGGGTTACACCCACATTAACACGGTCAAAGAAGTTAAGCCCTTTAATACGGCGTTCACTCACTTTAAGTGATTCAGCATTAAATGCATCACCCTCGGCTAATTCCATTTGGCGACGAATAACATGGTCTCTTGTGCGGTTATTACCCACAATATCAATACGCTCAATATAGTTGCGGCGGCCTTGTGTAATCTCAAAGGCGATATCAACAACATTATTTTGGCGGTCTCTTGTTAATTGTGGCTTAATTTGAACAAAAGGATAACCTAAATTATTTAATCTCTTGCGCATTGCCTCGGTTGTATTTTCCACCGATTCAATATTAAACCAAGAACCAGAGCGGAATTTAAGCGTTCCCTTCATCTCATCGGCACCTAAATTGGGTAAGCCAATGCGATAGGTAATATTACCTACCCGATAACGGGCACCTTCGCTAATTGTATATGTTAAATGATAATCGCCATCGCGCGATGATTTTTCGGCAGTTGCCGAGCGAATATCTACATCGGCATAACCATTTTTAAGATAAAAACGGCGCAAAAGCTCTTTATCAAAGTTTACACGATCCGGATCGTAGACATCGTTGGAAGACATAAAGTTATACCAACGGCTTTGTCTCGACTGGATTTCATTACGTAATGCAGTATCCGAAAAAGCTCTGTTACCATTAAAGGTAATTCGGTCAATGCCCTCTTTACCAAAACCACGTTTTTCGTTGATTTCATAAACAATATCAACACGGCCATTTGAGCGTTTAATCTGTTTAGGGGTAACTGAAACAGAAGTAAAGCCCGCACTTTCGTATGCAGTAATAATACGGTGAACATCTTGTTGAACTTTAGATTGAGATAATACTTGGCGTGGTGCTGTTTGAACCACAGTTGATAGCTGATTATCTTTTAATTTGCGGTTGCCCTCAAAAGCAACGCGGTTAACCATAGGGTTTTCTACAACATTAACAACTAAGGTACTGCCTTGTTGTTTAATGGATACATCTTTAAATAGACCAGTATCATATAAAGCCTTAACAGATTTATCAACACTGCCTGCAGTATTGATATAAGATAAGATAACACCTGTTTCGACTAGCTGATTCCCATTAACCTGAACGGAACTTACAGCAGCATCGGCCATAAATGAAAGGCCAATAAAGCTTACCGCTGCTGTCGTTTGAATAAGTTTATTTTTAAATAACACTTTTAAATTACCCCTATGATATTCAAAATTTTCACGCAAGTATACGCAATAAATCAATATTAACAAGAACAATAAACAAAAAAAGCATAAAAGCCAAGCCAATAAATGTAATTATACCTCTTATTTTTCTTGAGAGTCTCTTTCTTGCAACGCCTTCGATAATAGCAAGTAAGATATGACCACCATCTAATATCGGTATTGGCAGCAGGTTAAAAAAGGCTAAAGCCAATGATAAAGAAGCAGAAAAAAGGATTGTATGCCAAAAACTTATTTGTGATATTTGCGCAGTCATTTGCTGAATTGCAATGACACCGCCAAATGAATTTTCATTGTCTGATTGGTTATTGTTTATTCCTAAAAGGCTTGCTAATGATTGAAAAGATTGAGAAAAATAATTTTTTATATTTTTAACTGATTTATCGGCAGAATCAATAAAACCGCGTTTTAAGGCTCGAGATACTTTAAATTCTTGGGTTATGCCCGCATATTTCTTATTGACATCATATGCGCCATCGCAAGCTTTAAAATCGACATCTCTTTTTGTAAAAGAGATTGTTTTTTTATTGCCATCTCTAAGTAAAATTGCAGAAAACTGATTAGGCTTTCCAGCAACATATCCTAAAGGGAAATCGCTATTTTGTGGTAACGGTAACAGAATATCCCCTTTTTTTAACCCGGCTTCGGCCGCAGGAGATTCGGGAACGACACATCTGATTTTTGTTGCAGTATCACCATACATAAATAATCCTGTCATCACAACAAAAGCAAAAAATATATTAGTTATAGGACCGGCCGCAGCAATAATAATGCGCCCAATTGTCGTTTGCCCTTCCATTGTATATTTTTTGAGTTGCTCATACCGCTCAGCTGTCATTTCGCCAAGCTCTTTTTTTACATCAAGCAAATCTAAACTAGCCATGCGAACATAGCCCCCTAATGGAAGCATGCATATTTGCCAAGTAACACCATTTTTATCAATTTTTTTCCAAATAGTTTTTCCAAAACCAATAGAAAATGTGTGGATTGCTACTTTATAATAACGTGCCGCTATATAATGGCCAAACTCGTGTACCGTAATTAAAATGGTAATAATCAGAAGAAACGGAATGACCTGATAAAATAAATTCGATAATGCGTCCATTCTATTCCTTTATCTTTTTTAAATATTTGATGCAAAATTCACGGGCTTCAAGATCAAGCTGATAAACATCTTCAATAGAATGTATCTTGGGGGCATCCATCATCTCTACAGCATTTTTAACTAAAGTTACAATAGATGTAAATGGAATTTGTTTGTTTAAAAAAGCGTCAACAGCAACTTCATTGGCTGCATTAAAGATAATTGTTGCCCCCTGCCCAGCATTAAATGCTTGCCGTACAAGTAATAATGAGGGGAACCGTTCATAATCGGGTTTTTCAAATTCTAAATTTCCAACATCCGTAAGGTCTAAAATATTAACTGATGTTTTTATACGTTTTGGCCATGATAACGCTGCTGCTATGGGTACGCGCATATCAGGTTTACCCAAATGGGCAATAATACTACCATCTTTATAAGCCACGGCAGAATGCATAATGGATTTAGGATGAATAACTGTCTGAATTTGATTTTCGTTGCAATTGAATAAATGGCAAGCTTCTATAAACTCTAAGCTTTTGTTCATCATAGTTGCTGAATCGACCGATATTTTTTTACCCATCGACCAATTAGGGTGCGCAATAGCTTGCTCTACGGTTACATTTTTTAATTCATGGATCGGGGTTTTTCTAAAAGGCCCACCAGAACCCGTAAGAATAATATGATCCAACATATCTTTATTGTCTTCTTCTAAACATTGGAAAATAGCGGAATGCTCAGAATCTACCGGTAAAATTTTGCTGTTATATTTTTTAACATTTTCTGTAAGTAAAGAGCCTGCACAAACAAGAGCCTCTTTGTTGGCTAAGCCTATGGGGATAGATTTTTTTACAGCTTCAAATATCGGTTCTAGCCCCGCTGCACCTGTGATAGCACCAATATGCATATCTACATGAATTTTTGCGGCATCAATAACAGCTTGTCTACCGGCGGCAATTCTGTTTTTAAAATGGCTGGGTAATATTTCTTTTAATTGGGCAAAATCATTTTTGTCTGCACAAATAATATATTCGGGTTCAAACTGTTTTGCTTGCTGCACTAAAAGCTCAAGGTTTTTTCCACCAACAAGAATATGCGCCGTAAAATCATCTTTATTTTGCGCAATAACATCTAATGTTTGTGTGCCAATAGAACCTGTTGAGCCAAATATGGCAATTTTTTTCATGGCATAAACACCAAAATTAGAGCCAATACCCAAGAAGATACAGCTAAACTATCTAAACGGTCTAATATTCCGCCATGCCCGGGGATGATATGGCTGGAATCTTTAACACTAAAATGGCGTTTAAATGCGCTTTCACTAAGATCTCCTATATGGCCAATAATCGCTAAAAGAGTCGAAATAAAAGATATAGATACAAAATGAATAAATGATGCATGATTATCAACAATATATACAAAAATAATCGAGATCAAAATGGCTGTTAAAACACCCCCAATAAAACCAGACCATGTTTTGTTTGGGCTTATTGTCGGCGCAAGTTTAGGCCCTTTAAAAGTACGACCCGCAAAATAAGCGCCGCTATCCATACTCCATGTAACCACAAGTAAATAAATAAGTTGCATGCGGCCGTCTTCATTATGAAACCGAATATAAGTTAGGCAAATTGCTGTTAGAATAATAGCAATAAACCCTAATATATAAGCAACTCTATGTTTATTATTATTAAAGATAAGAAACATAAGCCCTGAAAAAAAAGCAATTAAAAATGAAAAAAGGTTAAATTGCTCATCTCCATTTTCCATTAACAAGTAAACAGCAAAAGTCATACTTGTAATAACGGATATTAAAATGAAAAAGACTTGGTGAAAATGTAATTTTTTTGTTTTTTCTATTACATAGCTCCATTCCCATGCGGCTAAAGCAACAAGAACAGCTAAAACAAGTAGAGACCAAAAACCACCATACCAGATAATGCAAAAAACAAGAGGAATAAGAATTAATGCCGATAATATTCTAAGAAGTAAATTCGTATTCATAATTATTAATCTCCTCCAAACCGTCTTACACGGTTTGCATAAATCTGTAGTGCTTCTAAAAAATCATCTTTAGAATAATCCGGCCATAAAACATCTTGAAATACAAGTTCGCTATAGGCAGCTTGCCATAACATAAAATTTGATAGCCGAACCTCTCCAGAAGTTCGAATAAGTAAATCTAATGGCGGCAACTTACGGGTCAATAAATAATTATCCATTAAATTTTCTGTAATATCGGTGATATTAATTTTTTCTTCTTTTAAATCAAAAGCAATATCCTTTACCGCTTGAATAATCTCTTGGTGCGCACCATAATTGAAAGCTATATTTAAAAAAAGTTTATTATTGTTTTTTGTTTTTTCTTCTGTATCCCTAAAAAGATCAATAATCTCTTGACTTAAACCATTATTTTGCCCAATAAAACATACCCGAATATTCTCACGCTGAAATAAAGGTATCTCCTGATGAATAAATTTCTTAAGCAGCTTCATTAAACCCGCCACTTCGGCATTAGGGCGTTTCCAATTCTCGGATGAAAAACCAAATAATGTTATATACTCAATTTTATAATCCAAAACATATTGCAGTAATCTCTTTACGGCCTCAACGCCTTGGTTATGGCCATTTATAGCAAATAAACCGCGCGATTTTGCCCATCGCCGATTTCCATCCATTATTACTGCAACATGCCTAGGTAAGCGATTATTTAATCCTTCAAGCTTATCGCTCATTCATTAAACCTGCATAATTTCTTGTTCTTTTTTCTCAAGCAATTCATCAAGCTCTTTAACGAATGTATCGGTCAATTTTTGAACATCATCTTGCCAATTATGCATTTCATCTTCAGAGATTTCACTTTCTTTCTCTAGCTTTTTAATATCGTCCATTGCATGACGGCGAACATTGCGTACGGCAATTCGTGCATCTTCGGTATAACCACGGGCAATTTTTGTAAGCTCGGTGCGGCGTTCTTCATTTAATGGAGGAATAGGCAAGCGAATAAGTTGGCCATCCGATGCAGGGTTGAGCCCTAAATTACTTTCTCTAATTGCTTTTTCTATTGCATTGACATTGCTTTTATCCCATACCTGCACGGTAATCATACGTGCTTCGGGGGTTGAGATTGTTGCAACTTGGTTAAGTGGCATATCTTGCCCCCAAACATGTACTTTAATGGGGTCAAGTAAAGCAGTAGAAGCCCGACCAGTTCTTAAACCAGAAAACTCATGTGATAATGCCTCAACAGCACCTTGCATTCTCTTTTTTAAATCATTTGAAATATCATTGAAATTTGCCATCATATATTCCTTATTCTACAATTGTAAAGATACCTTTGTTTTCAATAACATCAGAAAAAGCATCTTCTTTATGCATATTGAACACTATAATAGGGATATTATTGTCTCTTGCAAGAACAATTGCGGCTGTATCCATGACTTTTAAATTATTAGAGACAACATCTTGGTAATCTAATTTTTCATATAGTTTTGCATTTGGGTTCTTTTTAGGGTCGCTATCATATACACCATCCACTTGTGTACCCTTAAGCATGGCATCGCAATTCATCTCTACAGCACGCAAGGCAGCTGCGGTATCGGTTGTAAAAAATGGATTACCCGTCCCTGCTGCAAAAATAACAATACGCCCTTTTTCCATATGGCGTATCGCACGCCGCCGAATATAAGGCTCGCATACGGTTGCCATAGGAATAGCCGATTGCACTCGGCTATCAATGCCAATGTCTTCTAATGCGCTTTGTACAGCAATTGCATTCATAACCGTAGCCAACATCCCCATATAATCGGCCGAGGTTCTTTCTATGCCGTTTTCTTTAGCTGATGCTGAGATACCCCTAAATATATTCCCACCACCGATAACAATACAGACCTCCACATCTTTTTCATGAACTTTTTTGATTTCTTTTGCAAATTTATGGACAGTCGCAGGATCCAAACCAAACTCTTTATCGCCCATAAGGCCTTCGCCCGAGAGCTTTAACATAACCCGTTTATATTTTTTCATTCTGATCCTCCTTATCAATTCATATCTAGATTATATTATATATTGTGGATAAGCACCACAAGCTTTAAATTTTTCAAAAAAAAGAGGATGAAAACATCATCCTCTCTTATATTATTTTGAAATATCAAAATTATTTTATCGCCTTAGCAACTTCATCGGCAAAGTTTTCTTGTTTTTTCTCAATACCTTCTCCGAGTGCAAACCGAACAAAACCGGTGATTTCTACACCTTCGGCATCGGCAGCAGATTGTACTGTAATATCTGGATTAAGTGCATAAGCTTGATCAAGCAAACAAACTTCTTCGTAATATTTACGAATACGGCCTTCAACCATTTTTTCAATAATTTCTTCAGGTTTACCAGAGTTACGGGCAATATCCATTTGTACTTGGCGTTCATGTTCAATAACTGCAGGGTCTAATTTTGTGCGATCAAGTGCTAATGGGGCAGAAGCCGCAATATGCATTGCTACTTGGCGACCAAATGTATCCACTTTAGAATTATCGCCTTTAATTCCCACTAACACACCAATTTTACCTAATGTATCATCAACTGAGTTATGCACATAAGCTGCCACACCACCAAAGGGTTCGGCTAAAGAAGCAATACGGCGAATGGCCATATTTTCACCAATTGTTGAAATGAGTGTATTAAGGAAAGATTCTACAGTTTCACCTTTATCAAACTCGGCATCAATCAATGTTTGTACTTCATTATGGCCAAAAGACATATTTGTAAGCTCTTTTACAAACTTTACAAATTTTTCATTTTTAGAAACAAAGTCTGTTTCGGCGTTAACTTCTACAATAGTACCAATATTACCATTAATAGCGACACCAACTAAACCTTCGGCAGCAATACGATCCGCTTTTTTTGCCGCAGCCGATAAACCTTTTTTACGTAACCAATCTACAGCTTCTTCAATATCACCATTGGTGGCCTCTAAAGCTTTTTTACAATCTAAAATACCAGCACCTGTTTTTGAACGCAAACGCTGTACGAGAGCAATTGAAATTTCCATTTTATTTCTCCATCAAATTCGTTTTAGTTAATAACTTTATTCAGATGCTTCTGTGGCCTCATCGGCAACAACAATCTCATCAATCTCTTCGGCTTCGCCAATATCGCCGCCTTTTTCAACAACTTCTTCTTGAATGCCCGAAAGAATTGAACCCGCGAATAAATCGCAATATAAAGAAATCGCACGAATAGCATCGTCATTGCCCGGTACAGGGTAATCAATACCAGCAGGGTCTGAGTTTGAATCGAGAATACCGACAACAGGAATGTTAAGATTATTGGCTTCTTTAATAGCAATAGATTCTTTATTGGTATCAATAATGATAATGATATCAGGTAATCCACCCATATCTTTAATACCACCAAGAACAAGCTCTAACTTTTCTTTTTCGCGGTTAAGCTGTAACTGTTCTTTTTTAGTTAAGCCTTCCATTTTGGTAGCAGTTAAAGTTTCTAATTCACGTAAACGGCGAATAGACTGAGAAACAGTTTTCCAGTTAGTTAACATACCACCTAACCAACGATGGTTAACATAATATTGACCAGATCTTTTGGCAGCTTCGGCAACAATGGGGGCTGCTTGGCGTTTTGTACCAACAAAAAGCACGCGGCCACCACCAGCAACTGTTTTTTCTACAGCTTGCATTGCACGGTATAATAAAGGTGCCGTTTGTTGAAGATCGATAATGTGAACACCATTACGCTCGCCAAATAACCATGGCTGCATTTTGGGATTCCAACGACGTGTAGAGTGTCCAAAGTGAACACCAGCCTCTAATAGCTGGCGAATTGTAAATGTAGGCAATGCCATATAATTTTCCTTTTCTTTTTCCGGTTATTCCTCTGTGACCAATGTTTATAATAAAACACCGGAACGGTCTTAATATTCATCTCAAATATAAGCCGATAAGCCACATGTGGATTTTTAACTAAGGCTTTTTAATCTGTTTTTGGCTAAAAATCAAGTATTATTTCGCTCTTTAATCAAAAAGCTGTTCAACCTTATATACGGTTGGTAAATTACGTAAGCGCATAATAACTTTTGGATCAATAGTAAAATGCGATTTAAGTAAAATATTTAATATTGTTGTCTGATCCACATTCATTTCTAAATGTGCAAACGCATTACCCTCTTTGCTTTCATTGAGTAAATCGGCAATTTCATCTAATGCCGTAGCCCCTTCAATACCAATGAGTAAAGATGAAGAATTGGCATTAACAGCTTGCTCCAGATTCATTATGCGCCCGGCTTCTATCGAAAGATCACCATCTTTTCTTTTAACGGTCGCCCTTATAAAAATAAGTTCACCAGTCTCTAATAGACTGCCATATTTCTCATAATTTTTTGGAAACAGCACAGTTTCAAAAATACCGGAAGGATCGGAGATGGTTAAAATAGCCATGCGATCCCCTTTTTTGGTGGTTATTCGGCGTATATTAACAATATTGCCTGCTAAAGAAACACGCTCGGTATGCATTAAATCTTTAATAGTTACATATTTACGCACCCCCAATAAATTGAGCTCTTTTTTCCAAACATCTACCGGGTGCCCCGTTAAGTAAAAGCCGATGACATCATATTCTTGGTCTAACCGATCCGTCTGATCCCAATCATTTGTTTCTTTAAGGCGAATTTTATTTTCTAGCTGAACTTCCCCACCAAATAAACCAAATTGCTCTGATGTTCGCTCTTTACTTGCTGTTTGAATAAAGCTTGTAATCTCATCAATAGAATCGGCAATCTGCTTGCGATTTGGCAAAATTGCATCAAACGCACCAGCCTTAGCTAGTCTTTCTAACAAACGTTTGTTAATTGCCGCACTATCTACACGAGTAGCAAAGTCATGAATATCTTTAAATAGTCCATTCTCATTGCGTTCTTTAATAATTAACTCCATGGCACCCTCGCCCACGCCTTTAATGGCCGCTAAACCATAACGAATAGCTTTTTCGCCATCTTTGGTAATCTCTACTGTAAAATGGGGTGCAGAATGGTTAATCTCTGGGGGTAAAACCTTAACATTATGATCCTTAGCATCTTGCACAAAGCTATTTAATTTATCCGTGTTTGTATAGTCTAAGGTCATGTTGGCTGCTAAAAATTCAGCCGGATAATGGGCTTTCATCCAAGCGGTTTGCCACGCAACAAAAGCATAGGCGGCCGCATGGGATTTATTAAACCCATAAGATGCAAATTTGGCCATTTGCTCAAAAACGGCTATGGCTGTATCTTTCTCTATGCCATTTTTTTGTGCGCCCATAACAAAGGTTTCACTTTGTTTATCCATCTCTTCTTTTTTCTTTTTGCCCATAGCACGGCGCAATAAATCTGCACCACCTAATGTATAACCCGCCATGGTTTGGGCAATTTGCATCACTTGTTCCTGATACACCATAATCCCATAAGTTTCCGAGAGTATTGGCTCTAACATTGGGTGGAGATATTCGGATTTTTCGGTACCCGCTTTACGCCTTTGATAAGATGGAATGTTATCCATAGGCCCGGGGCGATAAAGGGAAACCACCGCAATTAAATCTTCGAGTGAATCCGGTTGAACCCCAATTAAAACTTTTTGCATGCCAGGGCTCTCCAATTGGAATACCCCCACGGTATCCCCTTGACTGAGCATTTTAAAAGTCTTTTCATCCTTTAACGGAATTGTCGATAAATTAATATCGATATTTTCGGTCTGTTTTATTAAATCCACACCATTTTTAAGCACAGTCAATGTTTTGAGCCCCAAAAAGTCAAATTTAATTAACCCGGTATCTTCGATATAAGACATATTAAAGCCAGTTACCGGCATGGGTGAACGTGGATCGCGATATAAAGGAGTTATTTTTTCTAATGGGCGTGCCCCAATAACAACCCCTGCAGCATGGGTGGACGCATTACGATAAAGCCCCTCTAACTGTAAGGCGACATTTTTAAGCTGAATGGAATTATCGTTGGCATTTATGACCTCGCGGAAATCTTTATCGTTATCATAAGCCTTTTGAATAGTTATTTTAGGGTCATCAGTAGGAATACGCTTGGCAATATTATCAACCTCGCCATAGCCCATCTCTAATACACGGCCAACATCGCGAATGGCAGCTTTTGCCTGTAATTTACCAAAAGTAATAATTTGGGCTACTTTATCTTTACCATATTTTTCTTGCACATATTGTATCACTTCTTCACGCCGTGATTGACAAAAATCGATATCGAAATCGGGCATTGATACACGCTCTGGATTCAAAAAGCGTTCAAACAGTAAATTAAAGGGTATAGGGTCAATATCGGTAATCGTTAATGCCCAAGCCACTAGTGAACCCGCACCTGAACCACGCCCGGGGCCAACAGGAATTTCCATTTCTTTGGCTTTTTTGATAAAATCGGCAACGATTAAAAAATAGCCCGGAAAACCCATTTGGGCAATCACATCTAGCTCGTAATCTAAACGTTCAAAATAAAAATTATGTTTCTCTTTTTGGGCTTGGGCATCCATATCGGCACTGTAAACTTGGTCATTAAGGCGCTTTTCTAACCCGATATATGATTGATGTTTAAGCTCTTCTACCTCGGTGCGGCCTTCGCTACTTTCAAATCGTGGAAGTTCCGGTGGTTGGGCATCGACCAAAAAAGCACAACGTTTCGCAATTTTTACCGTATTTTCTATTGCTTCCGGTAGGTCTTTAAATGCGGCTTTCATTTCCTTTTCACTACGTAAATAATGAAAAGGCGTTAAATGTTTACGATTATCATTTGATATCGTCGTACCCTCGGATATACACATTAAAACATCTTGTGCCTCATGCATTTTTGCATCTACAAAATAGGCATCATTTGTTGCAACAAGCGGAATATTTTTTACTAAGGCTTGCTCAATAAACCATTTTTCTGTTTCTTGTTCATCTTTTAAGCCATGGCGCATAATTTCCATATATAGACGATCTTTAAATGTATGATGCAATTGGCTTAACATTTCTTCTGCTTTATCATTCAGCCCTTCTAATAATAACCGACCTAAAGGACCATTGGCAGCACCTGTTAATGCAATTAACCCTTCATGAGCAAGCAATAAATCCTCAATTGCTATATGGGGTTGTTGCCCATTTGGCGTATCCATATAAGCAACCTTAAGCAAATGGGTTAATGATTCCCAGCCTTTATGATTTTGTACAATTAATGGGATTGGTGCTAAAAAGAAATCATCATTTGCATATTTTTGTCCTGTTTTATACACACCAATATGCAAACATATGCCAATAATAGGCTGAACAGATTTTGATTGCGCTGCTAAACTAAACTCTCGGGCTACAAAACAATTATCGGTATCGGTAATAGCTACTGCGGGCATATTTTGCTCTACACAAAAATCTAATAGCTGATTTGTGCGGATAGCCCCTTGGGCTAAACTATAGGCCGAATGAACACGCAGATGGATAAAATCACTCATTACTCTCTCTTACTCAACAATTATTTTTTGGCTATCCATAATCAATCTCTTTTTTAGCAAAGCCGCCAAATCGTAATTATGGGTTGCAATGATAGCTGTTAATTTATGCTCTTGAGCAATCTCTAAAAACAACGAAAAAACATCTTTAGCCGTTGATGGATCCAAATTACCTGTTGGTTCATCCGCTAATAATAGCTTTGGATTATTGACCAAAGATCGGGCAATAGCCACACGTTGTTTTTCCCCGCCTGATAATTGCGCGGGTTTATGGCTAAAACGATGGGATAATCCAACACGATCAAGTAACTTTTTTGCCCTTTCAAAAGCTTCATTTTTATTCATATTTTGAATAAGCAAAGGCATGGCTGTATTTTCAACCGAGTTGAACTCTGGCAAAAGATGATGAAATTGATAAATAAATCCCAGATAATTACCGCGCAATTTTGAGCGGTTAACATCATTGAGCTCCGATGCATTTTGTTGATTAATAAAGATATTGCCTGTTGTCGGCTTTTCTAATAATCCGGCGATATGCAACATAGTAGATTTGCCCGACCCCGATGGCCCGATAAGGGCTGAGACCTCGCCTTTAGATAAAGAAAAGCTAATATCATCTAAAATTGTTAAGGGCGTTGTTTGGTTTTCGTTATATATTTTAGATATATGTTCAAAACGTAAAATATCACTCATGTTTTAAGGCCTCCGCCGGATCGATAGAAGATGCCCGATATGCTGGATAAAGTGATGCCAAAATAGTGAGCAAAATCGTAGCAATCGCAATAATAGCAACCGAAGTAAGATTCACATCGGTTGGTAAGGCAGGCATATTAAAAACTTCTGCCGGAAACAAATTTAATTGGAAAGTATGATTTAAAAATAACCGAATATGCTCGGCGCTTAAGGATAAAGCAACACCAAAAATAATTCCTAAAATTGTGCCAACAATCCCAATAAGTGAACCTGAGAGCAAGAAAATATTGCGAATTTGTTTTTGTGTTGCCCCTTGCGTGCGTAAAATACCAATATCGCGTACTTTGCTATTCACAAGCATAATCAGGCTAGAGATAATGCTAAAAGCAGCAATTAGGATAACCAAACCCACAATGATAAATGCGACATTACGTTCAACATCTATAGCCCCGATTACACTTCCATAATTATTACGCCAACTATTAATATATAGCCCTTCTCGGCCTTGCTCAATTAATTGAATGGCCGTTGGTTCGGCATCATCAATTTCTTTTGTAAAAACATCTAATTTGCTAATATTATCATTCATATTAAAAAACCATGATGCATTCTCAAATGATATAAGAGCAAAATAATCATCGTAGCGTATATTACCTGTACGAAAGATTGCACTAACTAAAAAATCGGTTGAACTTGGTAAGGAACCAAATGCGGTTTCTGTAAGGTTAGAGCTAGTAAGACTAACGCGCGCACCCGGTGCAAAAACCCCAATTTTATAGGCTAAACTTTCGCCAATAATGATATGCGGTAAATCTTCTTCGGTAGAAGTTTCATTAAGTGTATCAATAGCATTCGGTTCTATATTATCTGCAAATTCTTTAATATCTTTAAGATCATCGGTTTGATAAGCCCGAATATTGGCAGGTACAGAATTGCCGTTAAATGTTAAAAGAGCAAAATTTTCGATAATCGGGCGAATGTTCACAACCGTATCAATTTGCTCAATATCTTTTATTAATGGCTCGTAATTATCAATTTTATTTTCGATACCATGAACCGTAATATGACCATCGATACCAATAAAGCTTTTAATAAGCTCTTGGCGAAAACCATTAAAAAATGAAACGATTATAATTAATACAGCAACGCCTAAAAAAATCCCTAAAAAAGAGAAAATTGTAATTAAAGATACAAAGCCCTCTTTTTTAGATGACCTTAAATATCGTAATGCCATTGATAATTCAAATCGTTTCATGCATCGCTACCCAAACATTATTTTATATAACCAGTATAATCGCCTTTAAAGCAAAATTATGGTTAGATAAATTTGGCCTTAACTTCATCGATTGTCATCTCAGTCTTTTCACCTGTTGCCCGATTTTTAAGCTCAATTTTTCCTTCTTTTAAACCACGAGGACCAACAGTAATATGCCAAGGCAAACCAATGAGGTCCATATCTTTAAACTTAACCCCTGCCCGCTCTTTTCTATCATCGTAAAGCACGGTGATATTATTGGCCTCAAAATAATCATGAAGCATTTCTGAAACGGCATTACACTCATCATCATCGGTTTTTAAATTAATAATTCCGACTGTAAACGGTGCAATAGATTCTGGCCAAATAATACCGTTATCATCATGACAAGCCTCAATAATTGCACCAACTAAACGTGATACACCCACACCATATGAACCCATATAAACGGGTATTGGTGTGCCATTTTCATCCATAACTGTAGCTTTCATCGGCTCAGAGTATTTTGTACCAAATAAAAAGATATGTCCAACTTCAATACCACGCATGGTTAATAGCTTATCACCTAAAGCCTGAACCTTTGGGTCATTAACATCGTGCATTTCATCGGTTGCCGCATAAAATTGTGTATAGCGATTAATAATCGGCGATAAATCACCATCATAATCAATATTAGTTAATGTGTTATCCAGTTCTAAAATTTTCGGATCACAAAATAATTCACTTTCGCCGGTTTCGGCTAAAATCAGAAATTCATGGCTTAAATTACCACCAATTGGTCCTGTTTCGGCAATCATCGGTATAGCTGTTACCCCTAAGCGATTGAATAAACGTAAATAGGCAACAAACATTTTATGATAAGATTTCTCACCTTCTTCATGATTGAGGTCAAAACTATAAGCATCTTTCATTAAAAACTCGCGACCACGCATTACACCAAACCGTGGGCGAATTTCATCGCGGAATTTCCATTGAATATGATACAAATTCATTGGTAAGTCTTTGTAAGAATGTATCGTACGGCGAAAGATATCGGTAACCATTTCTTCATTTGTGGGACCATAAAGCATATCGCGCTCATGTCTATCTTTAATTCGCAACATTTCAGGGCCATAAGCATCGTAGCGTCCAGATTCCTCCCACAATTCTGCCGATTGAATTGTTGGCATTAATAACTCAATAGCCCCTGAATTATTCATCTCAGCTTTTACAATTTGTGAGATATTCTCTAGAACACGTAGTCCTAATGGTAGCCATGTATAAATACCCGAGGCCGATTGGCGGATCATTCCGGCACGAAGCATTAGCTGATGCGAAATAATAGTTGCATCGGCGGGTGTTTCAACCATTGTTGGCACAAAATAGCGCGAAAATTTCATTTTTAGTCCCCTAGATCACAATATAATTGATGTTTTGCGACATTATATCGAAAAAATATTATTTGAATAGTTTTTTATCTTATGGTTATTAATCATCTAAACGTGTAAAATGAATGGATATAATGGATCTCTTTTTGTATTTTCTTGTAATATAACGGCGAACAACAATACGTAAAACTTCGGATAATTTATCATTATTTTCCCAAGTATCATCATCTACCCTATCCAACTCACGGTCAATCAATGTAGCAATATCTGCCTGAACATCCGCTATTTCATCATCATCAATAATACCTGTAGAGGATATTTTAGGAAGCTCAAACAAATTGCCATCCGCATCCATTATCACCGATACCACCATAAACCCCTCGTAAAGAGATTTTGTTCGATTACGGATCATACTGCTATCTAGGCGGAAGATACGGTCACCATCCACCGCTAAACGGCCATTATAAACTTCATCGGCTATTTCCATACCGCCACTAGCCATCCGAACTAAGCTTCCGTTTTCGGCAATTAACGATTGCGCACAACCGGCCTCATTTATTGCCATATCCTTATGGGCTTTTAACATGCGATATTCGCCATGAACAGGTAACGAAAACCGTGGACGCAAAAGCTGATAAAGCTCTAAAACTTCATCTTTATTTGGGTGACCCGATACATGAACAAAAGCATCATGGTCTGTAATTAAATCCACCCCTAACCGAACCAATTGATTTTGGAGACGATAGACTGAAACCTCATTACCCGGGATTACTTTTGATGAAAATATTACCGTATCGCCCTTTTGTGGCTGCAAATGTTGATTATTGCCAAAAGCCAAACGGCTTAAAGCTGCGCGGCTTTCCCCTTGAGAGCCTGTACATAAAATAATTAGCTCCGAGCTTTTATAATCATCGGCATCTTTGGGCTGTAAAAATGGTGGAATATGGGAAAGATAACCACATTCACGCGCGATACGTTCAATACGCTTTACCGAGCTCCCTTCAGCAATTACAACTCTGCCGGTTTCTTTGGCAACTTCTGCAATCATTTGCATACGGGCCAAGTTTGAAGCAAAGCATGTAATATAAACGGATTGCTTTGCTTGAGAAACCAAGCGATGAAAACTGGGTTTTAAATCTCCCTCACTCCCGGCCTTACCTTTATCGAGCATATTAGTAGAATCACCAACGAGTACCAAAATACCTTCATCGCCAATCAATTTGAGTTGCTCTTTTGTGATTGCTTTATGGGTTACAGGGTTATCATCAAACTTCCAATCTCCTGTATGGAAAATTTTGCCAGCTGGAGTATCAATCAGTAAATGAAAAGGCTCTGCAGTTGAATGGGCTGTAAGTAATGGGGTAATCTCGAATGCACCCAGACTAAACGGCTCACCAGCTTTAAATATATTGAGCGATACTTGATTATCAATTTGAGCTTCTTTCAATTTCTCTAATGCTAATGCTGCCGCAAAAGGCGATGCATAAACCGGAGCGCCTATTTTTTCCCATAACCAAGGTAAAGCCCCTAAATGATCCTCATGAGCATGGCTAATAATAATTGCTTGAATATTATCCTTAATTGTCTCTAAGTAAGAAACATCCGGTAATAATATATCAACTGCAGGTGGGTAACCATTACCAAATACAACGCCCATATCAACAACCAGCCATTGCCTATTTTCTTCTGGGCCATAACCATAAGCATATAGGTTCATACCTATTTCACCCACACCACCAAGGGCAATAAATACTAAATCTTTCGCTTTACGCGCCATTATTAAATTCCTTTCTATTTGCCAAGCATACATAACTTCGCCTTTAGCAGTGGCTTGACAAACCTGACTAAAAACGGATAATTTTATAAAAATTCGCACATTGCGTAATAATTTTAGAAATAAAACTTTTTATAAAGTTGCATATCTAACATTACTCAGCAAAAAAAATTTCCCCTGCACGTACCGACTGAATTTCACCATAAGATGTACGAACCTCAAGGCAGCCCGTTTCGGAAAACCGATAAAAATAAGCCATATATTCCTTATGGGGCAATTTTATAATTAATTCTTCCCCAATAACATGACTATTTTGAGACCATTTAGATAATATAGGGTTAAAACCATCATTTATCCAGATATTTAATAATTCGGATAATTTTTTAAGATACAGATTTAAATATTCGTTAGTCTCAATGGTTATATTATATTTTTCTTTAACCGATAAAATTTTACGGTCAAGCCCTTTAGGAGAAGACGATAAATTAACACCTACTCCAACAATAACAGCTTTTATATGATTTTTCATCGACAAACAAAGCTCGGGTAATATGCCAGCAATCTTATGTTGGTCAATTAATATATCATTGGGCCATTTATAAAAAATATCATTTTTGGGTACGCCAAATTCTTGTAGCGTTTCTCCTACAGCCACAGCTGTTAACATGCCAAGTAACGCGGCATCGTTTGGGTTGTTCCACGGTGCATTGGGTGCCGGTGCTAAAATATAAGTAGAATAACTATTCCCTTTAGGCGAAATCCAATTACGGCTATGGCGCCCTTTACCACCCAATTGGATTGTGGCTGAAATAACAAAGCGATGCAAATTCTCCGATTGGAGCATTTGCATCGCTTTTATATTTGTTGAATCTATCTCATCAAAAGATAGAATAGACCATTGATGAATTTTTTTTATTTCCATATTCTTAAAGAATATTTCCAATCAAATTCATTACAAGCCCTGTTAATGGTAACATAACAATAACAGTAATTGTTGATACCATTGATACAATTTTAACTTCAACGGTTTTAATTTCATCTAATGGATTATCAGTTTCATCAAAATACATAACTTTGATAATGCGCAAATAATAATACGCACCGACAACCGAGGTTAAAATACCGACAATTGCTAATAATAACAGTAAAAATGAACCGTTATTTAAAGCGGCTTGGAAAACAACCAATTTACCTGCAAAACCAAATAATGGGGGAATACCGGCCATAGAGAACATCAATACGGCCATACAGGCTGCTGTAACCCGATGGGTTTTTGAGTATCCGGCAAGATCTGCAATTTTATCGACAGGTTTACCATCACGGGATAGGCCTAAGATAATTGCAAATACACCAATATTCATAACAGCATAAATAACCAAATATAAAATTGTTGCACTAATTCCATCTTCGCCAGAAGCGATACCAATAAGTGCATAACCAATATGACCAATAGAAGAATAGGCCATTAATCTTTTTATGCTTGTTTGCATAACAGCTGCAATTGAGCCAATAATCATAGATAATGCTGAAAGGATACCAATGATTAATGCCCAATCGGTTGAAATTGCACGGAATGGACCAATTAATAATGTGATCAAAAGACCAAATGCTGCAATTTTCGGCGCAACGGCAAAAAATGCTGTAACTGGTGTTGGTGCACCCTCGTAAACATCGGGAGTCCACATATGAAACGGAACAGCCGAAATCTTAAATGCAGCGGCGATAATAATGAATACCATACCTGTAAGTGCAAGTTTATTTCCTGTTATTCCGGAAAGTGCATTTGCAATATCAGTATAAGCAAGGTTTCCGGTTGCACCATAAACCATTGACATACCATAAAGTAAAATACCCGAAGAAACAGCACCTAAAATAAAATATTTTAAGCCGGCTTCCGATGCACGGCCATCGCTACGGCGACTAGCGGCCAAAACATATAATGATAAACTTTGAAGCTCTAACCCTAAATAAGTAAGAATTAAATGACGCGATGAAACCATTATCATCATACCTAATACAGCAAATAAAATAAGAACCGAATATTCAAATCGGAGCATTTTATTATTTATCAGCCAAGCTCTAGAAGAAAATAAGGTAAAAGCGGCTGCTAAAATAGATATCAACTTCATAAATTGTGGAAAACTTTCTGTAGAAAGCTGCCCCATAAAGATTATGCTTTTAGCCGATACCAAAACAAGTAAAGCTGTAACAGTTAAAGCAATTATTGATAATATTGTAACAAGATTAAAAGATTTTTCGTCTAAACCTGTTTCGGTTAATGGTCGTTTAATAATACCAACAACCAATAAAATCATACCGGATAATGCCAAGAAGAGCTCGGGTATAAAAGCAATAAAATCAGAAATTTGTGGATTATTCATTTTTCATACCCTCTCTAATGTGTCTCTGCTTCTGTTGTTGTTTCAGTTTCATGCTCAATGCTTGCTTCAGCAGTTTCATGATGTCCATTCTCTACCTCTTTAACCTCAACAGCTTGCGGACGCTCCATATCCATTTGAACATAAAGCAAATTATCTACACTTGCACTCATAATATTTAAAAATGGTTTTGGATATATACCCATCCATAACGTTAAAATTAAAAGCGGTGCAAAACATAAAACTTCTCGTCTAAACAAGTCCTTAATATCTTTTAATTTTGGATTAGTTAATGTGCCAAAAATAATACGTCTATAGAGCCATAACATATATACCGCGCCTAAGATAACACCGGTACTTATAAAAAATGCAACCCATTGATTAGCATTGAACACACCAAGTAAGATAAGGAACTCACCAACAAAGCCAGAGGTTCCGGGGAGGCCAATACTTGCCATCATAAAGATCATAAAAATTAGGGCATATTTTGGCATACGGTCGACCAAACCACCATATGTGGCAATTTCCCGACTATGGATACGGTCATAAACAACCCCTACAATCATAAACAAAGCACCCGATACAATACCATGACTTAGCGATTGGAATATCGCACCTTCGACACCTTGCTTATTTAAGGCAAATATACCTGCGGTAACAAAGCCCATATGTGCAACTGATGAATAAGCAATCAGTTTTTTCATATCATCTTGGACAAGCGCAACAAGCGATGTATAAATAACGGCAATAATCGATAGCAACATAACAAGCCATGCAAGCTGTTGCGAAGCATCGGGTAAAATAGGTAACAATACCCGAATAAACCCATAAGAGCCAAATTTTAGTAATACACCCGCTAAGATTACAGAACCCGCGGTTGGTGCTTCAACGTGGGCATCGGGCAGCCATGTATGTACTGGCCACATTGGCATTTTTACAGCAAATGATGCAAAGAAAGCAAACCATAACCAAATTTGCACTTTTGGCGTAAATACCCCGATAAAATCGGCAAAGTTACCTGTTGTTCCGTCTACATGTGCAATCATATATAAAATAGCAATCATCATGAATAACGAACCAAGCAATGTATATAAGAATAATTTAAAGCTCGCATAAATTCGGCGTGGGCCACCCCAAACGCCAATTAAAAGAAACATCGGAATAAGCACACCCTCAAAAAAGATGTAAAACTGAATAATATTTGTTGAAACAAAAGTACCAATCATCATGCATTCTAAAATTAAGAATGAAATCATATATTCGCGAACACGTTTTTTTATTGATGCTGATGCCAAAATACAAATGGGCGTTAATAATGTTGTTAAAAGAACAAATAATAACGATATTCCATCGACACCAACCTGATAACTAAATGCTTTGTAATGTTCGGTTAGAATAATTGGTGTATTTGTAAATTGCATTTCTGGATTTTGTGGATCGAATAAGAACCATAAAAATACCGAAACAATGAATGTTCCTAAGCTAACATAAATAGCAACATTACGTGAAAGACGCGCAACATTTTCTTCATCACCACGAATAAACATAATGATAAATGCGCCAAGTAACGGAGTAAATGTGATTATTGAAAGTAATGGTAAACTCATAACTACTTACCTCCCACAATCATGACAAACGCTAACAAAAGAACAACTCCTATAAGCATAACAAGTGCATATTGGTTAATATAACCAGTTTGTAATCTACTTGTTTGTTTTGATAAATTAACAACGGTTTTTGCTAAACCATCAGGCCCAAAGCGATCGATAAAGCCAACATCGCCTTTTTTCCAGAAAAAACGTCCTAATCTCAAACAAGGTTGCACAAAGATTTTATCGTATAATTCATCAAAGTACCATTTGTTGAGTAAGAAGTTGTAAAGGTTTTTATATTGGCTGGCAAGCTTGGCCGGAATATCCGTTCTGACCATATAGAATAAATAAGCAACAACCGAACCTACGGCAACAAGTACTGTTGGTAACCATTTATATAAAGCCGGAATTTCATGCGCCGCATGAATAACATTTACGGATGGTTGATGCCCCGAAGATGGAATAGCACTACCCCAAAATTGGGCAAAAGCTTCGCCACCACCAACAAAATATTTATAAAGCATACCACCTGCAAAGATAGAACCAACAACAAGTACTGCCATAGGTGCTAACATTACCCAAGGGGCATCGTGCGCATGGTCGTAAGCATGTTGATCTTTGGGTTTGCCATGGAATGTCATAAAAATTAAGCGCCAGCTATAAAATGCTGTGAGCATTGCTACAAAAGTACCAACAAAATAAGCAAATTTACCCACAAGAGCCGGATGGCCTTCTACAGAACCAGCCATATATGCAGCTTCTAAAATTAAATCTTTTGAATAAAAACCGGATAGATACGGAAAACCGATAATCGCTAATGTACCAATCATCATAAAGGCATAGGTGATTGGAATTTTTTTCCATAACCCCCCCATTTTACGCATATCTTGCTCGTGATGCATGGCATGAATAACAGCACCTGCTCCCAAAAAGAGTAAAGCTTTAAAAAAAGCATGGGTTGTTAAATGAAACATACCGCCTTGGTAAGCTTGTACACCCAATGCAAAGAACATATAACCTAACTGCGAACATGTAGAAAATGCGATAACACGCTTAATATCATTTTGCACACAGCCAACAGTTGCTGCAAATAATGCTGTGGATGCACCCACAACGGTTACAACAACAAGTGCCGTTGTCGAAAGATCGAATAATGGGCTAAGACGTGCAACCATAAAAACACCAGCTGTTACCATTGTTGCTGCGTGAATTAAAGCCGATACAGGTGTTGGGCCTTCCATCGCATCGGGTAGCCAAACATGTAAACCAAGCTGTGCCGATTTACCCATGGCTCCAACAAATAATAACAAGCAAATAAGTGTTAATGCATGGAGGTCAAAACCAAAAAGATGGACTCTCGCATCGGCAAATTGCGGTGCTAATGCAAAAATATCATCAAAGTTAATGGTTTTAAATAACATAAAAGTAGCAAAAATACCTAAGCTAAACCCAAAATCGCCAACACGGTTAACAATAAAGGCTTTCATAGCGGCATTATTTGCACTAGGCTTATGATACCAAAATCCGATTAAGAGATACGAGCACAGTCCCACAGCTTCCCAACCAAAGAAAAGTTGAGCTAAATTATCAGCTGTCACAAGCATAAGCATGCCAAATGTGAATAAACTTAAATAGGATTGGAAACGTGCAATTGAAGGATCATCACTCATATATCCGATAGAATAGATATGAACCATGGCTGAAATAATTGTGACCACACAAATCATCACAACCGATAAAGTATCAAATCTTAATGCCCAATTAACATCTAGAAAGCCCGATTGCATCCAGCTAAGCACATTCACAGTCAGTGATTGCCCCGACAATGCGATATCGAAAAACATAACAATACCAATTAAAGCCGATATAATCAATCCACCCGATGTGATATATTGAGCAGCTGTATCATATTTACGCGCATGCTCTGCATCAACGCCGTGCTTCATAAATGTCAATACGCCGGCAATGATACTCGTAATTAACGGCAAAAATATTGCGATAGCATACATAATATATTTATCCCCTCAGCTCTCTAATATCTTCGACGGCAATCGAATTACGGTTCCTAAAAAATGTTACTAATATTGCCAATCCAATGGCAACTTCTGCAGCAGCAACTGTCATTGTAAAAATAACAAAAATTTGCCCCGAAGCACGTGCAGTACCTTCAAAAAGACTCGACATCGTAACAAAATTTAAATTAACGGCAAGTAACATCAGTTCAATGCACATCAACATAATAATAATGTTTTTACGGTTAATAAAAATTCCGGCGACACCAATAACAAATAAAACTGCGGCTAAAATGACATAATAAATAGGTGCAATAAACATTATCCGATCCCCTTTCCGCTTTCAACTTTAACAGTTCTTATGCGGTCTTCAGGTTGTGTCATAGCTTGATCAACCAAATCTTGACGTTTAACATCTGAACGACGACGATGGGTTAATGTGACCGCACCAACAAGGGCAACAAGCAAAATGACACCCGCAATCCAAAATGCAAGCATATAATCGTTATAAAGTAATGAGCCGATGACAACGATATTTTCTTCTCCAGCCGGAATATCCTTGGCATGCATTAATTGACCTTTGCTTGCAAATATAATTGTGATTAGCTCTGCAGCCAAACCAACGCCAACAAGAACACCCCATTTAATATTTTTAACAAAACCTTCTCTAAGCTCAACATAATCAATATTGAGCATCATAACAATAAACAGGAATAAAACGGCAATGGCGCCAACATAAACGATAACGAGAAGAAAGCCCAAATATTCAGCACCCTGAAGAATAAATAATCCGGCGGCCGAAAAAAACGTCCAAACCATAAGTAATACAGATGCCACAGGATTTTTGGCACTAATTACGCCAATAGCACCTACAATTGCGGCCACTGCAAATAAACAAAAAGCAAAAGCTTGAATAAACATTGTTGTTCTTTCCTCCTAGCGATACGGTGCATCTAAACGGATGCGCTCTGCAAGTTCTAACTCCCACCGATCGCCATTGGCTAATAAACGATCTTTATCGTATAAAAGCTCACTTCGGGTTTCAGTACCAAATTCTTGATTAGGCCCCATAACAATGGCCTCTACTGGGCAAGCCTCTTGGCATAGACCACAATAAATACATTTACCCATATCGATATCATAACGGATTGTGCGCCGTGCATCATGCTCACTTTCTCTGGGGGCAGCATCGATTGTAATCGCTAATGCTGGGCAGATTGCCTCGCATAATTTACAAGCAATACAACGCTCACTACCATCGGCATAACGCCGTAATGCATGCTCACCACGAAAACGAAAACTCACTGGTGCTTTTTCATATGGATAATTAAGTGTTACTTTTGGCTTAAACATCGGTTTTAATGTTTGCCAACAAGCATCAACCATATCTATAAGAAAAAAGGAGCGAACCATATATGCAATTTTACTCATTTATCAATCTCCTTAATTAACACCAGGAAGCCAGCCTGTGGCAACCAAAATTCCGGCAATTCCAACAACTGCCACAAAACTTACAGGTAAAAATACTTTCCAACCTAACCGCATTAATTGGTCATAACGATAACGCGGTACTGTTGTACGGGCTTGAATATAAAAGAATAATAAAAATGCAATTTTAAGAGTTAACCAGATAGGCCCCGGAATTAAATTAAACGGGGCAATATCGATAATAGGCAACCAGCCCCCCATAAATAAAATAGCTGTAATACCGCACATAAGCATCATATTCATATATTCACCAAGAAAGAATAGTGCAAAAACCATGGCTGAATATTCTACGTTATAACCGGCAACAATTTCTTGATCAGCCTCGGGAAAGTCAAACGGATGACGATTAGTCTCTACCAATGTACAAATAAAATACATAATGAACAAAGGGAATAATGGGAACATTAACCAAAAATGCTCTTTTTGCCACAAAACAATTTTTTGTAAATTGAAGCTACCAACAATTAGAACAACACAAACAATGATAGCGCCCATAGCAAGCTCATAAGAAATCATTTGTGCCGCCGAACGCAACCCACCTAAGAATGAATATTTAGAATTACCAGCCCAACCGGCAAGTAAAATACCATATACCCCCATAGAACTAATGGCTAAAATATAAAGCATACCTAAATTGATATTAGCATGTACCCAATTTTCTTTAAAAGGAATAACTGCCCAAGCCATAATCGCTAACATAAATGTCATTGCCGGTGCAATAAAGAATATTGCTTTATTCGACTTTGTTGGAATGATTGTTTCTTTTAAGAATAATTTAGCACCATCGGCAAGTGGCTGTAACAGCCCCCAAGGTCCAACCACATTTGGCCCCTTACGTGTATGCATGGCACCTAATACGCGACGTTCGTAATATGTTACATAAGCCATAAGTCCCATAAGAATACCAATAGTCACGCCAATCATTGCTAAGCGCCAAACTAAATCGCCAAACCAACCACTGAGAAAGCCAGATAAAAATCCAGGCAATATGTTTAAAACAAAATCTGGCATATCTTTAAGCTCCCTCTATTTCTTTCGTCGCAAGTGCCATCATTGGCGAGTTACGACTAATGGAATTTGTCATATAATAGTTAGAAATTAGAGAATGGAAAGGTTTACTTTGTATGTCCCCTTCTATTCCAAATTCCCCCCATTCTGCAACAAGTAAATCGCCGATATTTGCAAATATTGGTGAATTTTTTGCCATATGCTCTCTAAGTTCGGCAAGTTTATCCCAAGGCAATGTTTTACCGAGTTTTTCGGAAATTGCCCTTGCAATTGCCCAATCTTCTTTAGCTTCACCAACTGGCGTTGACGCTGCAAATGTTAATTGAGCACGCCCTTCTGTATTGACAAAAATTGATGATTTTTCGTTCCATGCGGCTGCAGGTAAAATGACATCGGCAATAGCTGCTGCTTTATCGCCGTGGTGCCCTACATAAATTACAAAACTATTTTTTAAGGCCTCGGTATCAACTTCATCGGCGCCTAAAAGCCAAACAACATCTATTTCATTATTTTGGGCAGCTTCGAGAATTTGATAAATATCTTTACCACCTTCTAATGGAATAAAACCTGCCTCAAGCGATGTAATACGGCCTGTATTACTATGAAGCATATTATATCCGTTCCAATCATCACGAATACCATCATAATCGGTGATAATTTTTCTGGATATTGACATAATAGCCGCAGCATCTTCACGGTGCATCGCCGATTGCCCCAAAACAATCATTGGATTTTTAGCTGCTTTTAGTTTTTCTGCAAATGGGTGGCTACCTAAAGCAATATCTTTAAGAATAGAGGCATCATTACCTAAATACTCTTTTTTGTAAGTTAAATCAGCATCGGCGCCTAGCAAGCCAACAGTTAACCCATCTTTTAAATAACGTTTACGAATACGAGCATTTAAAACAGGTGCTTCTTTTGCTGGATTTGTTGCTATAAGTAAAATAAGATCTGCTTCTTCGATACCTGCGATTGAGCTATTAAAACGCCAACTAACTGGATTATTGATATCTAACCAACCACCATCTTGACGACAATCGATATTTTTAATACCTAAGCTCTCGAATAAACATTTAAATGAATAAGCTGTTTCGGCATCGGTTAAATCACCACTAATAGCGGCTTGTTTTTGCGGATCAGTTGTATTGACTTTACCAACAACAACATCAAAGGCTTCATTCCAATCGGCCGCTTGTAACTTACCTTCTTTGCGTATCCATGGGCGATCCAAACGTTGGCGCTTTAAAGCATCGACGATATAACGACCTTTATCAGCCAACCATTCCTCGTTAACATCTTCATTTAAACGTGGCGTAATTCGTAAAACTTCGCCAAATCGGGTATCTAAACTGATGTTCGTACCTACAGCATCCATGATATCGATTGAATCGGTATGTGTAAGCTCCCAAGGGCGTGCTCTGAATGCATATTGTGCATTTGTTAAAGCACCAACTGGGCAGACATCAACCAAATTACCTGAAAGGTTAGATTTTAATGGGCCTTCAAAATAAGGTGTTATTTCTAAATGTTCACCACGATAAGCACCACCAAGCTCAGGAGAGCCAGCAATTTCGTCCATAAAGCGTACACATCGGGTACATTGAATACAACGGGTCATAACCGTTTTGACAAGTGGCCCGATATATTTGTCTTTTACAATCCGGCGGCCATCGATATTTCGGCCATACCCCCGACCATAACCAACAGCTTGGTCTTGCAAGTCGCATTCTCCACCTTGGTCACAAACAGGGCAATCTAATGGATGGTTTAATAAAAGAAGCTCCATTACACCACCACGGGCTTCTTCTACCCGTTTGCTATCGGTTGTAACAACCATTCCTTCACCTGCAGGCATTGCACAGCTGGCAATGAGTTTTGGCGAGCGCTCCATCTCTACTAAGCACATACGGCAAGAACCGGCTATGGATAAGCGCTCATGATAGCAAAAACGTGGTACTTCAATTCCGGCTTGCTCACAAGCCTGAAGAACTGTCATACCATCTTCTACGGTTATCTCTTTTCCGTTAATTGTTAATGTTGGCATGTATTTTCCCTCTACGCTTTTGCTAAACGTTCTTCAATAGCGGGTCTAAACGCTTTAATTAAGCCTTGTACTGGCCATGCTGCGGCATCGCCTAAGGCACAAATTGTTTGACCTTCTATTTGTTTTGTTACTTGGTAAAGCATATCAATTTCTTCTAAACTGGCATTACCGCTAACCATTCTATCCATAATTCGGCAAAGCCAACCAGTACCTTCGCGGCAAGGTGTGCATTGGCCACAACTTTCATGGGCATAAAAATGCGAAAGCCTTGCAATCGCCTTAACGATATCGGTTGATTTATCCATCACCATAACGGCGGCCGTACCTAAACCAGAGCCTTCGTTACGTAAAGAATCAAAATCCATATTAACAATTTCGCATTGGGCTTTGGTTAAAACAGGAACCGATGACCCGCCCGGAATAATAGCGAGTAAATTATCCCAACCACCCCGAACACCACCAGCATGTTTTTCGATTAATTGTTTTAATGGAACACCCATTTCTTCTTCGACAATGCATGGATTATTTACATGACCAGATATTTGGAATAATTTTGTGCCCGAATTACCATCAGGGCCTAAACTATCAAACCATTCTCCACCACGGCGCAATATTGTTGGAACAACCGCTATGGTTTCCACATTATTAACAATGGTTGGGCAGCCATAAAGCCCAACATTCGCAGGAAATGGCGGTTTTAGGCGCGGTTGGCCTTTTTTGCCCTCAATACTTTCAATAAGTGCTGATTCCTCACCGCAAATATAAGCACCAGCCCCCATATGAATGTAAACATCCATTTTCCAATCGGTACCCGCAGCATTTTCACCTAAAAGACCTGCTGCATAGGCTTCATCAATTGCAACTTGCATTGCTTGTGCTTCACGGTAAAACTCACCCCGAATATAGATATAACATGCATGCGCCTGAACAGCAAAACCAGCAAGAACAATACCCTCTAATAATTTTTGGGGTTCATGGCGTAAAATTTCACGATCTTTACATGTACCCGGTTCGCCTTCATCGGCATTGATAACCAAATAATGTGGGCGTTCGTTAAGCTCTTTAGGCATGAAAGACCATTTCATACCAGTAGAAAAGCCCGCACCGCCACGTCCGCGTAGGCCTGATTTTTTGACTTCATCAATAATCCAAGCCCTGCCTTTTGCTGTAAGTTCAGCCGTGTTTGACCAATCGCCAAGAGCCTTAGCACCCGCTAAATTGGTTGGCTTTAAACCATAAATATTTTGGAAGATACGATCTTTATCTTGGAGCATTAGGCTACTCCTCCTTCCACCAATGTTGTTAAACCACCTGCAGGCTCACTACATTTTCTGTCAGAATATGGCCCAGCTTTAGGGGTTTTACCTTCTTTAAGCTCATTAACAATTTGTATAACGGCTTCAGCTGTTAAATCTTCGTAATAATCAACACCAATTTGAACCACAGGTGCGTTTACACAGGCACCGGCACATTCAACATAGGATAATGTAAACTGATTATCTTCACTTGTCCCACCCATGGCGACACCAATTTCTTTTTCAAATTGTTTGACAATATCATCGGCTCCTTTTAGCCAACATGATAAATTTGTACAAACCTGAATATGATGTTTCCCTAAAGGCTCAAGATTATACATGGTATAAAAAGTCGCAACCTCTAATACACGTGTATCAGGAATAGATAAAATCTCTGCAATTTTAGTCATGGCTGCTTTTGGAATCCAGTTATCATGCTGTTTCTGAGCCAATGTTAATAAAGGCATAACAGCCGAGGCTTTGCGCTCTTTTGGATATTTAGCCAATATTTTTTCTATTTCTTTTTTATTCTCTTCGGAAAAAGAAAAATCTTTCGGTTGAAAATCCTGTACACTCATCGGTCAATCTCCCCAAACACGATATCTAAAACCCCCATAATTCCTACAGCATCGGCGAGCATATGCCCTTTACCGATATGCATAATCGATTGTAAATGAGAGAAACCAGTAACACGTAATTTAACCCGATATGGTTTATTTGTACCATCGGATATCATATATACACCAAATTCACCCGAAGGAACTTCTACTGCTGTATAGGTTTCCCCAGCTGGCACATGAAAACCCTCGGAGAAATATTTAAAATGATTAATAAGTTCTTCCATAGAGCTTTTCATTAGGCTTCTTTTGGGTGGTGATATATGACTATCGTCAACTTTTATGGGGCCTTCTGGCATCATTTTAATAACTTGACGAATAATTTTTAAACTTTGGGCAACTTCACCAGTACGGAGTAAAAATCGGTCGTAACTATCGCCTGTTTTTGCAGTGACAACATCAAAGTCAAGTTCATCGTAAACTTCATATGGCTGTGCCTTACGCAAATCCCAAGCAACACCAGAAGCCCGTAGGTTAGGGCCAGAAAATCCCATACTCAACGCATCCTCTGCCGATACAATACCAACATTAACCATCCGTTGTTTAAAAATACGGTTATGCAAAGAAAGACGTTTTATAGATTCAAAGTCTTTTTCAAATACATATGTCCAAGCTTCGACCTTTTCTAATAATCCATCAGGGATATCAACAGCAACGCCGCCGGGGCGAATATAATTGGTATGGAAACGCGCACCACATGCAGCTTCAATAAACTCCATAATGCGTTCCCGATGTTCAAAACCCCAAACCGATGGAGCCATTAGTCCAATATCGAGCGATGCGAAACCAACTGTAAAAATATGTTTTAACAAGCGTGAAAGCTCGAGATACATAACCCGAATAAATTGAGCCCTGCGGGGGATTTCAATACCCAGTAATTTTTCTACGGCCAAGCTAAAGCCATGCTCAAACGATAAGGCATTTACATAATCCATCCGATCCATATAAGGTAAACCTTGAATATATGTTTTATGCTCTAATAATTTCTCTGTACCCCGATGGAGTTGCCCAATATGGGGATCTGCCCGTTCAACAACCTCGCCATCCATCTCTAAAACTAAACGCAATACACCATGCGCCGATGGGTGTTGAGGGCCAAAGTTAACTGTTGTTGTTTTTATTTGAGTTTCAGCCATTAATCCTCTCCCTTCTCTTGCATATCAGTTTGATCAGAAAGAACATGTTTTGCTGCATTTGCGCCTTCCCATGGAGAAAGATTATCAAACTCTCTATATTCTTGAACCAAATCGATTGGCTCATATACAACTCTGCGCTCTTTTTCATCATAGCGCACTTCTACATATCCTGTAACAGGAAAGTCTTTACGTAATGGATGACCTTCAAAGCCGTAGTCAGTTAAAATACGCCGTAAGTCCGGATGACCTTCAAAAACCAAACCAAACATATCCCAAACTTCGCGCTCCCACCAATTGGCACACTTCCAAATATTTGTAACCGTTGGGATTGGTGTTTCTTCATTTAACGAAGCTTTTACACGAATACGATGATTATACTTTAGGCTTAATAAGTTATATACAATATCAAAACGCGGATCACGTTCTAAGTAATCCACGGCAGTAACATCCATCATTTGCTCAAAAAAGCATGTATTATCCTCGTGAAGAAAAGTCATCACTTTATGAATTTCTGTGACGGGAACAATAATCACAAGTTCATCTTGGGCAAAATGCCAATCTAATAAGGTTGCACCGAGCTCTGATTTAATATGAGCAGCTAAATCTTTGAGTGCTTCTTTATTTTGTTTCCAATAATGAGTCATACTTACCCCTTAATCTTAACGGAAAATCGTATGTGTACGACGAATTTTCTTTTGAAGCTGAAGCACGCCATAAACAAGAGCTTCTGCCGTTGGCGGACAGCCGGGAACATAAATGTCTACAGGCACTATCCGATCACAACCACGTACAACTGAATAAGAATAATGATAATATCCACCTGTATTGGCACATGACCCCACCGAAATTACCCAACGGGGCTCAGCCATTTGATCATAAATACGCCGAAAAGCCGGTGCCATTTTATTGGTTAATGTTCCGGAAACAAAAATAACATCGGACTGGCGTGGAGATGCCCGCGGCACCATACCCATTCTTTCCATATCGAAACGGGGACCAAAAGCTTGCATAAATTCAATAGCACAACAAGCTAAACCAAAAGACATAGGCCATAAAGAACCAGTATGCGCCCAAGTAACCAATTTATCTAAATTAGCTGCAACAAAGCCTTTTTCGTTAAGCTCAGTATTTACTTGATCCAAAACGGCATCTTGCTCTTTGCCCGGTGGAATTGGGGCAATATTATCATTGCTACTCATAAGCTACTCCCAATCTAAAGCGCCGGATTTCCATTCGTAAATAAATCCGATAGTTAGAATAAATAAAAATACGATCATTGACCAAAAACCCACGATACCGATTTTTCCTAATGTAACGGCCCATGGGTAAAGAAAGGCAACTTCTAAATCAAAAATAACAAAGAGAATTGCAACTAAATAAAAACGGACATCAAAACGTTGGTGTGCGTTTTCAAAAGCATCAAAGCCACATTCATAAGGAGAAAGTTTATCTGCATCGGGCTTTTGCCCGCCCGTAATTTTAGATACATAATAAGATCCCCCTAATGCGAGTGCAGGTACAATAATCGCAATGAGAAGAAATAAAAAGATTGAATAATAGTCCTCTAAGAGGCTACTCATAGGTTTTCTCCATTTCTATAGTTATATTTTACATAAATTTTATGCAAATAACAATGTTGCTTACACGATTTCGTTAACCTTATTTTTATGATGAATGGGTAGGCTTTGTAAAGCTTTTATTTTAGAATTAATAAAAAATTTGCATTTTTAAAAACCAACTAAATTACTATGTTTTATTCGATAATTTATGGGTGGCTTATATAATAAAAAGAGGCAAGCTTTATATTCTTGCCTCATCTGATAAATAAATCTTTAAAAATACGCTACTTTAAAGCTATAGCTTCTATTTCTATTTGTGCATCTTTTGGTAGCCGGGCAACCTCAACACATGAGCGTGCAGGATAAGGGGCAGTATGATAATCAAAAAAATCTTGGTAGGCTTTATTAACCATATTAAAATCATTAAGATTTTTTAGAAATATCATTGTTTTCTTTATATCTTTAACATTTAACCCAGCTGCTTGAACAATTGCTTTGATATTATTTAAAGATTGTCGTGTTTGCGCCTCGATATCCTTAGGCATATCCCCTGTTTTGGGGCAAATGGGTAATTGCCCCGAGGTTATGATTATATTCCCCAAATCCACAGCCTGCACATAAGGCCCTATAGCCGCAGGTGCTTCATCGGTATTGATAATAGTCATATTTTAATCTCCTTAAAATTATATTTTTTTAACCGCCAAAAACCGGAAGCATATTAAACATACTTAATATGTGACAAATGGCAATAACAATGCCGTAGGTAACTATAATATAAATGAGTATATTACCACCCCAAGTACGAAATAACGGATTCCCAAATTTTTTACGGCTTTCTTTAGCCATCATAGCCGGAACAATCGCCGCCCAAACTGTAGCAGCAAGGCCGGCAAAACCAATGGCTAAAATAAAACCATTGGGAAAGAATACCCCACCGATAAGTGGCGGAACAAATAATATAGCAGCTGTTTTTGTACGACCTAACCGGCTATCGTCAAATTTAAATAGATCAGCTAAATAGTCAAAAAGTCCAAGAGTTACCCCTAAAAAAGATGAGGCAACAGCCATATTTGCAAACATTGAAAGTAAGTTTGAAGTAAATTTTCCATCAATTACATTGCTAACTGCATTAACTAAAACACCTACATTACCCCCTTGAGCAATTATATCTGTAAACTGGCTACGGGGGATATTACCCAAAATAGCAATAAGCCAAAAGATATAGAAAATAAGGGCTAATGTTGTTCCGAAAATAATACATATGATAATCTTTCGGGGCGCTTTTCCGTAATATTTCATAAGGCTCGGCACACTATGATGATAGCCAAATGATGTTAATAAAGCAGGTAATGCCGCAAAAATAAATGGAAAATATTTTATTTTTTCAGTAGCTACCGTATTAAATAAATATTCAGGTTTAATATGAAAAGTTAGTCCACTCACAGACATAAAGAATGTGATAATCATACCAAAAATTAAAACAGTTGTTATACGATCCACAGCTTTTGTAGAAAGCCATACAAAAAATGCAAGACCTAATGCAAATAAAATACCGGCTACTTTTTGTGGGGGTGTATAACCAATAGTTGCCTCTAGAGTTTGCACAACAATTGATCCACCACCTGAAATATATGCGTAAGCAAGAATATAACCAACAAAAGCAACGGTTATACCATTAAAAATATTCCAGCCTGTGCCTAATGTATCTTTAACGATGGTATCAAAGCTTGAACCCTTAGGATAATTAAGATTAGTTTCTAAAAGCATAAAGCCAGAATGCATCATACAAAACCATGTAACAATTAAAGCAAAAGTTGCCCATGATGTCCACATGCCCGCACTTACAACAGGAATAGCAAACATCCCTGCCCCAACTGCCGTTCCGGCAATAATCATTCCTCCGCCGATTAAAGACGGAGCCTTTAATTTCTCTGTTGTCATTTTTTTTACCTCCCTGTTAGGAATAGCCATACAGATATGGCTCTATTATTATTTTTTTGTTAAATCACAGGCTTTAAGCGCGCTGTGAAGTGACGTAAAACAGGAGGTTCATATTCAAATGTTAAACCAACAATTTTACCGGCGCGTTCTTTAACGGCAATAAGAGCATCGGCAATATAATCCATATGGTCATTTGTATAAACACGGCGTGGAATTGTTAATCGCATAAGCTCTAAAGGCGATTCTTTTTGTTTACCTGTAGAAGGATCACGACCCAAAAGTAATGAGCCAATTTCAACAGCACGAATGCCCGCCTCTAAATACAGCTCGTTACAAAGCGCATGAGCCGGAAATTGGTCGCCCGGGATATGGGGTAAAATTTTAGCGGCATCTACAAAAACAGCATGGCCACCTGTGGGATATTGAATTGGCACGCCACCTTCAAGTAAACGATCACCAAGATATTTTACTTGGGCAATACGATATTCAAGAAAATGTTCGTCCGCACCTTCATATAGGCCACGTGCTAAAGCTTCCATATCGCGCCCAGCAAGCCCGCCATATGTAACAAAGCCTTCCATCGGCACGCATCGGGTTTGTACCGCTTGGAAAAGTTCTTTATCACCTTTTATACAGCATAATCCGCCGATATTAACCATAGGGTCTTTTTTAGCCGACATTGTCAGCATATCGCCATAACAATACATTTCTCTAATAATTTCTAAAATCGATTTATTTTCATAACCTTTTTCACGTTGTTTGATGAAATAGGCATTTTCGCAATAACGCGCAGAATCAATAACAACGGGAATATTATGCTTTTTAGCAATCTCGTGTACAGAACGCATATTTGCCATAGAGATGGGCTGGCCGCCTGAGCTGTTACATGTAACTGTTGTGACAATTGCTGCAATATTTTTGCTGCCATGCTCTGCAATAGTCGTTTCAAGCTTTTCTAAATCGAAATTCCCTTTCCAATCATAGTAGGTTTTTGTATCAAAAGCTTTTTCAGTTACGATATTGAGCGCTTTAGCTCCATTAAGTTCTATATGTGCAGCGGTTGTATCGAAATGGTAATTAGAAATAAATACAGGTTTATCACCGCCTCTTTCCCGCTTCATTTTCTCGATCAAACAAGGGAATAGAATTTGTTCGGCACCACGCCCCTGATGGGTCGGAATAACAAATTCATAACCAAAAAAATGTTGTACTGCATTGTAGAGATTATAAAAGTTTCGGCTTCCTGCATAAGCTTCATCACCAAGCATCAACCCAGCCCACTGATTATCACTCATGGCTCCTGTGCCAGAATCAGTTAAGAGATCAATATATACATCTTTGCTTTTTAATGAAAATGGGTTATAGCCAGCCTCTACAATGGCTTTTTTACGGTCGTTATAATTGGTCATCCGAATGGGTTCAACCATTTTTATACGGAAAGGTTCCGGAATACGTTTCATTGTTTTTTCCTTATATTTCAATATTATTATTAATTTATATAGATGATATAATATTGAATATATTTAGGAATCGGGGCATTTAATAAGACAGATAATCCATTTCAAAAAATTTTCTTTTTCCATTTCTTACCTCCCTATCCTTTAGCTATGCCTGCTTAAGGTATCGATAAAGAGTTGGTTCGGAAACATTTAGCATTTTAGCTGCAATTTCAACAGAACCTTTAATTTCAAAGGCTCCCGCTTTAACCATCATTGCTGCAAGCTGCTTTTTCTCCTGCACATTTAATTTACTCACAGGTTTATGATTACTTGCCATAACATCGGCAATGATTTTTTCTCCTAAATGAGAAACACCAGTAGAAAAATTCTCACGACTATAATGGTCTTCAATTTTTGTTATTTGCTGCAGATGCTCTATAAGGCTATGAAATTCAGAATCATCATGGTTAAGACATAAAATGGCTTTTGGTTTATCATCGTCATCTTGAAGGATCAATGTAGATGACCGGAGTAATCTGCCATCTAAGGTACGACTTTCATAATTAACCTTATATGGAGTATCTGGATTACTTGATTGATCTTTAATCATCTCTAATGCTAAATCGGTAATGCCCATCCCCTCTTTGCGCCCTGTAACATGACCATTTTTGAGGATAAGTAAGCTGTTGTTAATATCATTTAAGTCATGAACAGCTACTTCCATTGATTGACCTAAGGCCTTAGATAAAAAATTGGCTAAAATTTCTAAATCTACAGTAACTTTCATAACACACCCATTAATAATAAATTTTTATTATTGATAATAATTAATTATTATCATTGAATAAAACGCTTGTCAATAAGGTTTGTGAAATTTAAGAAACGGATAGATTCAGTTGCCGACTATATACTTAACACAAGGCAGGTATATTCAGCTATTGATAGAGCGTTAGTGAATATTCGATTTATTTTTTTGTGTATCATTAATTAATCAATTCGCAGCCGATACTCACTCAGGCAATTGAGATAATAGTGCAAATTCAATTTTCAACATATCAGCATGTAAAGTAATTGCTTTATTGGTATATAAATATCTGCGTAAAATATGGAGGGTTTTCATGAAATATATTTGGAAATAAATGGCGCGAGTGACGGGACTTGAACCCGCGGCCTCCGGCGTGACAGGCCGGCGCTCTAACCAACTGAGCTACACCCGCTAATATTTATAATAACAACAAGTGGCGCGAGTGACGGGACTTGAACCCGCGGCCTCCGGCGTGACAGGCCGGCGCTCTAACCAACTGAGCTACACCCGCTTGTTGTTTTATTAGCTTGGTGGTTTTACAAAAATAAAAAAGACTTGTCAAAGCTTTTTATTTAGAAAAACCAAATTTTAGATTTTTAAAAAATCTGGTGGGTGGTAACGGGATCGAACCGCTGACCTACTGGGTGTAAACCAGTCGCTCTCCCAGCTGAGCTAACCACCCTTAATCAAAGATATGTGAAGGTTTTATAGTAAAATACCCTCATCTTGTCAAACAAAAAAGATGAGGGTATTAAAAAAATTCTGTCTTAGTAAAAAAAGCTATTTTTTAAGAAGAACTTGCACTGATTCTTTTAGAACTTTACCAGCTTTAAAACGTGGTTGTACAGAAGCAGGAATTTTCATTGGTTCTTGTGTACGTGGGTTACGACCAGTTGTTGCTGCACGTTTTTGAGTACTAAATGTACCAAATCCTACTAAACGCACTTCATCACCTTTGGCTAAAGCGCCAGAAACAGAATCAATTACAGCTTCTACTGCACGACCGGCATCAGCTTTTGATAAGCCAGAAGCTTTTGCTACTTCGGCTACGAGTTCATTTTTATTCATTTTTATAGTCCCCTATATCTCTCATTCAGATTGCCATTTATTTATTTTTTAGCAATCTCTCAGGCTATACTGTTAAAATTAATTTTAAGCACAATGCTTAAAACTCTAGACCATTATTAATTGAACCAATTATTCCCTTGGGTCAAGTAAGAAATGGTGAATTTTGCAAAAAACTATTGTTTCTTAAGGGATTTACCACCAAATTTGTCAAAAATATGGCTTTTTGGATAAAATTGATGGTGAATTTATAGAAGTTAACTTTTGCAAGTATACGATTCGAAACACTCGACTAATGATGTGCTGTCGGGTTATTTGTATCAATATCTTTATTTGATGCGACATCAAGCTCGTTAATGGGAATAAGCTCATTAACTAAAGCACCTTCCAAAACAGTATCGACATGATCAGCAAATATAATTTCTAATCCTTCTTTTACGTTATCAGGAATTTCGGCCATGTCTTTCTCATTCTCTTTAGGTATAAATACCGTTTTAATCCCCCCTCTTAATGCAGCCAAAAGTTTTTCTTTTAATCCACCGATGGGTAAGACATTCCCTCTTAAAGTAACTTCTCCAGTCATGGCTATATCTTTACGTACCGGATTATTGGTTAAAACAGAAACGATGCTTGTAACCATAGCAACCCCTGCCGAAGGTCCATCTTTCGGTGTTGCACCCTCAGGCACATGCAAATGAATATCTTTTTCTTCAAACTTACTAAAAGGAATACCATATTGATTTGCTCGCGAATGAACATAAGACCGAGCCGTTTGGATAGATTCTTGCATTACTTCGCCCAACTTACCTGTAAGCTTCATATTCCCTTTACCTTTAAGCTCTACAGCTTCGATAGAGAGAAGCTCACCACCAACAGATGTCCAAGCTAAACCGGTAGTTACGCCTACTTGATCTTTTTCTTCGGCTATACCAAAGCGGAATTTACGAACCCCAGCATAACCACTTAAATTATCTGATGTTATATGAACATGGTTTGTATTACCCAAAAGAATCTCTTTTAATGACTTACGGATAATTTTAGCAATATCGCGTTCTAATCCACGAACACCACTTTCTCTAGTATAATAGCGAATCAAATCAACAATTGCACTATCATCTATCGACCACTCTTCTTCTTTGATACCATTCATATCCATTTGTTTTTTAACAATATGTCTTTTAGCTATTTCTAATTTTTCTTGTTCGGTATAGCCAGAAAGATGGATGATCTCCATACGATCTAACAAAGGTGCAGGTAAGTTGAGCGAGTTTGCCGTTGCGATAAACATTACATCCGACAAATCATATTCAACTTCCAGATAATGGTCCATAAATGTTGAATTTTGTTCCGGATCTAAAACTTCTAAAAGCGCCGATGCTGGATCGCCACGAAAATCTTGTCCCATTTTATCGATCTCATCGAATAAAAACATCGGATTCGAAACTTTTACTTTTTTAATGCTCTGAACAATTTTACCCGGTTGCGAGCCAATATACGTTCTGCGATGTCCACGAATTTCGGCTTCATCGCGCACACCACCAAGGCTCATGCGTACAAATTTACGCCCTGCTGCCTCGGCAATAGACTGCCCTAGCGAAGTTTTTCCCACACCTGGAGGGCCTACAAGACACAGAATCGGTCCACGTACTTTTTCAGAACGCTGTTGAACCGCTAAATATTCCAAAATACGCTCTTTTACTTTATTAAGCCCATAATGATCACGATCTAAAATTTCTTCGGCTTGTTGCAAAGTTTTTTCTACTTTACTACGTTTTTTCCAAGGAATATCCAATAGCCAATCTAAATAATTACGAACCACCGTTGTCTCGGCCGACATCGGGCTCATTGTTTTCATTTTTTTTAATTCAGAATAAGCTTTTTCTTTGGCTTCTGTCGATAACTCAGTTGCTTCTATTTTCTTTTCAATTTCAGCAATTTCATTATCTTCTTCTCCGTCATTCAATTCTTGTTGAATAGCTTTCATTTGCTCGTTTAAATAATATTCTCGTTGTGTTTTTTCCATAGAGCGTTTTACGCGCCCGCGAATTTTTTTCTCAACTTGAAAAACATCAATATCTTCATCAATTTTTTCGATTGTTACATTGATACGATCTTCAACATTGATTGTTTCTAAAATTTGTTGCTTGTGATTCACATCTTGAGCTAAGTGCGATGCAATTGTATCGGCTAATATGCTATAATCGGTAATTGACTTAATATTTGATAAAATTTCGGGGGCAACTTTTTTACCCAAGCGCACATATTGCTCAAATTTATTTTTTAATTCTTCAACTAAATCCGTAATATCATTTTTATCATCAATATCCGCTAAATATTCAATATCAACAGTCATATAATCTGTATCATCAGAAACCTTAACGATTTTACCTCTTGCTTTACCCTCTACAAGAACTTTAACCGTTCCATCGGGCAAGCGGAGTAACTGCATAATACGTGCAACTGTACCGACATGAAAAACATCATCTATATCAGGGTCATCTGTGGTTGGGTCTTTTTGCGCAACTAAAAAAACTTCGCGGTCTTTTTCTATAACTTCTTCTAGCGCTTTAATCGACTTATCGCGCCCAACAAAAAGCGGAACAGCCATATGGGGGAAAACCACAATATCACGCAATGGTAACAACGGTATTGTGTGAATAGTATTTTCTGAAGTAACTTTATTTTCTTCTGACATATAATTTTCCTTATCATTATAGACCAAAAATCTTAAACCTTTTTTGCATAAGCATCTAAGATTTTGTCTGTATACTTTATAGATATGGAATAAGCCCCTTAAAAAAGCAAGGGGCTTATCGAAAAGTTTAATATAATAATTAAAAGAAAAAGCGCTACGCTTTCTTTTTTTCTTTCTCTATTTTCGACAGTTCATCGTAAACAAGTGTTGGTGCTTCTTTTTTATCAACAGATTCTTTAGTTACAATAACCTCCGCAACATTTTGAGTTGAAGGTAAATCATACATTGTACCCAATAAAATATTTTCGATAATAGAACGCAAACCCCTTGCCCCCGTATTACGTTCTAAGGCTTTTTCGGCTACGGCTTCTAAAGCTTCATCCGTAAAGGTAAGCTTTGCGCCATCCATCTCTATAAGTTTAGAATATTGCTTTAATAAAGCATTTTTGGGTTCTTTCAGAATACGAATAAGGTCTTGCTTATGCAATTCTTCTAGGGTTACCAAAATAGGTAAACGGCCAACAAACTCGGCAATCAGCCCATATTTCATTAAATCTTCTGATTCCGTCAGTTTAAAAATTTCACCATCGCCCCGCTCATCCGGTGCAGCAACAATTGCCCCAAAACCAACACCCGACTTACTCGTACGTTGTTTGATCACACGATCTAAGCCCGAAAATGCCCCCCCACAAATAAATAATATATTAGAGGTATCAACCTGAATATATTCTTGCTGGGGGTGTTTCCTACCACCTTGCGGGGGTACCGATGCAACAGTACCTTCAATAATTTTTAACAAAGCTTGCTGTACACCTTCTCCTGAAACATCACGCGTAATCGACGGATTTTCAGACTTGCGTGTAATTTTATCAATCTCATCAATATAAATGATACCACGCTCGGTTTGCTCAACGTTATAATCTGCTGCCTGCAAAAGCTTTAAAATAATATTTTCTACATCCTCGCCCACATATCCGGCTTCAGTCAAGGTTGTTGCGTCAGCAATAGTAAACGGAACATCTAAAATATTAGCTAAAGTTTGCGCTAAAAATGTTTTACCACTCCCTGTAGGACCAACCATTAAAATATTTGATTTTGCAATTTTAATATTATCGTCATCTATTTTTTGATCTAAGCGTTTATAATGGTTATATACTGCGACAGACAGAACCTTTTTGGCATCTTCCTGACCAATAACAAACTCATTAAGTGCCTCAAATATTTCTTTTGGCTTAGGTAAATCGCCAGTTTTATTATCGGAATTTTTATCCTGAGCATCAATACGCGCTTGTTCATTAATGATTTCCCAGCCTAGGCCGATACATTCATCGCAAATATATACATCATCCGAACCTGCAATAAGCCGTTTAACGTCTTTTTCTTTCTTTCCGCAAAATGAACAGTGAAGTTCCTTTTTTTCTTGCTCCGGCATTATCTACTCCTAAGCCCTATTCGCTAATCCGTTTTTCAACAATTTTATCTATCAACCCAAATTTTTGTGCTTCTTCTGCAGACATAAAATTATCGCGCTCCAAAGCTTTTTCTATGACTGCAATTTTTTGACCCGTATGTTTTACATATATCTGATTAAGCCTTTTACGCAATGATAAAATTTCTTTTGCTTGAATTTCAATATCAGTTGCTTGCCCCTGTGCACCACCAGACGGCTGATGAACCATAATGCGCGCATTTGGTAAAGAAACCCTACGCCCCTCGGCACCTGCAGCTAATAACAGTGAGCCCATAGAGCATGCTTGCCCTAAGCATACTGTTTCAATTTCCGGCTTGATATATTGCATTGTATCATAAATTGATAAACCAGCAGTAACAACTCCACCAGGGGAGTTAATATAGATAGAAATATCTCTATTGGGATTTTCGGCCTCTAAAAACAACAGTTGGGCACAAATTAACGATGCCATATGGTCTTCGATTGGTCCGGTGATAAAAACAACACGTTCCCGCAATAATCTAGAAAAAATATCAAAAGCGCGCTCCCCTCGACCCGTACTTTCAATAACTGTTGGGATGAGTGTTGATATGATATCAGAATGATCCATGAATTATTATCCTTACAAATATAACTATTTTTTAAATGCTCATAGCCAGACCCTATATTATAAGCGGTCTGGCTATGAATTACAAATTGAATAATAAAAATTATAAAATTTTAAATATTATTTCTTTTCTGCTTATTTAGCTGTTGTCTTTTTAGCTGCAGGTTTTTTAGCTACGACTTTCTTAGCAGGTTCTTTTTTCTCAGCCGTTTTTTTCGTAGCTGCTTTTTTTGCTACAGGTTTCTTTTCGGTTTCTTTTTTAGCTGTCGCCTTTTTAGCAGCAGGTTTTTTGGCAGCCGCTTTTTTCGCCGGTGCTTTTTTTGTCTTTGCTTTTGGTGCTTCTTCATCCGGATCTTTCATAAGCTCCTCTAAAGAAACAACTTCTTCTTTAACTTTTGCTTTATCCAAAATAAAATCAATCACACGTTCTTCTAAAATTGGTGCTTCTAAAGCAGCTAAAGCTTGTGGGTTTTTTTGGAAATATTCGAAAACTTGTTGCTCTTGCCCCGGAAAACGCTGCGCCTCACGAAATAAAGCTTGTTGGCGATCCTCACGCGTTACTTGAATATTTTCATTACGCCCTAAATCGGTTAAAACCAAACCTAAACGCACACGGCGTTCTGCAATCGGTAAATATTCGGCACGAATTTCATCTTCTGTTTTATCAGCTTCATCGCCTAATGCATCAGGATGATGATCTTTTTGGTGTTTCCACTGGTTAATAATGCTTTCTAGCTCTTGTTTTACAAGAGTTTCAGGTAAATCAAACTGATATTTGCCATCTAAAGCATCTAAGAGATCACGTTTAATATGGTTTTTAGAATAACTGTCATACTGTTTTTCATGCTGCTCTTTAACTGCATTTTCTAAAGCCTTCAGATCGGCTAGACCCAATTTTTTAGCAAGCTCGTCATCAACTTTAGCCGGTACTTTCTTTTGAAGCTCTTTAATTGTTACTTCAAATACTGCATCTTTATCCGCTAATTCTTTAGCACCATATTCAGCAGGGAATTTTACATTAACATCAAATGTTTCACCTGGTTTATGGCCAACTATTTGATCCTCAAAACCGGGGATAAACATATTGCTACCCAGTTCTAACGGATAAGACTCCCCTTTGCCACCTGCAAATTCTACACCATCTACACGGCCAACAAAGTCGATTAATGTAATATCACCTTCTTTGGCAGCACGTTTTGTTTTTAATCCTTCTGATGCTGAATTTGAAGCAGCAATATTATCTAAAGAATCTTTAATTTCTTTATCATCAACTTTAGCAACTTTTTTAGTTAAAGAAATTTTAGAATAATCAATATGTGAAATATCAGGTAAAATTTCTGTTTTCACATCAAATTTAAGCCCTTTTTTACGATCATATTCTTTAACTTCAATTTGAGGCTGTAATGCAGGCCGAATTGCTTGCTTTTCCCATAATGATGTTACATTTTCGTTGACGAGTTGCTCAAGAACTTCGCCCATTGCTGCTTGGCCATAACGTTGCTCTAAAACGCGCACAGGCACTTTACCGGGGCGAAAACCCGCAATTTTCACCTGTTGACCAATCTGGCTTAACCGATTAGAAACACGTGCATCAACATCTTTAGCCGGCACGGCAATCTCATATTCACGGCTTAAACCTTCGCTTTTAAGTTCTTTGATTTTCATTTATCTTATCCAATTTGCTTTAAAAAAAATACTTCCCTAATTTGATTAAAGAAGCACATAACTGAAAGAATTCTTAATCATTTTGGTACGGGTGAAGGGAATCGAACCCCCACGACCGAAGTCACTGGAACCTAAATCCAGCGCGTCTACCAGTTCCGCCACACCCGCTTATATGTTGGCTTATATGCCTTACATGACGCTCCACTTTACAAAAATAAAAACTAAAGTCAATAAAATTATTCAATTTTACCATTTCATTATTATCTTTGATAAATGTCTATTTACAAAATCTCTCTCCACACTGTTGGGATTATATTCGGAATATCTTCGGCAATCAAGCCAACACCTATAATATCTGCAGCTCTCCGATGAAACCAAACCGCCGCACAAGCAGCCAAAAACGGTTCCATTTTCTGTGCAACCAAAGCACCAATAATGCCGGTTAAAACATCTCCTGTTCCACCTGTTGCTAACCAAGGGTTAGCTTCGGCGGTTTCTGCCACACGCCCATCGGGAGATGCGATATATGTTTTTGAGCCTTTAAGCACAACTGTTGCATTTAAAAAATTAGCTGCAGAAATGGCTTTTTCAGGTGCCGATTTATCATCTTTGCCAAATAAACGTTCATATTCGCCCAAATGGGGTGTAACAACAACTGGCCCTGCAATAACTTTTTGCAGCCGATTTACTTTATTTGCAAATACGCCTAGCCCGCCAGCATCAACAATTGTCGGAATAGTCGAGATAAGCGCACGTTGTATAATATCGCGTGTAATATCTGTTTCGCGCATGCCGGGGCCAACAATAATCGCATCGGCATTTGATGAACGAATTGCCGAGCGAAAAGCACCTGAGTCTTCTGCCCGAATAATAATATTCCCCGGGCTATCGGCCATATAAACATGAACCACCTCATTGGGTACGGCTAAATAAACCAAACCACACCCCATTCTTCTTGCACCTGCAGCCGTTAATCTAGATGCACCAGTCATATGCCGGCTACCCGTTATCAGCAAATGACCTCTATTGTGCTTATGACTATCTTTATTCGGTAAAGGTAAAGCTTTTTTCCATAAATCGGGGCTGTTGTTTATTAGATTCACCATAAAAATATCCTCAAACATAAAATTATTATTTAAACATGATAACGAAAAATAACGGATATGGCTACAAAATATCATGAAAATTGAATATAGTAGCAAAATGCTAATATAATATATGGTTTAATTTCATACTAATATAAAAAGATTCGATTTAACAAACACTCATAAACATGTTAATTTGACTTTTAGGTTACTTAAGCTTTTATCCACAAAAAGGAGGATAAGAATGAGAAAAATATTCGCGATTATGGGATTAATATTTTTATCAGCTTGTGTAAGCGGTGCGGTAAGTTATAATACGGATTATGACCTAACGGGTGTTCACTGGGAGCATCCTGATTATTATACAGGCGGCGATTACTATCGGCATATCCATCGTCATATGGATAATCATAATCACAACCATGGATATATTCACCATACACATAGCCATTCTCATGGAAATATTACCCATTCACACTCCCATTTTCACCAACCTATGCCCGGCGGTGGTTTAGGTGGACATCATGGTGGGCATCCAGCAGGTCATCATGGCGGTCGCCGTTAAAAAACACCTATAATCTAAATATTTATCTACCAGTTAAGCTCAAGATATTATAAACTGGTATTTTGAATTTTATTGTGATGATAACAAGAGAAACAAAATATAATGGATTATAAAGTCGAACAAATCAAAAAAATTGAAGAATTTAAAGGTTATTTTGAGATTAATAAATACATTTTCTCTTATCGTCAATTTAGTGGTGAAATGGGTAAAGAGGTTGAAAGGGAAATATTTGAGCGTGGCCATGCTGTTGCCGTTTTACCTTATGACCCAATTGAAGATAAAATTATATTAATCGAGCAATTCCGACCCGGCACATATATCGGCATGCAAGATGAAAATTGGCACGATAAAAAATCGAACGCTTGGATGTATGAAATTATTGCTGGTATTATTGATAATGGTGAAACGATTGAAGATGTTGCCCGAAGAGAAGCCAAAGAAGAAGCAAATTTAGAGATTAATCATCTATCTTATATTCAACCTTTCTTTGTTAGCCCGGGCGCGGTAAGTGAGTTTATTCACTTATTTATTGCCCATATCGATAGCCAAAAAGCCGGTGGTGTTTTTGGGTTAGACTATGAAGCCGAGGATATTAAAACCCATATATTATCATGCGCACAGGCGTGGGAAATGCTTGATAATGGTGAAATTACTAATGCAACAGCGATTATTGCTTTACAATGGCTGAGAATTAACCAACAAAAAATTAAAGAACAATGGTTAAAAAAATAATATATGCAATGTTATTGGGGGGCTTTTGGTCATGTTGGGTTATCGCCCTGATATTGGCTAACCTTACGCTTATTTATAAATTTTCTCCACAAGCCATATTTTTAACAGCTTTTTTCGGCGGAATTATATTATCGGGTCTGGGCTATTTTCATCCGAGATTATATTTACCAATTTTGATTATTTATTTTGGGGTTATTGGCCTCAGTTTCTATTTATACGATACAACCTATCTCATCATCACTCTTGCTCTTCCAATGATTATTGTCATTATTGCTCTTTTTTATAAATCTCAGCTCATTGCTATTTTAAGTACATGTTTTTGTATTGTATTTATGATATTGGCTTTTCTTTCAAGCTATATGATTATTCAGACCCAAGCTGGGCATAAATGTATTTTTTTTAAAAATGATGGTCATTTTAAACCCGCCACGCTAAGCACCTACTCAAATATGCTATATCCAATTATCTTTCAATCCCATATTCCTACGGGCGCATTACTTATTTTATCCGATGCGCAATACCCTGATAAAAGATGGATTTTATCGACTAAGGGAAATTTAATTGAAATCCATAATTTTTCGGCTACACTATCGGGCGAAACCCAATGTAACCCCAAATAAAGAGAATATTCATGAAAAAACAAACACAATTGTTAAAATCTGGCCATACCGAAGATAATAATAAAGGCTATGTTAACCCACCAATTTATCGGGGTTCCACGGTAACTTTTGATACAGTTGCTGACTTTCATGAAGGTGAGAAAAATGAGTGGAATGGTGATTTTTATGGTTTAATCTCTAACCCAACTCAACGCGCATTTGAAGAAGCCATTTGCAAGCTTGAAGGTGCTAATTATTGTATTGCAGTACCATCGGGGCTTGCTGCTATTGCTGTTGGTATTACAAGCTTTGTCCAAACTGGCGATCACGTGTTAATTAGCAATGCTGCTTATGGCCCTACATCGCGTATTTCTAAACGTTTTTTACAACGCATGAATATTGAGGTTGATTGGTATCCATCGGATTGTACCGATATTACGCCTTTTATCAAAGAAAATACAAAAGTTATTTATGTTGAAAGCCCCGGCTCTCAAACAATGGAAATGGCTGATATTCGAGCCATTTGTAAAGTTGCAAAAGCTAATGATATAATTACAATTTACGATAATACATGGTCTGCTGGTTTATTTTGTAATGCATTCAATTTAGGGGTTGATGTTACCTTGCATGCAGGCACTAAATTTGTCGGCGGGCATTCTGATATTCTTATGGGGATGGTTTCAACCAAAGATGAACAATTATGGAAAAAACTAAAATTAACAGCTGTTATGTTTGGTTATGGTGTATCGGCTGAAGATTGTTGGTTGGCTCTGCGTGGGTTACGCACTTTAACTGTACGGCTTAAACAGCATCAAGAAACCGGAATTAAAGTTGCAACATGGTTAGAAAATCGCCCAGAGGTTAAAGAAGTTTTATACCCAGCATTACCAAATTCTCCATATTATACACTTTGGCAAAGAGATTTCACAGGGGCACCAGGGTTATTTAGTGTTATCTTAAATGACTATAGCGACCAAAAAATTGAGGCTTTTCTCAACAAGCTTCAGCTCTTTCGTATGGGGGTCTCTTGGGGGGGATTTGATAGTTTAATCACGCGTTTCGACAAAGATATGTTCCGACAAATAAAAAATGAGAAACATCAACATCCTTGCCTACGCCTTCATTGCGGTTTGGAAGATGCCGATGATTTAATTACCGACCTCTCTCATGCTTTTAAAGAGCTTAGTTAATTACGCTTAGATAATTGCGAAACAACCCATATCAAAAAGGTTAATGCAACTATTGTAGGACCAAATGGCCAATTAAAGCTTATAGCAGCGACATCGCCCATAATAGATGAAAGCAAAGTTACAAATAATGTAATCAAAATAAAGCTTGTGGGATTTTTGGCAAATATTTGCGCAATGGCCGATGGAATAACCAATAAGGCTGCAATCAGTAAAATGCCAACAAATTGTATTGTAAAAGCAATGGATACAGCTAATAAAAGCAAAATTATAAGCTGTATTCGCTTTACATCCACCCCCTCAACTGCTGCTAAATCCGTATGTAAAGCAGATAATATAATGGACTTTCTTTTTACCAACAAAAATGCCCATGATGCAGCTGATATAGCAATAAGAATATAAATATCATTAATTTGTGCATTGATAATTTGCCCAAACAACCAAGCCTCTATATTAATTGCTTGTGCATTGGTTAGCGCAAATAAAGAACCAATGGCTAAAAAACCATGGGAAAATATAGCTAAATAATGGCTAACATCACCAGCATTTTGCTGAAAAATGAGTAAATAAGTTACCCATGCCAATAAGATACTAATTAATAATATAGATATAAATGGATTAACTGAAAAAACTAACCCTAATCCTACCCCTAATAAACTCGCATGCGCTAGGGTTTCGCCAAACCATGATAACTTAAACCAATTTGTTAGTATCGATAAAGGGGGTATTGAAAATGCTAATAAAATTGATGTTATTACCGGAACAATAAATACTTCCATTTATATTCCCTTTTCTTGATTTGCTTTATAGTGATGATGTGTTTGATGATCATAATATGAAAGGTTTTTTGTAAACTCATCTCCTAAAAGACTAGAAATAATTGGGTTTTTTGAAATATCAATTGGCTTGCCCGAGCATGTTATAGAGTGGTTAACACAAACAACCCGATCCGTTTGTGCAATAACCCAAAACATATCATGCGAAACCATTAAAACAGAAAAACCAACCTCTTTTTTATGATTATTAACTAATTGGATTAACTTTTCTTGGCCAGAAAAATTAATATGACTAAAAGCTTCATCTAATACCAATAAATCGGGCTTTCCTATAAGCGCCTTAGCAATAAGCAGGCGCTGCCTTTCACCGCCAGATAAACGTTGTATTGGCAAAGAACGCTTATGCCAAAGCTCAACCTCAGTTAAAAGTTTTTTTATCTCATTAGCTGAAGTATTTTTTAAGCTTAACTCTATAAACTCTTCTATTTTAATAGGAATAGCATTGTTGGCAGAAAATATTTGTGGAACATAAGCCACTTGTAAATTTAATTTTTTTTCTATTTTACCTTGGGTTGGTTTTATAAGCCCCAATATAAGTTTGCATAAGCTACTCTTACCTGCTCCATTAGGCCCGATGAGTGAAATATACTCCCTTTTAAAAATTGATAAATTGATATTATCTAAAATTAAGCGATCATCAACTTCCCAAGAAATATTCTCAAGCTGAATGATTTTTTCATCTTTCATTGCCATATTTTCATCTCATCATTATATTATACTTAATCAAAATAGGTTTTATCCAGACGAAAAGCAAGAGAAACGCATAATGAATACGGATTTTTTAGAACAATTGCAGTTTAATACACAAGGCCTCATCCCTGCTATAGCTATCGATTTTGATACGAATGAGGTTTTAATGATGGCATGGATGAATAAGGATTCTCTGATTGAAACATTAACCACCAAACAAGTTTGCTATTGGTCGCGTTCTCGTAATAATTTTTGGCGTAAAGGTGAAACCTCGGGCAATCAGCAGCAACTTATTGAAATTTTAACAGATTGCGATATGGATACCCTATTGTTAAAAGTGAAACAAAAAGGTGCCGCTTGCCATACAGGTCGCCGGAGCTGCTTTTATAATAAAATAACCAATAACGGCATTGTTATTACAAGCGAGCCCATACAAAACCCTAAGGAGCTTTACAAATAATGAATTATAAGGTTTTGTCTTTAGTTGCTTTTTTGTCGTTATCGGCATCCGCAATCGAGCAACGCTTTCACTTAACAATACCCATGCAACAAATGAGTGTAACTGATACTTATATTTTTTCTCAGCCAAAAGATACAGCTGAGATACTAGAAAATATAAAATTTGAAGATATTTTAAATGTGCAGAATTTCATTATTGATAATAGTGAGGCATGGTGGGAGCTTCAGCTCAAAACAGGCGATATTGGATATATACGTGTACAGGATTTATCGGATATTTACGATAATGAATATCTTTCTAAAGACCCAAATTTTAATCCGCTTAATTTAGGTTTAACAAATGTAGCTAAGCTTTTGTTTCTTAACCCAGAAATTAAAGTTGATCCTCAACTTGCAATTCCTTATTTGGAACAAGCACTTATGAATAACGATGCAACTGCTTATTGGTTAAGAGGTATTGCGTATCGTGACGGATTAGGTATTCATAAGGATACAGAAGCTGCGATTACTGATTTTTTGCGTGCCACTAATGGCGGAGAAAATCGTGCTTTTTATGATTTGGCGCTCATGTTTGCCAATAAAGATGATACCCTTCTTTTTAATTTAGATGAAGCCTTAAGGTTATGCCGAACAGGGGCAGAAAGCGGCGATCCACGTGCCAAAGAGTGGCTTGCGAGTTTAGATATGGCAACAATAAGCGAAAAAACCGACCCCGCTAAGCAGTTATTAGAGGCTATGCTTGCTAAAGCGAACGAACATAATACCGATGCAATGCGTTTAGTGGCGGCCTTATATTTAACCGGTCGCGGTACGCAAATCAATGGTATTGAAGCCGAAAAATGGTTAACTAAAGCCGCCTTATTAGGCGATAATCAAGCAATGCTTGATTTGGGAGCGATGTATTTTTCTGGAAATAAGGATATCACACCCAACAGTGAGCAATCCACCTATTGGTACCGTATAGCTGCCGAAAATGGTAGTGCTAAAGGGCAATATCTATTTGGCAATGCTTTATATTATGGCCTAGGAACTGAAAAAGACGAAAAACAAGCCATTTATTGGCTTAAAATAGCTGCTCAAAATGGTTATCAGCAAGCTTTATTTGATTTAAGTGAAATTGAGAGCCAAAAAAAGATACAAAAAAGCCAATAAAACCCAATTTTTTACATATTAGTTATGGGCATAATCCAATTTCAACTGCCTAAAATTTTAAATTATCCTAATTATTTTAGAATGAAATTGGATTAAATTGGCGATTATATGGCTCGGCTATGTTGTGCTTTGCCTGTATTTAGGTAAGTATCGAATGCGGCTGCAGCTGCCCGCAAAAATAACCGATGCTCCATTTTTACTGATATCATATGACCATTAATTTGTACCAGCCCCTCTTCCTCTAATGGCTTTAAGGCTTTAAGTTCATCATCGAATATAAATTCTGTATATCCATATTTGTGTAATTGCTCATCTAAATCAACAGTGAGGTCGCACATAAGTTTCTCAATTACGCCACGGCGTAAACGGTCATCATTGGTAAGTTTTAAACCCTTATGAATTGGTAAAAACCCATGTTTGAGCTCACTTTTCCACATACTAATAGAAGCCTGATTTTGCACATAACCTTGGGGCATGCTACCAATAGAGCTTGGGCCTAAGCCAATGAGTGTTGCTGCTGTATCGGTTGTATATCCCTGAAAATTCCGGCGCATACGCCCTTGCTTTTGTGCAATGTAAAGACTATCTTCCTTAACTGCAAAATGGTCTAAACCAATAGGTTCTAATCCATTTTTTATAAAAATTTCTTCTATCACTTTAAATTGCAAATATCTATCCCAACCACCGGGTAAACTATCTTCGGGGATATGTTTTTGATGCGGCTTCATCCATGGAACATGGGCATAACCAAAAAGTGCCACCCGTTTCGGATTGAGTTTTAAGCATTTTTCACTCATAGCAATTGTACGTTCATAAGTTTGGTTGGGTAAGCCATACATAATATCTAAATTGATATTATCTATTCCCACATCTCGTAAGCCTAAAACAACCTCTTCTACCACTTCATAAGGTTGGATACGATTGATAGCCTTTTGAACATCGGCCTCAAAATCTTGCACGCCAATGCTTGCGCGATTAATACCAACATCATATAAGGTTTCGGTATAGTCTCGTTTGATATCCCTAGGGTCAAGCTCTACCGAAAGCTCTTTATCATCGGTGAAATCGAAATATTTATGAATGATATCACCCATTTTTTTCCAATCGTCTTTTTGGAGTAAAGTGGGTGATCCCCCACCCCAATGAAGGCGTGCAATTTTGGGCTTGAAGCCAAGATGATGATGGAGACGCTCGGCCTCTACCTCAAGCCACTTCATATAGCTTTCTATCCGGCGATAATTATTAGTTATTTGCGTATTACACGCACAAAACCAACATAAAGTATCGCAATAAGGGACGTGTATATAAAGAGATATAGGGTCATTTGCATCTTGATGCTCAAGCCAATCGGCATAGGTATCGCTGCCGACCTCGGCCGAAAAATGTGGTGCTGTTGGGTAACTTGTATAACGGGGCACCTTAAATTCGAATTTTTCTAATAATTCAGCTGTAATATTTGTCATCTTTTTCTCTATTTAATCATCTCTTTAATTATAGGCAAAGCCTCACCCACATTTTTTATTTTTTTTAACTGAAATGGTGCAAACATATCCACGGTTGCATTATTCCACTCTATTCTTCCTTCGGCATGGTTAGAATCCCTTAATATTCCGTAAGCAAGGCCAGCATTATAACCAGCCTCTATATCCCTTAGCCGATCCCCAATAATAACCGATTGCTCTTTGTTAATTGCAAATAATGCATTGGCCGTATTAATCATACCCGGTGCAGGTTTACGTGACGGAGCCTTTGGGTCATCATATGGTTCTATCCCCTCCGGATGACAAGGACAAGCCAAAATAAGGTCTAAAAATGCCCCTTTGGCCGATAAATCTTGAATAAGGCGATCTTCAATAAGCCAATAAGTTGCCCAATTTATTTTTTCTTTGGCTATACCCGATTGATTAGTTACCACAATAACCGGCCAATTTTGCTGATTATAATAGCGTATTAATTCAATAATACCATCTTCTAACTCCAACATATCCGGCTGAGTAATATAGCTTTTTTCTATATTAATTACGCCATCTCTATCTAAAAATAAAGCAGGTTTTGGTTTTGAGCTAACCGTTTGCTCCTTTTTAAGAAGGCGCATCCATGTATAATCTTCTAAAAATCCACCATTTTTTGGCATATTTGGCGTTGATTTAATATCTATATTGACCATGGCTATAAAATCGCTGCATCTTCAATGATGATTTGGGGGGCTGTAATACCATTCCATTGGTTAATTTTTAAAACTCCAACCAACGATACAGCCTTTCCTTTTGCTTGTAATAATGTTTGCTCAAGCTCTGTTCCGGCTACTCTAAAAGCCATGGCCGTAATATTCGGAGAACCTTTAACATCAATAATACAGCGTAAATGCTGTTTGTCTACGCCCACAGGTGTAACAATATTGAGTTTATCGACTTTAATAACAAATTTAGGTTGCGGATTAGCCATGCCAAATGGGGCTAACTTTTCTAAATCTTCCATAAGCGATACCCGCGCAGCCTCGGGGCTGATTAAAGCATCAAGATGAAGCTCAGGGATAATATCGTTATTTTTAATATATTGCGATACACGTTTATTGATAAACTCTTTAAATTCATCGAGCTTTGAAGGTAAAACGGTAAACCCTGCAGCTTGCGAGTGCCCGCCACCTCGGATTAACACACCGGATTCTACGGCCGATAAAATAATAGAGCCTAAATCGACCCCCGGTATGGAGCGACCGGAGCCAACATAATTACCCTCGTTATCCGAACACCAAACCAAACAAGGCTTATAATATTGCTCTTTAATCCGCGAGGCAATAATCCCCACCACCCCCGAATGCCATTGGGAATCACCAATAATAATAGCCGATTGCGGTGTTTTAATCTGGTTAAGCTGAATTTTTGCTTCTTCTAAAATATCTTGCTCAATCGATTGTCGCTGCTTGTTAAAACTATCTAGTTCTTGTGTTAGCTTTTTGGCTTCATTTTCATTTAAGGTTGATAATAATCGCGCACCATGGTCTGATTTTCCAACACGCCCCCCCGCATTAATCCGTGGCCCAAGCATAAAACCTAAATGCCAAGCTTGTGGGGCTTCATTAAGGCCAGATATATCGCACAAATGTTTAAGCCCGATATTGCCCCGGCGTTTCATCACCTTTAATCCTTGCGAGACAAAAGCCCGATTAAGCCCTGTAAGCGGTACAACATCGCATACTGTGCCTAAAGCAACTAAATCTAATTGTTCCATGAGTTGCGGCTCGGTAATTTTATTGCTTTTGTAATAACCAACCTCACGTAAATTACGGTTAATGGCAACCAACCCCATAAACACAACACCCACAGCAGCTAAATGCCCTAAGCCTGACTGATCATCAAAACGTCTTGGATTAACAATGGACTCACAAACAGGCAAAGAAAGTGCCGGCTCATGATGGTCTAAAATATGAATAAAAAAACCATCATTTGCAGCTTCTTCTAAAATTTCAAAAGCGGTTGTACCGCAATCCACAGCGATAATATGTTTAATATTATGTTGTTTAAAATGTTCAAAAGCAGCAGGGCTTGGGCCGTAACCCTCATCTATCCGATCCGGAATATAATGGGTATGGCGAATTTTAATTGCCTTAAGAAAGCGCAATAATAAGGCTGTACTGGTTGCACCATCAACATCATAATCTCCAATAATGCCAATGGGTTCCCCATTTAAAATAAGCTTTGTAATCGCTACCGAGAATTTTTTCATATCCGCCATAACAAATGGATCGGGCAATGAAGATGCCAATTTAGGGTCTAAAAATGTAGGCATATCATCAATAGAAAAACCACGCGCCGATAGGATATTGGCCGTTACCGGATTTAATGCAAACCCACGCTCTAAATCTTGCGCAAGGCCATTATCTCCACGGCGCAATATCCACCGTTTTTTCGATGCGGTCTTTGAACTATCAACAATCTGCTCTTCTTTTACCATTATTTCGCTTTCTATTAAAATTTCTCTATACGCAAATGCGTTACCGGAGCAATAACAATATTAAGCTCTTCAATTTTTTGAATAGCATCTAAGACAATCGGTCTTTTTGCCGGCGCAAGTGTAAATACAACAGGAACAATCTGATTATGATCGGCCTCATGTTGTAAAACCGAAACAATCGATAAACCGGCTTCGCCCAATATTTTTGTTATCTTCGCCAAAGAGCCCGGATTATCCATGCATTGAATACGCAAATAATAACTATTTTCGGCCTCTTCTAACTTTAATGGGTTTGGTGATTTTAATTCTATATATGAAAGCGGCGGCACATTGACGTTACGTGCAATATCAATGACATCGGCAATAACAGCCGATGCCGTTGCATGATCCCCAGCACCGGGGCCATTAAACTGTGTGCGGCCAATAAAGTCACCCTCGACCACAACGGTATTAAACACACCATCAACCTGTGCGACCGGATTATTTTTAGGCAACATAACAGGTTGAACCCGTTGCTCGATACCATGGGCGGTTTTACGGGCAAGAGCTAACAATTTAATTTTATAACCCAACTCTTTGGCATAGGCGATATCAACAGGTGTAATTTCGTTAATGCCATCGGTGCGAACCGATGCAAAATCAATCTCGTTACCAAATGCCATTGCGGCCAGTAACGATAGTTTATGGGCTGCATCAATACCGCCGACATCAAAAGTCGGGTCGGCTTCGGCATAACCTAATTCTTGGGCTTTAGCCAAAATATCCTCGAATGATCCACCTGTTTCGGTCATTTCGGTTAAAATATAATTTGATGTTCCGTTTAAAAGACCATAAACCGCCTTAATTTCATTAGCGGCTAAACCTTCACGCAAGCCCTTTAAACAAGGGATACCCCCACCAACAGAGGCCTCAAAGCCAATGTGAACGCCATGTTGTTTCGCTAAGGCAAATAATGTATTACCATAATGCGCCAATAAGGCTTTATTGGCTGTAACCACATGAATGTTTTTTTGAATAGCTTTTTTTACAAACTCTAACGCAACACCGCCAGAGCCCCCCATAAGTTCTAAAACCACATCAAAATCTTCAGTATCCAACATTTCTAGAGCATCATCATAAAAACGAGCATCGCTCATATTGGTAATATCTTTAGGCATTCGGTTTGCAACTGCAGTTACAACAACGTCTTCACCCGTACGTTGTTTAATTAATTCTTTATTTTTTACTAAAAGTTCTAAGCTGCCAAAACCGACAACACCAATACCTGCGATGCCTATTTTTATCATTTATCTATTTTTCCTTTTCTTGTTCCGCTACACTAAGCCAATGGTCTTTATTGGCCATGAATTGACGAATATTTTTTGCCGCTTGCCTTATTCTTTGTTCATTTTCAACTGTGCCAAAACGCACATAGCCCTCGCCCTCTTCACCAAAGCCAACACCCGGTGCAACAGCAACATTTGCCCCTTGAAGTAATATTTTCGAAAAACCCAACGAGCCTAAATGCTCAAATTCATCGGGCACTTTTGCCCATACAAACATTGTGGCTTTCGACTCCGGTAATATCCACCCTGAAGGATTAACACCATCTAATAATGTATTACGGCGTTTTTTATAAAGTTCGCGCATTTCGTCAACATAGCTTTGGTCGCCATTTAACGCGGTTGCTGCAGCAACTTGTATGGGGGTAAATGCACCATAATCCAAATAAGATTTTACCCGCGCCAATGCATTAATTAAGCGCTCATTACCTGCGGCAAAACCAATACGCCAGCCCGCCATAGAATAGGTTTTAGACATCGATGTAAATTCTACGGCTATATCCTTTGCGCCTTCTACCTGTAAAATACTTGGCGGTGGATTGCCATCGAAATAGAGCTCGGCATAAGCTAAATCCGAAAGTACCCATAAACCATGTTTTTTAGCCAATTTAACAACATCTTTGTAAAATTCGATATCGGCAACTTGCCCTGTGGGATTATTGGGATAGTTAAGTACAATCGCCGTTGGTGCAGGCACCGAATATTTAACGGCACGCTCAATGGCATGGATTAACTTTTCATCGGGTGTAACTGGCAAAGTGCGTACAACACCCCCACTGATAACAAACCCGAACTGATGGATTGGGTAGCTAGGTGATGGCACTAAAAAAACATCGCCCGGGCTAGAGATAGCATAGGCTAAATTGGCCAAACCTTCTTTAGAACCCAAAGTCACAACGGCTTCGGTTTCCGGATTAATTTTTACATTAAATCGGCGATCATAATAGGCACTAAATGCATTGCGTAAACCCTTAATACCCTTAGATGTTGAATATCCATGTGTTTTAGGGTTTAGCACGGTTTCACGTAATTTCTCCACCACATGCTTGGGCGATGGCGAATCCGGGTTACCCATGCCAAAATCAATAACGTCTTCCCCTGCCGCTCGCGCCGCCGCCTTTAACCGATTAACTTCGGCAAAAACATAAGGGGGCAAACGACGTAAAGCGTGAAATTCGTTATTCATTTTACTTTCCTATTTCTTAAATGAGACAATAACATCTCGGGTTGCATTGTTTTTTTGTTGAAAATCCATGATATTTGGATTTACGCGATTTTTTTCGAGCTCTTTAGATACGACTCCAGCCCGTAAAAAACCGTAATCGGCAGGTTCTGATGATGAATTTGAACCATTAATGACTATTTTACCACCGCATCTCTGATACATATCAGCAACCTCACCCAAAATTTCTTGATCTTTGGATGTGAGCTCTAAACTTTGTTTATCAAAGGTAATTTTTGCAACAGCCACTGTTTGCCCGCTTGAGATAATGGGGCATTCTTTCTTTGCATTTGCACCAGCCGATTGCATAAAATCTGGTGTTTCTTGGGTGCAAGCAGCCAAGAAAATTAAGGGTAAAATAATTTTTTTCATCAAATACCTAAAAATATATTTTCAATTCGGTTGCTATTTTAAGCAACTATCACAAAACTATCAAGCCTTTTTGCCTATAATCCTAGCCAAACCTGCATAGCAGCCGTTACGGCAATGGGTTGCTCTAAGGGGGGCAAATGCCCTGCACCTTCAATTTCGCAATATATGCCTTCTTTTAAAGCTGCAGACATCTCCTTTAAAATATGGGGTGGTGTAAGCTTATCTTCGCGCCCGACCAAACATAATGCCGGCACCCGGATAGATGAAAAATCGCGCACACTATCGGGGCGAGAAAGAATAAGCTTTTGTTGATTAATAAACTCTTTTTGCCCGGTTTCTTTAGCCATCGTTTTAATAACATTTGTAATTGCGGGATTATCAAGATTTTCTTTAGCAACAATTTGCTTTAAAAGTAAGTCGGTAACCCCTTCAAAGCGTCCCATTTCCGATAAATCCATTAATCTATGGCGATCTTTTTGGCGGTTTTCATCATCTGCTAGCCAACTTGTGTCTAAAAAAGCAACTTTATTGATACGCGATGATGCTTGGCGCAACATCTCCATAGCAATATAGCCCCCCATGGAAAGCCCGGCTAAAGCAAAGCTTTCCGGCGCATTTTCAATAATCTCCCTCGCCATGGCCGAGATATGTGTGTGCCCTTTTATTTTAGGAACAATAATGTTGTAATCATTTTCGAAAAACTGAATTTGATGCCGCCACAAGCGTTCATCATTGAGTAATCCCGGAATTAAAATAAGATTTTGCTTCATTATCCATGTCTTTATTAATTAATATTTTGTAAGATGCATAACAATATGATAAAACAACAACCAAAGGCAATATTAATTATGGGCTTTATACTATTAAGCCTCATTCATATTTTATTTTTTATTTATAATACCAATTAAAGGAGAAAATCCGGTGAATGCGCCCACAAAAGTGGAAAATTCTGTAAAACAATATATATTAACCCTAAAAGCTGGGGAAAAACGTACAGAATCCGTATCGGCGAAAAAACGTATACTTTTACGCCAATTTATTTTGAACAGAAAAACAAAAACAAGCCTTATCATCTGTAATCAAAAACGAAGTGTAACCGCAATTATTAAATCTTTAGACAAAGATTTTACCGATCAGGTTTATGCTTTAGAAGGCTTAAGTAAAGAAGATATTGAAAACAAAATTCAATCGGCGAAAAATAAATCACTATTTTTTGTTGGAACACATGCACAACTAAAAGATGTTGATAACAAAACCAATATCTCTCATATTCTTCAATTTGATTTACCAACCAAAGTTAAAGACTATTTGGATAATTTATCTTTTGCAATATCAATGAAAAAACCTGCAGAAATCTGGTCTTTTGTTTCCCCAGAAGATACAAAATATATTCAAAATATTTTAGATAAAAATGTTAATCTTCAGTTGGGCCGATTAAAAGGCCATCATAATGTCAATATTGGTATTGATTTTCATAGTGATAAATTACCAACACAAGCAAAGCCAAAAAAATCAGGAAACCAAGCTGAAGAAAAAGCTGATGATACTGGTGTAAAAACAGTTGATGAAGCTGAACCAGATAAAAAATCGAGAAGAAAAAAATCTGCTAAACCTTCAAGTAAGCAAAAGAAACAACCAAAAGCGGCCAAAGCTGCAGCTGTAGTTGAAGAAGCTGCTGAAGACAATGTAATAACAGATGTAGCAACAGATATTGAGGCTGTTTCTAAAACCCGTACACGCCCACGGAAAACAAAGCCAGATACAACCGAGCAACGTTTACCCAAAAAACGGACACGGCGGCGCCAAAGTGATAAAATTACAGAGGTAACTGCCCCTGAACAACCTGCTATTGAAGAACCGGCCGATAATGAAATTAAGCTTGATATCGAAGTCAAACAAATGGCCAAACCCAAGGTTCGTCGTAATCCACAAGGGCGTATAATTGGTATGGGGGAACATACCCCTGCCTTTATGCTTAAGGAAATACTATTTAAAAATTCCACTTTAGAGACCGAAGATGAATAAAAAAGCTCCCCAATTTGGGGAGCTTTTTATTAAAATAATGCCCTAAAAAGATGAATGGCAAAATAGAGTAAGATTAAACCAATAATCGTATTAATTATCCGCCAAATATTGGGGCGCGATAATATAGGCGATAATTGATGAGCAAGCCCGGCTAATCCCCAAAACCATACCCAAGAGGCAATAATTGCACCAATCATGAATGACATTTTTTCTGCAGGGTTAAGTGTAACTGTGGCGCTACCCATAATAACAAAAGTATCGAGCAATGCATGGGGATTTAACAGGCTAACCATTAATGTGCGCATGATAATATTACGTAAATTTTTAGTATTTTGGCCAACCGTAATATCTAAACTTTGATTAGAAAATACAGCCTTAAAACTCTCAAAGGAGAAATAGAGCAAATACAAACATCCGCCAATGATAGCAATATTTGTTAACCAAACATTTTGTTGAAAAATTTGACCAAAAACCCAAATAGCACAAGCTATCAGTATGGTATCGCATATACTACATATAAAGGCGGTTAGCCATGGCGATTGCCTTATGATGCCTTGGCGTAAAATATGAGCATTTTGTGCACCAATTGCTATAATCAAAGACCCACCTAAGGTTAAGCCTCTAAAAAGCTCTGATGATATTATTTCCATAAGCGAAGCTCATTGCCGACTTCAACTTTTTTAGAAACTTCACTCATAAAATTTTGACCAAGCAAATTTTCATCTAACCCTTCTTCGGAAATTGCAACACGTATATTGGTTGCAATAATATCACCCAAACGTATTTCATCCACATAAGTTACTTTTTCTAACTTTTCACCATTTGCAGTTGATAATAAAACACGATCATTAATTTTATCAACATCAATCCCAACTCTTTGGGCGGCTTGTTTTGTTAATACCACCATTGATGCCCCCGAATCTAGCATAAAAGATACACGAACATTATTCACATAAGCATCGGTATAAAAGTGACTACCTTTTTTTTGCATTACAAAATCAGGCATTTGCCCCTCTGTTTGTTGAGCAATACGATGATTTTTATAATCCTGATAAAAATTATAGGCAAAAAATATGGCTGTAAAAACCATTACCCAGCCCAAAGCTATACGCATAAATTGACCTGAATTTGAGCGAAAAGCCGCCCACACCCCGCCACTAAACCACACTAAAAGAACAAGCGGATAAACAATCTCAGGGGTAATCATATATCCACCCAGTTGCCGATAAAGGAGGATACCACCGCATATGAACGCTATTGTAATTAAGATAAAACCAATGCGTTTATTTTGTTTATTTGATACCATATTTGTGATAATCCTTTATTTTTTATTGATACTTTCTTGTCTTTATAAGAAATTTTTATTATTTTAGCAAATACTGCTTAATTTAAGCAAATTATATATATCGTGTAATGAATATTTGAAGGGAAAATATTATGCGTCAACATTGGAAGTCCCATACGGGATTTATTTTAGCGGCTGCGGGTTCAGCTATCGGTCTAGGGAACATATGGCGTTTCCCTAATGTTGTTGCCGAAAATGGCGGCGGTGCCTTTTTAGCCATCTATTTGGTAATCATTGCTGTTATTGGTTTTTCGTTAATGACAGCCGAAATCGCTATGGGTCGATTGGCGCAAGCGAATGGCGTTAAAGCTTTTAGCATGCATTTTAAAAGCATTGGTAAATTATGGGCAATCTTTCCCATCTTTGGGTTATTGGCCGCTTTTTTAATCTTATCGTTTTATTTTATTGTTGCGGGTTGGTCATTAAGCTTTACATGGGATTATTTATTAGCCATGTTTACTGCACAATCCGGATATGCCCCCGATTTTGGTGCAACAATCTCTGGCAGTGGTACATTCCTTAGCTGGTTTACCCCTTTATTTTGGGGCGCAATTTTTGCTTTGGTAACAATTGTTATTGTTGCTCTTGGTGTTAATGAAGGTCTTGAAAAATCAAATAAAATTTTAATGCCACTTTTATTAATTTTTATTGCCATTATTATTTTTAAAGCCCTTACCTTAAATACAGGTATTGGTAGCCCTTGGGATGGTGTTGCTTATTATTTACAGCCCGATTTTAGTAAAATTGAAGGTCGCTTTTTTAAGGTAACCCAAATTGCTTTATCTCACGCATTCTTCTCTCTTTCCATTGGCTTTTTGCTTATGATGACATATGGCTCTTATTTAGATAAAACAGAAAATTTACCAAAATCTGCCGTTACAATCGCGATTGCCGATACATTTATTGCTATTTTAGCGGGCTTTATGACATTACCAATCGTTTTTGCTTTCGGCATGCAAACTATTGATCCTGCAACCGGTGCCGAAACCGTAAATGCGGGTGCAGGCTTGGTATTTGTGACATTACCTAAGGTCTTTGCAAGCCTACCTTATATTTTTGGCTTTATTTTCTTTGCACTTTTAACAATTGCTGCTTTAACTTCAAATATCTCGATTGCTGAAGCTGTAGCCGCTTGGTTTGCAGAAACCTTTAACCTTAATAAAGGAATTGCAGTTTCTATTGTTTATGTTGCAGCTTTTTTAGTTGGTATTCCCATATCATTAAGTTTGGGTGGATACGAACTTTTAGGTATGGAGCCCATTACATTCGCTTGGCCATGGATGGCACAGCCTGCAGATTTATTAACAGCAATTGATGATGAATTCTCTACAAAACTACTTATTCCACTTGGCGGATTTGGTGTCTGTGCTTGCTCTGCATGGGGAATTTGGGACAAATTGAAAGAAGAAATCCAAACAGGAAGTTCAATTTCAACCGCATTTTTAAATAGCTGGCGTTATTTGCTTGGTATTGTTATTCCGGCTCTGATTGCCTTCATTGTCTATTCAAGCTTCTAAAACAAACCCTATAATAGATATAGAAAACCACTTTTCGCTTAGAAAAGTGGTTTTTTTTATAGGAAAATTTATTATACATGGTATAAATAGTGGATTAACTAAATTTGGAGTTATTGATTTTGGGAAAAACAATCCTAATATTAAACGGCCCCAATATAAACCGATTGGGTTTAAGAGAACCTGAAGTTTATGGGCATAAAACATTAAAAGAGATAGAAGCCGATTGTATTCGGTATGCGCAAAATTTAAACTTACATGCATCTTGCTTTCAAACAAATCACGAAGGAAAGATGATTGACTTTATTCATCAGATTAATAGCGATGAAGTTTGTGCTGTGATTATTAATCCGGCGGCATGGACACATACATCGGTTGCCATACGCGATGCTCTGCTTAGTGTTAATATCCCCCTACTTTATGAGGTTCACCTTAGCAATATTCATACCAGAGAATCCTTCCGTCATTTTTCCTATATCTCAGATATTGCAACAGCTGTGATATGTGGCTTAGGGGCACAAGGATATATAGCTGCAATTGATGCAATTTCAAAAAATATAAAAAATAACTAGGAGTTTCATTTATATGGAAAAAGATTTAACAACATCAGAATTCATCCGTGAATTAGCCAAAATTATTGAAGAAAGTGGCTTAACTGAAATCGAAATCGAAAGAGATGATATCCAAATCCGTCTAGCAAAAGAAATCCAAATTACACAAGTTGCCGCTGCCCCTGTGCAAATGCCTGCACCATCTTCTGCTTTTACACCTGCAGCTGCTGCAACGAATGAAGCATCTGCGGCTGCAACCCCTGCCGAGGTTGTTCCATCGCCTGAAAATCATCCGGGTGTTATATCTGCGCCTATGGTCGGAATTGTCTATACAAAGCCAGACCCCGATACCGATGACTTTGTTAGTGTTGGTACAAGGGTCAATGAGGGAGATACATTGTTACTGATTGAAGCCATGAAGGTATTTAACCCTATAAAAGCACCCCGCTCAGGAACTGTAAAACAAATTTTTGTAGAAGCTGGTGAACCGGTAGAGTTTGGCTCTCCTCTTCTTATCATCGAATAAGGAGAAGAATATGTTTGAAAAAATTCTTATTGCTAACCGCGGAGAGATTGCTTTACGGATTCATAGAGCCTGTAAAGAAATGGGTATTAAGACCGTAGCCATTCATTCTACTGCTGATAGTGATGCGATGCATGTTCGTTTAGCAGATGAAGCTATTTGTATTGGCCCTCCCCCGGCAACGGGTAGCTATTTAAATATGCAAGCCATTATATCAGCGGCAGTTATTACCGGTGCCGAGGCTGTTCACCCCGGTTATGGTTTTTTATCGGAAAATGCCGATTTTGCCGAAATGGTTGAAGCCCATGGTCTGGCTTTTATTGGCCCTAAGCCCGAGCATATCCGGATGATGGGTGATAAAATTGTTGCCAAACAAAGTATGAAAGATGCGGGTATCCCTGTGGTTCCCGGATCTGATGGCGAAGTAAAATCTTTATCTATTGCCAAAGAAACTTGTTTAGAGATTGGTTATCCGGTCATTATCAAAGCGGCATCGGGTGGTGGCGGAAAGGGCATGCAAATTGTTCGTTCCGAAGATCAGTTAGAGCAAGCTTTTAACCTAGCCCGTCGCGAAGCCGAATCGAACTTTGGTAATGCAGCTGTTTATATTGAAAAATATCTTGAGCATCCACGCCATATTGAACTTCAGATTATGGCCGATAGCTATGGTAATGTGGTCTATTTGGGCGAGCGTGATTGCTCAATCCAACGCCGCAATCAAAAACTAATCGAGGAAGCACCATCCCCTGCCTTATCGGAAGAATTACGCAAAGAAATCGGTGAAATTACGGCAAATGCTGTAAAAAAAGTAGGTTATCGCTCTGCCGGAACAGTTGAATATTTGTTCGAAAACGGTCGGTTTTATTTTATGGAAATGAACACAAGGTTACAAGTTGAGCATCCGGTAACGGAAATGGTTACAGGTTTTGACTTAGTTCGGCAAATGATCCGTATTGCAGCAGGTGCACCATTATCTTACAAACAAAGCGATGTGAAATTTAATGGCCATGCTATTGAGTGCCGTATTAATGCCGAAGACCCCGAAACATTTATGCCATCACCGGGGCGTATAGAAGATTATCATGCACCAGGCGGATTAGGTGTGCGGGTAGATTCAGCCATTTACTCCGGATATTCCATTCCCCCTTGGTACGATAGCATGGTGGCTAAAATTATTGTTCATGGTGCAAACCGTAATGAATGTTTAATGCGTCTTCGTCGTACACTGGACGAAGCCGTTATTAGCGGCATAAAAACAACTATACCGTTGCATCAGAAAATTATGAATGAAGCTGATTTTATTAATGGAAATTATTATATCCATTGGCTTGAAAATTGGCTTGATGAGCAATTAAAAAAAGAAGATAAAAAATAATATTTGCTTTAACTTAAAGAAAAAGGAATCTTAAAATTAAGATTCCTTTTTTATGTCTATTATTTTAATTATTTTATGAGCAACCGGTGGTACCACCGCATGTCATACATTTTAAGCAAGTACCATTGCGGACTAAAGTAAAGTTACCACATTCGGGGCAAGAATCACCTTCGTAACCTTTAAGCTTTGCCTCAGCCGCTTTATCTTCATTAGAGCGTTCCGAAACAGCAATCGCCGCAGCTGCACCCGATGTTTTTGCCATTGTTTTATCATCATTACTATCCTTAAATTTGATAGTAAATCCACCAACCGATGTTGCGGCAGGTTCATCAGATACGGGTTTGACAACCTCATCCATATCGGCATCAACCATATTGCTCATATATTCAAATGTTTCCATATTGGTTTGGCGAATATATCCGGCCGATGGCTTTGCAAGCATTTCGGTATTAATTTCTTTGGGTGTTACATGGGCAAATTCATCGCGACCCAAATAAGAAATAGCCAATTCACGGAACAAATAATCAATGATAGAGGTCGACATTTTAATCGAATCATTGCCCTCAACCATACCCGATGGCTCAAAACGTGTGAATGTAAATGCATCCACATATTCATCTAGTGGCACGCCATATTGCAAACCAATAGAAACCGCTATCGCAAAGTTATTCATGAGCGAGCGAAAGGTTGCCCCCTCTTTATGCATATCCACAAAAATTTCAGCAAGCTTACCATTTTCATATTCACCCGTACGCAAATAAACCTTATGACCACCCACCCGGGCTTTTTGGGTATAACCTTTACGGCGCGATGGTGGTTGAATACGTTTTGGCTTCCAAATTTGGCTCACTTGTTTTTGTGCAATATATACAGCCTGATCCGGCTGGGGTAACTCGGCAACTTCAGCAGCTTTTAATTCTTCGTCATCTGTTTCATCATCTAAAGCTACCGCCGATAATGGTTGCGATAATTTAGAACCATCCCGATAAAGTGCGTTGGCTTTAATTCCGGTTTCCCAAGAAAGTTCGTAAGCTTTTAAACATTCATCAATCGTACTATTTGCCGGCATATTCACTGTTTTAGAAATCGCACCAGAGATAAATGGCTGTGCTGATGCCATTAGTAAAATATGTGCCTCAGCCGAAAGGAAACGCTTGCCGATACGCCCGCATGGGGTTGCACAATCAAAAACAGGCAAATGCTCATCTCTTAAATGGGGTGCTCCTTCAACTGTCATTGTACCGCAAACATGGTTATTGGCTATATCGATTTCTGATTTAGAGAAACCTAAATGCTTAAGTAAATCAAAACTTGGGTCATCCAATAAGTTTTTGTCCACACCCAAAGTTTCGGTAATAAAGCCTTCACCTAATGTCCATTTATTAAATACAAAACGGATATCAAAAGCATCTTTTAAGGTAACCTCTAAAGCTTCAATTTGCTTATGGCCAAATCCTTTTTCTTCAAGATTATTATAGTTGATGGTTGGTGATGATTTTAAGCTGCCATAACCAACGGCATATTTAATAATATCATTGATTGCTTCTTTACTATAACCTAAGCGTTTTAAGGCTACAGGTACCCGTTGGTTAATAATACGAAAATATCCACCGCCCACAAGTTTTTTAAATTTAACTAAAGCATAATCCGGTTCAACACCCGTTGTATCGCAATCCATCACTAGGCCGATAGTACCTGTAGGCGCAATAACCGAAACTTGGGCATTCCTATAGCCATGTTGCTCTCCAAGCTCAATCACGGCATCCCACGATGCTTGGGCAGCTTTAAGTAAGCTCTTATCTTTAACTTCGGCTTGGTTAATCGCTAATGGTTTGATGTGTAAGTTTTCGTAACCATCTTTTTCGCCATAGGCAGCACGGCGATGATTACGCATGACACGGAGCATATCATTTTTATTTTCCGCATACCCCTCAAAAGCCCCTTGTTCCCCTGCCATTTCGGCCGAAGTTTTATAGGCAATACCAGTTAATAAAGCCGTTACAGCTCCCGTAAAGGCACGGGCTTCATCAGAATCATAAGCAATGGCAGCCGACATTAAAAAACCGCCTAAATTGGCATAACCTAAACCGGTTGTACGGAATTTATAAGAAAGCTTTGCAATCTCTTTAGAAGGAAATTGCGCCATAACAACAGAAAGCTCTAATACAATGGTCCATAAACGTACGGCATGGGTATAAGCTTCAATATCTAACGAGCCATCTTCTTTTTGAAAAGCCACAAGATTTAACGATGCTAAATTACATGCTGTATCGTCTAAAAACATATATTCCGAACAAGGGTTAGAGCCATTAATCGGCCCCGATTGCGGGCATGTGTGCCAATCGTTAATGGTTGTATCAAACTGAATACCCGGGTCAGCACAAGCCCAAGCAGCATAGCCGACATCTTCCCATAAGCTTTTAGCCGAAATTTCTTTAACGACACTACCGTCTATCCGCGAGGTTAAATACCAAGCTTTATCTTGATTAACCGCATGCATAAAATCATCGGTTACCCGAATAGAGTTATTAGAATTTTGCCCGGCAACCGTTATATAAGCTTCGGATGTAAAATCGGTATTAAAGGTTGGAAAGTCGATTTTTTCAACACCCATCTCAGCCATTTTGATAACCCGTTGAATATAATTTTCGGGAACCATAGCAGAGCGTGCATCTAAAATTGCGCGGCGTAATTTGCGGTTCACTTTAGGGTCATAGGCATTTTGTGAAAATAAATCTTCGGTATCCGAATCACGGCAAGCCGCAACAATTTTATTTAATGCTGCATGGGTTGCTTTAGAACCAGCCACTAAAGCAGCTACTTTTTGTTCTTCGCGTACTTTCCAATTGATAAATTGTTCAATATCGGGGTGATCCACATTTACAATCACCATTTTGGCGGCACGGCGTGTTGTCCCGCCCGATTTAATAGCACCCGCTGCCCGATCGCCCACACTTAAAAAGCTCATTAAACCCGATGATTTTCCACCACCCGATAGACTTTCGCCCTCACCACGGATATTAGAGAAGTTAGAGCCTGTACCCGAGCCATATTTGAATAAACGGGCCTCACGTACCCATAAATCCATAATACCGCCCTCATTGACTAAATCATCATTCACGCTTTGGATAAAACATGCATGGGGCTGTGGATGCTCATAGGCTGATTTAGATTTTACTAATTTTTGGGTTTGGGGATCAACATAATAATGTCCTTGCGAATGCCCATCAATACCATAAGCCCAATGTAAACCGGTATTAAACCATTGCGGAGAGTTCGGTGCACCCATTTGCATTGCAAGCATATAGCGCATTTCATCAAAAAAAGCATGGGCATCTTCTTCGGTATTAAAATAATTGTTTTTATAACCCCAATAAGTCCAAGTACCTGCCAAGCGGTCAAATACTTGCTGTGCTGATGTCTCACCAATCAAGCGTTCTGCTTTGGGTAATTCTTTTAAGCGTGCATTATCAGGCTCTGAGCGTTGGAGCCAAGTAGGAATCCCATCTTCTTCTACTTTTTTTAAATAAGCCGGAATCCCAGCCCGCCGAAAGTATTTTTGCGCAATGATATCTGCAGCAACTTGTGACCATTGTTTCGGTACTTCAAAATTTTTGGCCTGAAACACAACTGAACCATCCGGATTTCGAATCTCACTATTCGTTTTAATGAATTCAATTAAATCATACGGATTTTGATCTCTCTTTGTAAAGCTCCGCTCAATACGCATAGTTTAGGCTCTCCTTTGATCATTGTTCTTTTACACAAGATATTAAAGCTAAAAAGGCTACGGATACACAATAAAAATCATACATCCAAGAAAGCCGCTATCTTACGAAAAGACAAGTCAGTTTTTTAAATTTTCAAAAAATATACTATATTAAATAATATAATATCAACCTGGTTGAAATTTGCTCTATATCAAATCAGGAAGTATAAATGTATCTTTTTAGAGGCATTGAATCAACATTAAAAAGCTCTTGACAGATACTTTTCATGCCCTTGTTTTAATTATAACGAATTTTTTTAATAAAAACTTTTATTTTTCATAAATATATAATACTGAAATATGCAGTCACAGTTTTTTGTTTAAATTTCATTAATCACATCTTTGTTAAGCATAAGGCAACGCGCAATGCGACTCTAAATTTCGATGAATTAATGATTTTGGTGTAGACATTGTAATCAGAATTTCGTAATTTAATAACATTAAACAAAAGTTGGCAAGGATTTACTAGGATGAGCCTATTAGTAACAAAAATATATACATTTTTTTATGGTAAAAAAATGGGCGAAGATGAACATGGTAATAAATATTATTATGCCAAGCCTCGTCGGCATTGGTGGCAAATTAATAGATGCTCACCCAATAAATGGGGGCGTGATCGCCGTTGGGTAATGTATAGTAAAGAATTCAAAAAACTTGGTACTGAGCCCTCAGCTGTTCCGCCCGAATGGAACATTTGGTTACACCATGTAGAAACCGAACCATTAAATGCAGGCGAAAGGCATCAATGGCAAAAAGAACCTATTGCCAACCCTACTGGCACAAAAGATGCAATTTATCCTAAAGGTTTAAGCAAGGGCGAAAAAAGACAAAAAGCCGCACAAGATTTTGAGGCTTGGGTTCCTAATTCTTAAAATTATGCATCAAAAATTTTATCAGTTATTAACAATCGCTGTAATGGGTGGTTTTGCGTATAATGGGTTTGCCGATGATTTAGATGATATCATCGCCGGGCAAACTGAACCCCAAGTTCAAGCCAATGATAATTTGGGTGAAATTATTGCTGAGCAAGGTTCTGATTCTCCACCTGTTATTAAAAAAGATGTTGCCATACTTAAGGCGCTTAATAAGGTTTCGGGGAGATCGAGCCAATTAACAATTAAAGTTAATGAAACACAATCATTTGAGGATTTAGAAATATCGGTATTTTCTTGCCAAGAAAGACCCCCAGAGTATATCCCGGAAAGCGGTATATTTTTAAAGGTTAAAGAACGCAGTTCGCAAAATAATGTTTTTTCGGGCTGGATGTTTGCATCGGCTCCCTCCCTTTCTCCATTTGAGCACCAACTTTACGATTTATATGCAGTAGATTGCCGTGCTGATGGCGAAGCTATTGTGCAAGAGGTTGTTACAGTAGAAGCAACCGATATTATATCGCCACCGCCAAAACCTATTGGATTACCAGACCCTGCAACTTTAGCTGTAATAGAGTAATTTATTTGTTACTTTTTGCCCAATATAATTAATGGGGGGCAAGTTTTAAAACAATAACACCCGAGATAATTAAGAAAACTCCAAAATATCTTAATAACGAAGAAGTATCACCAAAATACCAAACACCGATTAAAAATGTTCCTGCTGCGCCAATTCCTGTCCATATTGCATAGGCGGTTCCAATTGGGATTGTTTATTGAGCCAGCCATAAAAATAATCCACTAATCGCCATACAGATAATGGCCATTAAGATACCGGCAATCTTAAAGTTATCATAGAGCTGAGAAAGTTTAAAACCTAGTGGCCAGCCTATCTCGAAACAGCCAGCCAAAATTAAATATATCCATGCCAATTAAGATTACCCTATAATTTTTGCAGCAAGTGCATCGGCAATCTTTTTTATTTTTTTGGCATTATCACCTTCGACCATAATACGAATCAAAGGTTCGGTTCCGGATTTTCGGATAAGCAAACGCCCTTCACCTTCTAGCTCTTTTTCGTATTTTTTAATCTCTGCCTGAATATCGGCTTTATCAAGAGGAGAATCCCCTTTATTATAACGTATATTTTTTAAAATTTGGGGTACAGGCGTAAATTGATTACATACAGAGCTAGCTTTCTTTTGGGTTCGAGCCATAATGGATAATATTTGCAACGCCGCCAAAGTACCATCGCCAGTCGTAGAGTAATCACTCAGCACAATATGCCCCGATTGCTCACCACCAATATTATATCCACCTTCTTTCATGGCTTCCATTACATAACGATCGCCAACAGCCGTACGAACCAATTTTAAACCATTGGCCTCTAATAAGCGCTCTAAGCCCAAATTAGACATTACTGTTGCCACAAGAGCATTATTTTTTAATAGGCCTTGCTCTTTCATATTTAGCGCAATTGTTGCCATAAGCTGATCACCATCAATAATCTGCCCTTTTTCATCGGATATAATCACCCGATCCGCATCACCATCAAGGGCAATACCAATATCTGCACGATATTCCACAACCGCATCTTGCATTTTTTTAGGCGCGGTTGAGCCCACACCATCATTAATATTTTGCCCATTTGGCGATACACCAATGGCAATAACCTCGGCACCAAGCTCAAATAAAATACTTGGCGCTGCCTTATAGGCGGCACCATTGGAGCAATCTATAACAACTCGTAAGCCATCAAGGCGCAAATCTTTAGGGAATGTTTGTTTGGCAAATTCGATATAACGGCCAAGTACATCATCTAAACGGGTTGCTCGGCCTAATTTATCACCCGATACCAAATCGGAATCACAAATAGTTTCAATGAGTGATTCAATCTTCATCTCGGCTTCATCGCTTAGCTTATGACCATCGGGACCAAAAAGCTTAATACCGTTATCGGTATAATGGTTATGCGATGCCGAAATCATTACCCCCAAATCGCACCTTAATGCTCGTGTAAGCATTGCAATACCCGGTGTAGGGATTGGCCCAACCAAAATAACATTCATACCCATAGATAAAAAACCGGCGGTTAAGGCTTGCTCTAACATATAGCCCGATAATCTAGGGTCTTTGCCGATAACAACTTGGTGACGATGATCCCCGCGAACAAAAAACTTAGCCGCAGCCATACCAGTTTTTAAAGCAACTTCGGCTGTCATCGGATATTGATTGGCCTTGCCTCTTATTCCATCGGTTCCAAAATATTTCCGTTCCATTATAATTCCCTTAATCTAATATCCTGCATTTTGTACGGCCTGCCAAACATCTAAGGCCTGTTTTGTCTCATTAACATCATGCACACGCAATATCCCTGCCCCTTGGCGCACCGACCACATTGCAGCAGACAAACTACCATATACACGCTCATTCGGTGGGACATCTCGGCTGACAGCAGCAATAAAACTTTTACGGCTAGCTCCTAAGGTTACAATACAACCAATACCCCTTAACAAACTTAAGCGCCCCATTAAATCCAAATTATGTTGTACTGATTTACCAAAGCCTATTCCGGGGTCAACACTAATACGCGCCCGTTCAATACCTGCTTTTTCGCATGCTCGCACACGTTTGAGCAAATAATCATAAACATCGGTAATTACATGATTATACTGAAAATTATTTTGCATATTATTCGGCTGGCCTTGTTTGTGCATGAGTATTAAAGAAACATGTGGATATTTTTTTATAACCGCCAATGCTTTTTCATCATCGGTAAGAGCCGATATATCGTTAATAATTTTTGCCCCCGCTTGAATGGCCGCTTCCATCGTTTCGCTATGGCGGGTATCGACCGAGACTGTTGCACCTGCTGCAGCTAAACCTTCAACAACAGGAATAACCCGTGCTTTCTCTTCTTCTGCCGAAATCTCTTGTGCACCCGGCCTTGTAGACTCACCGCCAACATCAATAATATCCGCGCCCTCACCCATAAGCGACAAACCTTTGGTAATTGCATCATCGGGCGATAAAAATTCACCACCATCGGAAAAGCTATCGGGCGTTACATTGACAATACCCATTAAAAAGGGTTGATCTTTGGTTAAACCACAAAACCGGAATTGACGTCCGGCAAAAATATCCTTATTTTTTTGGATATATTCCCGAACGAATTCCGGTTGCTTTTCACCCCACCAGTCCAGTTCTCTTTCCGATAACAGAAAGTTGCGCATTTGTGTAGGATTTCTAAAAATTACCTCCCAAGATATTAAACCCCGCGGATGAAGTAAAAACTCAGTTTCTAATTCATCCGCATTATTTGGGCTTAATGTAATAGAGGGTAGTTGATCAATGGGTTGTACCATTTTCAGGAACCTCAGTTTCTACTTTATCCGTATAGGTTTGCTCGGTTGTCACAAATGAAATTGTTTCTGGCACAGAGGTTTCTTTGATATCACCTTTTTTGAAGGAAGCCCCCAAAGCTTCTTCTTCAACAATTTCACCACTCAATAAAGCATCAACCTGAGAGCCCGATAAAGTTTCATATTCTAACAAACCTTCAGTAAGCACACGCAACCCCTCAAACTTATCATTTAAAATCCGCCGTGCTGTCTCTAAGCCTTCATTTACAATTGTAAAGACTTCCTCATCAATCACATTGGCTGTTGTTTCAGAAATATTCTTTTGCTGCGCAACCGAATGACCTAAAAAGACTTCCTCTTCATTACTTGAATAACGAATAGGGCCTAATTTTTCCGAAAATCCCCACTCAGTCACCATCGCACGGGCTAAATTAGTCGCTTGCTGAATATCGCCCATAGCCCCATTCGTTACTTTATCATATCCAAGGGCAAGTTCCTCGGCAACACGGCCACCAAATAACATTGCCATATGACCTTTGCAACGTGCACGGTTCATTGAAAGATATTCTTTTTCGGGTAACGACATGGTTACACCTAATGCTCGACCACGGGGAATAATTGTTACTTTATGGAGCGGATCCATATCTTTGGTATTAAGCTGAACAATCGCATGGCCAGCCTCGTGCCAAGCAGTTAGAACACGCTCTTCTTCAATCATGGCCAAAGATTTACGCTCTGGCCCCATTAAGGCTTTATCCCGTGCTTTTTCAAATTCTGCCATGGATACATTCTTTTTATCGGAACGAGCAGCCAATAAAGCAGCCTCGTTCACCAAATTGGCAAGCTCTGCACCTGAAAACCCGGGTGTTCCTCTGGCCAAAGTTCGCGCACTTACATTTTGAGCCAAAGGTAACTTACGCATATGCATTTGTAAGATTTTTTCGCGGCCTAAAATATCGGGTTTAGGCACCATAATTTGGCGGTCAAAACGGCCGGGGCGCAGTAATGCAGGGTCTAATACATCGGGGCGATTTGTTGCAGCAATTAAAATGACACCCTCATTGGCATCAAAACCATCCATCTCTACCAAAATTTGGTTTAATGTTTGCTCGCGCTCATCATTACCACCGCCAAGGCCAGCACCACGGTGGCGACCAACGGCATCAATCTCATCTATAAAAATAATACAAGGGGCATGTTTTTTGGCTTGCTCAAACATATCGCGTACACGGCTTGCGCCTACACCCACAAACATTTCTACAAAGTCCGAACCCGAAATAGAGAAAAACGGAACATCGGCCTCGCCTGCTACGGCACGTGCTAATAATGTTTTACCCGTACCCGGAGGGCCAACAAGTAAACAACCTTTAGGGATACGCCCACCAAGCTGCTGAAATTTTTGTGGGTCTTTTAAAAAGTCTACAATTTCGTATAATTCTTCTTCGGCTTCATCAATACCCGCAACATCATCAAATGTTACTTTAGTATGGCTTTGGTCAAGCATTTTGGCTTTCGATTTTCCAAAACCCATAACACCACCACGGCCACCACCCATTTGGCGCGAAATAAACCACCAAAAGAAACCAAAAAGTAAAATTGCCGGCATCCATAAGGTAAACATTGTACTTAAAAAGCCACGCTCTCTCGGCGGTTGGCTCACAAATTCAATATCTTTGCCCGATTCCTCTACCTTCGTATAAAAATCACGTTCACCTTGGGGCAAATAGGTAATTTTTTCTTGCCCATCAATAATCGCCGTAATTTCATTACCAGTTAAAGTCACTTTTGAAACATTATCGGCTTGCACAGAAGTCCAAAATTCCGAATAGGTAATTTCTTTGCCCTTTTGTGCTGTGGTTTCGGTGAATTGCGTAATAAAAAACATCGCAATAAGACCAACGGCAATTATAATCCAAAGGTTTAGGTTGTTTCTGTTTTTATTCAAGGTTTTACTCTTTCGTTTCTGTAATGGGGCACGCCCAAAAACTATAATAATTAACTAAACTATATTAAAAAGATGGGTCTATAAAGTATTTTTGGCAATAGCTACCCACGGATTTATCTATTAGTGATATTTTCCAAGCTGAATTTCCCCAATTTGGCTCAACTATATTGGGTATTAAAATTTTATTTTCATCATATATAACAACAGGTAAAGATTTAATATATCGAAGTTTTTTCTTTTTTGACATTCGGATAAATACATTTAATTCTTCACTCAATTTATTTTGAAAATCACCCAGATAAAAAATTTGAAATTTCTTTGTCATTGGGTGAAAAATATGGAATCGGTTATCAAATACAGTTAGCTGATTATTATAAATAAATAAAGCCCGATGTTGTTTTTTACGATATTCATGCTGTAGCCGAATATAGTCATGGTCACTATAAATTAAACAGCCCCCTAAAGAAAATAATTCACCCGATATAATTTGCGCATAATTGCTCTCAATAACCGATAATGATAAACTATATGTGTTATTACTTACCTGTTGTAAATATCGGCGTAAAATATATAAACGAAGCTCTAAAGGGAGATATTCAAAAGCCTGTTTTTTGATATCAATACAGCCTACACCAATTGGTTTTATATATTGCTGCGACCATATATTGATAAAATCGGTTATGCCGTTACGATATTTTTGCAACGGCTTTAAATTTGGCTGGGATAATTGATTGCTCTTTAGTAAATTGCGTATTTTTGTACGCAAATATTTGGAGTTTTGATTACTTGGATCTTCGACCCATAAAATATTTTTTGCTCTTAAATAATCTTTGAGAGACAGCGCATTGAGATCTAACAAAGGGCGAATGATTTGAATATTTTGGGTATATGAGCAATTTGCAATACCTGCTAATCCCCATAGATGGCTATTTTGTAGCAACCGTATATAATATGTTTCATTTTGGTCATCTTTATGATGCGCCGTAAGCAAATAAGTAATTTGGTTATATGTGCAATAGGCAAGTAGATACTGATAGCGCATATTGCGGGCATCATTTTGATTGGCTTTAATAACATAATCATTCGCTTTAAGAGTGATATGTTCGCAACCAATTTTTTTGCAATATTCACCAACAAATTGCGCTTCTTGTGCCGACTCTTTTCGTAATTGATGATCAAAAGTTAAAGCAATAATATAATCAGCACCAATACTATCACATGCCATTGTTAATAAAGCCATACTATCCGCACCACCCGATACGGCAATAGCTATTTTTTCACCTTGTTGATAGGTTGTGTTGTTTAAAAGATACCGATAAACATTCATCCGACTATTGGCAATTTAGGCGCCGGCGCTCATCGGCAGCTATTGCAACCTTTTCTTTTTCATTCGGAAAGCTGTTTTCGGCATGTTGTAGCAACTTACAAGCTTCCTCGGTGCGGTTTAATAATCCTAAAGCGAGTGAAAGGCGAATAAGGGCATCGGGTGCGATTTCGCTTTTATTATCTTGTTTATAACTTTTGGTAAATGCCATAGCAGCAGGTTCGTATTGGCTTTGGCGAAACAAAGATTCACCTAACCAATAATAAGCAACATTTAAATCCGGCTTGGTTTCATCGGCAACATAAGCAGTTAACTCCGATTGTGCTGTCGCAAAATCACCTGTTTGCACTTTGGCAATTGCATTTTGCAACTCACTATTGGTTGGGGTTTCTTGCGTTGGAGCTTGCTGTGTTGCAGGCTCTTGTGTAATCGCTTGTTCAATAGTCGTTGTTGGAGCTTCTTGCTGTGTGTTTGTAGTTTCTGTGGATTGAGCAGTTGTATTTGCGGCTGTATTATTTTGTGCAGAGGTTGTAACTGGTGCTGCTTGAATATTAGGGTTATTTTTAATAACAATATTTAAGCTGCTAACTGCTGCAGATTCCTTGCCCTCACCATATAAATTTCCATTAGCATCCACCTTAATACCATCGGCCATTTGTTGCGATGATGTTGTCGAAACAGGTTGTTCGGCGGGTGGTTGAACTTGCGGTGTTTGTTCTAAAGGCGGGCTCACAACAGGTTGTGTTGTTACTGCCGCCGAGGGCGCATTAGCTGTTTGTTCTTGTTGTTGGGGCTGTTGATTGGTTTGCTCAGTAGATTTTAATTCTAACAATTGTTTTTGCAAAAGCTCTGTTTGCTGTTGCATTTGCTGCAATTGGCGTTCTAATTCCTCCACCGTTGCAGCCGAAGATACATTATGAATGTTTAACAATAAAATAGACGTTGCAATAAGCAGTTTATTCTTGAGCATAAAATCTCAGCCCCCTTTTTTAACTTATAAACTTGGTACGGTTACTGCCCGACGGTTAAGTGACCATGCATTTTCAGTTTCACCTAATTTAATTGGGCGCTCTTTACCATAAGAAACTGTTTTAATGCGGCTAGATGCAACACCATTTTGAATAAGTACATCTTTTGCTGCTTGGGCACGGCGCGCACCTAAGGCAATATTATATTCGCGTGTTCCGCGCTCGTCCGAATGGCCTTCTACCGTTACAGAAACTTTTGGGTATAATTTAAGCCATTGGGCTTGTTTTTGTAAAGTTTCGCGGCCTTGTGCATTAACGCTTGAGCTATTAAGGGCAAAGAATACACGGTCGCCAACATTTTGAACAAAATCTTGGGCTGAGCCGGGTGTTGCATTGCCATAAGCACCCACACCACCTGTTCCGTTTATGGTATCATTTTTACTACATGCTGCAAGGGCTGTTAAAGCAATGGCAGCAACTGCTATTTTTTTGATCATCTCAAAAATCTCCGTTTGAATTTTCTCTTATATTAAATCATTAATGTTAAAATTGTATTAGTAAGCGACCGAATTGGAAGACCAAGCCGGATCAGATGCATTCACTGGCGTTGCAATTTCTCTTTCGAAAAAGCCTGTAATATCGATTGCATATAATTTTCGTGGGGCTTGGTTTGCACTTTGGCGGGTAAAGGCAATAATCCGACCATTGGGCGACCATGTTGGGCCCTCGACCAAATAATCTTTGGTTAAAAGCCGGTCATTCTCGCCATCGGGCTGGATAACCCCAATATAAAATTTTCCGCCGTAAATACGCGTATAGGCTATCAGATCCCCCCTCGGAGACCATACGGGTGTGGCATAGCGCCCCTTACCTTGCGAAAGACGGCGGATATTCTCTCCATTGGCATCCATAATATAAAGCTGCTGAGAACCATCGCGGTCAGATTCAAAAACAATTTGTGAACCATCGGGCGAATAGCTTGGTGCCGTATCAATAGCATTACCTTGAGTAAGTTGTGTTTTTTGGCCAGAACGTAAATTGATTTTAAAAATATTGGTTTCGCCTTCAACCGATTGGCTCATCACAACCTCATTACCATCGGGTGAAAAACGTGGGGCAAAAGTCATGCCCTCAAAAGAACCCAACACTTCCCGCCGACCTGTTGCAATATCAAGCAAATACACTTTGGGCACGCCCGATTCATAAGAGATATAAGTAATCTCTTGTAAAGCTGGGGAAAACCGGGGAGTTAACACCAAAGAGCTACCATCGGTTAAATAAGCATGGTTGGCACCGTCCTGATCCATAATAGAAAGCCGGCGTTGTAAATTTTCTTCAGGCCCGCTCTCAGCAATATAAACAATGCGCGAGTTAAAATAGCCATCTTCACCAATAACCTCTTTATAAATAGCATCGGCCATGGTATGGGCAATTTTACGCCAAGCCGAGGCTGTTGCCGTATGTTCTAAACCAATTTTTTGTTTTTCCTGAAAAACATCCCATAGGCGATATTGCACCGTTATTTGGTTTCCATTTTCAATCACTTGGCCTTTAACCAAAAATGGGGCGTTAATCGCACGCCAATCACCAAAATTTGGACGCTCCGAAAACTGGCTATTATCAATATAGGCATTTTTATCCACAAGCTTAAACAAACCGAATCGTGTTAAGTCATCGGCCAAAACCTGTGTGATTTGCTCGCCATATTTACCCGTATTATCCTCAAGTGTAGGGATAGCAATTGGTTGCGATTGCGGCCCTGTTGTACTTGAAATTGCGCCATCTACGCTTGTTTCAGCCCATGCCGATACAGATAAAAATATGGTAAAAATAGCTATAAATCTTTTAATCATAAAAACCATAAAATATACCTTTATTTAAAATTTTAATAATAGATAAGCTATAAATATGGCATAATTTCGGATAAAATAGTGTATATGCCAAATAATTTATATATACCCTTTATTATTTAAAAGGTAAATCGATACTATAACCATCTTCTATACTTCCGTTTGGTAAATTGATTTGGTTACAATTACTATTTCTTGTTGCCCTTAATGCTGCATCGGCACGGGCGCGCTCAATATCATCTTGCGGTACATAACCCGGTGCATATTGAGAATTTACAATGCGACCATCTGCCGAAAATACTACCCGAATTAAAATTGTATAATCACGCCCTGTTGGGTAACTTACCGGTGGCGAATAACAGGCACCTAACTGCCCTTTAATAACCGATATTAATGTAGCCGTGGCCGCACCGCTAGTAGAATTTGCAACCTCATTATTAAGTAAATCATCTAAATTAGGACCAACTTCACCTTGGGCTTCTGCAGGTGGTGTTGTTTCGGTTTGGGTTGTTTGCGCTTGGGGTGCAGCTTCCTCTCTATTAGCTAAGTTTTTAAACTCAGCCGGCCGATTTTGGACAACAACTTCGCTAATCGGAACATCCCATTTATATTGCTCGGTAGGTTTTGTTTCTTCTTTAGGTTGCTCTTCAGGGGCTGGTTTATCTTTAACCTCTTCAACAATCGTCATTACTTCTTCCGATAAAGCATCGGCAGTCTCATTTTGTGTAAAGTTAGAACCAGCATCGTCAACAGCTTCTGTAGGGGCGGTTTCATCGCCCACATTTTCTTCCACAACATCCTCAGCAATATTTTCTGCAGGCTTCGCTACAACTTCTTCGGGCTGTTGTTCTAGTGGTTGGGGTTCTTCTTGGGGGGTATCTGCATTTGTACCGTTATCTCCCACAACCGGAATATTGGTTACATCGCTAATCTCAACAACCGATATATTCACCACAGGCACATCTATTTTATCCTCATGCTTTTGAATATCAATTCCAAACAAATTGAGTAGCCAAGCAAATAACACACCAATACCTAATGAACTGCCAAAAATGACAAAAACATGTAAAAGCGCAGATGCAATAAGCGATTTTTTTAAGATGGGAGACATCGACAAACCTTAAATTATTGAGTAGCTTCGGTAACTTCGATTGATGCCGGGCGTGTAAGCATGCCAATTTTAGAATAGCCCGCTTTATTTAATATGGAAATAACTTCCATCACCGAGCCATAATCGACATTTTCATCACCACGAATCAAAATGCGCACATCTTTATTTGCTCCTTTAACAGCTTCAATTTTTGCTGTTAATTCCGCCAGAGTCGTTTCTTCTTCTGATAAAAATATTTTACCATCTTGTTGAATTGTAATATTTACCGGCTGATCATCCGATGGCGTAATTTCGCCCGCAACTGTTTTGGGTAAATTGACCTCTACCCCCGAATTCATCAAAGGAGCAGCCACCATGAAAATAATCAGCAAAACCAACATTACATCCACAAAGGGCGTAACATTAATTTCGCTCATTGGGCGGCGGCGGTTACGGCCACCGCGGGCACGGCCGGGCTCTGAACCTAACGATGCTGCCATAATTAATATCCCTGATTTTGTTGTTGCGGTTGTTGCGTAACTTTTTTAGTTTTACGCTCTGATAAACGGCGAGAGATAATTGCTGAAAATTCACCCGCAAATGTATCTAAACGTAAAGCATAACGATCAATATCACGACTAATTTTATTATAACCAATCACAGCTGGAATCGCGGCAAATAAACCGATAGCTGTAGCAAATAAAGCTTCCGAAATTGGGCCCGCAACTGTTTGCAAACTCGCAGAGCTTGCCGAGCTGATTTCATGAAAGCTATTCATAATACCCCAAACCGTACCAAATAAGCCCACAAATGGTGCTGTGGAGGCTGTTGTTGCCAAAACAGTCATAAATTTATTAAGGCGTTCCATTTCGCGATCAATGGTAATATTCATCACCCGCTCTATGCGCATGCGCAAGCTTTGCTCGCCTGTTTCGGTTTCGGCCGAACCAATCCCCTCGGCACGGCGCCATTCGCGCATGGCCGAATAAAATACACTCGACATCGGATCCTTCGGCTGACCTTCAATTTGCTCATATAATTTATCTAATGGTTGGCCGGACCAAAATGCTTCATCAAATTTTTTGGCACGGCGATTTAAGCGGCGCAAAGTGATGGTTTTTTCGAAAATAATCGCCCAACACCAAATACTGGCACTTAATAAACCTAATATAATAATAATTACAACCGGGTCTTTAACCGATTGCCAAGGAATAATATTTTCCATATTTATGCTTTCCTTAATTCATTGGCTCTAATTTATTGGTTTTGTATATATGGCATCATTTTATGGCGGATTTCGGGCATTATTTTTTGTGGCCGCCCTTTTTCACTCACCAAAGCCAAAGTTAATTGAATATTCACCAAAATTTGTTTAGCTTTTTTTATCTGATGGCTTACATCTAAGCTTGCGCCACCCAATTTTACAAATTTTGTTTCAATAGTAATTGTATCGCCCACTTTGGCCGGTGCTTTATAATCAATTGTTGCTTTACGCACCACCCAAAAATATGTTTCAACATCGGTAACAATAATTTCGGGCACATCAATTAAATAGAGTACCCCCGCCCTTGCACGCTCACAGAAGTCGAGGTAACGGCTATGATAAACCACCCCGCCGGCATCACTATCAGCATAATGCACACGGGCATCATAATAATGGGTTTTATCTTTAAAATATCCATCAAGTTTCATCCGCATCTTCTCCCAATAAATCAAATTGGTCAAATATGGGTTGCATTACAGATTTTGGCATGGCCAACCCCAAATGTTTCCATGCAGCTTGAGTTAATACCCGCCCACGCGGTGTGCGCATAAGCAACCCTTGCTGTATCAAATATGGCTCAACAACTTCATCTAATGTATCGCGTTGCTCCGAAAGTGCAGCGGCTATTGTTTCTATACCCGCAGGCCCCCCATTATAATGTTTGGCAATTACAGTTAAATATTTGCGATCCATCATATCTAAGCCCAAATGATCAACATCTAAACGTTGTAATGCGGCATCGGCAGCAATGCGATCCACCTTATTTTTACCCGCAACTAGGGCAATATCGCGTACACGGCGCAATAAGCGCCCGGCTATTCGGGGCGTACCACGGGAGCGGCGCGCAATTTCTTCGGCTCCATCGCCCGTTAAATCTAACCCTAATTTTGCAGCATTGCGTAAAATAATCTGCATCAGCTCTTCGGGTTCATAAAATTGTAACTGAAACGGAATACCGAATCTGGCACGTAATGGCGTTGTAATCAGCCCAGAGCGTGTTGTTGCGCCAACCAAAGTAAAAGGTGGTAAATCTATTTTGACCGAGCGCGCCGCAGGGCCTTCGCCAATCATGATATCAAGCTGAAAATCCTCCATTGCCGGATATAAAACTTCCTCAACAGCTGGGTTCAGCCGATGAATTTCATCGATAAACAAAACATCGCGCGGTTGTAAATTGGTTAAAATTGCTGCTAAATCACCAGCTTTACTAATAATTGGTCCCGATGTCGAACGAAAACCCACACCAAGCTCTAAAGCCACAATTTGCGATAATGTGGTTTTACCCAAACCGGGCGGGCCATAAAATAATACATGATCCATTGCATCCGCTCGGGTTCGGGCGGCTTGCACAAATATCTTTAAATTTTCCCGTAGTTTTTTTTGCCCAATAAAGTCGTCTAAGCTTTTGGGGCGTAAAGCATTATCATCAACATTTTCGCCAATTTGTTGGGCGGCATTTAATACCGGATTTTTATTTTCCATACTCAATATTAACTACTCAACTCTTTTAAGGCTAGCGGAATTAAGCTTTCTACCGTTGCGTTTTCATCGGCCGATTGCATGAGCTTAGCCGATACCCTTGCAGCATCAGATGGGCTATACCCCAAATTGGTTAAGGCCGATGCGACCTCTTGTACCAAGCCCATATTCCCCCCCGATTGCGTAGGCATAACACCCCCTGCTTTTTTAGGAGTGATGGCAATATTTCCGCTATTCATTACAATAGAGCCCGCCTTGTCTTTAAGCTCGGCAATGATACGTGCTGCAATTTTAGGGCCAATACCATTGGCACGGGTAATCGCTGCTTTATCACCGCCTGATATTGCAAACAGCAATTCTTCATGGTTTAGTACCGAAAGAATAGATAAACCCCCTTTTGCACCCACACCTTGTACCGATGTTACAAGGTTAAACCATAATTTTTCTGTTTCATTTGCAAAGCCATAAAGGGTAATATCACTTTCGCGTACACGGGTTTCTATCCATAGTTCTGTCGCTTCATCCAAATATAAATTTTGGAGCAAATGGTTGGTTACATAAACCAGATAGCCTACTCCGTTACAATCGATAATTACATTATCATCGCCAAGATGCGCAACTGTGCCTCTGAGTAATCCAATCATTTAATAATCCCTATAAAACAAAACAAGAACATTCTATTCAATCTGCTTAAATATGTAAATAAAAAATAGACTTCGAATGCGAACTATATTTGATTATTTATGCCTATGATTGGTTCCATAAAGTGTAATGCTGTGCATGGCAGATAGCAATAGCCAAGGCATCGGCAGCATCTTCGCTATCAAACTCCACCCCCGGCAGAAGCATTTTTACCATGGCCATCATCTGTGCTTTACCCGCATGGCCAGAGCCAACAACGGTTTTTTTTATTTTATTGGGTGAATATTCGCTAAGCGGAATATTATTGACTGCAATGGTCATTAGCACCACACCACGCGCTTGACCAAGAAGTAATGTGGTTTTGGGGTTTTGGTTTACAAAGGTTTCTTCTACCGCACCTGTTGCGGGGGCATATTGTTTGATAACTTCTTCAATATCATCATGGAGCTGTGCTAAGCGTGCACCCAAGCTCCCCTCTGAAGGTGGGCGAATAGTGCCATTGGCGATATGTTTTAACACGCCACCTTGCCCATAAGAAATAATACCCCAGCCTGTTTTGCGAAGGCCGGGGTCTAAACCAAGAATATACATTGGCCTCTGCTTACATATCTAACGCAGCAAGGACTTCATCGGATATTTCCATATTCGTCCAAACATGCTGAACATCATCATTATCTTCTAATGCATCAATTAAGCGTAATACTTTAGGGGCAAGCTCAGCATCAACATCGGTTGTTGTTACCGCACGCCATTCTAAATTAGCCGCTTTGGGATCACCCAGTTGCTCAATTAAAGCATCACGAACCGCCGCAAAGTCATTAGGGTCAGATAAAAATTCATGTTCTTCATCGGTAACAACATCGTTGGCACCCGCTTCTATGCCAGCCTCGAACATTGCATCATGATCGCCAGCCTCAGCCGGATATGTAATTACGCCTACACGCTCGAACATAAAATTAACCGAGCCTGTTTCGCCCAAATTACCACCCGCTTTAGAAAATGCACTCCGAACCTCTGAAGCGGAGCGGTTTTTATTATCGGTTAAAACATCCACAATAACAGCAATGCCACCCGGTGCATAACCCTCGTAACGAATCTCGCTATAGGTTTCACCATCGCCACCACCGGCAGCTTTGGCAATAGCACGTTCAATATTATCTTTAGGCATATTATCGGCTTTAGCCGCAATAATTGCACTTCTGAGCCTTGGGTTCATATCGGGGTCAGCCCCGCTTTCTTTAACCGAAACGGTGATTTCCCGCTGATGTTTTGTAAAAATTTTTGCACGTTTTGCATCTTGCGCACCCTTACGATGCATAATATTTTTAAACTTGGAATGGCCTGCCATTATAAACTCCGTATATTTTTCTTTGGGCTAATTATCTATATTTTTGGTTATTTCTCAAGTTATTTTTGCCCAATTGGGGATAAACGAAGGTAAATCCCCACCAATCCGAATGGGGGCAACCTGCTGTGCTAAACCTGTATTTTCATTAATATCGGCCAATACACCACAAAATGTTGCCTCACCATCTTCTTCGGGGGTAAAGCGTATTCGGGGTTCTGTGGCACGCATGCGATTAATCGAGGCCGCTTTATTTACGCCAATTACAGAATTGTAAATGCCGCACATGCCGGCATCGGTCTGATAAGCCGTACCACGGGCTAAAACACGGGTATCCGCCGTTGGGATATGCACATGGGTACCCACCAACATAGATGCCCTACCATCGACATAATGCCCCAAAGCTTGTTTTTCCGATGTTGTTTCGCCATGAACATCAAAAAAACTTGCTGTTACACTATCTAGTGGATGTTTTTCGATAATTTCATCTACAGCTGAAAATGGATCCGATGCTTCTTCCTTCATAAATACACGGCAAGCGATATTCGCCACCATAAGGCTTATATTATCTTTTTTTATAACCGTAACGCCGCGCCCCATTAAATGCGGCATTGTCCAGTTATAAGGGCGCAATACACGGGGTTCATCATCGAGCCAATTATTGATATCTACATTATCAAAAGCATGATTACCCGATGTGATGATATCTACCCCAACCCGAAATAGATTTTTAACAATTTTATGAGTCATACCAAAGCCATGTGCCGAATTTTCGGCATTGGCAACAACAAAATGAATATGATAATCATCAATGAGCTTTGGCAGATTTTCTGTAACAATATTCCGGCCGGGTTTAGCGAAAATATCGCCAATAAATAAAATACGCAATGTTTGTTCTTTCGTTAATATATGTTGCTTTCGGTTAATATATAATCGAGTTTTTGATCATGGTTTTCAATGGGTAAATCATTCAACTTTTGGCACTCAAATGCAACACCTAAATAAATGGGTTGAATATTGCTTTGAGATTTTACATGGGCAATATAACGATCGTAATAACCCGCGCCTTGGCCAATACGTTGTCTTTGCGCAGTAAAGCCCAATAAAGGAACACAAATAAGCGTTGGCACAAAAGATGTTTGTGAAGATGGTGCTAAAATACCAAGTTCATCGGGGGTTAATGTGGATTGCTGATCCCAATGGCTAAAGATAATATCACCGGCCACCACTTTAGGCAGATAAAATGAATATTGGGTGGCGTATTTTTTAGAAAAATCTAATAACGAAACCTCGCTTGCCATTGGGTAATATAAACCAATATGCTTTATCGGCTTCATTTGCTGTGCGATAAAATAAGCTAAATTTTCGGTGATTTTTTGATTAGCTACATCTTTAGGCTCAAATTGACGGCGCTTTTGGCGGAGTTTTTGGCGAATTTGATTTTTTTGAAGTTGAATATCCATATTTATAAACTTTCGCTGCCACGGAAGCCGTCGATTTCCTTTACCACCTGGCCTGCATTATGTGCAGGTGGGTGCCGTATAAAAGAACCACGATTCTCACAGTGACAGCTCCCGTGTGGATAATAGGGCCCGGGGAAGAAATAGCTAACGTACCCCGTAGCAGCTTTAAACTCATACTATGCTTTTTCTGCCCGTTTGGCAATATTTTCTAATCGGTCAAATAGGGGATCAACTTCTAGGCTAAAATGTTCTTCTTGCTGGTTATCTTTGTTTTTTAATCTTTTTTTCAATATTTCAATTTCTTGCTCATATTTTTGTTGCTGCTGTTTTAATATGCTATCAAACTGAGCCACCAACTGCTGTTCTTGCCTTTTCAGACTGCTTTCAATCAAATCTTCGAGATCGCCGGGGCGAGACTCGCCCTTTTGATTCTCAATAATTTGGTTTTTCAGATCGTCTATTTGTTTTTCGTATAATTCCCGTTGTTCTCTAAATTTTAAATCCTGTTCATCGGCAAAAAATTGCCGTGCTTCTTCAATTGCTGCTTTTTTTTCTTCTTCTATAACTGCATCATCATATTTTTCGAGTTGGAGTTTTAAAGCCTCCACATGATTCTGTGTATCAAGAAGCTTATCTTTATATTCATCCAGTTCTTGCTCTATTTGTTTTGGGGTATTCTCTAGCTCACTCATTTCATCCAGAACCATGATAGATGCTAAAACAAGCAAATATTCTTTATCCGCACCAGCCAGCCGCTCGCTTAAATTAAATACATTCTCATTTAAACGATGCCCTAATTTTTGCACATGCTCCTCTTGCCCATCGGCAGTGCGTATCGGATAAGATGTTCCATGTATACGAATCTTTGTTGTTGCCATTTATATATCTTCCTTCTCAACAAGACCCCTTAGTCTTTCTATTAAAGCAAAAACGCGTTTTTCGAGTTTCTCTTGCAAAATTTTGGCTTTGATTAACTCTTGCTCGAATGTTTCTATTTTACCATTCAAAAGATTAATTTCCTGTTTATATTCTTTTTGTGCATTAATTAATTTATCAACGGCACTTTCTAAACGATTGGCAATTTCTTCTGGCGAATGCAGATTATCTTGATTCGCAGAATTTTTTTGTATCGTATCTGGGTTATGCATACAAAATCCTTTTAAAGTAGAGCGTAATTATACGGCATTTAACATTTTTTTAGAATAATTGCTTGTGGCTGTTGCGTCAATCAAAGTTTAGGTTTACTTTATATTTGTATTTTATTGGGGCGAGTTTACTTTAGCCTCGCAGAAAAGTTAACTTCATTTACTTAGGAGATTAAATTATGGCAGTTCGTGTTGCTATTAATGGTTTTGGCCGTATTGGTCGTATGACTTATCGCGCTATTATTGAAAATGGTCGTGAAGATGTTCAGGTTGTTGCAATCAATGACCTCGGTAATGCCGAAACAAATGCACATTTATTACGCCATGACAGTGTTCATGGAAAATTCCCGGCTGATGTTCGTGTTGAAGACAATAATATTGTTGTAAATGATGATGTTATTAAAGTATATGCCGAACGTAACCCTGCAGACCTTCCTTGGGGTGAGCTTGATGTTGATGTTGTATTTGAATGTACAGGTATTTTTACATCTAAAGAAAAAGCTTCTCTTCACCTTGATGCCGGTGCGAAAAAAGTTCTTGTTTCTGCCCCTGCTTCTGGTGCTGATTTAACTGTTGTTTACGGCGTGAATGATGACAAATTAGAAGCTAATCACCGTATTGTTTCTAACGCTTCTTGTACAACAAACTGCTTATCGCCTGTTGCAAAAGCACTTAACGATACAATTGGTATTGACCATGGTTATATGACAACTATTCACGCTTATACTGGTGACCAACCAACATTAGATACTTACCATTCTGATCTTCGCCGTGCGCGCGCTGCTGCCTTAAGCATGATTCCAACATCAACTGGTGCTGCCCGCGCTGTTGGTTTAGTATTACCTGAGCTTGCTGGTAAATTAGATGGTGCTGCTGTTCGTGTACCAACACCCAATGTATCAATGGTTGACCTTACATTTACAGCAAAACGCCCAACAACTGTAGAAGAAGTTAACGAAATTGTTAAAAAAGCTTCTGAAGACGGTAAAATGGGTCAAGTTTTAGATTATAACACAGAACCACTTGTTTCTATCGACTTCAACCATTGCCCAGCATCTTCTACTTTTGATGCCACACAAACAAAAGTTATGGAAGGCACAACAGTGCATGTTGTTGCTTGGTATGATAACGAATGGGGCTTCTCTAACCGTATGGCTGATACAGCTATTGCTATGATGAATGCAAAATAAGCATTAATTAAAGGTTAGTTAGTAAAACAATTAGGGAGATATTTTAAATATCTCCCTTTTTTATTTTTGATACTCATTTGCTATTTATTATATATATATTAAAAATATCACCTTACTGTGTTATAAAAATTAGTATAAGGTTATACCTTAGAAAAAGCGTATGTTTTGGATAAATAGCAGTTTATTTTTTTTAGAATTCATGCTAATACTGATGCTAATATTGTATATATTTAGGAGCCTATTTAACTATGAAAATTAACGGAAATGCAATCCGCCCCGGTAATGTTATTCAACATAATGATCGTTTATGGAAAGCCATAAAAATTGCCCATACCCAGCCCGGTAAAGGTGGTGCTTATTTACAAGTTGAACTCAAAGATATTCGCGATGGCACCAAACTTAATGAACGTTTTCGTTCTTCGGAAACCGTTGAGCGTGTAAGATTGGATCAGAAAACCTATCAATATCTTTATAATGATGGCGAAATGTATACCTTTATGGATAACGAAACTTACGACCAAATAGGCTTAACTGCCGAAATGATTGGCGAAGATAATGTTCCGTTTTTACAGGAAAACACCGAAGTTCAGATTGAATTTTTTGAAGATGAACCCTTAGGTGTGGCTTTACCCCCCCATATGACATTTGAAATTGTCGAGGCCGATGCTGTTGTTAAAGGTCAAACGGCATCATCTTCTTATAAGCCGGCTATTTTAGAAAATGGTGTTCGGATAATGGTTCCACCCCATATTGAGGCTGGCACACGCATTGTTGTGCATACTGACGATAAAACTTATGTGGAACGTGCAAAGGACTAATAATGACTATTCAATCGACAACAATTTCTATTATGGTGCAAGCTGCCGAAGCCGCAGGGCGTAAGCTAGTACGCGATTTTGGTGAGTTAGAGCATCTACAGATATCGGCTAAAGCGCCGGGAGATTTTGTTACAAAATCCGATAAAATGTCGGAAGAAATTATTGTTTCTCATCTCGAAAAAGCACGCCCCAACTATGGTTTTATCCTCGAAGAAGGTGGTATTGTTGGTGGTAATGATACATCGAATAACTGGGTAATTGACCCTATAGACGGTACCCATAATTTTATGCATGGCTTGCCTTTATTTGCTATTTCTATTGCTTTGGTTCGTGATGGCCAACCTTATGCAGGTGTGGTATTTAACCCGGTTACAAATCAAATGTGGATGGCTGAAAAAGGCCAAGGTGCGTGGATGCTTAATCGGCGTTTGCGTGTTAGCCGCAAAAAGAATTTGGGCGAAACACTTAATTATACCGAAATGCCCCGCATGTTCCATGAAAACCGCGAGCGTGCATTAAAACGCGCAACAATCCTTGCCCGCTTAGGTGGCCAAGTGCGCGATTTAGGGTCATCGGCTTTAGCATTAGCCTATTTTGCATCGGGACAATTTGATAGCGTATTTTTAGAAAATGTTAAAGCATGGGATATTGCAGCTGGTTTAATTTTAGCCAAAGAGGCTGGTGGATTTGTTCGTGATTTTAATGGAGAGCAAAATATGCTCGATAAAGGTCAGGTCATTGCCACAAATGGTGTTATGGATGACGAGCTGCGTACAATATTAGAAAAGTTTGGGCTTAATTTGCCGCATTATGAGTAATGGCAATAAGGGAAACAATGAAACTGAAAATAATCATCGCCCCCCTCTTACTCTGCATAGCAGCTCACAGCTATGCTTCCTCCCTTTTGGTGCCCAGCCTTAAAGAGGAAGTATGGCTGCAAGGCCCTAAGTCTTCTTTACCAACAAAAAAATATGAGACCCCTTTTGAAGAAGCGGCACAATATCCGGATATCCCCGACAATAGTGAACTCATTATTAATGAAACCGTATTTATACCAGTTGAAGAAAGAGAAAATAACAATACGGGGCTTAATCCTGATGATATTTTAAGCTCAGGCCCTGCTTTAGAGCCAACCTTGCGTGCTGCTATTGAGCGTGATCAGGCAGGCATAGCGGAAGATACCACACAAGATAATGTGTTTACGCAAACGGATATTTTCTTTTCACTCACATGGGATTACTCTACCCAAGAGTTAAGCCAAGACAATAAAAATATTGCTGAGCAAATTATTGCATCGGCTAAACGGGGGCAGAATATGGTTTTTGTTACAATACCCCAAGAGAGTACCGGGGCAATGGCGGCAAAAACCAATGAATTTTTACAGTATATTAAAGCTGCAGGTATTACCGATAATCAGATATCGGTATCTATTACCTCTAACGAAAATGCGGCAATGTTGCAAGAAAATACAATTTTAGTCACAATCAAACAAAAACAACAAGAACAATAAATTATTTTGCATGGCTACCATCGCAATATGGCTTATTGGCTGATTTTCCGCAACGGCAAAGACTTGCCCGAGTTTCAATTACTTTTTCATCATTGGATATTATTTCGACTTCCCCATTAACAAGTAGCGGACCATTTTCGGCCATTGTTATGGTTACACCCTTTTGTGCAACTTCTAAACGGTTACCATCTTTATCCCATGCCGAAAGTGCGCCCGATGGGCAATGGGATATATGCGCAACAATTTTATCAAAATCAGCGCTATCGGGATTCGCCCATGGTTTATTCTCTAAATTAAAAACTTCTGGCATTTTTACACATTCAGCCGCATGGATACACCGCGCAGATTCAAAGCGAATAGAATATCCATCTTTATTCACATAATTGCGTGCTTTATTTACCATGATTATCTCCTGTTAGGCCAAGGAAAGTTCTGCTAATAGAACCGTGTGTAATTCACTATCATCTCTTGTATTCAGCCATTTATCTTGCATAAGCTTATAATGATGTGCCCCAGTGAGTGGAGAGCTTAGCCAAACCTCTTGATGGTGCGATTGTATATTGATTAACCATATTTGGCCATTATCAAATTCAATCGTTAAACTTTCTCCATCCTCATCAATATCAGCATCATCGCCATAAAGCGCATCAAGCTGATTAAACAAATCAATAAGTAGTTTTTCAGACTCAATATTAAAAGACATTTCTTTTCTTTTCCTTTACGTTACTTTTCTTAAATATTAAGCCGAATAACCAATATTGCAAGTTTAGATTAGCTCAATAGTATCTTTTTTCTTGCATTTTCCTTAAAGCTGGCATATAAAGCTGTTTCAAGAATTTATTGGAGTGCGATGATGAAAAAAGATATCCATCCTGATTATCATGAAATCACTGTTCAAATGACAGATGGTTCTACATACACAACCCGTTCAACTTGGGGTAAAGAAGGCGATGTTATGAAGTTAGACATCGATTCTAAATCTCATCCGGCTTGGACTGGTGTTCAACGTTTAATGGAAAATAGTGGTCAGTTGGCCCGCTTCCGTAAGCGTTTTAAAGGCTTTGATATTAAATAAGCCAAATAATCAGATATTATTATTAAGCCCTGCTTTTTAGCAGGGTTTTTTATTTTTATAACTCACTTATTGCGAAAGCTTTTTTTGCAGACTATATGGATAGAGAAAGCTGTAAATGTCGAAATATTCGAGTTTACACATATATTAATCCGTTACGCCCATTAGGGGTAACATAATGTTTGCTTAAAAAGGAGCATAAAATTATGAATAATTTAGATTTTCCATTCTCGCGCTATTCTGTTGGTTTCGACCGTTTATTCAGATTATTAGATGCCACAGCCACCGGTGAGCGCAATGCTGGCTATCCGCCATATAATATTGAAGAAACCGATGAAAATAGTTGGGCAATTACCTTAGCCGTTGCCGGTTTTACTAAAGACGATATTGAAATTACCGAAGAACAAGGCTTATTACGCATTAAAGCAACCAATAATATAAGTGCCGACGATACTGAGCGCCGTTGGGTGCATCGTGGTATTGCGAGCCGCTCCTTTGAGCGCCGTTTTAACCTCGCTAGTCATATAAAAGTGAAAAAAGCATCGCTTGAAAATGGTCTTTTGAATATTGAGTTAGAGCGTGAAGTGCCAGAGATTTTAAAACCCAAACAAATCCAAATTTCTGACCAACAAACCGAAGAAAAGCTGATTGAAGATCACGCTGTTGCTTAGCCTGATATTCTAATAATTTTGATAAAAGAGTAATCATTGTGGTTACTCTTTTTTTATTTTAAAATACAAAGAGAGCGCCATAGATAAATTGAGAAGTTAACATGTATTATATTGACCATGAACTACAATTAAAAGAAACGCAAAAACCTATTCCTAAGGATAATGAGTTTCTCATTCGTATATGTGCATTTGGGATTAATCGGCCAGATATTTATCAACGTAAAGGTCAATATCCGGCACCAAAAGATGCTAGCCCGATTTTAGGTTTAGAAGTTGCCGGTATTGTTGAACATGCCCCCTCCTCATCCTCATTTAAAAAAGGTGATGCTGTTATGGCACTCACCCATGGTGGTGGTTATGCCGAATATGTATGTGTAGATACCCGCCATTGTTTGCCTAAGCCACAATCGCTATCTTTTGCCGAGGCCGCTGCCTTACCCGAAACATTATTTACGGTTTGGGCCAATTTATATGTGGACAATCATTTACCCAAAGGTGCTATAGTACTTATACATGCTGGTAGCTCCGGTATTGGGAGCATCGCCATACAAATTGCAAAATATTGGCAATGTAAAGTGATTACAACATGTGCAGGAAATAAGATAGATTTTTGCCAGCAGCTCGGTGCTGACCTTGTTATCAATAGAGAAACACAAGATTTTGTGGCAATAACAAAAAAAGCCTTTGGTGGTGCAGATTATATTTTAGATATGCTTGGTGGCGGTTATATGGAGCGCAATATTGCCACCCTAAAACCTAAGGGGCGATTAATTAATATAAACTATATGCTGGGTGCCAATATTGAGCTTAACTTTATGCCTATTATGCTCAAACGCCTTATCATTACAGGTTCAACCTTACGTTCTCGAAGTACCGAAGAAAAAGCCGAGATTGCTCAATCAATCCAAAAATATTTAATGCAAGCTATTGAAGCCCGAGAGATTATACCTATTATTGATAAATATTTTAAGGCATCTGATATTGAAAATGCGCATCAATATATGGAAAGTAACCAACATAAAGGAAAAATTGTTGCTATTTGGCCGGAATATTTGACGAAGGTTGAATAAACCAGTATAACTAATGCCATTAATAAATTCTCATAAAATAATTTAAAGGGAAAATAAAATGCGTAAACCGCTTATGCCGAAAGCCACGGCTGTTTGGCTTGTTGAAAATACTGGGTTATCTTTTAAACAGATTGCCGATTTTACCGGCTTACATGCCTTAGAAATTAAAGCCATTGCTGATGACGAAGTGGCAAGCTCTATGCAAGGTTTAAACCCTGTATTGCAAGGTGAATTAACCAAAGAAGAAATTACTAAGGGCGAAGCCGACCATAGCCATGTGTTAGAGGCTGCACCTCATAGCGAAGATTTTGAGAAGATCACAAAGCAAAAAACAAAATATACACCTGTTGCCCGCCGTGCCGATAAACCCAATGCCATTGCTTGGCTCATTAAAGTTTATCCGGAGCTCTCGGACTCGCAAATTTCACGCCTTATTGGTACAACACGCCCAACAATTAATGCTGTGCGCGATAAAACCCATTGGAATAGCGAAAATATTACTCCTAAAAACCCGGTTTTGCTTGATTTATGCAAAGAAAGCGAATTGGAAAAAGCAGTGGTTGTTGCCCAAAAAAGACAACATGACGGCAAAAGCCAAGCCTAATTAAACATTGGGTTTCTAAACACGCATATGAATAAAGCCTGCATCAGCGATGCAGGCTTTTAATTTTTAGACCGAAGCTTCTAAATCAGCAATTTCGTCTTTTATACGGAGTTTCTCTTTTTTAAGTCTAGCCATGGTTACGTCGTCTGCTCCTTCGTCAAAAGCATTTTGTATTTGTGCATCTAATGCTTGATGAAGGGCTTTTAACTCTGCAATACGATCTAACTGACTCATTGATAGGTCTCCTTTTCTAATTATTACAATTCTAGTATAACAAAAACCTATCTTGTATTCCAGAATTATCGTAAAAATTTGATAGCAATATTATTTTTTTGTTAACTCATTTTATAAAAATTTTTTAATGGCAAATTTGTGAGTTCACGGCAATAGCCCATATCTCATTTACCTTACAATACTGCAAAAGGCTTAAAGCCTGCCTATTAACTAATTTACTTTTCATCTAATAGTTGTATTTTATAGCCTTGAAGAGCCTCTATCTCTTTTTGGTTCAGCCGCGGATATTGTAAATTAAGTTTCTTCATCTCATCTAAAATAATCTCTGATATTAATAACCTTGCGTACCATTTTCTATCAGCGGGGATAACATACCAAGGGGCATCTTTTGTTGCTGTATGATTAATAGCAGTCTCATAAGCATCCTGATAATCATTCCAATATGCCCTTGTATCAATATCAGCTTTTGCAAACTTCCAATTTTTTGAAGGATTATCTATTCTGGCAATAAATCTTTCTTTTTGCTCATCTTTAGAAACATTTAAAAAAAACTTTATCGGTATCGTTGCATTTTCGAATAAATATCTTTCATGCTCACTAATCTGCCGATATCTTTTAAGCCATATATCATCATAATGTCTATCTTTGGGGAGATTTTGATTTTTAATTAAATTATTAACCTTTACCACCAAAACATCTTCGTAATATGAACGATTAAAAATACCAATGCGCCCACGCTCTGGTAGCGCCTTAGAGGTTCGCCATAAATAACCATGCTCTAGCTCTTCATTCGATGGTGCTTTAAAACTATATACTTGGAAACCCTGCGGGTTAACACCACTCATAACATGCTTAATGGCGCTATCTTTTCCGGCGGCATCTAAAGCCTGAAAGATAATAAGCAAAGCATATTCATTTTGTGCATATAGTTTATTTTGCAACTCTATGATTTCAAGTTTATTTTCCTCAAGTTTTTTAAGCCCTTCTTCTTTATTGTCATAAGACCCTTTATCGCGTGTCTCAAAACCTTTTAAGCTTATTTTTTTTGAGCCATCAACCTTATATCTTAAATATTTTTTTTCCATATTGCCCTCATGTAACCACCGTACTTTATAGTGATTATTTTTAGTAAATGTTGCGCTATATTCGTTAAAATAAAAGCCCTAACTAAAAGTATAGGGCTTATTATTTTTTATATCAATTTATTTTGATGCTTTAATCACCAAGGGCAATTCCCATACCGCGGGCTGTCCGAACCATGGCACCATTTAAATCGACCGAGCTATAATTAGATGTTACATAATCTAAACTAACCTCAGCAATATCTCTGTGTTGCCATGCCATCATAACACCTGTACGGCCTGCGGCAATAGCATCAACCGCATGCACACCAAAAGCTGTTGCCATTTGGCGATCCATCGCACCCGGTGTACCACCACGCTGAATATGGCCTAAGTTGGTTACCCGAACTTCGGCACCCGTCATCTCTGCAATTTGTGCACCAATCAGGTTACCTACACCACCATAGCGTTTTTCACCATCGGCCATTTCTTGCATGATTTTAGAGCCACCTTTTTTGGGTTGTACGGCCTCGGACACCACAACAATTGAGTGGTTACGCCCCATTTTAATCACATTATTAATTTTTTGAGCCACCTTATCCATATCATATTTAATTTCTGGGATAAGAATAGCATCGGCACCACCAGCAATACCCGCATTCAGAGCAATATGCCCTGCATCGCGCCCCATAACCTCTAATACCATCACCCGGCGGTGAGAACGCGCTGTGGGCTGAAGGTCATCAATAGCTTCTACCGCTTTACGTAAAGCCGTCATATAACCAATCGCAAATTCAGTACCGGCAACGTCATTATCGATTGTTTTCGGTATACCCACCATGCTAATACCACCTTGTTGGCAAAGGCGATTAACAATACGCATAGAACCATCGCCACCGATAACCACAAGGGCATCTAAACCAAGCTCACGAAAACCATCAACAATTTCACCCGAGCGGTCTTTTTTTGTACCATCCGCCATTGGATAAGCAAATGGATCACCTTTGTTAACTGTCCCCAAAAATGTTCCGCCCATACGTAAGAGATCGGGGTTTTGCAATACGAGTTCTTTATGTGTAAATTTTTCTACATGGGGTGGGCGATCCATTAAGCCCATTGTACCTTCGTAAATACCATAAACATCCCAGCCATAACCAACAATACCTCTGTAAGCAACGGCACGAATAGCCGCATTAAGGCCTGCACAATCACCGCCCGAAGTTAAAACACCAATTTTTTTAATTTTTGTTGACATATGTGTCATCCCATAATCTGATTATTAAACGTAAAAACATCTTGTTATAAAGATGCATACTCGTTATTGTTAAATTCGGTAAAAACATACCGAGAATTATAGCGATTGTCGAGTTTTTTGTACTCGATTATTTATTAATTTTTATTAAAGCCGTATATATTTCAATCGAACCATAATTTTTGCGTATATCTATCGCTATTTATTATATACTCCCTCTTTGTTGCATAAAAATTAAGCAATATTTAACCATTCGGACAATGGCAGACAGCCTCTACATTATTTCCATCGGGGTCAAATACAAATGCCCCATAATAATTTTCGTGATAATGGGGGCGCAAACCCGGCGCACCATTATCTTTTGCACCTATTGCCATGGCCTCTTTATAATAAGCATCAACATCTGCACGGGTTTTTGCAATAAAAGCAATATGCCTTGGTGTTGCAGCTTCATTTGTTTCAATCAGCCAAAATGTTGGTTTATCTATACCAAATGCACACATTCTTTGGGTTGGGAAATCCGTATTCCATTCGGCAACAAGCTCTACTTGCAACATATAACCCAATTGGGCAAAGGTTTTTTCGTAAAAATTTTTGGCATTTTCATAATCGGTTGTATAGCTGCTTATATGGTCAATCATTGCTATCCTCCAAATATATTTTATATATAACAAGATATATGGCTTTATAACTTTTGTCGATAAGTTTTTAAAAGAGAATAACCTTGTTTGATGATTCCATCTTGCAATATTAAATATTCATGTTATATTAAGCACCTTAGCAATAATGCTGAATATTTATGTATATGATTTTCATATACAAATCTTAAATTTGAAAGGTGGCGATAACTCGTGGAAGTTAGCGTACGTGATAATAATGTAGACCAAGCTTTAAAAGTTCTTAAAAAGAAAATGCAACGTGAGGGCATTTTTAGAGAAATGAAGCTTCGTCGTCATTTTGAAAAGCCTTCGGAAAAGAAAGCTCGTGAGAAATCAGAAGCTGTTCGTCGTGCCCGTAAGCTTGAACGTAAACGCGTAGAACGTGAAGGTTTCTAAGCATTAACGTTTACACTAGTTTGCTAAAGGCTCCCCTTTTGGGGAGCTTTTTATTTGGAGGGAAAGATGATTATTCATACAAACCGTTTAACTTTGCGACCATTAATCGATGCCGATGAAAGCTTCTTTCATGAAATGAACATGGATAAAGATGTAATGCGTTATTTCCCGAACATATGCAATTTAGAAGAAGACACTATTTATTGGAATAATTTTCGAAAAAAACCGTATGCATTTGCTATAACAACAAAGAAAAGTAATGAATTTATAGGTATGGTTTTTTTATCTGTTCCGAAAGATAATGTTCCTTTTGCCGGAGAAACCGAAATTGGTTGGCGTTTACGTAAACAATTTTGGCGCAGGGGCTACGCAACTGAAGCTGCAGATGCACTGTTTGATTACGCTTTTGATGAACTTAATCACCATGTTATTTATGCTTATACCACCCATAATAATGCAGAGAGTATTAATGTGATGAAAAAACTGGGTATGACATATCAATATAATTTTATGTTAAATATTTTAAAAGATACCCCACTTAACCCTTGTGTGGTTTATAAGATTGAAAAATAATTAAAGTTTATCACAAAAATCCTTATTATCGGGTCAAGCTCGCTTGTCTATAAATTAAAGGTACATATAAAAAGACTCCCTATAATTTATAGGGAGTCTTTTATCTTTTAGCAACTCATCCGTTATACACGGTCAAGCGCTTGCACAATTTCTTCGGTCATTGATTTTGCATCACCAAAGAGCATTGTTGTATTATCGCGGAAGAAAAGCTCGTTTTCAATACCCGCATAACCTGCCCCCATAGAGCGTTTGTTAAAGAATACCATCCGTGCTTTTTCAACATCTAAAATAGGCATACCATAGATGTTTGATGTTGGGTCGGTTTTTGCCGCAGGGTTGGTAACATCATTAGCACCAATCACATAAACAACATCGGCAGTAGAAAACTCATGGTTGATTTCTTCTAACTCAAACACTTCATCATAAGGTACATTGGCCTCGGCTAAAAGAACATTCATATGGCCCGGCATACGCCCTGCCACAGGGTGAATAGCATAAGAAACATCAACACCTTTTTCTTTTAGTTTATCGGCCATTTCGCGCAAGGCATGTTGCGCTTGGGCAACCGCCATACCATAACCGGGTACAATAATAACTTTTTCGGCATTAGCCATAAAGAATGCGGCATCATCGGCTGCACCTGATTTTACAGGGCGATCGGAAGCACCGCCTGTTTTAGGCCCGCCAGCAGCAACCTCGGTACCAAAACCACCAAGGAGCACATTAAAGATACTACGGTTCATACCTTTACACATAATATAAGAAAGAATAGCACCCGATGCACCCACAAGCGCACCCACAATAACAAGTGCCGGATTATGTAAAGTAAAACCAATACCAGCCGCTGCCCAACCCGAATAGGAGTTAAGCATAGAAACCACAACGGGCATATCGGCTCCACCAATGGGAATGATAAGCAAAAAGCCGATAGCAAAGCTAAGCAATGTTAATAACCAAAATACAAATATGCTATTGGTAAGCACAAGCATAACGATTAAAAGAACAATTAACCCACCGATAACGGCATTTAATAAATGCTGACCTTTAAAAGTAATCGGGTTGCCGCTCATTAACCCCTGTAATTTAGCAAAGGCAATCACCGAGCCCGAGAATGTAATAGCACCAATGGATACACCTAAGCTCATTTCTATTAGACTTACGGCTTTAATATCACCGAATGTACCAATATGAAAAGCCTCGGGGTTGTAAAAAGTTGCCACTGCCACACATACGGCCGATAACCCTACAAGTGAGTGAAAAGCAGCCACAAGCTGTGGCAATTGTGTCATTTCAATTTTGCGTGCAATGAATAAGCCCATACCACCACCGATAGCAATACCGGCAATGATAAGCACCATCCATGTCATTGATAAGCCACCGAATAACAATGTTGTTAATACGGCAATGAGCATACCAATCATACCAAAGCGGTTACCTTGGCGCGATGTCGCCGGCGAGCTTAGCCCTTTTAGTGCTAAAATAAAGAAAACCGCTGCGACGAGATATAATAAACCTTGTAAATTTTCCATTTATTCCTCTCCCCTAGCTTTTTTTCTTAAACATGGCAAGCATGCGCTCGGTTACGGCAAAGCCGCCAAAAATATTGACTGATGCTAAAACCACACCAACAAAGGCAGCAAATTTAGAGATAAATCCGCCCGAATGCACACCCAAAGCGATAATTGCACCCACAATAATCACCGATGAAATCGCATTGGTTACACTCATTAAAGGTGAGTGTAAGGCGGGTGTAACGCTCCAAACCACATAAAAGCCCACAAAACAGGCCATTACAAAAATCATTAATAATGGTAAAAATCCCATTTGATTTGTCGCTGTGGTTGCATGGGCAACGGCATCGCTCGCTGTGCCACCTAATGCAACAATTTGCTCATTTAATTGATCACGTACTTTTACAAGCTGATCAACAGTCATTTGAATATCACTCATTTTCGGCCTCCTCTTTTGGGGCAAGCTCTAACTCTTTTTCTGCCCAAGGTAAATCCCGTGTAATTTTTCCGTCTTTGGTTACACAGGTACCCGTTACGGTTTCATCGGCATAATCAAAGGATAAAACACCATCTTTGGCATGGGGTGTAACAAAATTAAGAATATTTTTGGCAAATAAAGCCGAAGCATCATTGGGTAAACGACCCGCCACATTACGATGACCCACAATTTTAACACCATGTTTTTCCACAATTTCACCCGCAACAGAACCTTCAACATTACCTCCAGATTCTACCGCTAAATCCACCAAGACCGAGCCGGGTTTCATTAATTGTAAAGCTTCGTCTCTCACCAAAATAGGTGCTTGACGCCCGGGGATTAAAGCCGTAGTAATCACCATATCTTGTTTGGCAATATGATCACGTAAAATTTCTTGCTCTTTTTGCTTATATTCATCGGACATTTCTTTGGCGTAACCACCCGATGTTTCGGCATCTTTCATAGCTTCGGCATCCACAATCACAAATTTACCACCTAATGATTCGACTTGCTCTTTGGTTGCAGGGCGTACATCATAAGCGGTAACAACAGCACCCAAACGTTTAGCCGTTGCGATAGCTTGTAAACCAGCAACACCTGCCCCCATAATAAAGACTTTAGCAGGCGGTATCGTACCGGCCGCCGTCATCATCATAGGGAAGGCCGAGCCAAACTCATAAGCACCATCAAGCACAGCCTTATAGCCTGATAAGTTGGATTGCGAAGACAAAATATCCATGCTTTGTGCCCGTGTAATCCGTGGCATAAGCTCCATTGCAAAGGCCGTGATATTTCTATCCTTCAAACGATTAACCGCATCGCTATCGGTTAATGCGTTTAATGATGCAATAACAATAGCGCCTTCTTTAATTTTGCCAACTTCTTCGGCTTCGGGTGCGCGAATTTTTAATATAACATCGGCATCCTTATAAACTTCGTCTGCATTTGGAGCAATATTGGCTCCGGCTCCGGTCAGATCTTCATCACGCATGCCCGACTGCCAACCGGCACCGGCCTCTACAACGACATCAAAACCCATAGCTACGTATTTTTTAATAGCATCGGGCGATATAGCCACACGTGTCTCAATCTCCGAAATCTCGCGAGGTATCGCTAATTTCATCGGTTTATCCTTTTTCACTCATATTTCACATAACAATTTTAAGAGCTATATTGCTGTATAGTTCCCTCTCATCAAAATCTCTTATACAATAGATGAATTTACAGCATAAGAAAAGAGCCATAATCGATTTTTTCATTGTTATTTTATATGTAAATAATTTAATTTAATGATATAAGCAGAAAGATTATAATTTTAAGGTTAAATAAATTGGCACAACCCGTTATTAGTTTAAATGATATCACCATTGATTTGGGAGATAAAAAATTATTCTCCAACCTCAGTATTACCCTTAATCAGGGAGAAAAATTTGTATTACTTGGCCGTAATGGGAGTGGTAAATCAACCCTATTAAAAATTATTGCTGGCCTTAAAGAAATTGACGGTGGCGAAATATCGCGCAGTTCCGATTGTATTTTTAGCTATTTACCGCAAGATCCTGAAGTTAAAACCCCTGCTCAATCCTTGCTAGATTATTGTATCGCAGGTGGCGCTGAGGCTTGGCAATGCCAAACCTTAATTGAAGAGCTTGGTTTAACTGAAGATACACCAATTGGCAATCTTTCGGGGGGTGAGTTTAGAAAAGCAGCCATCATTCAAACCTTAGCGCGCGAGAGCGATGTTTTACTGCTTGATGAACCAACAAACCATTTGGATATTGCGACTATTGAATGGCTAGAAAATAAACTAAAGGCTTTTAAGGGGACAATCATTGTTATCTCGCATGATCGCCAATTTGCCGAAAATATTACCCAAGCCTGCCTATGGCTCGATAGAGGGCAGCTTTATAAAGTGCCAGTATCCCTAAGCCAATTTAGTGATTGGCAAAGTGATTTTTTTGAAAAAGAAGATGCTGAGCGTACTAAATTAGATAAATATATTGCCGAGGAAACCCGATGGTCGCACCAAGGCATAACTGCAAGGCGTAAGCGCAACCAAGGCCGATTACGCCGCTTATATGCATTGCGCAAGGAACGTAGCCAGCTGATTAAAAAAACAGGCCAAGCCAAATTAGAAATTACCGAGGCACAAAAATCGGGCAAAGAAGTTTTATCGGCCGAGCATGTCTCTTTTTGTTGGGAGGATGGCTTTACACCCATTAAAGACTTTAGCATACGCATAACACGTAAAGAACGTATTGGCATTATTGGCCCCAATGGGATTGGCAAAACAACCTTACTACGGTTATTGGTTGGTGGTTTAGAGCCGACAATGGGGCAAATAAAACGTGGCACATTGCTTAAACCCTTATGGATTGACCAAAAACGTACAGACCTCCCACTCGACAAATCTATATGGGAGGTTTTAGCACCATCATCTGACCATGTAGTTATTAACGGGCAAAGCCGTCATGTGGCTTCTTATGCCGAGGATTTTTTATTTAGCTCGGCACAATTGCGCTCGCCAATCCGCTCACTTTCGGGGGGTGAGAAAAATCGGTTAAGCTTAGCTTTGGCACTTATGCAGCCAAGCAATTTTATTATCTTAGACGAACCAACCAATGATTTAGATTTAGAGACTTTAGAGTTACTTGAGGAGATACTTTCGGACTTTGATGGTACATTGCTCTTAGTCTCTCACGACCGTGCTTTTTTAGATGACTTAGTGGATAGCTGTTTATTTTTTGAAGGTAACGGGAAAATTACTCAATATGCCGGCGGCTGGAGCGATGCTTTGGCACAAGGTGCTATTGTAGCAGGTAAATCGCCCAAAGAAACCATTGAAAAACAAACAAAAAAATCAGCAACACAGCCTAAAAAGCAAGAGAGCCAAAAATTATCTTATAAACATAAATATGCCTTAGAAAATTTACCAAAAGAAATTGAAAAGTTAAGCCAACAGATTGCCCAAACCGAAAACAGCTTAGCGGATACTGATTTATTTATGAAAAATCCGGAGCAATTTAATGCTTTAACCGAGCAGCTTCAAAAATTACAAAATGAAAAAACTAACAAAGAAGATGAACTTTTAGAGGCTGAGATTTTATTAGAAGAGTTACAATCGTAAACCATTTTTATCCATTATAATCCATAAGCTCAAGAATAAAGCCAATGAAATCCTCTTAAACTTCATTGGCTTTTGGCAATTTATTCATATTTTAGCGGATTAATTATACCCGTTTTTCGGTTAAATTGGGTATAATTGGATAAATATGGCTTATTTATTCTAACGCTTCTAATTCATCAATGAAGTTCGCAATCATTTTTAAACCCATATTCCAAAAATCAGGCTCGGTTGCATTGAGACCAAATGGTGCAAGTAACTCGGTATGGTGCTTCGTACCGCCAGCCTTAAGCATATTGATATATTTTTCCTGAAAGCCCTCGGGCTGCTCCAAATAAACTTGATAAAGCGAGTTTACCAAACAATCGCCAAATGCATAAGCATAAACATAAAATGGCACATGGAAAAAATGGCTTACATATGCCCACCAAACCTCATAATTTTCATCAAACTCAATAGCTTCGCCAAGGGAATCCTTTTGAATACGCATCCAAATTTCACGGATTTTCTCGGCCGAAACTTCGCCCTGTTTACGTAAGGCATGAATCTCCGTTTCAAACTGATGAAAAGCAATTTGGCGCACAACCGTATTGAGCATATCTTCTACCTTAGATGCCAATAATAGCTGCTTTGCCTCATTATCGTTCGTTTCGGCAAGTAACTGCCTAAAAGTGAGCATCTCTCCAAATACCGATGCTGTCTCGGCCAAAGTTAATGGGGTATCGGCCATTAAAGCACCTTGCTTTGCGGCCAGTCGCTGATGCACACCATGACCAAGCTCATGGGCAAGGGTCATTAAATCGCGCTCCTTACCATACCAATTTACGAGTACATAAGGGTGATGGCTTGGTACAGAAGGATGCGCAAAAGCCCCCGAATATTTACCGGCTTTGGGCTTAGCATCAATCCAACTATTATCAAAAAAGCCCTCTGCCAGCTCGGCAACTTTGGGCGAAAACCCACCATAAGCTTTTAAAATAAATTCTTTAGCTTCATCGAAAGACCAATTTTTTTCTTTTTGTTCGGGGTAAGGTGCATTGCGATCCCAATATTTGAGTTTATCCACACCAAATTTGCGAGCTTTATAGGCATAATAACGGTGCGATAAATTGCTATAATTGGATTGTACGGCCTCGGCTAATGCAGCCACAACTTCATTTTCTACATTATTATTGAGGTTCATTGATGCAATTGGGCTTTTAAACCCACGCCAATTATCCTCCATGGATTTATCGGCGATGATGGTATTATAAATACGCACAACTAAATCTTCATTATCTTTTAGGCCCTCTGATAACGCAATTGCTGCATATTCACGTTTTTCTGCTTTTGGCGATGATAACGCATTTAAAACATCGGATATACCAACTTTTTTATCATTCATGGTAAAACGATATGCGGCAAATGTTTCATCATAAAGCCGTACCCAAGCCGCCGTTGCCGTATTATTTTTCTCCATTAATATTTGCTCAACTTCATCGGAAAGTTGATAAGGTTTCTGCTTGCGAATTTCTTTAATCCAAGGGCTGTATTTGCTTATATGCTCGTCTTTAAGCCATTGCTCAATAATTTTATCATTTAGCTTATTAATCTCTAATGTATAAAAAATCGAATGAGTCACTATTTGGGTTACATGTTCGCGTAAACCTTGCCAAAACCGGCTAATTTCGGCATCATCCTGTTGCTTGGCATTCGCAAGGGAGCCAAATGTCATCACACGCCCTAAAAAATCACTTAAAGCCTCATATTCCTTAATTGATTGATAAATAGAATTTGCATCTAAGTCTTTAAGTTTGCCCTGATATTTCTGGGCGAACTCTTTGGTTTGTGTATCAATTTTATTTAAATCTTCGGTAATTTTTATGTCGTTAATCCCACTATATAGAGCAGATAAATCCCATACGGGTAGCATATTGGCCATTATAATCCTCTTATTTTATTATCTATGTTTTTAAAGATATAGTCCGATATCCACTAAATGAAAAGCCATAATTGGATTGTTTAATTGAATATATGAAGGCTTATCGCTATAATTTGCACAAAATATTAATTTTAATAGGGAAAATAATGGTCAAACAAGCGTCTTACGGAAACAATTGGCATAATTTGGTTGAAATGTTTTTTGACCAAGCCGAGCTTTATCATAATAAGCCATTTTTGCATCAACGCTCTACCGATGGTTGGTCTACGGTCTCTTGGGGCGAAGCCGCCCAAATGGTAGAGAATATTGCACTTGGTCTCCAAAAAATTGGGGTTCGCCCCGGTGATCGGGTTATTATATTATCGGAAAACCGTTATGAATGGGGACTGATTGACATTGCAATTATGGCTATTGGGGCAGTCATGGTACCTGCTTATATCACCAATACCACAACCGATCATCAGCATATTATTGAAGACAGCGGTGCTTCTGTTGCATTTATTAGCAATAAAAATTATTTTAAGAAGTTTTTACCCGCAGCCCTTGATGCCCAACGTATGCATACAATTGTTACTTTAGAAGATATGGAGTTAACGCAAAACCCGGGGATTGAATTATTTACTATCAATAATTTATGCAATATTGGGCAAGAGCAACCCAATGATATCCGTATAGAAGCTAAGCGAATTGAAGCATCGACTTTGGCCTGTTTAATATATACATCGGGCACCGGTGGCGCACCTAAAGGAGTTATGCTCACCCATGAGGCCATATTGCAAAATTGCGCCGATATTACCTTCTTTTTTACATTGGTTAAAAAATTGAGCTTCTTTTCTATTCTCCCCCTATCGCATGCTTTTGAACATATTGCATTATTTGCTGCAATTACTTACCATACCGAGATTTATTATCCCAATGGTATCGAAAATTTGTTACCCGGCCTACAAGAAGCCAAACCCGGTATATTAACGGCTGTGCCACGTATCTTTGAAATGTTTAAAATGCGCATAGAAAGCCAAATGAAATCGGCCTCTAAAAGCAAAAAAATCATGTTTCAGCAGGCATTGAATTTGGGGCTTAAAAAAGTTCGGAAAGAAAAATTATCGATATCTGAAAAAATACAATATTTCTTTTTAAAATTCTTTGTTCAAAAGAAAATTCAACGCTCTTTTGGTAATGTCGATTTATTTGTAAGTGGTGGTGCACCTTTGGACCCTTATATATGTGAATGGCTCATGGCAATGGGCTTCCCGATTATCCAAGGTTATGGCCAAACTGAAGCGGCCCCAATTATTGCAGCAAACTACCCAACCCACCCCAAACCCCATACGGTTGGCCCCAAATTAGATAGTATTGAGGTTAAATTGGGTGAAAATAATGAGCTTTTAGTCAGAGGACGTAATGTAATGAAAGGCTATTGGAACAACCGCCGAGCCACGGCCGAAACAATCAAAGATGGTTGGTTACATACTGGCGATTTAGCTGAGTTTGACGATAATGGGGATATTATTATTACAGGGCGACAAAAAGATATTATCGTGCTTTCTGGTGGTGATAATATATCCCCTGCCCGGTTAGAAAGTTTGCTCACGCTAGAAGATGAAATTGGCCAAGCTGTAATATATGGCGATAAAAAAAATTATCTGATTGCCATGTTAGTTCCCAATGAAGATTGGTTAAAAGCTTGGACAAAGAATAATGGTAAATTAGGCAAATTAAGTGATATTTATTCGGATAAAGAATTAAAATTGGCATTATTCGCTGCTGTAAAAAGAGTGAATAATAAAACGCCTGTGGTAGAAAATATTCGTAAAATCATTATTTCGCCCGAAAAATTTACAATAGAAAACGGGCTATTAACCCCGACATTAAAAGTACGGCGTCATTTAATTATTCAGAAATATCAAAAAATGTTTGATGAAACTTATTAAATAAAAAAAACGACCATTAAAATGGTCGTTTTTTTGTTTATATTAGTTAAAGCTTAATCAACTTCTACAATACGGAGCGAGTTGGTGCTTCCGGGTGTACCAATAGGAACACCGGCAACAACCACAACTTTATCGCCTTTGTGAACGATATTTCTTTTTTCAACAATTTCCATACCTTGATCCACCATTGCGGCAAATGTTTCGGCATATTCACAAGTTACGGGTGTTACACCCCATACCAAATTTAAACGCCGTGCTGTTTCAATACGAATAGAACCAGAAATAATCCGTGTTCTGGGGCGCTCGCGACTAACACGTAATGTTGTCGAACCGGTATCCGTAAATGATACAATGGCTTTACCACCTAAAATATGCGAAATCCGTGTGGCGGCCGCGGCAACGGCATCACCAATTGAAGGCTCGGCCTCTTGATCCAATAGGCGCGATAATTTATCGTAATAAGGATCGGCCTCTACTTGTTTAATGATTTTAGACATCATTTCAACAGTGATATACGGATATTTACCAATGGTTGTTTCGCCAGAAAGCATAACCGCATCGGCACCATCATACACAGCATTCGCAACGTCCGATGCTTCGGCACGTGTTGGAGTTGGTGTATGGATCATGCTATCAAGCATTTGGGTAGCCACAACAACAGGTTTACCTGCTTTACGACAAGCCCGAATAACTTTTTTCTGAATAGCCGGTACACGTTCTGCCGGAACTTCCACACCCAAATCGCCACGGGCAACCATACAAGCATCGGTTAACTCAACAATACCTTTAAGGTGATCAATCGCACTTGGTTTTTCTAATTTAGAAATAATCCATGCTTTATCGCCAATAATTTTTTTGGCTTCGGCCACATCTTCGGGGCGCTGAACAAACGAAAGTGCAACCCAATCCACACCCAATTCTAATGCAAAATCAAGGTCGGCACGGTCTTTAGCTGTTAATGCCGAGATGTTTAATACAGCATTCGGAACATTAACACCTTTACGGTCAGAGATAAATCCGCCCACTTCAACACGTGTATCCGCCCAATCTTTACCATGGTCAACAACAACCAATTTCACTTTACCATCATCAACCAAAAGCTCTGTGCCTTTTTCCATGGCTTCAAAGATTTGTGTATGGGGTAATTGCACACGTTTTGATGTACCGGGTTCGTCAGATAAATCTAAGCGAAAGATATCGCCTTCTTTGAGTAATTCTTTTTCATTCGTAAAAGTACCCACACGCAATTTTGGGCCTTGTAAGTCGGCCAAAATAGCAATGGGTTCATTATATTTTTCTTCAATTTTACGGATATTATCACAACGTCCTTTATGCGTTGCATGATCCGCATGGGAGAAGTTTAAACGAAAAACATCGGCACCCGCTAAATATAAGCGCTCAATGCTGTCTAAATCTTCCGTTTCCGGACCTAATGTTGCAATAATTTTAACTTTACGATCTCTCATAAATATAACCTTCTTTCTAAAATATCATATGACTTGCTTAGTTATATATCTTTTTTCATAACCAGCAAATGTTTAAACTGCTTTATAAGTATTAATTCATACGCTCATATTTTGTTTTTTTTATGTTAATGAGCCCATTTTTTTAATACCCAAATCTATAATGTGGATTTTACAGCATCAATCGCTTCATTTGCTTTCGATGCATCGGGTCCCCCCGCTTGTGCCATATCTGGCCTTCCGCCACCTCCCTTGCCACCTAAGGCTGCAGATCCTATTTTCACCAATTCTACGGCATTCCATTGGTCGGTTTTATCTTTGTTAACCCCCACCACAATTGATGCTTTGCCTTCATTAACAGCAATAAGTACAACAACATCAATATTTTCATTGGCAAAAATTTCATCAACCATGCCTTTGAGTTCTTTGGCAGGAATATTCTCGTAAACTTCACCAATAAATTTAGTACCATTGATATTTGTAACCTCATTAGACGATAATGATGTACCGCCTGTGGCTACTTTTTTATGTAAATCTAAGATTTCTTTTTCCATCGATTTACGCTCAAGCATTACTTTTTGAATACGCTCTAACAAATTATCTGTTGAGGTATTTAATGCCGAAGCAATCTCAGATAAAATATATGTTTGTGTACCTAAACGATCCACAACGGCTTGGCCAGTAATGGCCTCTATACGGCGCACACCCGCTGCCACAGCAGATTCTGAGATTATTTTAAAACTGCCGATATCCCCTGTGCGGCGTACGTGTGTGCCCCCACAAAGTTCAACCGACCAAGCGGCTTTTTTAGGCGCATTACCCCCCATGGATACAACCCGCACTTCCTCACCATATTTTTCACCAAATAAGGCCATTGCCCCTTCTTTTTGGGCGGCTTCGGGGTTCATAATCCGTGTATTGACTTCCTGATTACGCCGAATAGCCTTATTCACTAAGTTTTCTACCGCAGCCAGTTCACTTTCCGTTAAGGCTTTCGGGTGGCTAAAATCGAACCGCAAACGCTCGCTTGTAACTAACGAGCCTTTTTGGGTAACATGATCACCTAAAGTTAGACGCAAAGCTTCATGGAGCAAATGAGTTGCCGAGTGATTGGCGCGGATTTTTGATCGGCGCGATTTATCGACCCACATTTTTGTTGGCTGATTCACCAAAATTTTGCCATCGAGCAATTTGAATTTATGCACAAATAAACCATCGGCATATTTTTGTGTATCAATAATCTCGGCTTTACCGGTTTCGGTTTCAATAAAGCCTATATCGCCCACTTGCCCGCCAGATTCCGCATAAAATGGTGTTTGGTTCACAATCAGATAACCAATATTTTCACCATCTATGCTATTTTCATAATGGTTTACTTCTTTTTGCTCATTATTAAGGATGGCTAAAATAAGTGCCTCGGCATTTTCAAGCTCGTAACCTAAAAACTCGGTTGAACCCAATTTTTCTTTAAGCTCAAACCAAATGCTTGCCGTTGCGGTTTCACCACTACCTGCCCAATTTTTACGGGCTTCCATTTTTTGCCGCGCCATCGCACTATCAAAGCCGGCAACATCAACCTCAATTCCATGGGGTTTTAAGGCTTCCTCAGTTAAATCGAGCGGGAAACCATAAGTATCGTAAAGTTTAAATGCAATTTCACCGTCTAAGCGTTTTTGACTATCTAAATTCTTTATTTCATCTTCAAGCAAATGCAAACCACGATAGAGTGTTTTTTGAAAACGTTCTTCTTCTAATTTGATTGTTTCCGTAATCAGCGATTGAGCCCGCTTAAGCTCAGGGAAGGCCTCGCCCATAAGGTTAACAAGATTAGGTACCATTTTATAAATTGCCGGTTCATTCATACCGACCAAATAAACATGACGCATAGCGCGGCGCATAATACGGCGCAATACATAACCACGGCCTTCATTAGAAGGTAATACACCATCGGCAATTAAAAAACATGTGGAGCGCAAATGGTCGGCAATAATTCGGTGCGAAATTTTATGTTCACCATAAGGCTCGGAATTTGTAAAATGAGCCGAATTTTCAATGAGTGAGCGGAATAATTCAATATCATAATTATCATGCACCCCTTGTAAAACAGCCGTGATACGCTCTAATCCCATCCCCGTATCAATACTGGGTTTAGGTAAAAGCAAGCGTTTACCCGGCTCTATTTGCTCATATTGCATGAACACCAAGTTCCAAATTTCTACCCAACGGTCTCCATCTTCATCGGGAGAACCCGGAGGGCCACCCCAAATATGATCCCCATGATCATAAAAAATTTCCGAGCATGGCCCACAAGGCCCTGTATCGCCCATTTGCCAAAAATTATCGGATGTTGGGATTTTAATAATGCGGTCTGTCGGTAAACCGGCAATTTTTTGCCACAGCTTATAAGCTTCTTCATCTTCCGAAAAAACAGTGACCAATAACCGGTTTTTATCAATGCCATATTCTTTTGTAATTAAATTCCAAGCATGCTCAATAGCGACATCTTTAAAATAATCACCAAATGAAAAATTACCGAGCATTTCAAAAAAAGTATGGTGACGCGCTGTACGCCCTACATTTTCTAAATCATTATGCTTACCGCCGGCACGCACACATTTTTGTGTGGTTACGGCCCGGTCGTAATCGCGGGTTTCGTTACCCGTAAATACATTTTTAAATTGGTTCATCCCCGCATTGGTAAACATTAATGTTGGATCATTATGCGGCACAAGCGGGCTTGACGATACAATCTCATGATCGTTATCGGCAAAATAATTTAAAAATTTACTCCGAATATCATTAGCGGTAGTCATTATTGTTCCTATTAATCTTTTTATTATCTATAGATGCCTATTATTTACCGTTTTTTCCCATAAAAATCTAGTTTTTTATCTGATTAACCTTATTTTATCGCTATAAATATGCCTAAAATAATAAAACCAAAGGCAATGCCTTTGGTTTTATATGTAAATATAGAGAATTCCTCGATAAAATTATTCTTCGTTAATTTCTGCATCGCCATCTAAGTCATCAAAGATTATACCGGCTGCCGCTTTAATATTTTTTTCAATTTCATTCATTTTATCGCTATTTTCTTTTAACCAACGCCGGGCATTTTCGCGCCCTTGCCCAATGCGCTCGTCATTGTAAGAAAACCAAGAGCCCGATTTATCAACAATACCTGCTTTTACACCAAAATCTAAAACTTCCCCTGTGCGGCTAATGCCCTCGCCATACATAATATCAAAATCAACAGTTTTAAATGGCGGTGCTACTTTGTTTTTAACAACTTTTACACGGGTTTGGTTGCCCACAACCTCATCTTTATCCTTAATTGCACCAATACGGCGAATATCTAAACGAACCGAAGAATAAAATTTAAGGGCATTACCCCCTGTTGTGGTTTCGGGGTTGCCAAACATTACACCAATCTTCATACGGATTTGATTAATAAAGATAACCAATGTTTTAGACCGATTAACCGAACCCGTTAATTTGCGCAAAGCTTGGCTCATTAATCGGGCTTGCAACCCAACATGGCTATCGCCCATATCGCCTTCTAACTCGGCCTTTGGTACTAAAGCGGCAACAGAATCGACAACCAAAACATCAATTGCCCCTGAGCGCACTAAGGTATCGGCAATTTCTAAAGCTTGCTCACCGGCATCGGGCTGAGAAATTAAAAGATTTTCTACATCCACGCCTAATTTTTTGGCATAACCCGGGTCCATCGCATGTTCCGCATCAATGTAAGCGCATGTTCCGCCTATTTTTTGTGCCTCGGCCACCACATGTAAAGCCAATGTGGTTTTACCTGAGCTTTCGGGGCCAAAAATTTCTACTATTCGCCCCCTTGGTAAACCATTAATCCCCAAAGCAATATCTAAGCCCAATGAGCCTGTGGAAATACTTTCTATTTGCGCAACCTCTTGTTGGCCGAGCTTCATGATAGAACCTTTACCAAAAGCGCGCTCAATTTGTGATAATGCTGATTCTAATGCTTTATTTTTATCCATTTATCTTCTCTCAATTATCGGTCATTGGTTTTGAATAGATATAGTTTGTACTCTTTTTGTTCTCTTTTGCAAGTTTTTTTTTATAAAAATATTTTTATTCCAGAATTTCTTGTATTTTTTCGAGTAATTTATTAGGTGTTATGGGTTTTTCCATAAAATAAGCATTGCTGTTTTTAACAGAATCTCTAAGCTCACCAATATTACCGCTTAAGAAAACAATGGGTAAATTCGGGAGTTGTGCCCATATTTTTGTTGCCAGCTCTGGCCCATGCATAGATAACATATTCACATCGGTCACAACCAATTGAAGGGCATGAATATTATTAGGATCCAAAACTAAATCAAGCCCGCCCACACCATCATCGGCCTCAAAAACCTCAAAACCTGACGATTGAAGTTTTCTGGCCATAAATACTCTGGCTGTATCTTCATCATCAACCAAAATAATAAGTGGTTTACGGATAAGAGATTCCTGATTGGTATCATCAAATAAATCGGGGCTATCGCTACTTCTTTTTATTTTTTCTTTCGGCTTATTCGTCATTTTTGCCGGATTATTATTTGTGTTAATATTCGATTTTTCTGTAAATAACGCAAATAAATCTTTTTGCCCTTGTTCGGGTGCGGGTTGCGATGCTTCCTTTTGCTGTTTTTTCTTTGTAAGAATATCTTTAACTTTAAGTACAAGCCCCTCTAACGTATAAGGCTTAGCTAAAAAAGGAACATCTCCAATTTTTTCTAAATCTCTATCCAAATCCTCACCCGAATTTCCAGAGATAATTAAAACCGCAATATCCGAATAATGCGCCCGAGATTCTTTAATCATCGAAGGGCCATCAAGACGCGGCATAGAAATATCAGAGATAATTAAATCAAAGTTTCCATTTTCCGAATAAATGATATCTAAGCCTTCTTGGCCATCGACGGCCTCTAAGACCTCATAACCTCTTTGCTTGAGTGCTTTAACCGTATATCCTCTAGCTTGGTCTTCATCCTCTACCACTAATATACGCCCAACTCCGGTTAAATCTTGCGGAATATATTTTTTTGCTTGTTTTTCTTTTGCCGCTTCACCCTGAATATAAGGGAACCAAATCTCGAAAAGAGTTCCTTTGCCTTCTTCGGTCTCCACATTAACAAAACCATCTTGCGCACGCACCATTTGGCGCACACTGTCTAACCCAATGCCTGTTCCCCTGCCTGCTTTTTTGGTTGTGAAGCGTTTTTCGAAAATACGCTCTAAAATATGGCTCGGGATACCACTACCTGTATCTTGAACTTTAATAACCGACCATTCGCCTACAGGAATATCATCCGGAAAGCCCGCACGGGTTTGGTTGAGCACATGTTTCTCGCTCGATATCGTCACCTTGCCGTTATTTGCCATTGCATCACGCGCATTGGTAATAAGATTCATTAATATCTGGTCAAAAGCCGTTTCTTCTAGCTTTATGCCATAAGTATCTTCGCTGCGTATAATGATGAGCTCGTGTTTTTTGGTAATAACTGTTTGTAGAGCTGGGCGCGCATTTGACAAAAGCTGATTGATATCGAACCAATTTTTTTCGCCCGTTTCTTTACGGTTCATTCGGTTTAACCATTGAGTTAGATTATTGGCACGATACGCCGAATTTAAAATGGTATGGGCATCGGGATAAATATCATTATCTGGCCCGACCCTATCCATAATTGTTTCAGCCCCACCAATAATGGCACCAAGCATATTTTTAAAATCATGAATAATGCTACCTGCGGCCTGACCAATCATTTGATCTTTTTCGGCCTCACTCATTTTGCTTCTGAGCTTATTAATATCGCTTACATCTTGTGCACCCAGCAATATTTCATTGGGGTTATCCATCATGGCATCAATCGCATAAAGACGGATAGATAAACTATCTTGACCGCTTAACCCTTGTAGCCCCTCTAAAGTTAATGATTTTGCACCCGCTGCAACCCGATATAAAAATGTTTGCAGGCGCTCACCTTCTGCCGATGGAAATAAAATTGAAAAGGGTTGTCCAATGATATTATCCTCAGTTTGCTCAAATAATAGCGTAAACGCCCGATTGACCTTTTTGATATTGCGATGGGCATCAATCCAAATAAGAGGCATTGGAATATTAGCAAATTTAACTGGTATATCCGATGCTATTACCGATTTTACTGGCTCTACAGCTTTTTCGGTAATGGCTTCTTTTGTTATTAGGCTATCATGGGGTTCGGGAATAATAATTGAGTTGGTTGCAACAAATGTGCCGTCATCATTAAACTGTGGGGTTTGATAAAGCCATGCTTTAACTGTTTGCCCGTTTTCTCCACGCCGAATATGAATAATTCCATTCATATTTTGGCTTTCTCTGCCTTGTAATAACGCACTACTCTCAGAATATTCCATCGGCTTAGCACTAATGATATAGTCCGATAATTGAAAATCGCCTTTTAATATTTGCGCCTCTGATACACCGATAATTTTTAAAAAGCCATCATTAACCGATAAAACAACACCTTCTTCATTCATCGAAAACCACCCGCATGGCATATGGTCTAAAATTTTTGTTTCATCAAAATGTGTATCATCTTCTTCTTTTGCATATTTATTTTCTGTATCACTAAGCGATGCATTTAAACCTGCAGCATCTTCTTGCAATTGGGTGACTTGCCATAAAATAGCCTCTTGTCCATCAATCGGGCTAACAAATACATAGCGCGATGCCGGGTCTCCATTGGGCAAGCGCACCATAATCGTCATGCGGTCCTCAAAACCTGTTGCAGCTAGTTGTAACATGCGATGCACGGCTTCGATATCTTCTTTATTGGCTAAATATAAACTCAAACCTTCTAAGATATTGCCACGCTTAATATCGGGCGGAACAACCCCGGGTAAAAGAATACGAAACGCACGATTACACCATTTGGTTTTTCCGATTGTATCAGTAATTAAAACACCCTGAGGAGAATTATACAAACTTTGCCCTAAAAGGGTAAAATGTTTGGCAATTTGCTGCCGACCCAAAAGTAAGGCAATATAACAAAGCCCACCAATAGCGATAATAAAACAAAAAATTGCAGCCAATTTATTAACAAAGAAAAATGTAAGTATAGATAATATAAAAAACACAACCGAAAAAATAAACCACGGCATTGGGTTTTTAATTTTTTCTATCCTTGTATCACTCATTTGAAACCCTGCTAATAAGCGCTCGCTCTTAGAGGATATATGTCGTTTATAATTCTGCTCTGCCATTTATTTTGTCTTTAGGGTCAAACTATTCTATATTGCTAACAGAATGCCTATAAATAATAGAAAGGTCAATATTTTTTACTATTTTCTTTACTTAACAAAAGACAGATTTGTCTATTTTAATATTTGCTCAATAAAAGCCGGCAAGGTAAATGCGGCTAAATGCATGGCCGGTGTATAGTAATTAAGCCGACTAAGCCCAATATTTTGGTAACGTTTTGTAATTTTGTCTAAGCTTAAATTGCTATAATCTGTATCGGATGCAAATGATAAGGTCATATAACCGCCCACATAAGTTGGCACGACCGTTACATAAAAACTTGAGTGCACAAAAACAGCCGTTTGGCGTTCATGAGTTTGAACAAGCTCTTCCTTCTGAAAAAAAGGTACTCCATTTTGTGTGACTAAAATACCTTTTGGGCTGAGTATATTATGACAATCATTATAAAACTCTTGAGTAAATAAAACGGCACCCGGGCCAATGGGATCGGTTGAGTCCACAATAATAACATCGTATTTTTGGGGCGTTTCTTTTACAAATTTTGCGCCATCGGTAATAATTAAATTTAAGCGTTCATTATCAAATGCATTTTGTGAATGATTAGGGAGGTATTTTTTAGAAAATTCCACCACCCCACCATCAATTTCTACCATGGTGACTTTTGCAATCGGGTGTTTTAAAACCTCGCGGATAATGCCACCATCGCCACCGCCCACAACCAAAATATTTTTGGGATTATCAAATGATAATAAAGGGACATGCACCATCATTTCGTGATAACAAGCTTCATCGGCCTCGGTTGTTTGGATAATGCCGTCAAGCGCTAAAACACGCCCAAATTTTTCATTACGAAAAAGAAGCATATCCTGACAATCGGAGCGATTTTCATAAAGAACTTCATCTATTGTAAATTGTTGATTATAAAATGAGTATAAATTTTCGGAATATTTATTTACACTCATGCTTCCACACCTCGGCGGTGCTCGGTAATGGTTATATTTGTGCTTTTAAAATATTTTTTAATTGTAGGTATAGCTTTATAAGGGTCGCAATCGCCACACATAAAAATATCAATAGCCGCATATTCACGCTCGGGCCATGTATGAATGCTTATATGTGATTCGGCCAAAACAATAACCCCCGATACACCTTGGGGCTGAAACGGATGCATATAACTATGCAAAATTGTTGCCCCCGATGCAATTGCAGCTTTTTCTAAAATATATTGAATTTCTTTAGGATTATTGAGGTTTTGAGCGTCGCGCACATCAATAATTAAATGTGTACCTGCAAAAACAACACCATTTTTGGCGACCTTAAAGTCTAAGCCAGCTTCTACAATATCTGTCAAATCTTTACCCTTTAATTTCATCAAAAAATCAATAAACGGAAAATATTTATTAAAGTAAAATAAAAAAAAAGACAAGATTAATTATATAACTAGCTCAATTTTTTTAATAGCTAATTTTTAGGGAATATAAATATTACCCCCGATGTAACTTTTCTTCACGTTCGTGGCGCTCTTGTGCCTCAAGCGAATATTCTGCTACAGGTCTGGCTTCTAAACGGCGAATACCAATGGGCTCTTCTGTATCTTTACAATAGCCGTATGTACCATTTTCTATACGTTGAAGCGCAAGTTCAATTTTATGAACCAGTTTTCGGGTTCTGTCTTTCGTTCTGAGTTCAATTGACCAATCACGTTCATCCGATGCCCGATCAATAGCATCGGGTAAATGAAGATGTGCATCTTTTTGCATAGTATGAACGGTCTCTTCGGTTTGATTGAGAAGATCCCTTTTCCACGATAACAATAATTGACGGAAATACTCCACCATTACCGGGTTCATAAACTCTTCTTGTTCACTGGGTCGATAGCCCTCAGGTATCCGAACTGACATTAAACATGCTCCGCTTAATTCATAACGATAACTTAAGTGGTAATATATATATAAATTTTAATTTCGCAAGTTATTTAATAAAACAATATCTCAAAGCTATTTCGATATCTAAAAAAATCATTTTGTTAATAAAGGTTAATTTTTTTAGTTTACCTTTTTTTTAAATAAGGTTATTAAATAGATAGAGCAAAAATTTATTGATGACCGGAGAGATAAAATGCGCATTCTTTTAGTTGAAGACGATTTGGGCATGGCCCGCAATATTCAACAAATTCTTGAAGCCGCCGATATGGTTGTTGACCCAACAGATATGGGCGAAGAAGCCATAGATATGGCAAAATTATATGATTATGATCTTGTAATTTTAGATTTAATGTTACCTGATATGAGTGGTTTTGACGTGTTATCGGGTATTCGTGCACAAGGAATTGAGATTCCCGTTATGATATTATCGGCCTTAGGTGAAACCGATGATAAAATTAAAGGGCTTGGTGTAGGTGCCGATGATTATTTAACCAAACCTTTTAATCGTGAAGAATTATTGGCACGTATTCATGCTATTGTTCGCCGTGCCCGTGGGTTTTCGCAACAAGAAGTTGTAACAGGAAAGCTCGCTGTAAATATTACAAAAGGAACAGCCCAAGTTAATGGTGTTCCGTTACATTTAACAGGTAAAGAGTTCCGAATTTTGCGTTTACTTAGTCTCCGTAAAGGCTCACCCCTTTCTAAAGAAACTTTTTTAAATCATCTTTATGGTGGAATGGATGAACCTGAACCCAAAATTATTGATGTATTTATTTGTAAATTACGCAAAAAAATAGAAGAAGCCACTGGTGATGAACATTATATTCATACCATTTGGGGGCGCGGTTATATGCTACAAGAAAGCGATAAAGTAGAATAATTTTATTGTTAGATTCGGCTTTAATGGAAAAAGGAAAATATCATTACGATATTTTCCTTTTCTTTAATCTTTTTTAACAGGAAGTACAACCGCAAACTGAACGGCCCCACCAGTATCATGGGCATCGACTTCCGATTTTATTTCCTCTGCCAAGCATGATGTGTACCATGCAGGCGCTGTTTGTGCGGTTAAATCTTCAATATTACTTTCGCGATAAAGTGCCCGTAAAAAATCTGGCCTTAAGCGAGCGACAGGCCCCGTACCCGTAAATAACACACCAATATCACCATCGATATTTTCAATACGCGTTGTAATTTGGCCGTTTCTGAAAACACAAGCCCCCACACAATGTATAACATTTAAAATTAATTTTAATGCTAAGCGATTAGCAACCGGAACCAATAAATCATCACGGCTATCATCCCATGCCAAGTTAATATTATTAATCTCTAAAAGCTGTGTGGCTATTTTACGGGCTTCTTTTATACCATCTTTTCCAGTAAGGCCGCTTTCTCCCGTGCCATTACCAAAAGCAATGCGAAAGAATGCCAATTGCTTGGTGGCCATTTCGCCTTCTTGAACAACAAGATTTAAGCTTTCTGTTGTTGGCTCTTCATCCTTTAAAGTCTCTAGACCCAATGATAAATTGGCTAATTTATTCATCACATCATGACATATTGTTGAGCATAATAATCTTGTTACCCGAAGATCAACTTGCATAAATTCAATCCCTCACTAGTATTTATGTTAATATCAATATATAATGCCTGAGTTTTAATAATAAGTGAATTTTTAAATTCTTTGAAGCTTTAGAGAAAAAAAATGTTTAAACCCCACTTTACATCGTCTCATACTCAAAAAGCAAAAGAAGCGCTTAATTTGCTGAAAAATGAGTATAATCACTATAGTTTAGACCAAGCAACCCATATTGTTTCGCTTGGTGGCGATGGTCATATGCTGAAGGTGCTACATAAATATAAAAATACAAAATTACCGATTTTTGGAATGAATCGTGGTAGTTTTGGTTTTTTGATGAATCATTTTGATGTTCAGAATTTAGAAACGCGAATCCAAGATGCAAAAAATATTCGTTTAATGACATTAAATTTAACAGCTATTAATGATAATAATGAATCTTTACATGCTACTGCTTTTAACGAGGTATCGATATTACGTAGTAAAGGTCAGGCTGCAAAACTAAAAATATCTATTGATGGTGTTGAACGAATGAACGAGCTTATTTGCGATGGTATGTTGGTTGCCACCCCTGCAGGCTCTACAGCTTATAACCGCGCTTGTAACGGCCCTATTTTACCCTTAGATTCAAAAATTCTTGCTGTTACCCCTATTAGTCCTTTTCGTCCCCGTTGGCGCGGTGCTATTTTACTGGATGATGCCGTTATTGAAATTGAAAATTTATATGCCGAGGAGCGCCCAACAAGCGTTGGGGCTGATTTTTTAGAATTTAGGCGTATCAAAAAAATAATTGTTAAAAAATCAGATAAAAAAAGCCCGACTTTACTTTTTGATCCCGACTTCCCCCTTGATGATCGGATAATTGGCGAACAGTTTTTGCTATAAAGGCCTTTTATTTAACAAAATTTAAGTATATAAGCTTATAAACATATTAAGGTATTTTATTGAATGCAAAAAATTCTAGATCGTTATTTACTCACATTATTATCAACAAGAATGGTTTTAATCAGCCTTGTACTGATATCGATTGTATGGCTCACAAAGTCCATACAGCTTTTCCAAAAAGTGAGTGAAGGGCTTGCACCAAGCCTGATTATGAAATTAACGATATTAAGTTTACCCCCATTTTTGGTAGAAGTTATCCCTTTTGCATTATTTGTTACAATCATTATGAGTTGGTCACGCTTAATTTTAGACCGCGAGCTTGTTGTTATGCAAGCCGCCGGGGTTAGCCCTTGGCGTATGGCTTATCCGGTTATTATGTTAGGGATAGCATCAACAATTTTGGCCTTATTTATGAGTATATCTATGGTGCCAAGTTCTTACCGGCAACTTAATGAGCTAGAAGGTGAGATTGCACAATATGGGCATTTACTGCTTAACGAGGGTGCCGTTACAGAAATTACCGATAATCAGTATATTTATATAGAAACCCGAGAAAATAATGTGCTTAAGGGAATATCTATTTACATCAATGACGAAAACGGTAACAACCAACAAACAATTGTTGCTAAAGAAGGTATTGTTAATAGTGACAAAAGCGGTACAACTTGGATATTATTAGTTGATGGTAAAAGAAATGTGTGGGAAAGCAATAATAAAAGCTTTAATACACTCACATTTAAAAATTATAGCTTTGAGTTCTCCCCTGCACCATCAAAAAAAAGAACAAGAAAACCCAGAGAAGCTAATTTTTCGGTATTACTTAATCCGCAAAAAGATACAACAATCAAACCCGATGATTACCCCGATTATTACAGCGAGGCTCATAAACGAATATCGGGGCCATTATTAGCTCTTTCTTACGCACTTATTGCCCTTGCATGGATGAAGTCTGGCCATTTACTCCGCCGTGGACATTCCCAGCGGATATTTTTTGCAACATTAAGCGTTATTGCATTACGTGCTTTTATCTTTATTGCAACAATTTTAGGTTCTACTATTGAATGGCTTTATGGTTTTTCATATATAATAATAGCTGTGTCTATAATAATACCAGCTTATTATTTAATTCGATCAAGTTTTTAATACAGTAATAAAAAATATTATAATACGTATATTTTTTTTTATATTCGTGTATTATTACAAGATTAAGCTAGGAAGTTAAATGACTATTGAGATAAACCATAATCTCTTATATTTGCTATCGATGGCTAATCGGTTTGCAGAGCGTAAGGTGAATGATATCTTGACCCCATATAATATTAAGAGTGGGCAAGTCATTGCTTTATTTTTATTATACGAAAATCCTGGCCTTACCCAAAAAGATATATGTGACCTTACTGGTATTGAGCAACCCACAATTGCAAATACCTTAAAACGTATGGAACGCGATGCGTTGATTATTCGAAAATCCGATAAAACGGATAAACGCATGATTCGTAATTATTTAAGTGCAGATGTCGCTGAAAAGATGCCCGAGATATACGCGGTTATGCAAAAGGCCGAAGATAAAATAATGGGCGCCATTGAAAACACAAAACAAGATATGATTAAATATGATTTATTACATATTACAAAAACTCTTGACCCCGAATGGCGTTTTGTTACCCGTTGGGGTTCAGATTTACTGGATAAAAAAGAGTAATTTACCCCCCCAATATCGGAGATAATAAATAGATATCTTCACTAGGGTTAATCATATCGTCATCGTAAAGCAGCCGTTCCGACTGTATAACCCAAATATCACTTAAGCTATTATCATCCAAATTTTTTTGTGTGCAAACAAATCTTTTTAATTCTCTCGCACTTTGATTGTCTAAATATTCAATTGTTATTTTATCTGCCTGAACAATTTTATTTAAATAACCACAAAAAAAAATATCCATAGTCTGTCACCACATATCTTAAAACGGTTGCATCATATGGGGTAAATCTTTGCTAATACCCATTGCCTCTTTAACAAATTTCCCTTTAAAAAAGGGTAATCTTTGCATTGCCCCTAACCCAAATTGTCGCGCCATATTTACACCAGGAATTTGGCTGCAAAATAGTTTAACCAAAGCATCGGTTGCAAGCATCATTTGCATATTATCGTAACGCCGTGCTTTCTGATAACGGTTTAAACATTGGCTATCGCCCGCATCATTATTTTCGCTAACCGATCTTGTAATATCTTGCGCTAACTGTGCCGAGTCTCGAAAGCCCATATTAATCCCTTGTCCCGCAATTGGGTGCATTCCATGGGCAGCATCGCCAACTAAAGCAAGCCTTTTATCAATCATTTTATGCGCCCATTGCCAACTTAGCGGGAAAGCCCAACGCTCCGATGCTAATGTAATATCGCCAATAAGTCCTTGGCTTAAATTCATGAGTTCAGCCTCAAACTCTAAATTGGTCATGGCCTTTAATCTTTGGGCATCTTTATTAAATGCACAAAAAACAATACCGCCCTTTTGGGGTTCTTCTAAAGGTAATAAAGCAAAAGGCCCAGATGGTCTAAAAAGTTCGATGGCAACATTATTATGGGGTTTAGACTGATGAATATTAAATACAAAGGCTGTTTGGCCGTAATCCCATTTTGTTAAATTTATCCGCGCTTTTTCTCTTAAAGGTGAGCGCCGTCCTTCGGCACCAACAGCTAAGCGTGCTGTTATTTGGCTATCGTCATCTAAAAGTAATTTTACCGAAAGATCCCGAAAATCCGCATCCTTTATTACTCGGCCTTCTAAAATAGTTACTGATTTTTGGGCACGCACGGTTTCTGTTAATGACCGGCGTAATAAAAAAGATTCAACAATATGCCCCATAGGTTCACCGTTCGGTAATGGGTCAAAATTAAGGAATAAGGGCGCATGATTATCACTGACCAAAATTTCGTCAATCCGCCCTTTTTGGTTTATATGTTGCCAAGCCCCTAAGCGCATTAAAAAATAACGGGCTGCTGGAGTTACGGCTAATGCACGGCCATCAGGTTCGTTTGCAAGGTCATCTAGACGGTTTTTTTCTATAACTATAGTCTCTACACCCGCTTGCCCTAAAGCTGTAGCTAATGATAATCCGGCTAAACCACCGCCTGCAATAACGACTTGTGCTTCCATATTAATAACCTTTCTCAATTTATAATATAAGATACAAATTTTATGCACGCTGTGCAAGTATTACAAAAAAAGAGACCAAAATTGGCCTCTCTTTATTTATTAGATATTGATATTTATTTACCGAATGCCGGAATTTTTTTACCATTAATAATCGGCTCGCCATTTTCCATTTTGATATTATATTTATAAATGGGAGGGGTGGCACTAATCTTTTCGCCAAAGAAAGCTAAGGTTACACCCATTACACCTTCGGGTTGGCCTGAAATTTCTGCAATTAACTTAACCAATTTTGCCTGATTTTTTACGATGACATCCGATTCCAATTCATATGAGGTCGGGTCCATCATGACCATCCACGGTAAAGTTTGTTGCGCATTCATAAATGTTACGGCTTCATCGCTATTTAATTTGGTATGTGTATCACTCTTTAAAGCAATATCATCTTGGAGTATAATTGCTAAATTCATATCCACATCAATATTATTAATGGCTAAATCCATTATGGTTTCAGCATTATCTACCATTTCTCTTTTAATATTACTTAGCTTTAACCCATAAACAATATCCTTCGGTAGAATATCGGCCGGAATATTCTCTGCTTCTAAAATTGCCGGGTCAATATCATAACTATTTTCATTTAAAATTATGCTATATCCGGCATTAATATTGCCATCAGCTTCTTCTATATCAGCATTATAACCTATTTTTTTCGATGCAAATTTAAATGGAGCCGAATAACTATCATTTACTTCTAAATTAAAATCATTCATTATCATTGCTGTCGAAAAATCTCCGATTGTTTTTCCTTTAAAGGCTTGGAACATACAATCATACATATCAATTACCATTTGTGTTTCACTTTTAAAAGTATTATCGAGTAATGCTTCTGTGCTCCAGCATTGCGACATTGTATCTTTTTCGGTAAAAAAGCGTTTATCCAAACCCTTCTGATCAGTTTCTGCAATTGTTTTGCCCGCTGTTAAAAGCATATTAAAATCTGTTGCATTAATTAAATAATGAATACTATCCATAGATATAAAATCTTTATAATCGACAAAATCATCAATCGCTGATGTTCTTTTGCCTTCAATGCCTGTAATGGTAATATCACCTTTAGCATCTACATTTTCATCAATAGTTGAAAGATCAAAGTAAAACTTGTCAATACTATAATCACCCGATACATAAGCCTTAAGTGGGATATTATAAGTGAGATCATAAGTCATATCCATTTCAAAGGGGATAGTGAATTGTTCATCTTCTTCATAAAAGATAACTTCAAAGCGCGATGTATCCATATCCGAAATAAGACGCAAATTATCATCTTTCATCATAATATCAATTGTCGTCGGATCTGCTATTTTAAACGAAAATAAAGGGTTATCTTTTTCCTCATCGCTTTCTTTAAAAAAATACGATGCTTCTAAATCGGCAAAAGAGAATGTAAAGCCATCACCTTTTTTGCTTACTTTTACCTCTTGCGAAGAAGTCACACAGGCTTCTTTTATGTTATAAGCAACTAAGTAGTCATCATCAAGCTGTAACAATGCTTCCCAATAAGTTCGAACATTGGCATTATCCTCAGAAAACTCAATTGGCTTACATTCAAAGCCGTATGCACTTACTGATAATAGCGCACCGAATGATAACGCCCCTAAGCCTAAATATTTCATTATTATTTCTCCATTCTCTATTCTTGCCAATTGACTGAATAATCTTTAATTTTATTTGTTGTTAGTAATTGTAAAGCACAATCTAAAATCGGGTCATTTTCTTCAATTTTATTACATGTTCCCTCATTAAATATGTATTCTGCTTTAGGAATATGACGATTTAAGGGTAAAATACTATGCTCTAAATCTTCCGCACGGATAATTTCTGTTTTCTCATCCGCTACAATCTCAATATTCGGCGCAACCCCACTGGCTTGGATTATCCGGCCATCGGGTGACTGATAAAGGGCAAAAGTTAAGCGCAATGCCCCATATTCACTAATCGGCATTACTTCTTGAATTGTGCCTTTACCAAAGGTGCGATGCCCTATTAATATGGCTCGGTCATTATCTTTAAGAGCAGCAGCAACAATCTCCGATGCCGATGCCGCATATTCATCTACCAACACAACCATCGGGATATTCTTGGAAATATCAGCTTTACGGCTAAACCAACGCTCATCAATTTTTCCATCTCTTTTTGATGCCGATACGATAGACGCTTTTTTGGGTAAAAATAAGTCCGACACATCAATCGCTTCGGGTAATAAACCACCGGGGTTAGAGCGTAAATCTAAAATGAGCTTATTACCGCCTTTTTGGCTGTACTGTTTGAAATAACGCTCAATGTCTAGTGATGCATTTACATTAAATGTATCTAAGCGCAAATAGATAATATTATCCTGTTTCAACTCTGCCCATACTGGGTTAATTTCTACTTTGGAGCGGCGGATTGTATATTCTTTCTCAATCCCATCTCTTAATATACGCACATGCACGAGTGTATTAATTTTCCCCCTCAAAGCTTCGGCAACTTCGCTTATATCCATCCCTTTTAAGCTTTTACCATCGGCCGAGGTAATAATATCATCTTTTTTTAGCCCTACCTTATATGCCGGGCCATTTTCATAAACGCGTTGTAGCAAAACCCCTTGTGGGTGCTCGCTAATAACTGTACCAATACCCACATACTCACCTTGTACCGTATCGTTTAGCTCTTTTAATTCTTCGCTATTTAACCATCGGCTGTGGGGGTCAAGCTCTGTTATTGCCGCTTTTAAACTTTCATCTAAAGCATTATCAATATTTTTTTGTTTCTTTGCTGCTTTTAATGCCGATTGCATTAATTTATTCATATCGGGTGCGCGCACATATTCGTAATAAACCAATGCCATGCTATTATCAAATGTTGCCATATGCTTTTTGGCTGATTTTTCATCGCTTATAGAAATAAAATATTTACGTAAATCATCACGCTCAATGGTATCGAAATATTGTTTTTTAAAATTTTTATCTACCGATGAGCTTAATATTTGGCTCGACATTTGGCATGAAGATACAACAAAAAGAAGCAGCAAACTCATGACTGCAAATTTAATAAATATCTTCAAATTTTTCATCTTTTATAGCCTTATCTATGTGCTCATTTAAAATGACAAAATAATTAGTAAAAAGCAAGGCCGAAATCATATAAACATATTATATAAAAAGACCTACAGATACAATCTATAGGTCTTTAACTCCTTTAAGTATTGTGGGTTATTATCTGGCCATCATCACCGGTAAATTCGCATGCTCTAGCATATAATTGGTTAAACCACCCAAAATAAGTTGGCGCAAGCGCGAGCGCGACCAAGCCCCCATAACCAACATATCCAAATTATCTTTTTCGGCTTGGGTAAGCATAGCCTCGCCCACATTGCTCATTTCTCTATCAATCTCTACAATATGCGATGCTATACCATGTTGGCTTAAATAAAACTGTAACTCTTCGCTCAGCTCAAATTTTGTACGAGCCGAAGGTGCGATATAAATATAAATATTTTTTGCCCGTTTTAATAAAGGTTTAGCCCGGGCAACCGCATGGGCAGATTCAGATTTTCCGTTCCATGCAATCGCAATATTCTCAATCGGTTTGGCCTCGCAATCTTTTGGCAGCAAAATAACAGGCCTTGCCGATTCAAATAAGGCGGCATGAATACGATCTTGGCGGTCTTCCGACTGAGACCATTTAGAGCGTGGTGTAATGATATAATCGGAAACACGCCCAATTTCTGCAATACTTTCAAGCGGATTACCAATGCGCGCCATAAAGCTTGCCGTAATTTTAGGGTTATCAATTGTATTTTCATAAGAAAAATTATCAATAATCGCAATCTGATTATTTTTGCACCAGTTATCAAAAAAAGTTTCCGATGATTTTTGACCTTTTTTGGTTTCTTCGATGGTTTCGTTAATAATTTTTTCGGTAACAACAGCAGGTAAACCTTGGCCGATTGTTCCCAAATGGTAATTGGGCGATGATGTTACCCAAAGCCCACGAATATGGGCTTCATCTTCGTCGATAAGAGATTTTATATAATTTAAGGTAAAAATATCTTCGTCTGTATTATCTAATAAAGCTAAAAAGGTTCCTAATTTCATGGCTCTAGCTCCTTTTATTTAAATGTTCCTCACCTATAAGAGTGCCACGATTTTAGGATAATTGCAAAGATAATTTAAGGAGTCACAGCCTTTTGACGCAGGTAAAAATCAGCCAAAACAAGTGCCATCATTGCCTCGGCAACAGGTATGGCTCTTATCCCTACACAAGGGTCGTGACGCCCACGGGTGATTAACTCTATCTCTTCACCGTCATTTGTAACTGTCTTGCGCGGAATTAAAATGGACGAAGTCGGCTTTATGGCAAATCGCACGATAATCTCATCACCATTGCTCATACCACCAAGTATTCCACCAGCATGGTTAGATGTAAAATAAGGTTTACCATCTTTCATACGAATTTCATCGGCATTTTCTGAACCTCGGAGCATTGCAACATTCATGCCTTCGCCAATTTCCACCGCTTTAACTGCCGGTATGCTCATCATTGCTTTTGCCAGTTCGGCATCAAGCTTATCAAAAACAGGTTCACCTAAGCCAGCCATTATGTTTTTAGCCCGCACTTCGCAAATAGCGCCGATAGAATCCTTTTTACGCCGAATATCATCAATGAAATCCGCCCAAGCACCAAAAATTTCCTTATCCGGACAGTTTAACGGATTTTCTTTGGCATAAGTCCAATCATAATTATTAGGGTTGGCTTTTAAATGGCCAATTTGCGTAACACCACCGTAAATTTCTACATCTTTTAACAATTGCATCGCTACAGCCCCTGCAGCTACCCGAGCCGCAGTCTCCCGTGCCGATGCGCGCCCGCCGCCCCGATAATCGCGAAAGCCAAATTTTTTCTGCCAAGTATAATCGGCATGACCGGGGCGAAAGCTTTGGGCAATTTTATCGTAATCATGGGAACGCTGATCGGTATTCTCAATCATGAGTGCAATGGGTGTTCCGGTGGTTTTCCCTTCAAACACACCCGATAATATTTGCACACGGTCGGCCTCGGCTCGTTGGGTAACAAATTTGGATCCCCCCGGCCGTCTGCGGTCTAAATAAGGCTGGATATGGCTCTCTGTAAGGGCAATTTGCGATGGCATGCCATCGATAATACAGCCCAAAGCTTTACCATGGCTTTCGCCAAAAGTTGTAACCTTAAATAGTTGCCCGTATGTACTTCCGCCCATTATTCGCCGTTTTTCTCTCTATGAATGGCGTGGAGCGACTTCATGCCCACAATATTATATCCGCCATCAACAAAGTGATTTTCGCCCGTTACACCCGATGATAAATCCGAGAGTAAATATAACCCTGCACCACCAACATCTTTTAAATCCACATTACGTTGTAATGGTGCGTTATCGGCGTTCCAATTGAGAATATAACGAAAATCGCCAATGCCCGATGCTGCTAATGTTTTAACTGGCCCTGCAGAAAGCGAATTCACCCGAATTTGGCGATCGCCTAAATCAACAGCCAAATACATTACCGAAGCCTCTAAGGCTGCTTTTGCCACACCCATTACGTTATAATGGGGCATAACACGGTTTGCACCGCCATAGGTGAGTGTAAGCATAGAGCCACCATCATTCATAATAGCTGCCGCACGGCGTGCCACCGATGTAAAAGACCAAACAGAAATATCCATCGTTTGTAAGAAATTGTCTTTGGTGGTATCTAAATATAAACCTCTCAGCTCATTTTTATCGGACCAGCCAATGGCATGGAGAAGGAAATCAATTTTACCAAAACGCTTTTCAACAGCTGCAAAACCTTCATCAAGCTGAGTTTCATTCGAAACATCCATTTCAATCAAAAAGTCCGACCCGACCGAAGCCGCCAAAGGTTCTACACGTTTTTTAAGGGCTTCACCTTGGTAACTAAAGGCAATCTCGGCACCCTGCTCACCTAAAGCTTTGGCAATTCCCCATGCAAGTGAGCGATCATTCGCTACACCCATAATCAATCCCTTTTTACCTTGCATCATACCCATGTGATTTCCTTTAATTTTCTGTTTTTATATTTGCAATATTCGTATTTTAAGATACTGTATTTTTAATTTTACGCAATAGGAGAATTGCCAAAATGAGCAAAAACCCTGATTTTCATCCTTTTTTAGAGCCTTTTAACCGTTTGCAAAAATGGATAGATTTTTATGAAAAACAAAGAATTGTTGATTCGAATGCAATGACTCTTTGCACCGCAACCGCTGATGGCAAACCATCTGCTCGAATGGTTTTACTTAAAGGTTTAGATGAAAACGGCCCTGTATTTTATACCAATATGGAAAGCCGCAAGGGTAAAGAAATTTTAGCAAACCCCTATGCCGCCCTTTTATTTTTTTGGCGAGAGCCCGGCCGGCAAGTGCGTATAGAAGGAAAGTTAGAGCAAGTTAGTGATGCCGAAGCCGATGAATATTATGCTTCTCGCCCCCGTGGTAGCCGCATTGGTGCTTGGGCATCGCAACAATCGCGCCCATTAGAAAGTCGTTTTGCCCTCGAAAAAGAAGTTGCCAAATGGACAGCTAAATTTGGCAGCGGTAAGATAGAACGCCCACCCTATTGGACTGGCCATCGTTTAATTGCCAACCGTTTTGAATTTTGGCAAGCCGGAAAATTCCGCCTACACACCCGTGAAATTTATGAGATTACCGAAGATAAACAATGGGCATTTAGCCGTCTATATCCATAAAAAAAAACATAAATATTATTAAATAAGCTTAAAAATAAGCTGGCTGATATCATCGGCGCTTAAGCCTGCTTGGCGGAGTTGCCATGATTGATCGCCCTGAGAAATCACTTGCTTAGGCGCCATGAATGTACGGAATTTCAACCCATTATCTAGCTTGCCCGTATTCAATAAATATTGGCTAACTAAACTACCAAAACCACCAATACCATTATCTTCAACTGTAATAAGAATATCATGATGAGTGGCTAAATCATCAATCAAATCCGTATCGAGCGGTGCAACAAAGCGTGCATCGGCAATGGTCGGAACAATATTCTGTTCTTTTAGAGTTTCAGCGGCTTCCAAAACTTGTTTAAGGTTATCGCCAACAGATAATATAGCAACTTTATCCCCTTTTTGGATTATATTTCCTTTACCGATTGCTAATAATTTCGGCTCAGAATTTAAACAATCTAAATCAGTACAGTTTCCGCGCGGATAGCGCACAGCAGAAGGCTTGTCATCAATATGATAAGCGGTATAAACCATATCCTTAAGCATGCCCCCATTCGAGGGCGCCATAACCACAAAGTCGGGTTGGCTGGCAAGCATGGTTAAATCGAACAACCCTGCATGGGTTGCACCATCGGCCCCCACATAACCCGCACGATCCACCATAAAGCGTACAGGGAGCTTTTGCAGCGCAACATCGTGCACTAGCTGATCCCAAGCCCTTTGTAAAAATGTAGAATAAATGGCAACAAATGGCTTATAGCCCTCGGTTGCCAAACCGGCTGCAAAAGTAACCGCATGTTGTTCTGCAATGCCAACATCATAAACTTGTTGGGGTAAAATATCTTGCATGGCTTTTAAACCTGTGCCTGTGGGCATGGCAGCGGTAATGCCTATTACTTTATTATCGGATTGCGCAATTTGGGTAATCGTTTGCGAAAAAATACTTGTCCAACTTGGGGCATTGGTGAGTTTTTTATGAAGCTTTCCATTCTCCGGATTAAATTTTGTTACTCCATGTAAGCGGTCACGCGCAAGCTCGGCAGGCTCGTAACCTTTTCCTTTAACCGTTTTTACATGTAATAAAACCGGGCTATCGTAATCGGCCTTTTTTAGATTTTCTAAAATAGGGATAAGTTCCGATAAATCATGGCCATCAACAGGGCCAAAATATAAAAAACCGAATGCATTAAAAATATTGGCATCTTCGCCTGTAACGATTTCTCGGGCAATTTCTTCGATAAACTGCCCTCTTTTTGTTCCACCCGGTAAAAAATGCGAAACTGTTTTTGCCATTTCGCGCAAGGTTTTAAATTCTTTGGTTGAAGTCATTTTGGTTAAATGATGGGATAATGCACCTGTTGGCTCGTCAATAGACATATCGTTATCATTCAAAATAACAATCAGCTTCGATTTTAATTCGCCTGCATGGTTCATTGCCTCAAAAGCCATGCCCGCCGTCATCGAGCCATCGCCAATAACTGCAATAACATCACCATCAGTACCGGCATGTTTAATGGCTTCGGCAATGCCTAAGCCTGCAGATATTGAGGTAGAGCTATGCCCCGCACCAAAAACATCGTAGACACTTTCTTCTCGTTTAGGAAAGCCCGATACACCACCCGTTTGGCGTAACTTTTGCATTGCTTGCCGGCGGCCAGTAATAATTTTATGGGGATAACATTGGTGCCCCACATCCCAAATAATTTTATCGTCTGGCGTATCAAAAACTTTATGTAAGGCTAATGTGAGCTCTACAATGCCTAAATTTGCCCCTAAATGCCCACCTGTTTGTGCAACGGTTTCAATAATATCTTGGCGCAATTCTGCAGCCAATTTTTTCATCTCTTTAACATTCAGATTTTTTAAATCTTGCGGAGAAGATACCATATCGAGCAAAGGGGTTTTTGAATATTCTGTCATATTAAAAATCCCTTGCAATCAGCCATTGCCATAAGCCATTTAGGTTATCGGCTTTATTACCATATTTTGCTAAACGTTGTGCCGCTGATTGTTGAAGCTGAAGGACACGCTCTTTAGCACCTTTGGCACCCAATAATGTTACAAATGTAACCTTTCCATGGTCATCATCTTTTTGTAAACGTTTGCCGGCTTTTTCTTCCGATCCGTACATATCTAGTAAATCATCGCTAATCTGGAAAGCCTCACCTAGCTCTAATCCCCATTGATAAATATTTTTTTGTTCTTCATTCGATGCATTGCCCAAAATTGCACCAAATTTTGCCGATGCCGCAATAATTGCACCTGTTTTTAAACGCTGTATTTGCTGGATGTCTTTTAATGTAAGTTCATTTGCATCTTTTGTTTCAGCTTGCATATCCAACATTTGCCCCGATACCATATCTTGACTCGCAATAGTTAAACATTGACTTAGCGCGATAATTTTTTGTTGCGATAAATTTAAACGCAACAGATGCGAAAAGGCCATTGTTTGTAAAATGTCACCAGCCAATATAGCCGTGGCTTCATCGTATTTTTTATGTGTTGTTGGCTGCCCACGGCGTAAATCATCATCGTCCATTGCGGGTAAATCATCATGAACAAGGGAGTAACAATGGATAAGCTCGATTGCAACCGATGCATTTAATGCTAGCTCTTTATTAACATTATATAAATCCGCCACCAATCGCACCAAAAAAGGCCGAAACCGCTTACCGCCACCAAGCACACTATAATGAACCGCATTTTCTAATTGTTTAGCAGCTATGGAATTATATGATAATGCTTTTTGCAAAATCACTTCAAAATCTTGTGCATTGGCTTTGATGGATTGGAGCATATTGATAACTAACTATCAAATTCGGTTAATTGGTGTTTCCCATCGGCTTGTGGGATTAATTTTTCAACCTTTAATTTGGCATCGGCAAGTAAGTTTTCGCAATGTTTACGTAGTGCCATTGCCCTTGTCCAAGCTGTAATGCTATCATCTAAGCTTTGTTTGTCTTGCTCTAAATTACGCACAATATTTTCTAGCTCTGCCATGGCATCTTCAAATTTAAGTTTTTTAATATCTTGCGGAATTTTAATTTCGGTTTCACTCATTGTTTCATTTTAGTGTATAGCAAAGGCAACATGAGTCGCCTTTACTGTATCGATACCTAACCTTCTTTAATTGTTTTGGGTTTTACTAACTTAATATGTAGCTCTTTTAAACGTTCTTCATCAACTGTTGCCGGAGCCCCCATCATTAAGTCTTGCGCTTGTTGGTTCATCGGGAATGCAATGACCTCGCGAATATTTGGTTCATTAGCAAGCAACATCACCATACGGTCAACACCCGGTGCCGAGCCACCATGCGGTGGTGCGCCAAATTTAAATGCACTTAACATGCCACCAAATTCTTTTTCCACAACCTCTTTACCATAACCAGCAATATCAAAGGCTTTATACATAATCTCTGGCTTATGGTTTCGAATAGCACCCGATGAAAGCTCGACACCATTACATACAATATCATATTGATAAGCCAAGATATCTAACGGGTCTTTTGTTTCTAAGGCTTCTAAACCACCTTGAGGCATAGAAAACGGATTATGCGAAAATTCAATTTTACCGGTTTCTTCATCAAGCTCATACATCGGAAAATCAACAATCCAACAGAAGTTGAATATATTATCGTCAATCAACTCTAATGCATGGCCAATCTCGTTACGGGCAATACCAGCAAATGGAACAGCAATCTGCGGCTGGCCACAAACAAAGAATACCGCATCGCCATCTTTTAGGCCGGCTTTTTCTTTAATTTGAGCCACACGATCTGCCTCTAAATTTTTAGCAATCGGGCCATCGGGACCATCGGCTTTATACATAATATAACCTAAGCCACCCTTGCCTTCTTTGCGCGCCCAATTATTGAGTTTGTCAAAAAAGCTACGGGGTTTATCGGCAGCAGCTGGTGCAGGAATTGCAATCACTTTAGCTGATTTTTCTTCAATAAGCCGTGCAAATAAACCAAATGAGCCACCAGTAAATTCATCGGTAACGTCCGATATGATAATCGGGTTACGTAAATCAGGCTTATCGGAGCCATATTTTTCCATCGCTTCCCGATAAGGAATACGGACAAATGGCGTTTGCGATACTTTTTTGCCATTACCAAATTCTTCAAAAACGCCCGATAAAACATCTTCTACCACTGCAAAAACATCATCTTGCGTTGCATAGGCCATTTCAAAATCGAGCTGATAAAACTCACCCGGTGAGCGATCCGCACGGGCATCTTCATCGCGAAAACATGGTGCGATTTGGAAATATTTATCAAAACCCGATACCATCAACAACTGTTTAAATTGCTGTGGCGCTTGCGGTAATGCGTAAAACATACCGGGGTGATTACGTGATGGCACTAAATAATCCCGTGCACCTTCAGGTGATGATGCCGTTAAGATAGGTGTTTGGATTTCTAAGAAACCAAGTTTTTCCATGCGTTTACGTAAAGAAGAAATAATATTAGAGCGAAGAATAATATTTTTATGCAAACGCTCACGGCGTAAATCGATAAACCGATTTTTTAGGCGAATTTCATCGGAGATATAATCATCTGATACCACCTGAAACGGCAACACATCGGCCGCACTTTCTAAAACAGCCTCTTGGACTAAAATTTCAATTTCACCTGTTGGTAATTTGGGGTTAATTGCAGCCTCATCGCGTTTTTCTACAATACCGGTAAAGGTGAATACCGATTCAACACGGCAAGCATTTACTGTTTCGTATAAAGGATTATCGGCATTGATAATACATTGAACACGTCCGTAATTATCTCTTAAATCAATAAAAAGAACATTGGCATGTTCACGTTTGGCATTAATCCAACCCGATACCCGAACACGTTCTCCGGCGCTATCGGCTCTTAATTCTCCGCAATTATGTGTGCGATACGGATGCATATATTATTCTCCATTTAAAAAGCTGTTTAATTGTTACAAAAAATTCATTATATTAATCCGAGCTAATATAAAAGTTTCTTATCTTTGTTGCAAGTCATTTGACTGGTGTAATCGAGAATTGCAAAAATAATGCATGATGCATAACTGAAAGCTATATAAATAATATGATAAAAGAAATTACAACAACAGCCGAATTAGAGAAATTTTGTCATCATTTAAAAGATGAAAAATGGATTACAGTCGATACCGAATTTATCCGCGAAAAAACTTATTATCCCGAGCTTTGCTTAATTCAGGTGGCATCGGCCACACAAGAAGCTTTAATTGATCCATTGACAGAAGGCATAAAACTTTCGGCTTTTTGGCAAATATTGGCCAATAAAAATATTGTTAAAGTTTTGCATGCGGCATCACAAGACTTAGAAATTTTTTATCATGAGAGCGATCAGGAAATTCATAACATCTTTGATACACAAATTGCGGCACAAGCACTTGGATATGGGGAATCTATCGGCTATGACCGATTAGTGGAAACCATTTGTAATGTAAAGCTCGATAAAACATCCCGCCATACCGATTGGCGCTTGCGCCCTTTAAGCGATAAACAAAAGACCTATGCTATTTATGATGTTACATATTTGCGCGAAATTTATACAGAAATGCAAAATCGGCTAAGTGAACTTAACCGCTTTGAGTGGATTATTGAGGAGATGGATAAGCAATATCCCCCTGCTCGCTTTCAGCGTAACCCCTATGATGCTTACTTACGGATAAAAATTCGCAAACCACGGCGTAACAATTTGGTTATTTTGCAAGAGCTTGCTGCATGGCGCGATGATGAGGCTTTTCGTAAAAATATCCCCCGCCAATATATCATGCGCGATGATGCATTAATTGATATTGCTATGCTGCAACCTCGAGATATTAAATCGTTAAGCCGTATACGCTCGGTTTCGGAAAAAGAAGCCAATAGCAACCGAGGAAAGCTTATATTATCGCTCATTGAAACCGCACTGAACCGCCCCCAAGAAACTTGGCCAAAAGTGAAAAAAATTCCGAATTTATCAGAAGAAACCAAAATTACTATTGAACTATTAAAAACGCTCCTTAGGGTTGTGGCCGAAAATAATCAGCTCACACCACGCCTCATTGCGGATAATGAAGATATTTATAAATTGGCCACACAAAAAGAAAATGCCAAAGTGGATTGCCTTAAAGGTTGGCGCAATGAAATTTATGGGCAAAAGGCGCTTATGCTTATGGGAGGGAAAATCGGTTTAGCCCTCAATAAAGGAAAAATTCAATTTGTGCCTGTTTCATTTATTAATTAGCCTATATGGATAAGGAGGTATCATGACCCAAACTGTTCTGATTACCGGTGCATCGTCTGGTTTAGGATTTGCCTTTGCAAAGCTTTACTCCAAGCTGCATTATCGGCTTATTTTGGTGGCACGTAATGGCGAAAAACTCAATAAAATGAAAGAACTGCTTAATACAGAAGTTGAGATATTTGCCTGTGATCTTGCACAAGAAAATGAAGTTTTAACTTTGTGTAATCATTTAATTGAACAAAATGATATTCCGGATATTTTAATTAATAATGCAGGTATTGGGGGAATTTATGAATTTGATGAAGCCTCATTTGCCGAGGAAAAACAAATGATTGACCTTAATATTACAGCTGTTGTTTGTTTATGTAATCATTTTGCCCCTTATATGAAAAAAAAACAAAATGATACATATATATTAAATATTGCATCGGCGGCCGCTTTTGTACCGGGGGCTTATCAGGCCAATTATTATGCGACAAAAGCTTATATATTATCTTATAGCCAAGCAATTGCGGCTGAATGTAAAAATACATCATTATCGGTTACTTGCTTTTGCCCGGGCAGAATATCATCGAACTTTCATGAAACTGCAGGCACAAAGTACGAGCATAAATCCATGTCTGCCCAAATAGCGGCTCAATATGCCCATAATGCTATGATGAAAAAACAGATTGTAAAAATTTCCCCATTAAAAATGTTTTTCATGGCTGGCATATTACCCCGAATTTTGCCATCTTCTTGGGTTTCTATCTATACAAAAGATAAAAATAACCAATTATTGAAAATAAAATATGACCAACAGAAAAATTCTTAAACTATTTTATTTACGTTTATTACGTTACGCAAAACGTCCCCAAGCTTTATGGTTGCTCTTAATTTTAGCATGTGCCGAGAGCATGTTTTTGCCCTTTCCTGCTATGACAATTTTTGTTCTTGTTACTTTGGCACAGCACCGCAGTGCTTTATGGATTGCTTTACTTGTAACAATCGCATCGGCTATTGGTAGCTTTGGCGGTTATGCCATTGGCTATTTCTTTTGGGATCAGCTTGGGCATATATTTTTAGCAAATGATAAAGTTGCGGTATTTTTTAATAAATTTGATATTCTGGCCGAAGAATATGGCGCATTAGCTGTGATTATTGCTGCAACAACCCCGGTTCCGTTTAAGCTAGCGGCAATCGCATCGGGGATTTCGGGTATGAATTTTTTACTTTTTGCTATTGCATCTTCTATTGGCCGTGCCATTTACTTTTTTATTCCGGCAACAGTTATTTATTTTATGGGTAGCCGTGCCAAACATCTACTTGAAAAACATTTTTATTTAATCATAATATTATCCATTGCCATTGCGCTCATTATATTTTTAATCATGAAAGTTCTGTAAATGCAAAAAATTCATTGGAGTATCTTCCCTTTTTTCGCAGCAATATTTGCGGCATCCTCTGCCCTTTTACTGCAATATTTCATGAACTTTCGCCCTTGTGAGCTTTGTTATACCCAACGCTATATTTGGTACGTAACCGCAATAGTCTCGGCTATTGCCTATTTTTGGCGTAAAAGAATATTCATTTATCCGATTTTATTACTCATTTTAGCATCTGTCATTATGGGGCTTTATCAATCGGGCATGGTTTTTGAATGGTGGACAGGCGTAACCCAATGCGGTGCAGGACAATTTGATGCTAATCAGCTTGGTAGTTTAAGTAATTTAGGCAATTTAGACCCGAATAATTTGCAATTTAATGTTTCCTGCTCAAGCATTGACCAAAAATTATTTAATATCTTACCCCTACCCTTAGCCAATGCATTATTTGCCGGTTTTACCTTTGTTATCACTTTGCTTATCTTTCGGCGCTCTCAGCGATAATCCAACATTTAACCGATCATCTTTTGGAATTTCATGGCGGCGTGTAAGCCCTGCTATCATGCCGCGTAATGTGCGAACCTCTTGTGAAGAAAGCTGACTACGCTCAAAAATATTACGCAAATTGCGTGCCATTATTGGCTTTTTTTCGGCTGTTTTAAAAAATCCAACCAAATCTAGCTCGGTCTCTAAATGTTCAAATAAATAATTGAGTTCTTGTTTCGATGCCGGCGCACTTTGGCCGTAACGCGGTAAAATCTCTGTGGGTTCATGTGTATTTTGTTTGCGCCATTCCCAAGCGACAAGCAACACAGCTTGGGCTAAATTTAAAGAGCTAAAAGCCGGGTTCAGCGGTGCTGTAATAATTTTATCAGCCAAAACAATCTCATCGTTATTCATGCCTGTGGCTTCGCGCCCAAACATCACACCAATTTTTTGCCCTTTTTGAAGCTCATGTTTAATTTCATTTATTGCAATATCCGGCGCCTGAACCTCCATAGACATTTGCCTTGGCCGCGCTGTTGTTGCCCAAATTTGGTGGATATCCGCAATTGCATCTTTTGCACAATCAAAAACCGTAACATTCACAGCTTCAGGTAATGCGCCAGAACTCGGGTTGATTGCAGCATCATTTGGCCAACCTTGTTTCGGGGCAACTAACCGAAGCTCTGTTAAACCCATATTCAACATAGCGCGGGCAACCATACCGATATTTTCGCCTAATTGGGGGCGTAATAAAATAATAATTGGTTGGATATTATCCATTGAAACGGCAGATCTTTTACGATCAGTACCGGCCATTTAGGCATTATCCTGATTAATGATATGATAGAGATAATAAATCATCGAATCTCTAAGTGCCGCATAAGAAGCATCGATAATATTAGAGGAAACCCCAATTGTTTGCCAATGATGCCCCGCTTTGTCCTCAGATTCTACAAATACACGGGTTACCGCATCGGTGGCAGCTTGGGGGGTAAGAATACGCACCTTATAATCGACTAATTTTACATTTTTAAGCTCTGGCCATACATTTTGTAAAACTTGACGCATGGCTTTATCTAAAGCCCCCACAGGGCCCGAACCTTCGGCCACTTGCATAAAATGCTTGCCGTTAATTTCCATTTTCACAACAGCTTCACTCATGGTAACCAGCTGGCCAACTTTATTCCACCGGCGTTCATCAATTACCCGAAAATGAAGCGTTCTGAAATAATCCTGAATTAATTTTAAATGATGCTTCGCTAAAAGCTCAAAACTGGCTTCGGCACCATCATAGGCATAGCCCTCAAATTCTCTTTGCTTAACAATATCTACAAGCTCTTGAATACGTTTATCTTTACTATCGATATCAATACCAATATCTTTAAGCCGCGATAATATATTCGAGCGCCCTGCTTGGTTAGAAACCAAAATATGGCGCTCATTACCAACTGTCTCTGGGGCAACATGCTCATAAGCTTGTGGGGCTTTAGCAACGGCCGAAACATGTAAACCACCTTTATGGGCAAATGCTCTAGTGCCCACATAAGGTGCCGCCGGATTTAAATTGCGCCCCAAACGTTCATCGACCAATTGAGCAATATGGGTAAGTTTAGTTAAATCTTTCTCGGTTATCCCAACTTCATATTCGGTTTTAAGCATTAAATTCGGGATAAGTGTAATTAAATTGGCATTACCACAACGCTCACCTAAACCATTTAACGTTCCTTGCACTTGCCTTACCCCTGCCCGAATAGCCGCCAAGGAATTGGCAACCGCATTACCGGTATCGTCATGGCAGTGAATGCCCAAATAATTACCGGGAATATATTGGGTAACCTCCTCTACAATTTCATCAACATCATGGGGCAACATGCCCCCATTGGTATCACATAAAACAATCCAACGCGCTCCAGCTTCGTATGCGGCTTTAACACAGTTGATTGCAAATTCGGGGTTCGCCCGATAGCCATCAAAAAAATGCTCGGCATCAAACATCACTTCATCAACTTGTGTTTTGGCATATTCAATTGATGAGCGGATCATCTCGATATTTTCTTCGAGTGATATATTCAATGCCTCATGCACATGGAAGTCCCATGTTTTACCCACCATGGTAATAATTTTTGCACCCGAGTTAATCAGGCTATTTAATCCGGGGTCATTTTCGGCCGAGCTTGATGCCCGCCTTGTCATACCAAAGGCCGAGATTTTTGCACGCTTTGTTTTTACTAAATTTTCGTAATAAGCATCATCAGTCGGGTTAGCCCCCGGCCAACCACCCTCGATGTAATCCACACCCAAAATATCTAAATATTCAGTAATCGCCCTTTTATCCGATAAATTGAAATCAACGCCACGGGTTTGTGCACCATCTCTTAGGGTACTATCGTAAATATATACGTAATTACTTTTCATTAGATATTCCTTAATATTCTGTCAAAATTTCCGATTGCTCAGGATCTATATTTCGATAAATCGGTTCTTGCCCTTGGGCGATGGCCTCTAAAGTCGGTGCCGATTGCCCCAACCGATTGCGATACTTCCATAGATTAGCACTCACATCTTTGACATACAAGCGTGTTTCTCGAATAGGGATAGATTCTAACCAAAAAAGTGGGTCATCGGCTAAACGCCAAGTTTCTTTTTGCCAACGCTCCGATTTTGAGGGCCCAGCATTCCAACCGGCTAAAACAAAAAATAAATTACCATCAAACCAACTATCCGATAGCAGATAATTCATATATCTTTGCCCGATATATATATTCTCTGCGGCCGATGATAAATCATTGTTATTATTGATATCGAATATTTTTTCAGTTTGTTGTTTTGTTTGCGATGTTATTTGCATTAAACCCAAAGCACCTGCACGAGAGCGGGCATCGGTTTTAAAACGGCTTTCTTTTTGGATAACGGCTAAAGTAAGAGCTTCATCGAGCACCATACCGGTTGATGGCACCCATTCTTTAGGAATTCTCGGTAAGCTTTCGCTCATATCGATATCGTATTTTTTAAGCTTTTCACTTTCTTTATATACAAAATCTAACCATCCGATTTCACTGGCCACCCAAAGCAGAATTAACCGATCTTGATCGGAGCTACTATTAATATAAGCTAAAAGCTCGTCTTGTGCCCATTCAATTTGACCAATTTGAACCAAAGCCAAAAATTGCTGTCCTTTGGGGGTACCCAGTAAAATTTTTAGTCTATCCATGCGGGCTTTTGGATTAGTTAGGTATAATTTACCCAAGGTTTCAGAGGCTAATAGGCCATAAAAATTATTACTATCTTGCGCCGCTTTAAGTAATGGTTTTTGCCATTCGTTATATTCTAATAACATAAAACTACAACGTGCCTGCCAATAATAGGCACCATAAATTAAATTATCATGGAGCCATGGGCGTTTTGTAATCTCGGCAAAAAAATCCCGTGCTTGTGCGTAATTTTGCATACGCCATGCCGAAAGCCCTGCAAGCCACCATGCCTCGCCAAAATAATCGCCGCTTCGGCTTGATACTTGCGTGGCCAAATGAATAACAGATTCGTCTTTACCTTCATTAAACAAGAGCCTAAGAATTTTCACATAAAGACTATCGGCCTCGTAAAAAGAAAGTACGCTCAGCGCTTCATCGGATAATATCAGCTTTTCTGCCGATGCATAATCATCTCGGTTTAAGTAAGATTGAATACGCCGTATTAAATCAGTCGCTCTTCTTTGTTCTAAAGCTGTTCGTTTTATCTGATTTTTTAGCTTGGGCGGTTCTATATTCTCATTTATTTTTAGCTCAATAATTTCTGTTTTGGGCTCTGCCAATTTTTCATCGCCCGGGTATTTTAACTCTTTGGCTTTTTTATAAATATCCATAACATGCGGATGTGTTGGGTAAGTTTTAATAAATTTATTGAGTTCTAAATATGCTCCTTGTGGTGCAAATGGCTGTGTAAAGGCATTATAATCGAGCCAAGAAGCTAATAAATTATTTTGAATTGCCGAGCGAACAAATAAAGCACCTTGCCAATGGGAATTTTGCTGTAACTTTATGGTTGTTTTATATAAATGCGCATCAACTTCGCTTAATGGCTTGGGTAAATCTTCGGTAGAATATCGCGGTGTCATTTCTGCACCAGCAAAAAGCGTAAGAAAAACCAACAAAAACCACGAACCAACCCATAAAAAGAAACGATGCATTTTAATCTCTTTGTTTATTTAACGCATCTCTAAGCGCTAATAAATCATGCCATGCATCTTGTTTAAGAGCCGGTGAGGAAATAAGATATTGCGGTGTATAAAATGGCCGAATTTGTACCGAATAATCGAGTGGCGAAAATAATGTTTTATATGGGTAGAATTTTCCGCGTAATTTACTTATGGCACTATTTTGTCCAGTAAAAACTTGGCTTATTTGTGTTCCCATTGTTAAAATAAACTGAGGTTGCACCAATTGGATTATTTTTTCAATTATAGGTAAACATGTTGCTATTTCTGTTTGTGTCGGGCTTCTGTCGCCCGGTGGCCGCCAAAAAACAGCATTTGTTAAATATACATCATTTCGTGAAAGCGCAATGGAACAAAGCATTTTATCTAATAATGCCCCATCTTTATCTTGCATATATTGGCCACTGCGGTCATCTTGAGCTGATGGAGCCGTATTAATAATTAAAACATCCGCACTTTCATTACCCACCCCCAAAAAAGTATGTTTTGCTGTTTTTTGGATGGATAAAATTTCGGATAGGTTAATATGTTTTTCTAATTCACTTAATGATTTTGAGTTTTGCGCAATTGATATTGCCTTTTGCGCAGATTCTGATGAAAGCTTATCTAAAACAGCTTGCCCCCGCTTTGGGGTATCGGTTTCACCAACATTTAACCCCGGCATTTTTTGTGTGGGGGGATTATTGCGCCCATGGTAGCGAATTTTTGCCGATGGATTAGAGATAGGCAAGTGAGTTGCCTGTTTTTGCCGTGCATCGGCAATCAGGGCAATGCGGTTTATGCTATTTTCTTCGCTCAGAACCTCAATACCAGCTTCATTATACCAATTGACAATCGACTGTAATGCAGCGAGGTAATCTATATTATCTTTAATTTCTGTCATTGCCACCAAAATATCACCATTTTTGCGTTGATACTATTTAATTATGTCAAAATAAGTTATAGTATTCATAAAAATAATAAAGGAACAAACTATATGCCTAAAAAAATTATACATAATTTGTTTAAAAAGTCGATTTTTTATATCACTGCATTCTCTTTGGTTCATTTTAGCGCATGGGCAGCAACGAATGAAGAAACCGAAAAAGAACTGGGACCATTTGTTTCTTTAAACAATACTGCCGATGATTGGTTGGTGCTCAATACGGCTGTTATTAATTCGGATAGCCCCGAGATTTTTAAACGTTGGGATATTTTATTAGAGCAAGAGCCTGAAAATGCCTACTTTTTGGCGAGTGATTTCATGTATTCCCTCTCCTTTGGCGAAATGGAACGCGCTTTAAAACGGGGCCAAGCCCTAAAAACCGCGATTGAAAGCGAAACATATAAAAATAATGCTATTTCAAGGGATATCGAATCTAATAATGACCGTGCTCAAATTGTTGAAATATTAAATGCTTTAAAAGCCTTACATGACGGCAAACCCAATGAAGAAGTTTTGGCATTATTGCCGCAAGATGATGCCAATGATATTGCATTAATTGCATCACTCATTGTTAAAGCATATATTGCACCCGAGGATGAACAAAAAAAAGCAAAACAAAACTTAGCTAAGGTTTTTCCTAAATTACTAACGGATTATATTGAGTTACAAAATACGTATATTCAAAATGATGCACAAAAAATTGCATCTCTTTTAAAAGATAGGCCTGAGTTATTTACTTTAATTGAGGCAAATGATGTGAATATGATTGTTGATAGCCTTGCACAGGCTGAAATGATTGATGAAGCCCAAGATGTTCAACTTTCTTGGGTAAAAAATGGGCGTGACCGTATATTTTTTGATATAAAATCGGCCGATTATCTTAAAGAGAATAACAACCCAAAAGATTTGATTGCTCAGACTTTATTGATTTTAGGGCGTTTTTATACTGCGGCATCGGGTAATAACCCCAATATCCGTAATCAAGTCGCTTTTAACATGGCCGATTGGATTTCCGATGATCCATTCATTCAATATAACCGATCGACTGCTTTTTTAATCTCCGGCGATTATAAAAACGGAAAAATTCTGTTAGAACCACTTTTAGATAATCCAGCACTTTCGGGAAAAGCCCATTTGGATTATGGCTTGATTTTACAAGAACATAAAGATTTTAACGACGCAATTGAGATATATACAAATTTATCAAATCAATACCCAAACCAAGTTATTCCCCTCATGATGCTTGCTGAGGTTTATCGGGTTGAAATGCAATTTGATAATTGTATCCCCCCTTTAGATAAGGCCATTGAGCTTTCTAAAATTGATGGCGAAATACCACCTGAGGCTCTTAATTTAGTTTTTGCCCGCGGTATTTGTTTAGAGCGTGAAGGTGATTGGGCGAAAGCCGAAGCCGATTTAAAAATGGCCGTAGAATTTGCCCCCGATAGCCCCTATATTCTCAATTATTTAGCCTATAGCTGGGCAGACAAAGGCTATAACCTAGACGAAGCCGAGGAAATGTTAATAAAAGCCACCGATAAATTCCCCAATGATGGAAATATTATAGATAGTTTGGGCTGGGTTTATTTTCGGCAAAATAAAATTGATAATGCCGTAGAATGGTTAGAACGTGCAGCCACTTTAGAACCCGGTCAAGGTGAAATTTACGACCATTTAGGCGATGCATTATGGTATGATGGCCGAAAAAAAGAAGCCACTTATGCATGGCAACGGGCTGTTGATATTGATGGCGAATCCGATGCCGCCAAACGTTCTGCCTATAAACTCAAGCAAGGTAAACCGGTGCAAGTTCCCGGTGAGCCTAAAATTGAAATTGAATATGAAACCGAAACAGAACTGCAACCCTAACCATGGCTAAATTAACCGCTTTTGCACCAGCAAAAATTAATTTAAACCTCCATGTTTTAGGAAAAAAAGAAAATGGCTATCATTTGCTTGATAGCTTTGTGGTTTTTAGCAATTTTGGCGATGAAATTACGGTTGAGCCGAGTTCAGATATTCATTTTGAAATTCAAGGTGATAATACCATGGATTTACAAATGGATGCAAATAATCTGATGGTAAAAGCGCATTGCCTATTAGAGCAATATGTAAATAAAAAACTCCCTTGCAAAATCACACTCATAAAAAATTTACCTATAGCAGCCGGAGTTGGCGGAGGGTCATCCGATGGTGCTACTACCTTAAAATTACTTAACCAGTTTTTTAATTTAGGTATTGCTCAACAAAAACTTATGGATTTAGGCTTAACATTAGGTGCGGACTTTCCTGTTTGCATATATGGCCAAAATTGTTTTATGAGTGGCATTGGTGAGATTATCACCCCTATTGAACATTTCCCTAAGCTTTATATTGGCCTCATTAATCCCCGCATACAAACATCGACCAAAGATATTTTTATGGCTCTTAAAAAACCCTATTCCGAACCAATAGACTATATAAACGACTTTAATGTTCATAATCTATTCCCTTGGCTTAAACAAACACATAATGATTTACAAAAACCAGCCATTGCGCAAGTACCCGAGATAAAAATAATTTTAGAAAATTTAAACCATACCCAGAATGCACACCCGAATATTTTTAGCCATAGCGGTATGAGTGGCAGTGGTGCAACTTGCTATATTATCAGCCCCAATGAAATGCTGATTACAAAAGCATTAGAAAAATTTGAAAATACGAATTATTTAATGCTTCGCGGAACAATATGATATTTGCATATTAAAACCTATTATATATTCCATTGAAAACGCAATGAGTTACTGCCGAGTGCGCTATTTTTTTATTGATAGCAAATTCACTTTACGAAAAAAAAATACAAAATGAACAAAAAAAACTTGCAATATGTATCCAGATTCCTTATAAACCTCTTATTCGATATTGAGGCGTAGCTTAGTTGGTAAAGCAGCGGCTTTTGGTGCCGAAGAGCGTAGGTTCGAGTCCTACCGCCTCAGCCATAAATAAAGAGGGCAAAAGCCCTCTTTTTTCATGCATAATTTCTCTGCTTATTGTTTTAAATATTGAACAAAATCATCTTTATAAGGTAATGATTTTTCTTGCCCTATGGTGGCAAATGCAATGGGCGACTGATGAACAAATTCTATAAAATCTAAAATATTCGCTTTATCAATTGCCTCTATGCGCTCCTGAACATCTTTAGGGTCTAAAACCGCACCAAATATCATCATTTGCCGCGAGATTTGCTCCACACGGTTCGATACGGTTTCTAAGGACATTAGAACAGCAGCCTTTAATTGATTTTTTGCTCGAGCGATTTCTTTTTGGTCTAGGTTATCAACAACTTTATTGAGCTCTTTTGCACTAAGTTTTAGAACCTTTTGGATATTGTCGGGGGTCGTTGCCCCCTGAATACCAAAACAACCACCATCGGCATGGCTAGAGTGGAATGAGCCGATACCATAGACAAGCCCTTCTTTTTCACGAATTTCCTGAAAAAGCCGCGAGCTCATCCCCCCACCAAATAATGTACTAAAAACCGAGGCTGCATAATAATTTGAGTGATTATATGCATAACCCTCAAAACCCAAAACAAACTGAACTTGCTCTAAATCGCGATGAATCCGCTTTTCATTGGCTGCCCAACGGCTTGGGGAAAAGCCATGGGTTTCAAAACTTTTTAATGATGCAAAACGTTCCTCGGATTTTTCTACAAATTTTTGATGATCCACATTACCCGCTGCAGCAATAATAAAATCCGACTGTAAATGTTGTGTATCTAGCCAATTTTTTAAAGTATCGCGAGAGAAAGAAGATACATTTTTGGTTGTGCCTAAGATATTTTGCCCAAGGGGTTGTTCATCATAACAAGCCTGCTGAAAAGCATCGTATAATACATCATCAGGAAAATCTTGCGATTGCGCAATCTCTTGCAAAATAACCGTACGCTCTTTTTCTAGCTCATTTTCATCAAAAGTCGGGTTTAATAAAATATCGCTAATAATATCCATAGCTAAAGGAACATCATCCTTTAACACACGGCTATACCATGCGGTTGCATCGCGGCTTGTCCATGCATTTAAATAACCGCCAACAGCTTCTATTTCCTCGGCTATTTCCATAGCAGAGCGCGATTTTGTGCCTTTAAAAGCCATATGCTCAATAAAATGGCTAATCCCGCTTTCTTCTTTGGTTTCATTGCGTGCACCAATCGGTGCCCATACGCCAACAGCAACCGAGGAAACCGAGGGCATATACTCGCTCACAACTTTTATGCCATTGCTTAATTTTGTTATATTTGCCATGAATTATTTATTTATCCAATTTTCAATAATCTGTTTAATATCATTAAAATCATTTTCGACAATCGTATATTTTTCGGGCTTATTAAGTACCGAAAGTAAACCTTTTGGCATCGGTGGCTCAACTCCAATTGCTTGCTCTACCGCAGGGCCAAATTTAGCAGGGTGCGCCGTAGAAACCGTCACTAAAGACCCTTTAAAATCCCTATTGTCTTTTAACCATTCCTTTGCAGCATATAAGGCGCAAGCCGTGTGGGGGTCAATGATAAATTCCGATAAACCATATTCTTCTTTAATTATACGCAAAATACCCTCGTCATCTAAACGGTAACCACTAAAGTTAGATGCAAGCATTGCATAAGCATCGGCACCAAAATCAACATTTCCGGTTTTTCTAAAATCTTCCATAGCTTGTTTTAGCCCGGTTGCATTTTGGTTCATTGCATAATAAACCATACGCTCAAAATTCGATGATATTTGAATATCCATACTTGGTGATAATGTTGGCTCTACACCATCGGCAACCATGCGCCCGGTTTCGAAATAACGGGTTAAAATATCATTTTTATTCGATGCACAAATCAGATGTTTAATCGGTACCCCCATTTGTTGGGCATACCATGCGGCTAAAATATTACCAAAATTGCCTGTAGGTACAGAAAATACCAACTCATTATCCGGTGCACCTAAATTAATAGATGTGGCCACATAATAAGAGATTTGCACTAAGATTCGAGCCCAGTTAATAGAGTTTACAGCCGAAAGATTATATTGATCGCGAAAAGCATGATCGTTAAATAATGCTTTTACCGTATCTTGGCAATCATCAAATGTACCTTTAACCGATAAATTCATCACATTGGGTTCATCAATCGTTACCATTTGTTTGCGTTGCACATCCGATACCCGACCATCGGGGAAGGTAATTACAATCGATGCATATTCTGAGCCACGCACGGCTTCTATCCCTGCCGAGCCTGTATCGCCCGATGTTGCGCCCACAATCAATACTTTTTCGTTGCGTTTTTTGAGTACATAATCAAACAATCCACCCACAACTTGTAAGGCATAATCTTTAAAACTAAATGTGGGGCCATGGTAAAGCTCTAACAACCAATGGTTATCCTTCATTTGACGTAAAGGCGCAACAGCCGGATGATCAAAGCGGCTATAAGCTTTTTTTACAATTGCATAAAGCGCATCATATTCAATCACATCGCCCGTAAAGCGAATCATCACATCGGTCACTTGTTCAACAAAAGATTTCCCACGCAAAGTAATCAGTTCATCATAAGTAAATGTGGGTATGGATTGCGGTATATATAAACCACCATCGCGCGCTAACCCCGAAAGCAAAGCCTCGTCAAAAGTTAAACTTTTACCTTCGCCCCTTGTTGAAATATATTGCATATAATAACTCCCAAAAATAATAAATATTTATAATAATTTTGTATAATAATGGCTTTTATTCGCCTTTGCAATATCGCGCATTGCCTTTATGGATAAATCACGCTATAGCTTAATTCTAATTTAGAGTTATGATGAATAATGGTTTACTTGCATGCGTTATCAGAGAAAACAAAAAATTCAACTGCCGGATATTACAAAAGTGACAATCGAATCGATTGCCAAAAATGGCGATGGTTATAGCCGAATTAATGGACAAAATTGGTTTATACCTTATTGCCAAACAGGTGATGTTATATTAGCCAAACCCTATAAACAAGCGCAAGGCAATATATACGCAACCGCTGAAGATTTTATAGAAAAAGTACCCAATAATAGTGCCCCTATTTGCCCTTATTTTACCCAATGTGGCGGGTGCAAATTACAACATCTCCCCACCCCAGATTATCAGCAATGGAAAACGCAGCAACTCACCAATATCCTTGAACAGAATCATATTCATGAATATAAATTAGACGAAACTTGTTTTTTGCCGCCTCATTCACGGCGGCGTGTAACATTTCGGCTTAATAGCGATTATCAGCTATGTTTTAATGCCCATAACAGCCATGAGCTTGTTGCCATAACCAACTGCCCAATTTTAGAGCCTAAACTCAATGATATTTTAGCTGATTTACAATCATGGTTATCACATTATGGTTCATTTTTAGGTAAGCAAACAGAGCTTCACCTTACCTTATTAAACCAAATTGAGCTTACAATCATCACTCCAAAAACTATTCATCCCCATTTGGTTACCCCATTAACAGAGCTTAAAAATATTGCGCATTTGGGGCGTTTATGTTGGCAGCAAAATGAGCATACCGATATTATTTGGCAAAAAACCAATTTATATGTTGATTGGGCAAATATTCAAATTGAGGTTGCCCCCGCCCCATTTTTACAGGCATCGGCACAAGGTGAGCAATTTTTGCAACGTAAATTATTAGAATATACGGGTAAAAACAAACAGGCGATTGAATTATTTTGTGGTATGGGTACCTTCTCTTTTCCGCTTTTAACCCAATGCAAAAAAATTATGGCATACGATAATGCGCCATCAGCCATACGTGCGGCAACCCATGCTTTTAACCATTTAGGTCAATATCAAGGAAGATTACAATTTATTGAGCGCGATTTATTTCGCCAGCCTTTACTCCCTGCTGAGCTTAATAAAGCCGATATTATTATTTTAGACCCACCCCGTGCCGGAGCCGAAGAAACAGTAAAACAAATTGCCCGAGCAAATATTCAAAAAATTGTTATGGTCTCGTGCAACCCTAAAACATTTACCCGAGACATTAATATTTTAAGCCAAGCAGGCTTAAAACTTAACCGGATATCTTTATTGGATCAATTTGTCTATTCGCCCCATATGGAAGTTATTGGCGAAATTATCCGAAAATAAAAAGCTTACATATACAAATACATAAGCTTTTTTAAAAAAAATATGCATTAAATAAACTAAAGCATACCAAGCGCTTGTTTATATAAATCTAACAATTGCTCTTGCTCGCTACGATCCGCACTATCTAATTTGCGCAATTTAATGACCTCGCGTAATGTTTTTACGTCAAAGCCATTGCCTTTGGCTTCGGCAAATACCTCACGAGTTTGATCGGCTAATTCTTTTTTTTCTTCTTCTAAACGCTCAATACGCTCTACATAGCTACGTAAAATATCACCGGCGATTCCACCAACTTCTGTCATTTTTGCTCCTTATTTTTTATCAATCATTACAATTTATGTTATCATGGCAATAAAATATTACTAAATAATAAATTTTTTTACCTTTTTGAAACTATATTTTATTATAATAAACACAACATTGCCATTATTGGGTATATAATAATTTTAACAATTTTATCCTATTGCAGGAGTCTTTATGGATACAAAAATTCAAGCTATCTTGCGTGCCGGCGGTATTTGTGCCTTTTTAGGTGCAACAAGCCTTACAGCTTTTTATGGTTGGTATAAAGCGGTATCAATTCCATTAGCCGAAGCAAGCCTTATGCTATTAAATTTTACCGAAGCCCCTGCCGAGATAGAATTAACGCCCGATAGCGTAAATAATATGCTAGAGCAAGCCCAAATTTTTGAATTTAGCCGTAACCTTGCTTTAGCCCAACCAAGCAATTTACCCATCGAGGTTCGTTTAGCTCCTACCCTTTTCCCCGATGATGATTTACCCCAAGACGATAATCAGTCCACAACACAAAAAACCGAAATAGCACCTATTGTCACGCAAGACCCGAATATTGTTGATGTATCACTTACTCAAGGGAGTAACATCACACAAATGCTCGTGGATGCTGGCATTGAAACATCAGATGTTTGGACAATGGTTGATGCGATGAAGCCGGTTTACTCTCCTAATCGTATTCCTGCCGGAAAAGAATTTCAGCTTATTTGGAAAGATATTCCTTCGCAAGATGGCACAACAAGCCGAGAATTCTCTACAATGCGCTTTGCCATCGATGCCAAAACAAGTGTTGATGTTATACGCCAAGACGACGGCAGCTTTCAGGCAATGAAGATTGAGCGCCCCACCGTAAAACAAATCTTACGGGGCGATGCAACAATTACTTCATCTTTATATGTAGCGGGTCAAGATGCCGGAATTCCATCATCAACATTATCCAAACTGCTTCGTACTTTTTCTTGGGATATCGATTTTGAGCGTGATGTTAAAGTTGGCGATAAATTTAGCGTATTATATCAATGCGAATTTGACCAAGAAACTGGTGAAAAATTAAGTTGTAATGATATTTTATATGCAACAATTACTGTGGGAAATAATAAAAAATCCCTTTATTCCTTTACCCATAAAGACGGAAAAACAAAATTTTATTCCGAAAAAGGTTTTTCGGCACAAAAACAATTTTTAAGAACTCCTATTAGTATGGATCGGGCACGAATTTCATCTAAATATGGTTACCGTAAGCACCCAACATTAGGATATTCTAAAATGCATTCGGGCACCGACTTTGCTGCCCCAACAGGTACCCCCATTTATGCGGCATCCGATGGTAAAATTACTATTCGTAGCCGCCGTGGGTCGGCCGGTAATATGGTTGAGATTGTCCATGGTAAATATAAAACCATTTATATGCATATGAGCCGCTTTGCATCGGGTCAACGTGTGGGTTCGCAAGTCAAACAAGGCGATGTTATTGGTTATGTGGGTACAACTGGCCGCTCTACCGGCCCGCACCTTCATTACGAATTACGTTTAACATCTAATGGCCAAGCATTAAACTCGCTTAAAGTAACACCTGTATCAAGCGGTGGATTATCCGCAGCCGAGGCAAAGGCTTTTCAAACTCATCGTAAAGAATTAGAAGCCCGTTATACGCAAACACAACCCAATTTTATACCCAATAGTGATGATATTAAAACAGCGGTTCTTAATGGTACGTTAGCCCCTGAGCCTATTGATATACCAGAAGATGATGGGGTAAGTGAAAATGCACGACCATTATCAGAAATTATTGTTCAGCCCCGACCATCGGATTTAAGTTAAAAAAAAGCAGGCTATAAAGCCTGCTTTTTTTTTATTAATTCGCTTTTATTTTTTCTATCGGTTGAATAACCAAATGATCATTATCAACATTGATTGATGCAATTGAGCCATCGGTAATATGTCCATTTAATATTTCCTCGGCCATTTGATTTTGGATATTGCGTTGGATTACCCGTTTTAACGGCCTTGCACCATAAATGGGGTCATAACCTTTTTGTGCAAGCCAATCTCTGGCCTCGGCAGAGACATCAAGGGTGATATTATGTCCATTCAATATTTTTTGTAAATTCTTTAACTGAATATCCACAATTGCGCCCATATCTTCACGTTTTAATCGCTCAAACATAATAATTTCATCTAACCGATTTAAAAACTCCGGTTTAAAATGTGCTTGCACTTGGCTCATCACCAAATCTCTAATCTCTGCGGATAATCCTTCATCGCCAGCCTCGGCTAAATATTGGCTGCCGAGGTTGGATGTTAAGATAATTACAGCATTTTTAAAATCAACCACATGGCCTTGGCTATCAGTAAGACGACCATCATCTAAAAGCTGGAGCAAGATATTAAATACATCGGGGTGTGCTTTTTCTACCTCATCAAATAAAATTACTTGGTAAGGTCTGCGGCGCACGGCTTCGGTCAATACTCCACCTTCTTCATAGCCCACATAACCCGGGGGTGCCCCAATTAAGCGGGCAACAGCATGTTTCTCCATATATTCCGACATATCAATACGCAATAACGCACTATCGTCATCGAATAAAAACTCTGCCAAAGCTTTTGTTAATTCGGTTTTACCCACACCTGTAGGGCCTAAGAATAAAAAGCTACCAATGGGTCTGTTTGGGTCTTGCAAACCAGCACGTGAGCGCCGAACTGCATTCGATACGGCTTTTAACGCGTAATCTTGACCAATCACACGGCGATTCAAATTACTTTCCATATTCAGCAATCTTTCACGCTCACCTTGTAACATTCTATCTACCGGAATACCCGTCCAACGGGTTACACCCTCGGCAATTAACTCAGCAGTTACAGTTTCCTCGATTAAAAAGTCATGGTCTTTATTTAGGGCTTTTTTATCAACCTTGTTTAAGCGTTCTTCTAACTCGGGGATAATTTCATACTGAATTTTCCCAACATCTTCAAAGCGCCCTTCCCGCATGGCTTGGTCTACTTTTTGCCTTGCAGCATCCAACTCTTCTCGTAATTGCCCTTCGCTTGCACGACTTTCTTTTTCGGCTTCCCAACGGGCATTGAGTACGGCTAAAGCTTCTTCTTTTTCGGCTATTTGGCGATCGACCTCAAATAAATGATCCTTTGATTGCTGATCCATCTCGCGGCTTACACCTTCGCGCTCAATACGTAAACGAATAATTTGGCGCTCTAGACTATCAATTTCCTCTGGGCGGCTATCGAGCTGTAAACGCAATCTTGCACAGGCTTCATCAACCAAATCAATGGCTTTATCGGGTAAAAAGCGTTCATTAATATAACGATGGCTTAATGTTGCCGCCGCAACCAAAGCTTGGTCGTTAATATGCACACCATGATGTAATTCGTAACGCTCTCTGATACCGCGCAATATAGCAATTGTATCGTCAACCGTTGGTTCATCCACAAGTACCGATTGAAAACGCCGTGCCAAAGCGGGATCTTTTTCAATATGTTTTTTATATTCATCTAAAGTGGTTGCACCAATACAGTGCAACTCGCCCCGTGCCAAAGCCGGTTTTAGTAAATTCGATGCATCCATGGCACCATCAGCTTTACCGGCCCCGACTAATGTGTGCATTTCATCAATAAATAAAATGATTTCACCTTCGGCACTCGTAACTTCTTGCAATACGGCTTTGAGCCTTTCTTCAAACTCACCCCGATATTTAGCACCGGCAATTAATGCCCCCATATCCAAAGATAAAAGTGATTTACCTTTTAAGCTTTCGGGCACATCACCCGCAACAATGCGCCTTGCTAAACCTTCGACAATAGCGGTTTTACCCACACCGGGTTCACCAATGAGTACCGGGTTATTTTTGGTTCTTCTGGCCAATACTTGCATAGAGCGGCGAATTTCCATATCACGGCCGATTACGGGGTCAATTTTACCTTCACGTGCACGCTCGGTTAAATCAATAGCAAAACGTTTTAATGCATCCCAACCTTCTTCGGCAGTGCCACTTGTGGCTTTACGCCCGCGGCGCATTTGGCTGATGGCCTCGGCCAAGGCACCCGCTTTAACATTTTGCACTTTTAATATACGCGAAGCATCGCTTGATTCCGTTAACAATGCTTGTAATAAACGTTCAATCGTAACAACTTGGTCGCCTTCTTTTTTTGCTAAATCTTCAGCTACTTGTAAAATTTTTGCTGAATCTCTATCAAATGCCGGTTGCCCCACATTACCCGAAACCGCCGGTATTTTACTCAAGCCCTTATCAACAGCTTCATTAATTGAAAAGACATCACCACCGGCATTTTGAATAAGCCGTGCAGCTAAGCCTTCATTATCTTCAATTAAAACCTTTAGTAAATGAAGCGGTGTAATTTGTTGATGATTTTTACGGATTGCCAAACCGACTGCAGCTTGCAACATTCCGTTTGTTCTTTCTGAAAATGCATTGACATTCATAATGTATATTTCTCCTTTACATAAGCGAAAATATTTTGAGATCCCACATTGGCGGCAATCTATTGTATTTTCCTTCACATTACAGATAGTCTTATGCAAGGTTAAAAATCAAGATAGTTATGCAAAAAATAAAACCAGGCTTTATCACTTGGTTTCATTAAATTTTATTCGGTAACTTCAGCCTTTTTTGGCCGACCACGGCGCTTGGGTTTTTCTTCGGGGATAACCTCGGTAATCGCTATAACTTCGGTAGCCTCAGTTTTTTTAGGGCGACCACGGCGTTTGGGTTTTTCTTCGGCTACTGGTGCTACTTCCTCTATATTTTCGGTTTTTTTGTTTTTGGATATTTTACTTTTAGAAGTTTCATTTTTTTTCGGTTTTGTCTTTGGTGGATTTTCCTCGATTGCTAGCTCTTTAATATGAGATTTATCTTCGCCATCCGACTTTTGCTGGTTATTATTATTATTTTGTTGATTTTGCTGGTTTTGATTACCTTGATTTTGTGACTTTGTATGATAAAAACCAATTAATCGGGAGTAATGCTCGGCAAATTGTTTACATGTCTCGGCATTCACATCATCGCCCGATGAATAATAATCGCGGGATAACCCCATATATTTTTCGATTAGTTGTTTTGCTGTGCCTTTTAACTTTCCGCTAGGGCCGGCTGATTCAAATTGCCGAGAGTGTATAGGCACACGATTTTGCCCGCCATTATTGTTACGGCGCTGATTATTCGTACGGTTATTCCGTCGATCTTGGGGAGAACGCATATAATTAATTTTCCATTTTTGCTAACATTAAACAAGATTAATTTTTCGATTTCATCGCTATTATTTATATCATTAATCTTGGGTATGCCCTAATTTGCGACTTTTTTAAAAGAATTTCAAGAAATTTATGCTTTTTTATCTTTTTTTTTATAAAATAATAAAAAAAATAGGAAAAGAGCGTATTAATGGAAAATTTTTTATATGATATTTGGCAAAATAATTTTGCAACAATTTGGCCTTGGTTACTTTTAGGCTATATTGTTTATATTGTAATCCCTTGGTTGGGTTGGCGCCCAAATATGCCCAAAATTTCGGTTATGTTGGGTTCTATATATCGGGTATGTGCGGGTATATTTTTACTAATACTGATATTTATATTGGTTAATTTTATTCAGTTTCTCATAACAATGAAGCTCGATTTAAGCGATAGTTATATTGACCGGACAACATTGATTTTAAATATTATTCGTTGGCTTATTGCTATTAGCTTTTTATATTATTTTATGATCAAACATCGCCCTTATGTGCCATCGGCTATTTTACCTTTTGGTTTGGCTTATATTATTTTACCTTGTGCCCTTTTTGTCTCTACCTTGGTATCGCATATTATTAATTATTTTGTTATTACATTTAATTTTCAGCCCTTAGGGTTACATATGCCCGATTTACCTTGGTTTTTTGGGGTTGCCCCGAATTGGATAAGCTTTTTCCAAGTAGCAATTGTTGCTTTAGGGTTAGAGCTGATGTATCAGATAAAACGCCCAATATTCTCCATTTTAGCCGGTTATGCCTATTTTTATGCCATTGAGGTTTTTGCCGATATGATCGGCTATATGGCATGGATTTATGCCTGTATTTTGCCTATTGCTTGGGTAGCCATTCACCTGAAAGATTATCAACCTGCCCAAAAAACTAAAAAGAAAAAAACGGTTAAACGGTCATAACTAACCCTCTGGGATTACCCGATAAATCAGATAGTCTTCGCTCTATATTCAATTCATAACGCACCGCCACTTCAACCAAAACATCTTGTTGCCGGTAACCATGTTCAATATAAGCTTTACCATTGGGGGCTAATATTTGCTTGAATAGAGGGAATAACTCTTTATAGGATCTTAAACCATTATCTTCGGCAATTAGTGCGATATGCGGATCATGCTTCAGAACCTCACGGCTTAAATCTTTTTTTTCAGACTCAGCAATATAAGGCGGATTAGCTAAAATAATATCAAAAGGAGCATCATTAGCTAAAAGATCCCAACTGCCCAAAAGCCATTGGGGCTTGGTAAATATTGCTCTTTGCTGACGTAAAAAATCCTCATTTTCTTGGGCAATCTTTAAACTTTTACGGCTGATATCCACACCATAACCCGTTGCATGCGGATATTCACTGAGTGCCGAAAGTAATAAACAGCCTGAACCCGTACCAAAATCGGCAATTTTATATTTTTTATCCTTATTCGAGAAATCTTTCAGCATCGCCTCAAGCAATGTTTCGCTATCGGCTCGCGGCGTTAGAACATCGCCGTTCACCTTAAACTCCCATTGCCAAAAAGGCTGAACACCCAATATTTGCGATACCGGAACATGATTTTTACGCTGCATAATCGCTGATTGATAGTCCGCCCATTGTTGCTCGGATAACTCATCTTGACCAAAAGCAATTAAAAATGCTTTATCCTTATTGGTTGTGGCCGAAAGTAAAAAGAGGGCATCATTTGCCCCCTCCTCTATCGATTGTAATTCTGCTTTTGCCCAATTAAGCGCCTGAATAATTATCATTTACGATACCATTCCGGCCAATTGTCGGGCTTGATCCTCAGCTGTGAGCGCATCAACAAATTCATCCAACTCACCTTCTAAAATGCGATCCAACTTATAAAGGGTCAGATTAATGCGGTGATCCGTCACACGGCCATCGGGGAAGTTATATGTGCGAATACGCTCGGAACGATCACCCGAACCGACCTGATTTTTACGAGCATCGGAGCGTTCTTGGGCTGCTTTTAGCCGCTCAGCTTCATAAATACGGGCGCGTAAAACCTGCATAGCTTTGGCTTTATTTTTATGTTGTGAACGCTCAGACTGTTGCTCTACCACCACACCGGAAGGTATATGGGTAATCCGAACGGCCGAATCTGTTGTATTCACATGCTGCCCACCTGCACCCGATGCCCTAAAAACATCAATGCGCAAATCTGCCGGATTAATTTCCACATCAACTTCTTCCGCAACGGGTAAAATTGCAACTGTTGCGGCCGATGTATGGATACGCCCGCCGGATTCAGTTGTTGGCACACGCTGCACCCGATGCACACCGGATTCATATTTTAATTTCGCAAATACCCCTGCCCCGTTAATTTGTGCCGAAACCTCTTTAAATCCGCCCACACCGGTTTCGTTAGAATCTAAATTTTCCATTGTCCAACCGTGAAGTGCCGCATAACGCTGATACATCCGGTATAAATCGGCGGCAAATAAGCCGGCTTCATCGCCACCTGTTCCGGCACGAATTTCTAAAATAGCCGAACGTTCATCGGCAGCATCTTTGGGTAACAAGGCAATTTGTACTATGCGCTCTTGCTCTTCCATTGCACTTTCGGCTTCGCGTAACTCTTCTTGCGCTAAGGATTTTAATTCAGCATCAGTTTCGGGGTCGTTAATCATCTCTTCCGAATCCCGAATAGTTGTCATCAGTTCCATATAACGCCGAATTTCATCAACCACTTTTCCAATCTCGGCATATTCACGTGAAAGATTAGCAAATTCTTTAGGGTCATTGGCTGCTTCGCCAGAGTTTAATAAGGATTCAATCTCTGCATGCCGGTTGAGTACTTTTTCAAAACTATCTTCTAAGGCCATTTTTTTTCCTTTTATACTGTATCTGCACCCAGCTCAGCGAGCTTCATTGGTAATTCTAATATTGGCGTATATATTTGCTCACCCGATTTTAAATTGCGAATGATTATTTGGTTAGTACTCAATTCATCATCACCCAAAATAAGGGCAAATTTCGCGCCGGATTTATCGGCTTTATTCAGGCGTTTTTTCATGTTACCACCAAAGGCTTGGTCGATAATAAAACCTTGTGCCCGTAAATCATTCACCAAATTTAAAGCCATTTTATTGGCATCTTCGCCCATGGGTATCATTACTGTTGGTTTTAAGGTAACATCTTTATCTTCAAAAATTAAAGCCAAACGGTCAATACCTGCAGCCCAGCCCACACCGGGCACTTGGCTACCACCCAATTGTTTAACCAAACCATCGTAACGTCCGCCGGCTAAAATGGTGGATTGCGCGCCCATACTTTCATCGGTCGATACAAACTCAAATGCGGTATGGGTATAATAATCAAGCCCGCGAACAAGCAATGGATTGCGCACCCACGGAATATTTAGCGCATCTAACCCTGCACAAACATCGGCAAACCATGTTTTGGCTTTTTCGGTTAAATAATCATCCATCTTTGGTGCATGGCTAACAATTTTTTTATCACCAGCATCTTTACTATCCAAAATACGCATTGGGTTTTTATGTAACCGCACTTTGGAATCTACCGATAATTCATCTTCATATTGGCTTAAATATCCCACTAATGCCTCACGATAGGCATTGCGACTTTCGGTATCGCCAAGCGTATTGATTTGAATTTCTACCTGATTATCAATGCCCAAATTTTTCATAATTTGCCAAGCAAGGCCTATCATCTCAACATCGGCCAAAGGGTTATCCACACCAATCAACTCAGCCCCTGATTGCCAAAATTGGCGATAACGCCCTTTTTGTGGGCGCTCATAACGAAACATTGGGCCTTCGTAATAAAGTTTTAAGGGGGTGGATTGTTGTAAACCATTTTCTATCACAGCCCGCACCACACCCGCTGTACCTTCGGGGCGAAGGGCAAATCCGCTTTCATCATCGCGTGGTGCGGTTAAAAACATCTCTTTACTCACCACATCGGAGCTATCGCCTAAACCGCGCGCAAATACATTAATATCTTCCATAATAGGCAAGCTAATCTCGCCAAAACCATAAGCATGAGCGGTTTTATAAAATATATCGCGAATATAGCGATGCAGAGCTGCCTCGGATGGCAATAAATCTCTGAACCCACGAATTCTTTGTAACTTCGACATATTTATAATATTCCTTATTTTTCTTGCTGTATTTTAATTTCTTGCGCACGTTGTTCCACAAGTGAAACAATATGGTCAATAATTTCTTCATTTTGAATTTGGTGATCACGCAGACCACTTAAATAAACAACATTCACCCCGCCATCAATACCCGTTAAGCCAATATCGCTTTCGGCAGCTTCGCCGGGGCCATTCACCAAACACCCTAAAACCGAAACTGTCATGGGCGTATCGATATGGCTGAGTTTTTCTTCTAAAATCGTTACCGTTTTAATCACATCGAAACCTTGGCGCGCGCATGAAGGGCAAGAGACTATACGTACACCACGGTGACGAATGTCCATCACTTTAAGGAGGTCAAACCCTACCTTCACTTCCTCGGCAGGATCATCGGATAAACTCACACGCAATGTATCGCCAATGCCTTCCCATAATAAAGTGCCAATGCCTAATGATGATAACACGGTACCTGCACGGCGGGTTCCGGCCTCGGTAATTCCTAAATGTAAAGGCCAATCACCTTTTTTGGCCAATTGCCGATAAGCCTCTACTGCCATAAATAAATTAGATGCTTTTACCGAAATTTTAAAATTATGAAAATCCAAATCTTCTAATATCTTAGCATGCTCAAGAGCAGATTCCACCATGGCTTCGGGGCAAGGCTCGGGATATTTATCGAGCAAATGTTTTTCGAGCGAGCCAGCATTAACCCCAATACGCATAGAGCAATTATAATCGCGTGCCGCTTTAACAACCTCTTTTACCCGATCGATTTTACCAATATTCCCCGGATTAATCCGCAAACATGCTGCACCATTTTCGGCAGCCTCAATACCACGGCGATAATGAAAATGGATATCGGCAATAACCGGAATAGGCGAAAATTTTGTAATTTCCTTTAAGCTTTCGGTCGATGCTTTATCGGGGCAAGAAACACGTACAATATCGGCACCGGCATTGGCTATGGATTCAATTTGTTTAAGTGTTGCAGTCGCATCGGATGTAAGTGTGTTGGTCATGGATTGTACGGCAATTGGGTTATTACCACCTACCAAAACATTCCCCACATTAACAACACGCGACTTACGCCGCTTTATCAATTTATAAGCCGGAGTTTCCATATTTAATCTTCTTTATTAAATTAATATGCAATCTTATAACATAAGCCGCATTTTATGAACAACAAAAAATACCGATAAGTTACTGTGCCGTTTGTGTTGCGAGTGATTTTAAACTGTCATAGGTATAAAGTTGGGGTTTACCACCAGTAGAAGCCAACGGAACCTCAGTTGTACCATCAAGGATAGCTGTTATGCTACCATCAACAAATGTGAGCAAAAAGCTATTTTCACCTTCGGGGATAACATAACTATCGCCTTGGTTTAGCCGGCCGATTTTTAATTCTCTTTCGCCTTCATTTCCGTTTTCTTTAAATACATAAATAAAACTTGTTTCTGTGGCTAATAGGCGAATACGTGGCTCGCGCCCAATGGGCTGCACGTTATTATCATCGCTTACCGTTTGTGTAGCAGCAACACCAGCATTATCATCGGCAACCGCCGTAACCGGCGCATTTGTTGCATATAAATCATTATTATTACCAGTAGTTGCCGCTGTGTTTGTAGTGCTTCCCCCTAAAGATACCGGTTTTGGTGCAATGCCCACACTGGTTAAATTGCGCCAACCTTCTAACCCTCTGTTTAGGGGTAATGCATAATTATTAATAACAACATCGCTATTGGTTGTTGGTTGGGTATCTAATGTCAGATTACTTGTAACATCTGTTCCACCCAATAAATCTTCGATTGTTTGTATATCATCATCAATACCATCGGCATTTGATGGTAAACCCGATAATCCGGTATTTGCAGATGGTGTTGGCGCTTCACTACCACTACCATTATTATTTAATATTTGTGATGATGGTGGTGTTTCAACCTCAGTTGGGTTATCAACCCCATTATCTGCAGGGGTTTGAACCTGCGAAACTTGAGTTTGGGGAGTATCGCTTGAGTTATTGCCCCGCTGACTATACAAATAATATCCGACAGTTGCTGCAGCTAACAAAACCCCAATGATGACAATAAATTTTTTGGGTAGCGAACCGCTTTCGGCCACAATGGGCATTTCTAGCTCTACATCGGGTTGTTGTGCGCTTGATTCAGCCCGAAATTGCTCAACAATCCGTGAGGCATCTAAGCCCAAATATTTGGCATAATTACGCACGAAACCAACCGCATAAGCCGTACCCGGCAAGCGCTCATAAAGCCCTTCTTCAATCGCCTCTAAATAAACACGGCGCACCCGAATATCCTCAGAGACTTGCTCTAAGCTTAACTCTAGGCGTTCCCTTGTTTGTTTTAAAGTATCGCCCACATGCTCCTGAATAAAAGTTGAAGCCGATTGCCACTCTGTTCGATCGTTGCCAAAATCATTTCTGTTGAACAAAAAATTTTCTCCATCGATTTTTATTATATTATCTTTACGATATATCATTTTCTATTATGAAGCCATAAAAATAAGGCAATTTATTGATAGATATATCACTTTATGGATAAGATAAGGTTAAAATTACACCCTTTTTGATAACTTTACATCATGGTCGGCCAACCACAGCTTTAGTTTTTTACGTAAACTACCGGGTTTTGATTTTTGCAACTCACAATCCATCCATGCTTGCAACTCACTGATATTTAATCGACAAATAATATCGCGAATCAATGGTATCGATAGTGGCGCCATAGATAAACGCTCAAAGCCTACCGCAACCAATGCCAACGCCCCTAATGGATCCGATGCCATTTCACCACATAATGTTACAGCTACATTTTTTTCTTTGGCTTTAATCAGAAAATTTTTATAGAATTTAAGCATAATACATGAGACTGAATCATAGCGCTCGCTCACTAAAACACTCCCCCTATCCGATGCAAATAAAAATTGTGCTAAGTCGTTTGAGCCAATGGAGACAAAGTCCACATTATCCAGCATTTCATCCACTTGTAACATAAGCGCCGGAACCTCGAACATAATCCCTACTTTGGTCACCGATGGTTCTTTACCCGTTTTGGCCTTATGGCGAGCAATCTCTTGCATTAAAATCGATTGGCAAAAATAATATTCGCGCATTTCGGTTACCATAGGAAATAACACCCGAAGCTCTAATCCTTCGGCTGCCTGAACCAAGGCTTTTAACTGATTACGCAATAAAGCCGGAACATCGGTGCTCACCCGCACTGCGCGCCAACCCATCGCCGGATTTTCTTCATCCAAAGCTTGGCGCCATGGCAATACTTTATCACCACCCACATCTAATGTGCGAAAAACAACGGGCTTTCCACCGGCTTGCTTGAGAATATCGCGATAAATCTCGGTTTGCCATTCTACCGAGGGTAATTGACTACGCACCATAAAGGGAATTTCGGTACGAAATAAGCCAATACCATTGGCACCAATATGTTTAAAATATTCCATATCGGAGCGTAAACCCGCATTAATCCGCAATGATATCCGTTTACCATCTAAACTAATGGCTGGCTTTTGCTGTAAGGAGATAATTTTTGACGTTTTCTCTTTATAAGCGGCGACTGCTTGGCGATAACTTTCTTTTATATCATCATCAGCGCGCAAAATAACCGATGCCCGCGAGGCATCTAAACAAACGTCATCACCCGATTCTACTTTGTAAAAATTATCGATACTAATGCCTAAAACCGGAATATCCAATGCTTTGGCAATAATTGCCACATGGGAGTTTTTAGAGGTATCGGCTAAGACTAATCCTTTAAGCTTATTGCGGTCAAAATCTAATAGTCTTGCGGGTCCCATGGAGCGTGCAAATAAAATAATTTCATCTACACTATCATCTAATTTTGCATTATAAGATTTCGGGTCAAGATAATGTAAAATTCGGTCGCCCAAATCCTCAAAATCCATGGCGCGCTCTTGTAAATAAGGGTCTGCCGCACTGACTAAACGGTTTTTAACCACATTCGTTACCTTGCGCACAGCGGCAACGGCCGATAAACCTTCATCAATCGTTTCGTGTATTTGTTTTATCCAACCGGCATCTTTGGCAATTAAGGCATAGGTCTCTAAAATCTCCCTATGCTCACCCTGAACATCCGCCACTTTATTAGAGAGCATATCATCTATGGCTAAATGCATTTCTTTTAAGGCATAAGATAAACGCTCATGTTCTTTTTGGCTATCTTCAGATAAAATATTGGCTATGGATAATTTGGGCTCGTGAATAATTGCTTTCCCCACGGCAACACCCTGATGAATAACCGAGCCTTTAAGCACAACTGGCCCCGAATTTAGACCATGGCTCGATAAAACTTCATCGCGGTTTGATATTTTAGTCGCCACCAAAAACTCGGCCAATAACATGGCAATATTTTGGAGAATTTCCACAATATCTTCGGAGAATATACGCTCGCTTTTATTTTGAATATCTAAAATACCCACAATTTGGTTTTGGCGCAAAATCGGCACACCCAAAAAGCTTTGTAAATGCTCCTCGCCTGTTTCTGGGCGAAAGACAAAGTCGGGGTGCTGGGTTACATTAGATATATTTTGGGGTAATCGGGTGGCCGCGGTTAAACCAACCAAACCCTCGCCTACTCTCAAGCGCGTTTGGTGTATCGCCTCCGACTTTAGCCCTGCCGTTGCAAAAAGCTCTAAAACCTCGCCCGCACGCAAAAGATAAACCGAGCATACATCAACTTCCATATGCTCTGCAATTTGCTCAACAAGCTGCTGTAGGCGCATTTCATCTTGGCCTACTTTACTCATGATATCCCGCAATGTTGCTAACAAACTGCGGCTGAGCTCTACAGCATTATCTCGCATTTGACTACCCTATTTTTTGTCGTTTAAATTACGATAAATTTTGAATGGCATCTTTTATCATATCATCTAAAATTTCTTTTGTGGGTTTTATTTCTTTCACCATGCCCACACATTGCCCTGCCATGACCGACCCATTTTGAATATCACCGTCAATCACCGCACGGCGCAAAGCCCCTGCCCAAAAATGTTCTATTTTTAAGGTCGCGTCTTCTTTTGTAAGTTCTCCGCTTTTATAAGCAGCAATCGCTTCTTGCTGTATTTTCATAAATTCTTTGGTACCTTCATTTTGCAATGCGCGCACAGGGATAACCGGAAATTCGGGGTCTATTTGTACTGTTGGCAAAGCATCGCGGCTATTGGCACGAATAAAAGCCTTTTTAAAATCATCATGGGCAATACTTTCCTCAGAGCAAACCAAAGCTGTGCCTAACTGCACACCACTTGCCCCTGCTTTTAATGCAGCAGCCATAGCCATGCCCGAGCCAATACCACCGGCAACAAAAATAGGAACCTCGGTAATATTCGGGATAATCTCTTGCATGAGTATCATGGTTGATACAGGGCCGATATGCCCACCGGCCTCGGCGCCTTCTACAATTAAAGCATCAATGCCTTGGCGCACTAATCGTTTGGCTAAAGTTAATGCCGGTGCAAAACAAATAACCTTAACATTGGCATCTTTAAGCTGTTTAATCGAACCAACTGATGGTAACGCACCCGCCAAAACAACATGGCTTGTTTTTTGCTCAATACATAAATCAATCAGCTCAATAATATCGGGGCGCATGGTCACAATATTCACACCAAATGGTTTATCGGTAAGGGCACGAATTTTGATAATTTCGTCTTTAACCATATCTAAGGGCATAGCCCCTGTGGCCAAAACACCAAATCCACCGGCATTCGATACCGCTGCAACCAGATTATGCTCCGATACCCAAGACATTGCACCGCCCATAATGGCATATTCGGTGCCTAAAAATTCTTTTCCTCTGCCCCAATATTGGTTTAATAATTGTGTATTCATGCTTTAAAAGCCTTTATTTATCTAACCCAAATGCTGTATGTAATACACGCATTGCAAGCTCGTTATATTCTTCTTTAATTAACACGCTCACTTTAATTTCGGATGTTGTTATGGCCATAATATTAATATTATGATCCGCCAAAACCTCAAACATTTTAGCCGCAACACCGGGGTGAGAGCGCATACCCACGCCAACAATGCTCACTTTAGCAACATCGGAGCTGGTAACGATTTCGTCAAATTTTAATTCGTCTTTATGGTCGTTTAAAATTTCAATAGCGCGGGGTAAATCAATGCGCTGTACAGTAAAGCTTTGGTCGGTCGATTGGCCATCGTGAGAGATGGACTGAACAATCATATCCACATTCACACCGGCATCGGCCAAAGGGCCAAAAATTGTTGCCGAAATCCCTGGGCGATCGGGTAGCCCTACCAAAGTAATCCGTGCATCATTGATTGAGCCGGCAATACCACTTAAAACTTCACGCTCCATATTGAGCTCCTCTTCATTCACTACTAATGTTCCGGGAACATCCTCAAAACTCGACAATACTTGTACAATAACATTATGTTTCATGGCCATCTCAACAGAGCGTGTTTGCAACACTTTTGCCCCAACCGATGCCAATTCTAACATTTCTTCAAACGCAATTTTATCTACCTGATGCGCCGCAGGTACCACCCGAGGGTCGGCTGTATAAACACCGGTAACATCGGTATAAATATCGCATCTATCGGCTTTAAGCGCTGCCGCTAAAGCCACAGCCGAAGTATCGGAGCCACCACGGCCTAATGTGGTTACCCGATTATCGGGGCCAACCCCCTGAAAGCCCGGCACAACAACAACCTCGCCCATATTTAAGCGTTTTTCTAATTCTTCGGTATTAATATCTTCAATACGCGCAAAACTATGGTCTGCATTGGTTAAAATGGGTATTTGCCAACCTTGCCAACTGCGTGCCATCACACCAAGCTCTTGTAGTGCAAGGGCTAATAACCCCGATGTAACTTGCTCGCCCGATGATAAAACAACATCATATTCGCGGGCATCGTAAAGCTTAGAGATATCGTCCACATAACCAACCAATTGGTTGGTAACACCGCTCATTGCCGAAACCACAATAGCCACTTGATTACCGGCATCGACTTCTTTTTTCATGCGCTCGGCAACTGCTTTTATTCTTTTTACATCAGCAACTGAAGTTCCGCCAAATTTAGCGACAATTCTTGCCATTCTTATTTCCTCTTGTTGGTTATATATATTAAAAAAGTTGAATATATTGGGTTTTTAAACTTGCCATAAAATAACGCAAAACATCGCCCCATACAAGTGTTAGAATGTGTTTTTAAAAAATATTTTACTATTCTTGAACAAAATTATATTTCTTATAGATGCAAGCATGAAATAAGCAGGATAAGCCAAAACATATTTTAATGTTGCAAAGGTTAGGACAATAACAGATACTGAGAGCAATTTTATTGATTGTTAAAGATAAGAACCGCTGTAAAGAAATAGATGAATGACAGATGAAGTTAAAAAAGGCTCTCGTGCCGATGATACCGAAATTGCCCGTTTTGCTAAAATAGCCGATAGTTGGTGGGCTGAAACCGGCCCTTTTAAAGCCTTGCATGCCATGAACCCGCCACGTATTAAATTTATTAGAACGCAAATTTGTAAATTTTACCCAGGTGCCGATGCCAGCCAACCCTTTGCAGCACTTAATATTTTAGATGCCGGTTGCGGCGGCGGTATATTAACCGAGGCGCTCGATAAACAAGGTGCAAAATTAACTGGTATTGATGCCACAGAGGAAAGTTTAAATGTTGCAAAAATCCATGCCGCACAAAATGGGTTAGATATTGATTATCGCTTAGGGCTTGTGGACGATATGGCAGAGACCGAACAATTTGATGTGATATGTTCGCTAGAGGTGATTGAGCATGTGCCCGATGTTAAAGGGTTTTTATTGGCACTCACACAACGGTTAAAACCGGGTGGGTTATTGTTTCTCTCTACCATTAACCGTACACCCAAAGCAATATTATTAGCCAAATATGCGGCAGAATATTTATTGAATTTAGCCCCTAAAGGCACCCATGAATGGCAAAAATTTGTAAAACCTTCGGAGCTACAAGAGATTACTCAAAGTTTAGGCCTAGAAACCAAAGCCATTAGTGGGTTTAAATTCGACCCATTTGCCAATGTGTGGAATTTACGCCCTGATGTATCGATGAATTATATTTTTTGTGTGCAAAAACCCATAAAGTAATTTTTATTTCGCTAAACGATGGGCATATAAAGCTGCACCATATTCGGGGTCGAATTTTGGAGTGCATAATTGAGCATTGATATGATGCTCAGCTAAATATTGTTTAAGATGGGGTAAAATATATTCTTTAGCATTAAATACACCACCAGAATAGGAGATAGGTATAACTCCATTAAATTGGAGCTGATTACTAATGGCTTGTACCATTAAATAATATTCGTAAGCCGCTTGTTTGAATATATTGAGCGCAACAGCATCGCCTTGTTTAGCAGCTTTACTAACAAATTTAGCCAAGGCGGCAATTTTGTCCCTATCGGCATTATATGTATCATGGATTAAACCAATCATCTCAAATGGTTCATCTAGTTCCAATTCTTGGTCAAAAATATCAATGAGGCTTGTTTTTTTCATACGGCCGTCTTTTTGTTTAGAATATGCTTGTAAGCCTTGTATGGCCACCCAATAGGCCGAGCCTTCATCGCCAAATATATGGTTCCAGCCGCTTGTGCGGGCTTGGTTGCCGTTATCGTCCATACCAAAGGCAATAGCACCTGTACCGGCTACAAGGTGAATACCTGCTTTACAGGCTAAGCTCCCTGCCCATCCGGCTTCGACATCATTGCCTAGGTGATATTTCATATCCCCCATGGCCGATGCCACCATTGCTTCTATCTTTGATTGGTCGGCAGCTACCTCGCCATAACCCGGTAAACCGATAAACACATAAGCAATATCTATTGGCTCAATATGGGTTTGCTCTATGGCCTCATTAATGCCCTCAGTAATCAGTATTTTTATGGCCTCTAGCCCTGTTTGCAGATAAAAAGCACCGGATTTACGGCTTTGGAAAATAATCTCTTTGTTTTCATCAATTAAAGTAAAAGCTGTTTTGGTGCCGCCGCCATCTATACCTAAATAATACATGCTTATCCTTTAATTATCTTTTGGGAGGTCAGGTAAAGGTAAAATATCAATACCCTCATCATTGAGCTCGCGGATATCTTTAATGGTGGCTTTACCATAAATACCCCTTTCCTCAGATTCGCCATAATGGATTTTACGGCTTTCTTCGGCAAATTTATCGCCGACATTCTCAAAATTATCGGTTACATGTCGGCGAAAATCTTTAATAATCATCCGCATTTCCTCGGGGCTAAGGGATGTTTTAGCCGATAAATTTTCCGACTGATTGGCTTTTTTAGAAACGGCTGGTGTTGAAAGTTTCTTTTCGATATTACTTGCATCGCATATTGGGCAACTGAGCAAATTCTGCTGCTTTTGCTCTATAAATGCTTGGTGGCTTTCAAACCAACCTTCAAAATTTTGCCCGCAATCCATACATTGCAAATCGAAAATAATCATGGATTAATCTTGTGCCAAAAGTTCATCTAACAGACCAGAGGAATTGAGTGCAAATAAATCATCACAACCCCCAACAGATTGCCCGTTTATAAATATTTGCGGTACAGTTGTGCGCCCATTCGCGCGCTCAATCATCTCTGCACGGCGTAGGGGCTGAGCCGAAATATCAATATAATCTTCTAAAACCACATTTTTTGAATCTAACAGCGCCTTTGCCCGATGGCAAAATGGGCATGTGGGTTTGTAATACATCTCGACCTTAGCCATATATATAAGCTCCTTATATCATCTGTTTTCTATCACAAGAAATAGGCTTTATTTATGCCTTTGTCAACGCAGATGCCCCTCTACCCGTGCAAAAACCACTAAGCTGACCGAGAACCCTTGGCGTTTTAAAATTTTAGCCACCGATTGCGCCGTTGAACCGGTTGTTAAAACATCATCTACCAGTAATATCTGCCCTTTATTTAACGTGGAATATTTCGGATTAAACCGAAAGGCATTTTTTAAGTTTTGCTGCCGCTGATAACCACTTTGCCCGATTTGCGGTTTGGTCGCTTTGATCCGCTGAACTAAACTAGGGATATATTGCAGTCCCTTTGCCTTGCCAATATAGCGGCTAAGCTCGGCCGATTGATTAAAGCGGCGTTTTATCCGCCTGCGCCAATGGAGCGGAACAGGTGTAACAATGGTACTTGGCTCAATATCATCTAAGCTCGCCGCCATGAGTTGGCCAATAATGGGTACAATATTCAGATGGTCGCCAAATTTTAAACGCCCAACCAAGGATGCCGCAAAATCATCATAAGAAACAACACCATAAAATCGCTCAAAATATGGGGGTTTTTGCAAGCAGTTGCCGCATATATCATTCATTAAATGCTCGGCTTCATAGCCGCATTGTCGGCATTTATAGGCAGATAAAAAGTTGAGTTTGTTATAGCATTTGGCGCATAAGGTTTTTTCGCTCAAACATGGCTCGCCACAGCCTGCACAACTGGCCGGGAAAATAATATTACGCAGCTCTGCCAAACTCGTTTTTAACTCGCTATATATTTTTGCTTGTTTATTCATCCATATTTGTCCATATTTATCCTAGACTATACCGAATTTGAGAAAAATAATACCCATATAAGGCAAATTTTTTTATGGCAAAAGCAATATTTGATACGCAATTATATCAACAAAAACGCAAAAAAAGCGCCCCCCATTGGCATAAATCGGATTTTTTATGGACATATATGGCAAAAAATATCCGTGAGCGTGTGTACGATACTTTACGCGATTATGAATATGCGCTCGACATCGGTACAAGGTTACAATATGTGCCCAATACATTTACCGATAATGAAAAGGTAAAACATTGGGATACACTTGATGATTATAGCCTTGCTGATCAAGAATTAATGCAAAACCCACCTCTTAAAAATAATCATTACGATCTGGTCACAAGCCTACTAAATATTCATAATATCAATAATATACAAAGCGAATTTAAACAATATAATCAGCTTTTAAAATCGGGTGGACTGATGATTGCTAATTTCTTTGGTGAGGATAATCTGATAGAGCTTCGCCAAGCTTTATATAAAACAGAAACCGAAGTTTTAGGGGGGATTTCCCCCCGAATTTCGCCAACAATCACCTTAAATGATGCAGGCAACTTGCTGTTTATGGCGGGTTTCAAAATCCCGGTGGCGGATAAAGAAACCATTACAATCAGCTATTCTTCGCCCTTAGCTTTCCTTAAAGATATTCAAAATATGGGCGAAAGTAACATGCTGATTAACCGCTTAAAACAGCCCAAAAAACCCAAGGAGTTTATTGCCAACTTGCTTAACCAGTTGCAAGAAATTGCAGGGAATGATGATGGCACGTTGAGCATCACTTGTGAGGTTATCACCATTACCGGTTGGAAAGATGACGGCACAATGAACCCCAAAACCAACCCGATGGGAGTCACATTTTAATGAAGTTTGATTCCCCCCTTATTAAAGGAAAATTGATACAACGCTATAAGCGGTTTTTAGCAGATATTGAGCTAGAAAACGGAGAAGTTATTACTGCCCATTGTGCTAACTCTGGCTCGATGATGGGTTTAAAGGAAGCAAATGCCGATGTTTATGTTAGCCCTGCAACCAACCCTAAGCGTAAACTGAAATATACATGGGAGCTTGTGAAAGTGAATGGTAACTGGGTGGGCGTAAATACATCCTTACCCAATAAAATTGTGGCTGAGGCGATTGAGGCCGGTAAAATTGAGCCATTATTAGGCTATAGCCAGCTTAAGCAAGAGGTGAAATATAGCACAAATTCACGCATTGATATTTTACTTAGCGATGACAACAAGCCCGATTGTTATGTGGAGGTGAAATCCGTTACCTTAAGCCGTAACCCCCATTTGGCAGAGTTTCCCGATGCCGTAACCACGCGTGGTACCAAACATTTACATGATTTATCTTTAGAGGTTCAAAAGGGAAACCGTGCAGTAATGATTTATTTGGTACAATATGAAAATATAAAAGAATTTACAATCGCTGCTGATATTGATAATGCCTATGCCAAAGCCTTTAAAATAGCTGTTTTGGGGGGTGTAGAGGCTTATGCTTATATATGTAAAATATCCCCCACAGAGATTACATTAGATAAGCCGATTATAATTAAAAATTAACACTAGCAATTCATTGTGTTTTTGTTTAAATTAATGCCATTATTGATGAAATGGCTATAACAGAAACCGCAAAATATTAGGTTATATGATGAGTGATATATATAAATCAGATGGTTGGACAATCCCCCTTTATAACGAAGAAGAGCTGAATAGTATTCGCAAAGCTTGTCGCTTAGCCTCGGAGGTTTTGGATTATATTGACCCTTATGTTGATGTTGGTGTAACTACTGCCCACCTAGAAGAGCTGATTGTAAAATTTATAGAAGATAATGGTGCTATATCGGCCACTATTGGTTATGGCGAGCCCCCTTACCCGGCGGCATCTTGTATTTCATTAAATCATGTTGTTTGTCATGGTATCCCAAGCGATAAAAAATTAAAAAACGGTGATATTTTAAATATTGATGTAACCGTGATTGTCGATGGCTTTTACGGCGATAATTCACGCATGTATTATGCAGGAACACCGAGTATTAAGGCACAAAAATTGGTAGACACCACCTTTGAATGTATGTGGGCGGGTATCAACCAAGTGAAACCCGGTGCCCATTTGGGCGATATTGGTGCCGCTATTCAAGAATTGGCCGAAAGTAATCGTTATACTGTTGTATATGAATTTGTTGGTCATGGCGTAGGCAAAGAGTTCCACCACGACCCACAAGTATTACATATTGGCGAATATGGCCAAGGGGTTGAGTTAAAAGAAGGCATGGTTTTTACCATTGAACCCATGATTAATGCGGGCAAGCCCCATACCAAAATATTGGGCGACGGTTGGACAGTCGTCACCCGAGACCGCTCCCTTTCGGCACAATTTGAGCATACGGTGCTTGTAACCAAAGACGGGGTTGAGGTTTTAACATTATCCCCCAAAAGCTTACACCGACCAAAGGTTTAAATAATGGCGGAAAAAGCAAAAACACCATCGCATATCGGGCACAGAGCCCGCTTAAGACAAAGATTTTTAAAAGGTGGTGCCAATGCTTTAGCGGATTATGAAATTTTAGAGTTTATTTTATTTTCGGCATACCCTCGTAAAGATGTAAAACCGATTGCAAAAACTTTAATAAAACACTTTGGTGGGTTATCGGCTGTATTAAATGCCGATGCAGCCAATTTAAAAGATGTTGATGGCGTGGGCGATGCGGCTATTGCCCAAATTAAAATAACCCAAACCGCAGCCTTACATATGCTTAAGGAAAAACATACAAAAAAACCGATATTATCCAATTGGCTAAGCTTAATGGATTATTTGCGTGTTGCCATGGGGCATTTAAATACCGAGCAATTTAGAGTATTGTTTTTAAATGCCAAAAATGAACTGATTGCCGATGAAATCATGCAAGAAGGTACAATAAATGCCACCCCTGTTTATCCCAGAGAGATTATTCATCGGGCATTAAAATTAGGCGCAACGGCGCTTATTATGGTACATAACCATCCATCGGGCGACACCAAACCCAGCCAAAGCGATATTGATATTACAAACCAGATTATTGCGGTTGCCGAGCCGCTATCCATTCGTATCCACGACCATATTATTGTCGGAAAATCAGAAACAGGCTCATTAAAATCTATGGGCTATATTTAGGAGTAAAATTGATGATACCACGTTATTCACGCCCACAAATGACCCAAATTTGGGATGATGAAACAAAATTTTCTACTTTTTTAGAAGTTGAGATTGTTGCTGCCGAAGCCCTTGCTAAATTGGGTGTTATACCAGAATCCACCCCCAAAGCCTTACGGGAAAAAGGTAAATTTGATGTTAAGCGAATTGATGAAATTGAACGTGAAGTCAAACATGATGTGATTGCTTTTTTAACCAATGTATCGGAAAATGTGGGCGAAGAAGCCCGCTTTATGCACCAAGGCATGACAAGCTCGGACATGCTCGATACCGCCTTTGCCGTGCAGCTAACAAAAGCAACCGATTTATTATTAGATGATATGGATGCCCTATTAGAAGCCCTTAAAACACGTGCCTATGAAACCAAAATGATGCCAACAATCGGGCGTTCCCACGGTATCCATGCCGAGCCAACCACAATGGGCTTACGCTTTGCGCGTTTTTATGCCGAGTTTAAACGGAACAAACAACGCCTTATTCGTGCCAGAGAAGAAATTGCAACTTGTGCAATATCGGGCCCTGTAGGCACATTTTCTTCTATTGAGCCAGAGGTTGAAGCTTTGGTTGCCAAAAGCTTAGGTTTAAAGGTAGAGCCTATTTCTACCCAAGTGATACCACGCGACCGCCATGCGGCTTATTTTGCCACTTTGGGTGTAATTGCATCATCCATTGAAAATATTGCCACCGAGGTTCGCCATTTACAGCGTACAGAAATTCGCGAGGCCGAGGAATTTTTTGCTAAAGGGCAAAAAGGATCATCGGCTATGCCCCATAAACGTAACCCGGTATTATCGGAAAATTTAACCGGCTTAGCCCGCCTTATTCGCTCTACCGTTGTGCCAGCTATGGAAAATGTGGCATTATGGCACGAGCGTGATATTTCCCATTCGTCAGTTGAGCGTGTTATAGCACCAGAGGCAACAATTTTGCTCGATTTCGCCCTTACACGCCTAACCAATATCGTAAGCAATTTAACGGTTTATACAGAAAATATGGAGAAACATTTAGGGCAGCTCCAAGGTTTAGTATTCTCGCAAAATGTACTGCTTGCCCTTACCCAGGCCGGTGTTAGCCGCGAAAACGGCTACCGTATCGTACAACGTAACGCCATGAAGGTTTGGGACGGCCAAGGGCATTTCTTAGAATTATTAAAACAAGATAAAGATGTAACCGATGCCTTATCGACTGAAGAATTAGAAAAACAGTTTGACCTCAAACATGCTTTAAGAAATGTAGACTTTATCTTTAATCGGGTATTTGCCGATTAATGTTCGATGAAATATGGTTGTTTTCATGCAACGCCTAGCCATATTATATAATTTTTTCGGGAATATTTAATGACTTTACCCGGATAATTGTTTAATATGGCTAATGTATTTGTACTTTTAGGGAAAGCTGATGTTTCAAGCACATTGGTGGGCAGAGAAATTTTACCCACCGCTTACAGAAATGTATAATAAAATTAATATCCTATTGCATCAGGATATTCACGATATTAACGCACAGGTTAATTTATGGGGCAACCCACTTGAAACTTTAGCGGTATTTAGTTGTATTTTAGGGGCATTATTACAAGCACGCCATAATATTTGGGGTTGGTTATTTACAGCCCTCGGTGCGGCTATTATGCCCTTTATTTTATATAATTATTATGGCCTTATTGGCGATGCCGCCGTTTGGGCGGTAATGTTTATTTGGTTTTTTACATCGGCTATTTGGGGCTGGAGTTATTGGATTAACCACCGTAAAGAGCATGCAAGGCGGCATTTGGGTATTGGATATTCCTTTCAAGAAATGGTGCGTAAATCCCATTTATCCGATTTAACCCTTTCGCCTGAGAGCGAAGATGACGAAATAAAACTGAATGTCCATGGTTTAGAAAGCTGGCAAGTGATTATTTTAACTCCGCTTGTATTTATTATGACAATTTCTTTGGGTTGGATACTTTCGGCACTGATTCCGGCTATGTTTAACAGCTGGGGCTTGGTTGGCTTTAATCCGTCACTACCCTATTGGGATGCTTTAACCACAAGTTTGGTATGTTTTGCCCAGCTATTGCTTATTGGTAAATATTGGGAAGCATGGCCAATGTGGACAACCGTAAGCTTTTTATCCATTGGTATCTATGCCGAAAAAGGCGCTTGGCCCTTTGTGATTATGTATGCCATTATCTTTATCATTGCTCTTATTAGTACCATTACATGGTATCGGCGCTATCATCAACAAAAAAAAATCCGTTGGGAAACTGCCGTCGGAATGTAATTTGTCGATGTTCTTTCTTGACATTTATGCGACTTCTATACACATTTAAAAGTATGAATTGTAATTTTAGGAGATTAACAATATGGCTTTAGCACTTGCAGAAATTAAAAATCGCATTTTAGCCGCTATCCCCGATGCCAATGTGCGTATAGAAGATGTTCATGGTAATGGTAGCCATTATGCGGCTTGGGTTGAATCCAAAGCCTTTATCGGTAAAAACCGCGTGCAACAGCACCAAATGGTATTTGCTGCTCTTAAAGGTGCAATGGATAGCGATTTACATGCCCTTGCATTACAAACATCAATCCCAGAAGATTAAGAAGATTAAAAGGATCAAATTATATGTCTGACATTCAAACTCAAATTAAAAATGCCGTAGAGTCAACTGATATTGTATTATTTATGAAAGGCGATAAAGGCATGCCTGCATGTGGTTACTCGGCCTTAGCCAACCAAGTATTAGACCTGCTTGGCGTGGAATTTGAAGCGATTAATGTTTTAGCTTCCGAAGAAGTTCGCCAAGGTATTAAAGAATATTCCGATTGGCCAACTATCCCGCAGCTTTACATTAAAGGCGAATTTATTGGGGGTGCCGATATTATGCGCGAAATGTTCGAAAATGGCGAACTTTTAGAGCTCATTAATAATAAAGGCATTGCAAATAACCCTAAAGAGCTTGTTTAAGGTTATTGAATGACAACCCAAAATAATTTTGCGGCACTTAATATTGTGCCGCCTTTATTATCTGCACTTGATGCACAAAATATTAGCCAGCCGACCGAAATTCAATATTCGGCTATCCCCTCTATTTTAGATGGGCGCGATTTGGTGGGGCTTGCCCAAACGGGCTCTGGCAAAAGCTTAGCTTTCATTTTACCCTTGCTTCAGCAAAGTTTAGATGGCAATATGCGCAGCCTTATTTTAGCACCCACACGCGAACTTGCGGATCAGCTTAATCAGGTAATACGCCAATTGGCCGCTAATTTATCAGAGCGTAATATTAAAACTGCACTTGTGGTTGGTGGTAACTCCATGCATGTGCAAGAGAAATCCTTGGCCAAAAAACCCCAGTTCATTATTGCCACACCGGGGCGTTTGATGGATCATATGGAAAGTGGCGCATTTAATGCGGCCTCGATTACCCATTTGGTGCTCGATGAGGCGGATCGGCTTTTAGATATGGGCTTTGCCGAAGATATTGAGCGCATTAGCAGTTCAGCATCGGCACGCAAGCAAACACTTATGTTTTCGGCCACTTTTAACGATGCCATTCGTAAGCTTGCGGGTAATTTGCTTAATCGGCCTGTCAATATTACATTAACCGATTATGCCCTCGCCCATGGGGATATTACCGAGCAACTCATCATTTGCGATGATTATGCCCATAAAAAAGAAATACTCGTCCATCTGCTCAATCAAAAAGAGCTTAAACAAGCGATTATTTTTACTGCTACCCGCCAAGCGGTAACGGAGCTGGAATATTTTTTAATTGATGCCGGTTACGATATTTCGGCTATTCATGGCAAAATGGGGCAATCAGCCCGTTTTAAAGCCGTTGAGCGCCTAAGCGATAACAAAGCCCTTGCCCTCATTGCAACCGATGTTGCGGCACGCGGCTTAGATATCCGCCAAGTGAGCCATGTGATTAACTTTGATATTCCCTTAACACCCGATGATTATATTCATCGCATTGGGCGCACAGGGCGTGCAGGCGATAAAGGTTATGCTATATCCTTAGCCGGGCGTGGCGATACGCATAAGTTAGAAGCGATTGAGCAGCTGATTAACCGTAAAATCAAACGGGTGCAAATAGAAGGTTTAGAAAGCAAAAGTGTAAAACAGCTTTTACAACAAAAGAAAAAGCGCGAAAATCAAGATAAAGAAAATAAATTTAAAAAACAAAAAATTCAAAATGCGGTAGAAAACGCCTTGCGCCCCAAAGGCTGGGCAAAGCCCAAAGGTAAAGCGGGCATTAAGGCACGCAAAAATCAATCGAAAAAAATCTCGATAAAAAAATAAATAAAAAGCCTCTTAAATAAGAGGCTTTTTTTAATCCAATATCTCAGCTATTCTTTTATTTAGCGAAATATTTTTTGGTTAAGCTAAACACAATTGGGCTCAGAATAAGTAGAGCAATTAAGTTTGGTATCGCCATTAAGCCGTTTAATGTATCGGCTAATAACCATACAAAATCAAACGATGATACCGCACCAAAATAAATGAATACACACCAAATGATACGGAAACCGTAAAGAATGACCAGATTATCGCCAAAAAGAAATTCTACACAGCGCTCGGCATAATAAGACCAACCTAAAATGGTTGTAAATGCAAATAATGCCAAACCAAGCGCAACAATCTCACCACCAACAGAAGGTAACGTTTGTGCAAAAGCCGTAGCCGAAATAGCAGCTTTACTTAATTGTTTTCCTGTTTCGGGGTCAATGGCCGACCATACACCCGATGTTACAATTACAAGGCCTGTTAATGTACAAATGATTAATGTATCAATAAATGTACCAAGCATGGCAATGTTACCTTGGCGTACGGGGTCGTTCGTTTGTGCCGATGCATGGGCAATCGGTGCCGAACCCAAGCCGGCCTCGTTAGAGAATACGCCACGGGCAACCCCCATACGCATGGCTAATATAAATACCGAGCCAGCAAAACCACCGGTTGCAGCTGTGCCTGTAAAGGCCTCGGTAACAATAGTCGCAAGTGCAGCCGGAATAGCCGTAATATTAAGCGCCAAAACAACCAGAGCGGCTAAAATATAGAAAATTGCCATAAATGGCACAACTTTACCCGCAACTTCGGCAATCCATTTAATACCACCCAAAATCACAACACCCACAAGGATCATAACAATGATACCTGTAACATGGCGGTTTACACCAAAAGTGGCATCTAAGTTTGCGGCAATCGAGTTAATTTGGGTTCCGTTACCAATGCCAAATCCGGCAAAGGCACCAAAAATAGCAAAGGCCCACCCTAAAAAAATTAAGGGTTTAGCCCAACCGATTTCGGCAAAACCATTTTTGATATAATACATCGGGCCACCAACATAATGCCCCAAATCATCAACCTCGCGATATTTTACGGCCAAAACAGCCTCGGAATATTTTGTTGCCATACCCAATAATGCGGTCATCCACATCCAAAATAATGCACCGGGGCCACCAATGGCAATGGCACCAGCCACACCCACAATGTTACCCGTACCCACCGTTGCCGAAAGCGATGTCATTAAAGCGTTAAATGGGGTAATATCCCCATCTCCTTCGGATTTATTGCCTTTAAATAAAAGGCTAAACCCATAGCCGACCTTACGGATAGGCATAAAACCTAAACCGATACTTAAAAATAAACCTGTACCAAGTAAAAGAATTAGTGTTGGCCACCCCCAAACGATACCGTTTATGAATCCAACAAAATTTGTGATTTTTTCCATATTTTTCTGCCTTTTTTACTAAAACTCTATGAAACTACTGGTTTTTTGAGGCTCCGTCAAGCATTTGATTAAAAAACTTGCAAAAAAATATCAAATAATTTAATTGACTTTTTTTATAGCATTTTCAAAAAAAATAATACAATATAAGCAAATTATAATACAAATAATATCATTTTATTACATATTCTTTATAAATAATTTTATGAATTATAGCCAAAATAAAAAGAGCACCAAAATGATGCTCTTTTTAATCATAAATATTTAGACTTTAGCGTAATGCGTTTTGTGCTTGTTCTTCAGGTGTAACCTCTAATAATGGTTTTGCCCCTACTTGCGGCTTAGGTAATGTGGCTGAAGCCTCTGGAACTTCTAACGGCGCATGTTTATAAGCCTCGAACTCGTTAGGAATTGAGCGCACACTCAACAAGCCGCCCCGCTGGTTACTACAAGCCGTCAATAAAATTGCAGCAAAAATAAACATAAATATGTTTGTTATCTTCATGTATCTTAAGCCTTTAAAATTACGATAAATTATTATCTTTAGCGAATATTAGCACATAAATATATAAAAATCCACCTAATGTTATAGCACAATCGGCAAGATTAAATACCGGAAAGCTATATTTTTGGTAGTGAAAATATAAAAAATCCACGACTTGTCCGTGTATAAGCCTATCAATTGCGTTACCTAACGCCCCGCCGATAATAAAGCCCATAGCCAAAATAAATAGAAAATTCATACTTTTTATCATCCAAGCAAAGAAAATAAACGAAAGAATGATAGATAATAATATTAAAGCATAACGACCAATTTGACCGGAATTTGATAGAAAACTAAAAGATATACCGGGGTTCCATGCCATGACAATATCAAAAAAAGATGTAATATTTATAGGCAACAGCCCGGCCTCGTTCGCTTTTAAAATAGCAGCTTTTGACCATTGGTCGCCAATAAAAGCAAACAAGGCAGCAGATAATCCCCACAGATGAAACCGGTGAAACTTCATTATAATTCTTTAACAGCTTCTACACAGCGTGGGCAAAGCTCCGGATGTTCCGCATCACCTGCTGGTTCAATATGTTTCCAACAGCGCGGGCATTTATGCTCTATTGCATCATGGGGTATAACGGCAATATTTTCAATATCATCAATTTTATATGCGCCCTCAGCTGCATCGCCTACAATCACTTTTATATCCGATGTAATAAAGAAGTCGGCCAAATTATCCATTTGTAATAATTCAGCAGTTGTTGCATCCACATATAATTTTGGTGCGGCTTCTAATGATGAACCTATGTGCTTTTCTTTCCGTTCAATCTCTAAAGCACCCGTTACCACACGGCGAACCTCTAACAAACGCTTCCATTTTTTTGCCAATTCTGCATTATGCCATTTATCATTGGTCTCACGGAACAGCTCTAAATGAACCGAAACACTATTCGGGTAACGTTCGCCCCAGGCTTCTTCTGCCGTAAAACATAAAAACGGTGCTAACCATGTAGTTAATGTATCAAATAAAATATTTAATACGGTGCGGGCTGCACGGCGTTCAATTGAGCTTTCGGCATCGCAATATAATGTATCTTTACGGATATCAAAATAAATTGCACTTAAATCGAGCGTGCAAAAATTATGCAAACTATTGATAAATTTATGGAAGGCATATTCTTTACCCACATATTTTTTACGTTCAGCATCAAGCATATTTAACCGATGCAAAATATATTGCTCTAGCTCTGGTAGTTCATCATAAGCCAAATTTTCCTCTGGCGAATATTCGGTTAAGTTACCCAATATCCAACGAATTGTATTTCTGAGGCGCCGATAAATATCGGAAACCCCTTTTAAAATATTATCGCCAATGGCAATTTCGCCCGAAAAATCCGATACCGCCACCCAAAGGCGTAAAATATCGGCACCATATTGATTGGTTACTTGTTGGGGCTCGATGGTATTGCCTAAAGATTTAGACATTTTATAGCCTTTATCATCAAGCAAGAAACCATGGGTAAGCAATTGCTTATAAGGCGCACGGCCACGTGTGCCGCAACTTTCGAGCAAGGAGGATTGGAACCAACCCCGATGTTGATCGGAACCTTCTAAATATAAATTTGCAGGGCTGCGTAACTCTGGCCGTGCTTCTAATACAAATGCATGGGTTGATCCGCTATCGAACCAAACATCTAAAATATCCATCACTTGTTCATAATCATCGGCATTGTATTTATCGCCTAAAAAACGCTCTTTGGGAGAGTTAAACCATGCATCGGCACCTTCTTCTTTAAAAATATCAACGACACGCGCCATAACTTCGGCATCGCGCAAGGGTTGATTATTCTTTTTATCGGTAAAAATTGCAATCGGCACACCCCAAGCCCGTTGGCGCGACACACACCAATCCGGACGATCGGCGACCATTGATGTTATCCGGTTACGCCCAACCTCGGGGAAGAACTCAACATCCTTTAATGCTGTTAAGGCGGTTTCTCTAATATGATTTTTTTCGTCATCTAAAGCAATAAACCACTGGGGGGTATTGCGATAGATTAAAGGGGCTTTAGAGCGCCAAGAAATAGGATAAGAGTGGGTGATTTTGCCGTGGCCAATTAAAGCACCCGCCTCTTTTAAATTATCAATAACTGTTGGGGCAACTTTAAATACATGCATACCTTTTACAATTGGCAATGTTTCCGAATATGTGCCATCAGCCAAAACAGTCTCGGTCATGGGTAAATTATATTTACGCCCGGTTTCCCAGTCATCTTCACCATGGTTTGGTGCCGTATGAACAAGGCCTGTACCGGTATCGACCTCAACATAATTTACCGCAACCAATGGCACATCATAATCATACCCACAGCCATACCAAGGGTGATGCGCAATTGTATTATCTAAAGATTTTGGTTCATATACCAATTGCCAATCGGTAATTTTACAATTTTCGGCTACGCTTTCCGCAAGCTCTTGGGCTATTAAAAGCTTATCGCCCACTTGGGCAAGGCTACCTTCGGATATAGCTTTTACTTCATAAACACCATATTTAACCTCGGGGCCATAAGCAACGGCGCGGTTAGCGGGGATTGTCCATGGTGTGGTTGTCCAAATAACGGCTTTTGTGCCAATCAGAGCTTCATCAGCCGATTGCACGATATCAAAACCCACATAAATACTGTCCGATACATGATTATCGTCATATTCAACCTCGGCCTCGGCCAAAGCTGTTTTTTCGACTACTGACCATAATACGGGTTTTGCCCCTAAATAGAGCGAACCATTGAGCAAAAATTTCCCGATTTCATTGGCAATAATCGCCTCGGATTCGAATTTCATGGTTAAATATGGGTTATCCCAATCGCCAATACCACCCAAACGCTTAAATTGCTCTCTCTGTATATCAACCCAATGGGCTGCAAATTCACGGCATTCATTACGAAAAACATTAATCGGAATTTCATCTTTATTCTTTTTCTTTTTACGATATTTCTCTTCAATCTTCCATTCAATAGGTAAACCATGGCAATCCCAACCCGGAACATAGGGGGTATAATGACCAAACATCGATTGCGAACGGACGATAAAATCTTTTAAAATTTTATTCAGCGCATGGCCTAAGTGCAAGTCGCCATTGGCATATGGCGGGCCATCATGCAAAATAAATGGCTCATTACCTTTGCGGGCTTCTAAAATTTGGTTGTAAATATCAATTTCATTCCATTTTTTTAGTATTTCGGGCTCTTTTTTGGGTAGCCCTGCACGCATTGCAAATTCTGTTTTGGGTAATTTTACTGTATCCCGATAATCCATTGCCATTTTTTTTATCTCTTTTCGTTTACTTCTTTTTTAAACTATTTGGCTGATATTGAGCCAAAATTTCTTTTGTAACTGTTACGTCTTTTTCAATTTGTTGTTTTAGGCTTTCTATGCCATCAAATTTTTGTTCTTTCCGGACAAAACCCAATAAGGCTGTACGTAATCTTTTGCCATATAAATCACCATCCCAATTAAGCAAATGCACTTCTATCAGCGTATGATGCTGCCCTTCTACTGTGGGTCGGTTACCAATATTGGCAATGGCATCGCGCCAAATATCATCCTCACCAATAATCTTCGCTTTAACGGCATAAACCCCCTTCATGGGGCGTAAATATTCTAAGGGCAAAACATTGGCCGTTGGAAAGCCGATGGTACGGCCTAATGCTTGGCCATGAATAACCTCTCCTTGAAACATAAATGGCCGACCCAAAATTTCTATGGCTTCATTAATATCACCATTTGCCAAAGCCTCACGAATGCGCGATGCCGACCAAGATATGCCATTTTCATCGGTAATCGCATCTATACAAATATAGTCGAACCCAAATTCTTTTGCCATAGTGGCCATAAATTGTGGGGTACCTTTACGGTTTTTACCAAAATGGAAGTCGTATCCGGTAACAACGGCAGCCGCATTAAACTTACCAACCAAAATATCTTTAACAAAATCATAAGCTTCTGTTTGTGCAAGGTTTTTATTGAATTCCAACTCAAATATAGCATCTACACCCAGTTTATTGATGAAGAATCTTTTGGTTTTACGCGGCGTAAGCCTAAAGGGTGGTAAATCGGGGTTAAAGTAATGTTTAGGATGCGGCTCAAAAGTCACAACAGCGGTTTTTGCCCCTAATTTTTTGGCCAAAATTTTGGCACGCTCAATCACCGCTTGATGCCCTTTATGAACACCATCAAAGTTACCAAGCGCAACAACCCACGACTGACCATCATTTTGATAGTCAGAAAAATCTGTAAAAACCTGCATATTGCCTTATACTATCCTATTACTGAAAGCATTTGCTAACATGCCCTAAATTCCTATGCTTTTCAAGTATAAAATCTGTAATTATTACACAGCAAAATATCGGGCTTGTGGATGCGCCGAAACAATCGCCGTTGTGGTTTGCTCGGGGTGCATTTGCAGATTTTCGTCCATATACACGCCAATTTCTTCGGAATGTAAAAGCTCTAAAAGCCTGCGTTGGCCTTCGATATCCGGGCATGCCGGGTAACCAAAGCTCCACCTTGCCCCTTGGTAACCCTGATTGAGTAGCTTATTGACCTCTAATTCATCATGTTGGGCAATGCCAAGCTCGGCACGTATCCGCCGATGCATATGCTCCGCCAATGATTCCGCCATTTCCACCCCAAAGCTATGGGCGTATAAATAGTCCTGATAGCGCCCTTCTTTAAACCATTGTTGTTCAGTATCCGATGCTTTTTGTCCCATTGTAACCACTTGCATGCCTAAAACATCCCGCACACCGCTATCAATATCGCGATAAAAATCGGGGATAGAAAGGCCACCTTTCGTATTTTGCCGTGGAAAACTGAGTCTCGTCAGTTCTTTATCGGCATTTTTAGGATCAAAAATGACCAAATCATTCCCATCGGAATTACAAGGCCAGTAACCATACATAGATTGCGGGGCAAACATTTTGGCCTCTGAAGTTATGCGCCCGATATAATCAATCAGCTCACGTTGCTCCCTTGTAATATTATCGGCCTTAAAGCTTTTATCGCCAAAGTGAAAGCGGAATAACATGCGCATATTCAGATATTGCGTTAGGTTTTTAAGCGGCACGCCCTCAACCTTTTTTACACCCCAAAATGGTGGCGTGAGTAGCGGCACATCCTTATGGAGCTCATCTTTATGTAGCTTAATTTCCGCATAATCTAAGGGGCGTAATGGAGCCGCCTGTGCTTCTTCATTATCTTCCGGTTGTTTTTCCTTACGGGCATCGGCACGGGCACGAATACGTTTTTGTTTTTTTATGCGTTCTTCTAATCGGCCTTCGGTAATTTCTTCCATTAAAGATAGACCCTCAAAGGCATCGCCCGCATAAAACACGTTACCCGATGTATAAGCATCGGCACAATCTTCGCCCACAAAACGTTTGGTTAAAGCCGCACCACCAAGCATAACAGGAATTTCCCAACCTTCGCTACTCATATGGGATAAATTATCCTTCATAATCATAGCAGAACGCACCAAAAGACCACTCATGCCAATGGCATCGGCATTATGCTCTTTGGCCGCAATTAAGATATCCTCGATATTTTGGCGAATCCCCAAATTCAAGACATCAAAACCATTATTAGAGATAATGATATCCACCAAGTTTTTGCCAATATCATGGACATCGCCTTTTACTGTTGCCAGCACCAATTTACCCCGGGCAGGGCCATCGGTTTTTTCCATAAATTGTTCCAGATAAGTCACGGATTTCTTCATGGTCTCAGCCGATTTTAGCACAAAGGGAAGCTGCATTTGCCCACTGCCAAAAAGCTCACCCACAATCTTCATACCATCAAGCAAGGTGGTATTAATGATATCTAAGGGTTCGCGCCCTTTATCGAGGCTTTCTTGTAAGTCGATTTCTAGCCCTACCATATTGCCGTCCACAATCCGTTGGGTCAAACGTTCCTCTAAGGGTAAGTCATCAAGCTTGGGTTTGTTATCCACCACTTTTCTGTCAGCAAATAAATCCAAAATCCGCTCTAACGGGTCATAACCTTCGCTACGGCGATTAAAGATAAGATCCTCAAATAACTTTACTTCATCATCGGCAATTTGATGCAAGGGCATGATTTTAGAAACATGCACAATTGCCGCCGTCATTCCCGCTTGGATTGCATGATGCAAATAAACCGAGTTGAGTACATGGCGTGCCGCCATTTTAAGCCCAAATGAGATATTTGAAAGACCAAGCACAATTTGAATATCCGGCCAATTTTTACGAATCTCAGCAATGGCTTTGAGTGTTTCTGCACCCAGCTCATAGTCATCGGGGTTGCCGGTGGCAATAGTGAATGTTAAGGGGTCGATAAATAAATCGGACTGTTTTAAGCCATATTCCCCGCATGCAATATCAACTAAGCGTTGTGTAACAGCCACTTTATCGGCACATGTTTTTGCCATGCCTTTTTCGTCAATAGTGAGGGCAATGACCGATGCACCAAATTTTTTGGCAAGCTCTAAGCGTTCTCTTGCATCATTTTCGCCATCTTCCAGATTAATACTATTGATAATTGCTTTACCGCCATAGAGTTTTAGGGCTTCTCGGATAACTTCGGTATCCGTACTATCAATCACAATCGGGATATTGACCGACCAACGCATTTGGCTCATGAGCGTAATCATGTCGGATTTTTCGTCTCTATCCACATGGGCAACACATAAATCAAGCGCTGTAGAGCCTTCCTTTTGTTGCTCAATAGCTAAATTGATACAACCTTCCCAATCCTCGGCCGCCTGCATATCTCTAAACGCTTTAGAACCGTTCGAGTTACAACGCTCCCCCATGGAATAAAAGGCATTTTCCTGCAAATAATCATTGGCTGTATAAAGCGATGCGCCGCGCGCAATATATTCCGCATTGCGTTCTTTGGGTTTGCGCCCAACCTCTTGCAGCATATCGTAAGTGGCTTTAATATGCTCTGGTGTTGTGCCACAACAGCCCCCTACTACATTCACCCCTTGTTTTTCAACAAAGGCTTTATGCCATGCGGCAAGCTCGCTTGGTGTAAGCGGATAATGGGTACGCCCATCGACAAGCTCCGGTAAGCCCGCATTGGGCTGAATAGAAATAAAACCTTGCCAATTTTCTGCAATATAATCTAAATGTGCAGACATCTCTCGTGGACCCGTGGCACAGTTAAGCCCAATTAAATCCACATCCATAGCCTCTAATATGGTTACGGCGGCTGCAATATCGGAACCCGCAAGTAAAGCGCCATTGGTTTCAACCGATACTTGTACCCAAACAGGCACATGACGCCCTTGGTTTTTCATGGCGATGCGTGCGGCATTAATAGCGGCTTTAATTTGTAAGGGGTCTTGGCAGGTTTCGATTAAAAATAAATCAATCCCACCGGCCAACAAACCTTCGCATTGGGGTATCATACCGGCTTCGAGCGTATCGTAATCAATATGGCCAAGGCTAGGTAATTTTGTGCCGGGGCCTATATCGCCCATCACAAATTTGGGCGCACCGGCACCATATTCCTTAATTGCTTCATGTACAATCTCGGCTGCACGTTTATTAATTTCAAAACATTGGTCTTGGAGTTCAAATTCACTTAAAGTAATGGCCGAGCCACCAAAGCTGTTGGTGGTAATAAGGTCTGCCCCCGCTTTAAGATACTCCAGATGAATGCCCTTAATCAGCTCAGGGCGCGACAAACATAAGACATCGGTACAATTTTCTTTGCCCCAATAATCTTTTTCGATATCCAAATCAAGGTCTTGCACAAGCGAGCCCATACCGCCATCGGCTATAAGGATTTGTTGTTTTAATAATTGTTTAATATCGCTCATTATTGTTTATTTCTCCTTATTGGCAGATGGCTCGGTAATATTTTCTGTGGGGCGTACCCCTAATAAATGGCATAATGATTTTGTAAGTCCCGGTCTATTCAGCGTGTAAAAATGAAAATGCCTTACACCCCTACGCCATAACATCAGCACATGGGCAGCCGATACGGTAACGGCAATCATGCGCCGTGTTTCGGGGTTATCATCGAGCCCGTCAAATAAATCGCCCATCCATGCCGGCAATGTTGCACCACAACCTTTGGCAAGCTCGGTTAGGCGGGTATAATTGGTTACGGGCAAAATTCCGGGGACAATATTCATATTAATCCCTGCAAGCTGGGCTTGGTCGCGAAAGCGCAAAAAGACCTCGGGGTCAAAGAAAAACTGAGTTAATGCCCGCACCGCTCCGGCATCTTGCTTGCGCTTCAGATTATCTAAATCTTGTTGTAAACCGCTACTTTCGGGGTGAACCTCGGGGTGTGCAGCAACTGAGATTTCAAAGCCATGGCGTTTTTTTAAACCTTCTACCAAATCGGCCGCAAAAGCATAACCTTGCGGGTGGGGCTGGTAATCTCCACCGCCCGGCATATCCCCACGCAATGCAACGATATGGCGTATACCCTCTGCCCAATAATTATCTACAATCTCATGGATTTCATCTTTAGAGGCATTGACACAAGTGAGGTGCGCCGCAGGTTCTAAATGGGTTTCGTTACGGATACGTTTGACGGTATCGTGCGTTCTTTCCCGCGTTGACCCGCCTGCCCCATAAGTAACCGATACAAATTTTGGGTTAAGCGGAGCTAAATCGGTGATACATTCCCATAAATTGGCTTCGGCCTTTTCGGTTTTGGGCGGGAAATACTCAAAACTCACCTCAATATCACCCGGCTTTGGTAAATCGCCTGCAAATGCCCGTAACCCCGATAAAATTTCTAATCCATCACCCATTATATTTTCCTTTTAAATACTAAAATTTGGGCATCTAATGATTGCCCTTCTATTTTTGAATAATAATCTAGCTCTAAAGCAAATTTTTTAGTTATGTCCACCAATTGTTCTAATCCAAATCCGTAATGGGCATGTTTCAGCTTTTTTGCCCAATCGGATTGCCCATGAGTGCATATATCCACAATGATTAATGCACCATTATCCGCTAAAGCCTGCTGCATTAGCTGAATAGCTGTATCGGTACCCTTAATAAGATGCAAAAAGAAATGGGCAATGATACAATCATATTTGCGATTGTATTGAGATAATTCGCTGATATCAGACTTATAAAACACCACATTATCGCGCCCTAATACCAACATATGCGCGCGCGCCAAATGAATCATCTGCACATCGGGCTCTAGCCCATAGGCTTGGGATACATAGGGTGAAACCTGCCCCAATAAATGGCCGTATCCACAGCCGACATCAAGCAATTTTTGTGGTTTGAGCTTGGTAATAATATTCTTAATATGCACATCAATGATTTCGCTACGGCCAATTTTATTGCTCACCCGCTCCCAATTAAGGGCTTTTGGGGCATAATCCGATATTGCTTGGCTTGCCTTAATTTTGGTAAATGCTTTAAGTTCATCTATATCGGCTTTAATCACCTGCGCATTCTTAATATCATTTAATATATAATCCCATAATTTTTGGTAATCATCGGCACGATTCAGATAAAAATAAACACTATTGCCCTCTTGCACCCGATTAAGGATATGGGCTTGCACCATTAATTTAAGATGGCGCGAAAGCCTTGGTTGCGATTGTTGGGTAATGACCATTAGGTCTTTGATAGATAATCCGTTTTGCGCACATAGATATAATAGCCTTAAGCGTGTTTCATCGCCTAAGGCTTTATAGATTTCGATATGTTTCGTAAAACTTGCCATTTACCTACCTTTTTAGTCGAGATAGGTAACTATATAAAGATTTCTTTATATTGCAAGCATTATTTTATTGCGTGCGCAATTATTCTTGCACCAAATAAAAACCAGTATCCGAAAATTCAATGTGAACATCATCACCCTCTTTGGGGGTAAACCCAAAATCGGCCGAGGTTGTAAATAAAATACCCAGAGAACTTTCGAATTCATATTCGTAATGGCTACCTAAATAAGTTGCTAATTTTGTTGAGACTTTAAGGCGGTTTTCCCCTTGCTCTGCATGGAGCTTAATACCCTCTGGCCGTAAAACCGCCCATGTGGTTTTATTTTCAACCAAATTATCTTGCTCAATAAATTTCACAACATTATCTAAGGTTACCTTATACAAATTACCTTCAACTTTTTCGGCTTTTGTTTCCACTAAATTGGCCTCGCCAATGAAACTGGCCACAAATTTGTTTTTGGGGCGCTCATATAAATCGCGCGGAGTCCCCTCTTGGGCAATCACAGCATTTTTCATCACGATAATACGGTCTGAAACCGCCATGGCTTCTTCTTGGTCATGGGTAACATAAACAGCTGTTAGATTCAGATTTTGCTGCAAAGCACGAATTTCCTCGCGCATATGGCGGCGCAATTTGGCATCGAGGTTCGAAAGCGGTTCATCGAATAACAGAACCTCTGGCTCTAAAACTAAAGCCCTTGCCACAGCCACACGTTGCTGTTGCCCGCCCGAAAGCTCGCTGGGTAAACGTTGGCCAAAACCTTCTAAGCCCACAGTTTTTAATGCAACCTCGGCTTTAACGGCAGCATCGGCCTTTTTCATACCGCTAACCACTAATCCATACGAAACATTTTGTATCACATTCATATGGGGAAAAAGTGCATAAGACTGAAACACCATAGAAACATCGCGGTGCGTTGCGGTTAACCGAGTAACATCATCGCCACCAATATGGATACTACCGCTTGTGGGTAGCTCTAAGCCGGCAATCATACGCAAGGTTGTGGTTTTACCGCAGCCCGATGGCCCTAAAACAGTAACAAGTTCACCCTTATGGATTTTAAAAGAAACATCATCCACCGCATGCACATCGCCATAGGCTTTAATAATATTTCTAAATTCTACCGAAACCGGAGCATCCGATGACGGTGTTGTTTGAATATTTTTATTTTCTTGATTCATCATCTATTTAATCCTCTATACTTCTGGCTCGGAGTTTACGTTTGCCAACGGCTAGCTGAACAAAAATTATTGCAGCCAACATAACAAAAATTAATACGGTCGAATAAGCAATCGCAATACCGTAATCGCCGTTTTCCACACGCCCGATAATATAAGCTGTTGATAAATTATAATCGGCAGAAATTAAGAAAATTACCGCAGAAATCGCCGTCATTGCCCGAACAAAACTATATACAAGGGCTGTAATGATGGCGGGACGTAATAACGGCAATACAACTTTTTGCAATGTTTTGGCCGATGATGCACCTAAAGTAATAGAAGCTTCATCTAAGCTGGCATCAAGCTGGCTCATAGAGGCCACCCCTGCCCGTACCCCTACCGGCATATTACGGAAAACAAAACAGATAATTAAAATTAAAGCCGTACCCGTAATTTCGATTGGTGGAATATTAAAGGCAAGCACATAGCTTACACCAATAACCGTACCCGGGATTGCAAAGCTAAGCATTGTACCGAACTCAAAAATATTTTTACCGGCAAATCGTTGGCGAATGAGCAACCATGCGGTTAATAAACCCAAAGCCGCTGTAATCGGCGCTGAAAGTAAAGCAATTTTTAAAGTAACAAATAAACTATCCCACGCCGCACCGGTGAAATTTAAACCATCAGAAAAGTCAAAGGAAAATCCACGGCGATAATGCTCGAGCGTGAGAGTATTGTCGCGACCCCATAGTTTGACAAAACCGCCATAGACAATGAGCAAATAAACAGCAAATGTAAAAATAACAAAAGGAATAGTCAAACAATATATAATGGCTTGTAATCCTTTAGGGAGCTCGGGCGGAATACCTTGGTCGGCCTTGCCTGTAACGGTGGCATAAGATTTTTTGCCCATCCACCAACGTTGCAAGAAGAAAGCAGAAAGCGTGAATGTTAACAGGATAAAGGACAATACCGCACCCCGGCCGTAATCGGCTTGTGCGCCGGTGATAGTGAAGAAGATATCCGTCGAGAGCACATCATAGTTACCGCCAAGCACAAGGGGGTTACCAAAATCGGCCAAGCTTTCAATAAAGCCGAGTAAAAAGGCATTGGCAAAACCCGGGCGCATCAGCGGAAATGTTACGGTATTAAAGGTCTTCCATCTATCGGCACCTAAAGTTTGCGAGGCTTCTTCCATAGAAACCGAAATACCATCGACAACCCCCATAAGAACCATAAAAGCAATAGGTGTAAAGGATAATGTTTGGGCAATAAATATGCCCCAAAAACCATACATCCAACGGCTAGGCTCGATACCGAGTAAATTGGACAATGCAACAGTTACTGTACCCGATTGCCCGAAGATTAAAATAAGCGCCATACCGATAACAAAGGGTGGTGTAATAATTGGTAAAATAGAAAATACCCGCATTAACCATTTGGCTTTAAATGCTGTACGTTGCATTAATAATGCAAAGGCTGCACCCAAAATAGTTGTACTTAAAGCAACTGATACGGCTAAAAATAAACTATTCCAAGCCACACCGCAGGATGTTCGTGCGCTTAGGCAGCTTAGCCCCCAAACTTTGTTATTGGCAAATCGCTCCACAACCAAAGACGGCTGGAAAACACCTGTGGGTGTTTCAAATGCCGATTTTAAAATGGTTGTAATCGGGAAGAAGATAAATAGAGCAATCAACGCAACGATTAATGTAATGGAAGCCACTACAAAAACATCGCCATTGACTGCACCCCGACGGGCGAGACCATAAGATAAAATACTAATAAGGACAACCGAAGTTATAGTTGCCCCCATGCCCATTCCCTCTTGCATAATATCCGGATTACCAAAAATTGCCCGTAGAAAAGCAAATTCTAAGCCATCGATATTAATCGCAAGGGATTGCATGATCATCCATAATAAACCTGCACAGCCCGAAACAATGTAAACATAAGCCCGTTTCGATTCATGCAAGGACGAAAAAGCCGTAATCAGCGGTGGTATGAGAGCCAAGCCCATTGGCGCAAGCCACCAACGACCATAAGAAATTATTTGTAAGATTGCTGGTGCATATTCCTCGTCATACGGATAGCCATCGGTTAACCAGATAAAGCTAAAAAATCCGTCATAGGTTGCATACCAAGGCAAAATTAAAAAGCCCAGTCCCCCTAAGGCGACAAGCGTGAGTATTGTTTTACGCATTCGCATTATTGTTAAACCCTTAAGTAAAAGGGACTATTTGCATAATCCCTATAGTGATATTATTAACGTGGTAATGTAGAAACTTCATCATCCCAGCGTTTTAACAACCGGGTACGGGTATCTGCAGAGCCATATTCATTAAAGTCATAATCAATAAACTTCATTTCGCTCATATTGGGGGAACCCTCTACAGGTTCAACATTCGGGTTTGACATCACTTGGAGTGCGGTTACATTATGGGCTGTATTTTGGCCATCAACAGTTAATAACCAATCATACATTTTTTTTGCGGCTTCTTCGTTGCGGGCACCTTTAATAACCGACATAGAACCAACCTCGTAACCAGTACCTTCGCAAGGGGCAACATATTCAATAGGGAAACCTTCTACCTTTTGTTGAGCCGCATCGCCTAAGAATACAATACCAATGGTAGTTTCGCCCCGACCTGCCGCTTTAATACCGGCCGAGCCTGATTTTGTATATTGGTTAATATTTTTATGAAGTTGCTTCATATACTCAAAGCCTTCATCTTCGCCCATAAGCTGAACAATGGTTGCAAGCATTGTATAGGCTGTACCCGATGAATTTGGGTTAGCCATTTGGATTAAACCTTTATACTCGGGCTTAACTAAATCGGCCCAGCATTGGGGTTTTTCTAAACCTTTGGCCTCCATAAGCTCAGTATTATAGCCAAAACCTAACGCATTGGTATATACGCCAACGGTTTTACCTTTAGAAGCGTTATATTGATTAATCGCCCAAGAATAAAGGCCTTCCATATTGGGAGATTCATATTCTAATGTTAAATCTTCCTCGGCTGCTTGAAGATGTGGATCACCAGTTCCCCCCCACCATAAATCACCTTTGGGTCTGCGGGCCTCGGCACGAACTTGTGCTAAAGTTTCACCCGATGAACGGCGAACCATAGAAACATCTGCGCCCGATGCTTTTGAATATGTATCGGCAATATTTTGACACCAATCTTCTTGTGCAGAGCAATAAAAGCTTACACGATCGGCGGCACTTGCATACATAGAAAACATCGATATACCAGCAACGGTAATAAGTAATTTTTTCATTATTTGTTATTCCCTTTTTATCTTTTTTTTTATTATTACTTCTCTTACCAAAAGAAGCATTAGTATACAAGAATAACACATATTACCTTTTTAGGTCAATATTCTTTAAATTAACCGCGTAAGCCGAAGTCCTTAGAATAAAACTCTCTCCGATAAAGTGTAATAACCACCATTGTGGCTGCAATTATGCCAAGTACGGGGTGAAAAATCCAAGCTAATAGTGCAATAGCGAAATAATAGGAGCGTAATCCTAAAGTGAAATTACCCATACCTTTTTCGAGTAATCGGGCTGTTTTTAGGGCTAATCTTTTAGCCTCGGCCGTATCAGCCTCACTTTTATCAGGGGCCGCTCCAATCATCACGGCGGCAAAATTGAACTGACGTAATGACCAAATAAATTTAAAGAATCCATAAACAATAACAAAAAGCAAACAGCTAAATTTAATATCCCATGCTATTTTAGATGTTGGCCAACTATAGGATATTCCTCCAATGGCCTGATAAACACTCTCGTAAGATGCCATAACGGTAATAATAGCCGCCATAACCGCCACCGACGTGGATGCAAACATGGTATTTGAACGACCCAACATGGTAACAATACCAGTATCGACCATGCGTAATTCGCGTTTTAACATTTGGGTCATCCATTCTTTGCGATAATAATCAATATATCCCATAATCGAGCTATCACGCTCTTTCCATTCAAAGTAAGAATACCCGACCCATAACCCGATAATTATAAAAAAAGTAATAATATCTATCCAAACCATCTTATTTCTCTTTACTTATATTATAAAGAATAAATATACGCTCCTTCCCATAAAAAAACACCCCAAATAATATCTCATCTGGGGTGCCTTATTATCATAAGTAAAAAATTTATAAATCTTGATGCACACTTTCTGTGGTTCTAAAACCAACTAAAGGCATGGAATTGATAGCTTGCCGGATTTCGATAATTTCGTCATCTGTAAATGAGATATTCATTGCCCCGATATTTTCCATTAAATGGTTCGGGTTGGTTGTACCGGGTATTGGAACGATAAACGGCTCTTGCGCCAATAACCATGCTAAAGCAATTTGAGCTGTTGTTGCATTTTTACATACCGCCCATGTTTGGAGATAATCCACCATTTTTAAGTTTTCTTTTAGGGCATCGGGGGTAAAATATGGAACACCCGCACGGCGGAAGTCTGCTTGATATTGTGCATCAAACCGGCCCGTTAGCATACCGCGAGTCAATGGCCCCCAAGGAACAAAGGCAATATTGAGTTCCTTACAAAGAGGCAAAATTTCAGCTTCCATCACACGCTCTAAAATAGAATATTCTGATTGTAATGCCGCAACAGGTTGTACGGCATGGGCTTTGCGTATGGTCTCGGGTGAGACCTCCGATAATCCAAAGTTACGCACTTTACCTTCCGCAATCAATTCACTCACTGTACCGGCAATATCTTCTATGGGTACATTCGGATCCATACGATGCAAATAGAGTAAATCTATTCTATCCGTTTGCAATCGGCTCAGCATTCCTTCAACTGAAGTTCTTATATGTTGTGGCTCACTACTACGCCCTATTGTACTGTTTCCGTTAAAATCAAACCCAAATTTTGTCGCAATATTCACTTGATTTCGGTAAGGTTTTAGTGCTTCACCTACAATTTCTTCGCTATAAAAAGGGCCATAAACCTCGGCTGTATCAAAAAAATTAACACCATTATCAACAGCTTGACGAATAAGCTTTATCATTGCGTCTTTTGGTTGTGGCGGATTATAAATCCCCGCCATGCTCATACAACCAAGCCCTATAGGGGCAACCGAAAGATTACCGATTTTGCGTTGCGTATAATTTGTAGCTGTAGGTATAGTTAAACTATTGGCTAATGCATGGCTGCTAAGGGCAATCCCAGCACCTATAATAGCCGAATTACCTAAAAATTGCCTACGGGTTAAATTGTTTTTTGTCATATTATCCTCCTAATAATCAGTTATTCACTTATATCCGTTGTAGCCCAAGTAAAATTAGATGCCCGTTTTGCAAACATCCATTTGCCGTCTATTTTTACAAATTCATCGGTATAAGTAACACCTTGAGTTAATGTTTCTGTTTTCCCCTCATTTTCACGAATGAGAACAACCAAACAATAGGCCGTACCTTTTGCCGTTGTTTCGGTGAGTTCTGTAATTATTTGTTGCCCACTCTGATGATATACCGTTGAGAACTGATCTAAAAAACTTGTAAATCGTTCGGCAATATTATCTCGCCCTTGAATTTCAGAGTTTTTTTCGCCGTTCCGATAAGTTTCAAGCAATGCATCTTCGGTAAAAAGCATCACTTGCTCTTGTACTGATTTCGTATCGGATAATGTTGAAAATCTATCCACAAGCTCTTTAAGCTCCATTTTATTCTGCATTTGTTCAAAAGCAGTTACCATTTCTGTATTCATTATTATATTCTCCGTTGCTTGCGCATTAATATTCGCCCCAACCATAGAAACAGCAAATAAAATAGGCAAACTCGATTTTGTTATCATCTTTGGAAAGTTAATTGTTGGTTTCATTTTTTTCTCCATTTTTAAATTTTTATTATTTACAAAAATTACCAAAATTCTAAAATATAAGATATAGCAATCCTCTAAAATTATTGCCTATTTATCCAAAAAATAAATTTTACTATTGATAAAAAATAAAAAAATATATAAATTATAATGATTAAAAACAATATAATAGGGTTAATAAAATGAATTTATCTCTTAATTCTCTATGTAGTAAAATTGCTCAATTAACAGAAAATGGAGAAAAATACAAAACACAAATTCACGGGCTTTCACTCTTTAACCGCAATGAAGTCACTGATGCTTTTAATATTATGTATGAACCGGGCATTTGTTTTATTGCTCAGGGAGAAAAACGTGTTTTTATCGGTAATGATACTTTTACGTATAATGCAAACCACTATTTGCTTACATTATCATACTTGCCAACACTTGTTGAAATCACCCAGGCTACCGAAAATCAGCCTTATTTAGGCGTACGCTTAAAATTAGATATGAAAGAAGTTGCACAAATGATTATAGATGCTCATATAGCCGCCCCTCAATCAAAAAATACAAATTTAGGTATGATGACAGGTGAAGTTACCCAAGAGCTGATTAATGCTTTTGAACGGTTAGTGGATTTATTATTTGTAGAACAAGATATTACTATTTTAGCCCCATTAATCCAAAAAGAGATTATTTACCGACTACTTATGGGCAACCAAGGTGAATATTTACGCCAAGTCGCAACTTTAGGAAGTAAAACCAACCAGATAACAAAAACAATTGATTGGCTAAAACTCAATTTTCAATCTTCTTTAAACATACCCGATTTAGCCGATATGGCCGGCATGAGCCTTTCATCATACCACCAACATTTTCGTACAATAACAAGCTTAAGCCCTTTGCAATATCAAAAACAGCTTCGCCTACAAGAAGCCCGCCAATTAATGCTTATAAAAAATCAAGATGCTGCTAATGCTGCCTTTGCTGTAGGTTATGAAAGCCCATCGCAATTTAGCCGAGAATATAGCCGATTATTCGGCTTATCTCCGTTAAAAGATATTGCGAAATTACGAGAAAATTTTGCAGTATAATCACTAAGCCCCCTTTATATTCGGGGGCTTATTATTAGCGTGTTAATTTTTTATATTTTAGGCGGTGCGGGTTAACGGCATCCTCACCAAGGCGTTGTTTTTTATCTTCCAGATAAGCCTGCCAGTTGCCTTCAAACCATTCCACATGGCTATCGCCCTCAAAGGCTAAGATATGGGTAGCAATACGATCGAGAAAATAACGATCGTGAGAAATTACTACCGCACAGCCCGCAAAGTCGATTAATGCAGTCTCTAAGGCACGCAAGGTTTCTACATCTAAATCATTGGTCGGTTCGTCAAGTAAAAGGACATTTGCACCCGATTTAAGCATTTTTGCCAAATGCACACGGTTACGCTCACCACCCGAAAGTAGGCTCACTTTCTTTTGTTGGTCGCTGCCTTTAAAGTTAAAGCGCCCCACATAGGCACGGCCTTGCATACGTGTTCCACCAAGCTCGATAAATTCTTGGCCATCGCAAATTTCTTCCCACACGGCTTTATTATCATCTAAGGCATCACGGGATTGGTCTACATAACCCAAAACAACAGTCTCGCCAACTTTAATACTACCACTATTAGGGGATTCTGCACCTGTAATCATACGGAATAATGTGGATTTACCCGCACCATTGGCACCCACAACCCCAACAATACCGCCTGCAGGGAGCTTAAAGCTTAAATTATCAATAAGTAAACGATCTTCATAACCTTTGGATAGATTTTCGGCTTCTATCACAACATCGCCCAAACGCTCGCCATGGGGAATAACAATTTGTGCTTCGCCAATGCGTTTTTCCATATCTTGGCTAAGCAAATCTTCATACGCCGTAATCCGTGCTTTGCTTTTGGCTTGGCGGGCTTTAGGGGATTGATTAATCCACTCCACCTCACGGGCTAAAGTCCGCTGACGGCCAGCTTCTTCTTTTTGTTCTTGCATCATGCGTTTGGCTTTATCTTCTAACCATGCACTATAATGCCCCTCAAACGGTATACCTTTGCCACGGTCGAGCTCTAATACCCAACCGGTGATGTTATCTAAGAAATAACGGTCGTGGGTGACAATTAAAACCATGCCATGATAATCGCGCAAATGGCGTTCTAACCATGCAATAGATTCGGCATCTAAATGGTTGGTTGGTTCGTCAAGAAGCAAAATATCCGGCTTAGAAAGTAAAAGCTTACATAAAGCCACACGCCGGGCTTCACCACCCGATAATTTTGTAACATCAGCATTTTTGGCTGGGCAACGTAAAGCATCCATCGCAATTTCTAAGGTACGGTCTATCGACCAACCATCTACAGCATCAATCTGCTCTTGTAGTTCTGCTTGGCGCTCAATTAGGTTGTTCATCTCATCATCGGTTAAATCGGGGTCGGCAAATTTAGCCGATACCTCATTAAATTCATCGAGCACCGCTTTAATATCGCCTAAACCCGCTAAAATATTACCTTCTACATCCATGCTGGCATCTAACTTCGGTTCTTGCTCAAGATAACCCACAGTTACGCCTTCGGCCGGTTGAGCCTCGCCACTAAACTCGGTATCAATACCCGCCATAATTTTTAATAAGGTCGATTTACCCGCACCATTATGACCCACAATACCAATTTTGGCATCGGGTAAAAATGAAAGGGAAATGCCTTTTAAAATTTCTTTTCCGCCGGCATAAGTTTTTTTAAGATTATGCATCCAATAAACATATTGATGTGCAGCCATATTTTAATATTCCTAACTAATAAATTTTATAACTAATTGAATGAGATGAAAATAAACCATACTCTCAAAAAAAGGCAAGCATAAAGATGTACCTTTATACGGATTGTTATATTGTATATAACTCACAGCCCCAAATATGCAATATAAGGTTTAATAATTAATCATTTTTCTCTATTTGATTAATGACTGTTTCGCTAATTTCTTTTTCGGAGGCTGCCCCCATATCCTCTAAATTCTGCACACGTTTTAAAATACCCCCCTTACCAGCCATTGATGATATTGCGGCATCATAGGCTTTATCGGCAGAATCTAAAGCATTTTTCACACGGTTTAAATGCTCGGCAAAGGTCGCAAATTTTTTATGTAAGGCTTGGGCTTCAATGATGATTTGCCGTGCAAAACGATCTTGCTGATCAAGCCTCCATAAATGATTAATCACCCTTAGGCTCAGCATAAGGGTTGAGGGCACAACCAATAAAATATTTTTCTTTAATGCTTTCGCAAAAAAATCGGGGTTTTGCTCGTTAATTAAGGATAATACACCTTCTTGCGGAATAAACATCAAAATACTATCGAGGGTTTGCACATTGGGTAAGCGCTCATAACCCCGCTTACTTAAATCATCCACATGGTAAACCACAGCATTTTCTAACTCGCGATATGCAACCGTTTTTTCTTCTGGCGTTTGCGCTTCAATATAGCGCATCCAAGGGCGTAAGGAGACTTTAGCATCAATGATAATCTTTTTCTGATCCGGCAAATTCAGTAATACATCCAAAACAACCCGCCCATTGTCAATAGTCTGTGTAACCACTTGGGTTTCATAATGGGTGGGTTTAGATAACCCGGCATCTTCGAGTATGCCTTCTAAAACCAGCTCGCCCCACATACCTTGGGTTTTAGATTTTGCCGTTAGGGCTTGGCTGAGCTTTTGGGCTTCATCGCCCAAATTTTGCGATGATTTTACAATATTTTGGATTTCAGAACGCAAAGACACACGCTCACGCATTTCTTTATCATAAGTTTCACTCACTTGCTTTTGAAAATAATTAATTTTTTCATTGAGCGGTGTGAGCATTTCCTTTAACTGAGTTTGCTGCTGATTAGAAAATTGCGATGAATTTTCTTTAAGAACCAATGATGATAATTCTTTAAATTGCGCAAGCATCACCTGCTTAGAATCTTCAAGCATGGTCAGCTTTTCTTCAAAAGCTTTATTCTCTTGTTTGATAGTAGCCTCATAAGCCGCTATAGAAACTTTATCGTTAAGCTGTTCTTTTTTAAGACTATCGATTTTTTGGCTCGTTTTTTTATTTAGGCGCATTAAAGCCAATGCCCAAATGAGTGTCGCTACTACAAAGCCCCCCGCTAGCCCAACAATAAGAATTTGTTGCGGTAATAAGTTCATCAGCCAATTTTGCATATTTTATCCAACTATTTATTTTGATGGGTTATTTTAGCAAAAAACAATCCAACAAAAAAGCCCGAAACGATTAATGGTTAAATAACATCGGTAATTAACCAACTTGTATAAGCAAAATACACGAATAGTAAAGTTGTAGCTTCATACCGGTTAATCCGCCCTTGGCGGCCATTAAAGCCGTAACAGATAACAAAAAGAAACATGGTAAGCACAGACATCACAACCATATCTCTGTAAACAACAATCGGTTCAATGGCAAATGGATGGATAATACCCGCCAACCCAACCACAGCTAAGCTATTAAATAAGTTAGAGCCAATAATATTACCCAAAGCAATATCATGCTCTCCTTTACGGGCAGCAATAATGGAAGATGCAAGCTCCGGCAGTGATGTACCCACAGCAACTATAGTCAACCCGATAATCATATTGCTAATACCAAATAATTCTGCAAGCTCCACCGCCCCCCAAACCAAAATACGTGAGCTGATAATGAGTAAAGTAAGGCCGACCACTAACCAAAAGAGTGCTTTTTTAATGGGCATTTCAGTTTCGGCAAGCTCGGCTTGAATATCCTTTCCCATAGCATCTTTATTCTTTTTAAGGCCTTGAGTAATCGTCCAGCCCATTAAGCCGGCAAAAACCAATAATAAAATAATCGCATCAGGCCGAGATAAATTGTAATCAAGCAATAAAACAACCGAGCCCAATGTAACCAATATCAATATAGGTAACTCTTTACGTAAAACCGATGAATGCACAATGATGGGGCTTATGAGTGCCGAAATACCCAATATTAAAGCAATATTAGCGATGTTTGAGCCATAGGCATTACCTAAAGAAATACCTGTATTGCCATCGAAGGCCGCTAAAGAAGAAACCACCATTTCGGGCATGGAGGTACCAAATCCCACAATGACCATACCAATGAGCAAGGGGGGCATTCCAAAATATTTAGCTGTTGATGCCGAACCTTCGACAAAACGATCTGCACTCCATACTAATAAAATTAGCCCAACTAAAATTGCCAAACAAGCTGTAAGCATTTCACACCATCCATTATTGCTTATTTACCCATATTCAATATTGGGATAAATTGCTTTATAATCTATCATTTATTATATATTTTGAAAAAATAACCACTTTTATTCATACTAGCCTATATTGAGCATATAAAATTTCGTAATGATATCAAGTGGGGAATATTTAATGGTGGGCCCGGCAGGACTTGAACCTGCGACCGATCCGTTATGAGCGGATAGCTCTAACCAACTGAGCTACAGGCCCCCAAAAATAATGCTTCAAATATTTATCGAATTTTTAATAAAATTGCAATAAAATTATTATAAATTACCGAAAGATTTTTGAAATGCCAAATGAATTTAATGATTTTATAGAAGAAATGTTGCAAGATTGGTACCCCATACATATTAAACGTATGTTCGGAAGTTTTGGTGTATTTAGAGACGGACGCATGTTTGCAATCATTGATGATGATATGCTTTATTTTAAGGCCAATGAAAATACCAAACATATTTTTGAGAACATAAATTGTCCACAATTTACTTATATGAAGAAGGATAATAAAAAAACAAACCTCAACTATTTTAAAGCACCTGATGAATGCTATGATTCTACCGATGTAATGGAATATTATGCGAATATTGCATGGCAAGCGGCAGAAAAAAATAAAGATATATAAAATTTTTACTAAAATAAAATAAAATTCTTATATATTATCTGATGATAAGTAATTTAGGATAACTACAATGAAAAAAATAACTATATTTCTATCTGTTTTAATGGTAACTAGCACAATGGCTGCACAGGCCGAAATCAACACAACCGAAATATTAAATACAAAATGCTCTACATGCCATGCCACGCCGGATGCCACACAATATTCTCAATCCGAATGGGATGAGCGTATTAACGTGATGTCGGTTTATGCCCAACTTTCTGATGAAGAAAAACAAGCGCTTAAAAACATTAAAGAATAAAAAGAGGAATAGATGAAAAAAATATCATTAGCTGTTTCTGCCGTTATTTTATTAGCATTAACAGCATATGCCGAAGATAAAAAACATGAAGATAAAATAAGTACCGAGGCTTTAGTCGCAACAAAATGCATTATTTGTCACGAAGCTTATGACCCTGCGAATTATACCAAAGAAGAATGGGATACTTATGCTGACCAAATGGGGTTAATTTCTCAGCTATCTGCCGAAGAAATTCAAGCATTAAAAGATATGAAAAAATAATTTTAAGATATCGTGCAAAAAGGGAGGCTCTGACCTCTCTTTTTTATTTTTACAAAATATTTACTGATTTTTCTCCTAAATTTTTTGCCCGTAGTAACCATTGCTTTATCTTTTGTACATTGGCCATTTTAACGGGAGAGAATATACAAACATTTTTAACCCGAATACCGCAAAATTCTAAAATACATTTTTTTAGCTGATGAAGCCCGGGCTGAAAATATACCCACCGATAATACCAAGCTGGCGTATCCATTGTTACAAGGATATCCGCCGTTTTGCCTTTAAGTAATTTATCGGATAATAATGAGTTTACCCGATACTTAAATGCAAAGCTTGGTAAAAAACAACGTTCAAAAAAACCTTTCATTAATGCCGGCATTGCCCCCCACCAATTGGGATAAACAAAAACAAGATGATTTGCCCATAATATCTTTTGCTGAGCAATAATAAGGTCTGGCTCTAATGGCTGAATCTCGTTATAGCCTTTATGCAAAACGATATCAAAATTCAACTCCGATAAAATAATTTCATCAATTTCTGCTTTATTCGTTTCTAAAGCACCATCCTCATAGGCCTTTAATAATCCATAACAAAAGCTATCCTTATTCGGGTGGCCGAATATCAGCAGAATTTTTTTACCCATTTCACCTATTCCTTTAATTCAATAAATCTATGAAAACAATAGCATAAGTATGGATAATTTGTAAAATCCCTAATCGGCGCCGGTAATCCAACCCCCACCCAATAGGCGGTCGCCATCGTACATTACACCAATTTGCCCGGGGGCTACGCTATCAAGCATTTCATCAAAAACAATCTTTGCTGTTTTATCTTCCTTATTGGCATAAATCCGTGCGGGTTTTAATTGTTGCGAGGAGCGTGTTTTGGCAATCACTTCCCTGCCCTCTGCTGGCCAACCTTCATCGCCAATCCAGTTTAAATCTTTTATATAAACCACTTTGCGGTGCAATGCACTTGTAGGGCCAACTATCACTTGGTTTTTAGCGGCATCGAGCTTAAGTACGTATAACGGATCGCCCCCGCCAATTTCTAAACCACGGCGTTGCCCGATTGTATAATAAATTATCCCTTTATGTTGGCCTAAAACACGGCCGTCTTCAATATGCACAATATCACCGGGTTCGCTCGCACCGGGGCGTAATTTCTCGACAACTTCGGCATATTTGCCTGTGGGCACAAAACAAATATCTTGGCTATCGGGTTTATCATGCACCTCTAAGCCCATTTCTTTGGCCATACGCCGTGTATCATCTTTAGATAAATCTCCTAAAGGAAAACGCACATTATTTAAACGCTCCATGGGTACTTGGCATAAAAAGAAGGATTGATCGCGCCGATAATCAGTACCACGCCATATTTGGGCGTTGCCATCATCTTCTGCCGGGCGCCATTTAATGTAATGGCCCGTAATCAGATAATCACAATCCAAATCCTTTACAGCATCCCATAAAGCACCAAACTTCACTTTTTTGTTACATGCCGCACATGGTACAGGGGTTTCGCCGCCCAAATAACTTTCGGCAAACGGATTGACAACCGCGTTTCTAAATAAATCAGAAAGCTCCACAACCTGATGCGGAATATCCAAATATTCGGCCATTTTTTTGGCATCGCGAACGGCTGCTTGGTCTGTTGTGGGGGCTAAGTTTCCCTGCATTGCTAAGGTTACGCCAATTACATCATAGCCCTGCTGCTTCATTAAACCAGCTACAACCGAAGAATCAACACCGCCGCTCATGGCAACGGCAACACGCTTTGTTTCGCTTGGGGGCTTCATATGTAAATTGAGCATTTTTTAACCTTTTTTATTGCTATATATCGTCATGTTTATGAAAAATGGATAATTTTTATGCAAATTTCAACCATATTTTTATTGTGGATAGAATATAGTATAATTATTACAATAAATGTTACTGTTTTTATTGTCAGTTATAGGAATTAATGCTAAATTTGCTGAATAATTTAGAGAAAATTTGGGGAAAGTAAATGGAATCCGCATTAAAGAAAGAGATTATTTTAGAAGAAGAACAGACCTCTGAGCAACCAAATACGGTTATTACCGATGAAGCTGTTCCGGAATATATGAAAGAAGTTTACGATTGGGCTTATGTATCGGATAAAAATGCCGATTTGTTAGATAATCCACTTACTGTTTCGATTTTATTATTTTTTCAAGATCGGCGTTTATTGCGTAAATTTTTAAGCGAGATTGAACCCGGCTGCCGCATGATGATGATGGCACATGTTTATGGCCCTATGGTGGAACGCATTGCCAACCATGTGGGTAAAGAAGGAACTTTCCATTTAGTTGATGTTACCCCTGTACAAGTTCGCCATGCCCTAAAAAAATTACGCGATATGAAATGGGCACAAGTTTGGCAAGAAGATGCGGCAACTGCCGGCATTGGCGATTATGATATTATGGGTAGCTTCTTTTTACTCCATGAGGTCCCCGATAGCAAAAAAACCGAAGTGATTAACAATATGCTTAATCGTACCCGTGTGGGCGGAAAATCGGTTTATATCGATTATGCCAACCCAAAAAAATGGCAACCCATTCGTTATATTCTGAGCTTTATCAATAAACATTTAGAGCCATTTGCTCCTTCTATGTGGGCAAACTCTATTGAATCTTTTGCCGACCCCGAACTTTCTAAAGATTTTGAATGGAGCATAGAACCTGTATTTGGTAGTGTTTATCAAAAAGTAGTGGCAAAGCGTATTCGCTAACTATTCCGATAGAGCAGATAAAAAAAATCCTGTAGTCAAATGGCTACAGGATTATTTTTTGGATAAAATACTTATTTACGAATAAGATGGATGGTTTAAGGCGTAAATTAAACCTTCGGCCGCTTTCACATCTGCCTTGGCAATAATTTTATCGGTCTCATCTTTAGCATCTTTTAAATTTTGTTGGGCATCAGCTAATCTTTTATTAGCCGCCTCGGCCGTAATATCACTCATGGGGAATGTATCTTCGCATAAAATACGTGCCACATTATTTTCAAATTGCGCATAGCCGCCTTTAACAAAATAACGTTGGGCAACTGTATTACCATTAAAGATGTAAACAACTGCCGGGCGTAACATGAGCATAATCGGCATTCTCTCGGCTTGTAAACCCAAATCGCCTTCTGCACCCGGAACAATAATCATATCCGCCTGCCCCGATGCCTCGAGCTTTGCGGGCGATATAATCTCAAATTTTACTTGTTCTGCCATAAGGCTCTCCCTTAATTAAGGCAAAGCTACAGCATTAAGCTGCAGCTTCGGCTTCAAGTTTTTGTGCTTTTTCAATTGCTTCTTCAATATTTCCAACCATATAAAAAGCAGCTTCGGGTAAATGGTCATAATCACCTTGGCATAGGCCTTTAAAGCCGTTAATTGTATCTTCTAACGATACTGTTTTACCCGGTATACCGTTAAATACCTCGGCCACGTTAAAGGGTTGCGATAAGAAACGCTGAATTTTACGCGCACGCGCCACAACAAGTTTATCTTCTTCCGAAAGTTCATCCATACCCAAAATTGCAATAATATCTTGCAGCGATTTATATTGCTGTAAGATACGCTGAACCTCACGCGCTACTTTATAATGCTCTTCACCCACCACATGGGGATCTAAAATCCGTGAGCTTGAATCGAGTGGATCCACCGCCGGATAAATACCCATAGAGGCAATATTCCGATCCAACACGGTTGTAGCATCTAGGTGCGCAAATGATGTTGCTGGCGCCGGGTCAGTAAGGTCATCGGCGGGTACATAAATCGCTTGTACCGAAGTGATCGAACCTTTACGTGTCGATGTAATCCGTTCTTGTAAAGCACCCATATCGGTTGCTAATGTTGGCTGATAACCCACAGCCGATGGAATACGACCTAATAAAGCCGAAACCTCAGCACCTGCTTGGGTAAAGCGGAAGATGTTATCAATAAATAATAAAACGTCTTGGCCTTCTTCATCACGGAAGTATTCGGCCATGGTTAAGCCTGTTAAGGCCACCCGTGCACGCGCCCCCGGAGGTTCGTTCATTTGGCCATAAACAAGCGCACATTTTGAACCCGGCCCTTCTACTGTGTTCACGCCTGATTCAATCATTTCATGGTAAAGGTCGTTACCTTCCCTTGTGCGTTCGCCCACACCCGCAAAAACCGAAAAACCACCATGCACTGTTGCAATATTGTTAATAAGCTCTTGCATCAAAACTGTTTTACCCACACCGGCACCACCAAATAGGCCAACTTTACCCCCTTTAGGATAAGGCGCTAGTAAGTCCACCACTTTAATACCGGTTAATAAAATTTCGGCTTCGGTTGATTGTTCGACAAATTCAGGAGCCGGACGGTGGATTGGGAAACGGCGATCAGTCGGGATAGGCCCTTTTTCATCTACAGTTTCACCAACTACATTCACAATACGGCCTAAAGTTTCTGGCCCCACGGGTACAGAAATCGGCGCACCTGTATCAATCACTTTTTGTCCACGGACTAAACCTTCAGTAACGTCCATCGCGATTGTGCGAACAATGCCTTCACCCAAATGCTGAGCAACCTCTAATACAAGGTTATTGCCGTTATTATCTGTATGTAAGGCATTCATAACAGCCGGGAGCTCTGCTTTTCTGTCGAACTGCACATCGACAACAGCCCCTAAGACTTGTGTAATTTTACCAATATTCTCTGTCATTTTTTAACTTTCCTTAAACCACTTTAGTTAAACGGCCTCAGCGCCGGAAATAATTTCTGTTAATTCTGTTGTAATCGCAGCCTGACGCTGTCTGTTTGCTTGTAATGTGAGGTCTTTAATCATATCCCCCGCATTGCGCGATGCATTATCCATTGCTGTCATCCGTGCTGCTTGCTCGGCAGCAAAGCTTTCTAATATTGTACCATAAAGTTTAACCACTAAACTTTTGGGTAAAATATCAGCAACAAATTTATCCTCTGAAGGCTCAAATTCTACCGATAACGGAATTTCATCGGGGTCGACCTCCGGCATATTCACCGGCACAATTTGCTCATCTACAACCTCTTGTGTAATGGCATTCACAAAGCGATTATAAATGATATAGGCTTTGTCAAAAACACCTTCTTCAAAAGCAGCTGTTAGATCCGTCATTGTCTTTTGAACAGAATCAAACTCGATTGCACCACCATTAATAACAACTTGATGGTCAATCATAATATTTTTAAATTCACCTTTTAAAGCATCTTTGGCTTTTTTGCCCACACAAAGCAATTTGGGCTCTTGCCCTGCCGCTTTAATTAACGCAATTTTTCTGCGGGTTTCTCTAACCACATTGGCATTAAAACCACCACATAAGCCGCGCTCTGACGATACAACAATAAATAATACGGTTTTAACTTCATCTCTACCCACAAGCATAGCCGGCGGATTTTCCATGCCTTTTACACTACCGGCAAGTTGCCCCATAATGGAAGACATGCCTTTTGCATAAGGCCGAGAAGCCTCTACCGCTTTTTGTGCTTGGCGCAAACGAGCCGCCGCAATCATTTTCATCGCCGAGGTGATTTTTTTGGTCGAACTAACAGAGCTGATACGTGTTTTAAGCTCTTTTAATGTTGCCATAAAATATCTCCTCGTTTACGAAAAATTCTTAGCAAATTTATCTAAGAAGCTTTTTAATTTATCGGCTGTTTCAGGTGTTAAATCCTGTGTTTTGCGAATATCATCTAAAACTTCTGGCGCACCATTTTGTACGGCATTTAATAACTCGGCTTCAAAACGAGTGACTTGTGTTACCGGAATTTTATCGAGATAACCATTGGTACCTGCAAAAATAGAAACCACTTGATCTTCCACACTTAATGGCTGATATTGCCCTTGTTTTAAAATCTCGGTTAAACGTTGCCCACGCTCTAACTGGCCACGAGTTGTGGCATCTAAGTCCGATGCAAACTGGGCAAAGGCTGCCAATTCGCGATATTGTGCTAAATCTAACTTCATAGAGCCCGAAACTTTTTTAATTGCTTTGGTCTGAGCCGAACTACCCACACGAGAAACCGAAATACCCACATTCACCGCCGGGCGAATACCTTGATAGAATAAATCTGTTTCTAAGAAGATTTGGCCATCGGTAATGGAAATAACGTTGGTCGGGATATAAGCCGAAACGTCGTTGGCTTGAGTTTCCACCACAGGTAAGGCTGTTAACGAACCCGCACCATGAGCCTCATTGAGTTTCGCAGCACGTTCTAACAAACGTGAATGGAGATAGAACACATCGCCCGGATAAGCCTCGCGCCCCGGAGGACGGCGAAGTAATAACGAAACCTGACGATAAGCCACCGCTTGTTTCGAAAGGTCATCGTAAAAGATTGTTGCATGCATTCCGTTATCGCGGAAATACTCACCCATCGCACAACCGGCATAAGGGGCTAAATATTGCATCGGTGCAGGGTCGGACGCTGTAGCCGAAACAATGATTGAATATTCTAATGCACCATATTCTTCTAAAACACGCACAAACTGTGCAACTGTCGAGCGTTTTTGACCAACGGCCACATAAACACAGAACATTTTTTCTTTATCGCTTTTGGCGGCATCGTTAATTTTCTTTTGATTAATGATGGTATCTAAAATAACCGCAGTTTTACCGGTTTGGCGGTCACCAATAATCAATTCCCGTTGGCCACGCCCAATGGGGATTAAGCTATCAATCGCTTTAATACCAGTTTGCACAGGCTCATGTACCGATTTACGCGGCATAATGCCCGGTGCCTTAACGTCAATCACACGGGTTTCCGATGTATTAAGGTCGCCCTTACCATCAATCGGAACACCAAGGCCATCAACCACACGGCCTAACAGCTCTTTACCCACAGGAACATCCACAATTTCGCCCGTACGGCGAACCAATGTTCCTTCTTCGATATCGCGGTCGCTACCAAAAATAACAACACCCACATTATCGGATTCTAGGTTTAATGCCATACCGCGCACGCCGTTTTCAAAGGCGACCATCTCGCCGGCTTGCACATTATCTAAACCATAAACACGGGCAATACCATCGCCCACCGAAAGCACACGGCCAACCTCGGCCACATCAGCTTCATTATTAACACCAGCAATTTGATCCTTCAAGATTGCCGAAATTTCCGCGGCGCGGATATCCATATTAAACGTCCCCCTTCATGGCTTGATGATAACGATCGAGTTTTGTTTTAAGCGTGTTATCGATAAATTTTGAACCTATTTCTAAACTTAACCCGCCTTTTACAGAAGGCTCTACAATTAAGTCTAAGCGAATTTCTTTACCAAGTTCCTTTTTTAAGGCTTGGCGTAAATTTTCTTGCTGATTAGCAGTTAATGCTTTTGCCGAGCGCACAATTACCGGCTGAATACCTTTATATTCCTCGGCTTGTGCAGTAAAAGCATTGAGCGCGCGGTCTAAAATAAACCCTCTGCGGTTTTCGCATAGGGTTTGTACAAAGCCTTTCATTGGCTCGCCGGCTTCTAAAACATCCAAAACTTTTGCAATCGCCGACCATTGGTCTTCTTTTGTAAAAAGCGGAGAATGAACTATCTGATTAAATTCTTCATTTTCGGCAATAAGCTCTTGCAAATTTTGGGCGTCTTCTATCGTTCGGTCTAACTGGTTAACCTCGTTAGTTATTTCTAACAAAGCTTTACCGTAGCGTTTAGCAACTTCATGGGTATCAAAAGCAGATGCTGACACGAGTAATATCCCTGTAACCTGTTATAAGTTAAAATGCTTTAAAAAAATAAGCAAAAAATCGTTTCAAACAAATTAACACATCACTTTTCAAGTTGCAATATGATAAATTGATAAAAAATGATTATTCTCCATATACAAGATTATACCATATGATAATAAGTTATATATCCAACCATTTATAGTTGATATTGCCCGTTAATAATCAACAAATAAAAGATTAAAATTTCGTATAACCCACTATTTTACTTTATCTATTACATAAAATTATAGGGGTCGATATCAATTTTCATGCGCGTTTGCGATGGCAACGCTGCTTGTTGTAACCATAAATGAATATAAGGCTGCAAGCGCATATCTTTTGGCCCCATGACCATAAAACGCATACGAAAGCGATTCCGTATTTTCTCAATCGGTGGTGTCGCTGGTCCGTAAACATGAATATGTTCATTTGTAGGAATTGCTTTCTGAAATTTGCGACACACCTGATAAAGGCGGTTTTCATCGCTATCGGATAATGTAAGGGTAGCCAAACGGCCATAAGGGGGCATAAAAATTTGTTTGCGCTCTTTAATCTCGCGCTCCATAAATAAATCACGATCGTGCAAAACCAAAGCACGCATTACATTATTTTGCGGCAAATGGGTTTGCAAATAAACCCGCCCCTCTTTTGTTGAGCGCCCTGCGCGGCCTGCAACCTGCCATAACAACTGCCATGAATGTTCGGCGGCTCGTAAATCCCCGCCGCCTAAGGCAGCATCGGCATCTATCACCCCCACCAAAGTTAAATCGGGGAAGTGATAACCGCGGGAAATCACTTGTGTACCCACAATGATATCGGTTTCTTTATTTTCAATCTGGGCAACCAGCTCGGCCGCTTTTTGCGGGCTACCCAAAACATCGGACGATGCTTGGCTTACCCGTGCCTGAGGCCATCTTTCACTGACTTCCTCTAATATGCGCTCCACCCCCGGCCCTACTGAAACCAAGGTATCTTCTTTTTCGCATACTGGGCAAATTTTGGGAATATTTTGCTCAAATCCGCAATAGTGGCACAGTAATCGCCCCCGATTACGGTGCTCAACCAACCATGTAGAGCAATTGGGGCATTCTATCTTACTTTTACAGCTATAACATAAAGTCAGCGGCGCATAACCACGGCGGTTTAAAAATAATAATGTTTGCTCACCAGTTGCTAAATTGGCTTCAATCTCTTCGGCCAAAATCGGGCTAATCCATTGCCCCCTTTGTGGGCGATTATCTTCTAAATCTATTAAATGGATATCCGGTAATATTTGCCCACCAAAGCGGCTTTCCAGATGCAAACGGCTATAACGCCCCTCTTTATAATTCACCCAAGTTTCTAAGCTGGGTGTGGCGGTAGAAAGTACAATAGGAATATGCTCCTTATTGGCACGTAAAATGGCCATATCGCGCCCCTGATAAACAACAATCTCCTCTTGCTTATAGCTGCCGTCATGTTCTTCATCTACAATAATTGCCCCTAAATTCTGAAAAGGCAAAAATAATGCCGAGCGCGCGCCCACAACCACTTTGGCTTTTTCTAGTGCCACAGCTTGCCATGTTTTACGCCTTTGGGCAGCCCCAAGCTCCGAATGCCAAATAGCCGGCAGCACACCAAAACGAGTTTTAAAACGCTCTAACCATTGTGCCGAAAGTGCAATTTCGGGCAACATAACGAGTATTTGTTTATTTTCTTTAAGGGCTTCGGCAATCATTTCAAAATAAACTTCGGTTTTGCCTGAGCCCGGCACACCATCGAGCAATATAGGGGCAAACTGATGCGCCTGAACCGCAGAAATCAAATCATCGGCAGCCATTTGTTGGGCGGCTGATAAATGGACTTTCTGAAACTCGCTCTTTGGCGAAGCAATATTAAATTTTAATTCGCTTTCGACTGCTATCGGGATTAAAGCCCCGGTTTTTTCTAAAGTATTAATCACAGCCAAGCTTACCCCTGCCTCTTCGGCAAGCTCTTTGGGTAACCAGCTATCACCTTGTTGCACTAAATCAAACACATGTTTTCGGGCATTTGTTTGGCGTAAATCTTTTGCATCAAATTGTGTATTATAGACCAACTGTTTTTGTTCTTTGGGTGGGTTTAGGGCATCGGGGGAGGATAGAGCGAGTTTAAAAATTTTATTGAGCGGTGTCATGGTCCAATCGCTCATCCATCGTAAAAAATCGACCATTTCTTTACGCATCGGCGGTAAAAACGCAATAATTTCTGTTGGACTACGTAATCGGCCGCTAAATTCATTATCACCTGCGCCGATAACCAAGCCAACAAGCCTTTGCGCACCTACAGGCACCCACACAATTTGCCCAATATCCGCCCATTGATGCTCTTTGAGCTGATAAGTTAAGCGATTGAGAGGAATATTGGCGGCAAGCTGCACTTCTATGCGATCATGGGGGCCAAATTGTGGTTGTTTTTGCGGCAAATGGATATACCTTTCTGTTTCCACTTCAAGATAATTCGCCCATGGAGAAAGGTCAAGAAACAAAAGGATTTAATCCTATAGGGTAAAAATAAAACTTTGTTAATCTTATTGGGATAAACTATACTGATAAAAAATAAGGGAAAATATGGCACAAAATCCAAGAAACACAATTGAAACTGCTGATTTATCGCGCATTATATGGAATGCCGAGCCTGCTGTTGCGCGCGCGGTAAATAATTGGATTACTTGGCTTGCCCACGAAAAACGCGCCCCTGCCCATACCCAATATGCCTATGGCCGCGACTTGGCAATATTTTTTACATGGCTCAAAGAAGACCAGCTGGATTATAACCCGGGTATTCAAGATATTGAAAATTTGCGTAACATCAATTACCGCGCTTTTTTGGCGCATCGGGCAGCACAAGGGTTGGAGCGCTCCACGCTTGCCCGCAATATGTCCACTTTGCGTAGCTTTATCCGGTGGTGCGAACGCAATAAGATTATTAAAAAATCGGCCATTCATAATGTTACGGCACAAAAGATACCCAAACGCCTACCCCGCCCCATGACCCCCGAAGATGCATTAGAGGCCATAAAAGCGGTTGATGAGCTGAGTGAAGATGCCTTTATTGGCGCAAGGGATAAAGCCTTGCTTTCCTTATTATATGGCTCCGGCTTGCGGATATCGGAAGCCTTAAATTTAAATATTGGCGATTTACCGCCCAAAGGTGCGCCAGCAGGTACATTGATTGTTCGGGGTAAAGGCAATAAAAGTCGCTCCGTTCCCTTACTGCCGATGGTGGAAGATGCGATTAAAAACATGCTCAAACTTTCCCCCCATTCTACCTTAGATAAAGAACCCCTATTTAAAGGTGCCCGTGGTGGGCGATTACATGCAACCGTTGTGCAACGCCGTGTAAGGGAATTACGCAGTTGGCTACAACTGCCCGATAGTGTAACCCCCCATGCATTGCGCCACTCCTTTGCTACCCATTTACTCGCCGGCGATGCCGATTTACGTTCTATTCAAGAATTACTCGGCCATTCCAGCCTAAAGGCCACCCAACGTTATACCGAGATTGACTCCCATCAGCTTCGCGATATGGTATTAACCGCCCACCCCAGAGCCAGAAAATTATCAGAATCATAATTTTTTTGTTCATTTTTTGGATTATATATATTTTTTTATACCATGTTTTTTGGAATAAAATTATCAATTATAATCGAATTATGAATTAACCTATAAAAAACAATATATAATAAAAACAACCGATTATAACTTATATAATCAATATATATACAAAAGTTATATCCTTATAGTTTTTATTTGCATGCTATTCAAAGATAAGTTAAATAGTCATAAAATTCATCAATTATTTAAAGGGATATAAATATGAAAAACTTAGAACGCTTTTGGTGGAAAGAGGCAGTTGTTTATCAAATCTATCCACGCTCCTACAAAGACACCAATGGAGATGGCATTGGCGATATTAAAGGAATTATCGAAAAACTCGATTATATTCAGTCTTTGGGTGTAACCGCCATATGGCTTAACCCCATTTATAAATCGCCCATGGACGATATGGGTTATGATATTGCCGATTATAAAGCGATTGACCCATTATTTGGCACTATGGACGATTTTGACGAATTATTAGCACAAGCCGAAAAACGCGGCATTAAAATCATTATGGATTTGGTGGTTAATCATACATCGGACGAACATGAATGGTTTCAATCCGCCCGCAAATCCAAAGACAGCCCTTATCGGGATTATTATATTTGGCGCAATCAACCCAATAATTGGAAGAGCTTTTTTTATCCCACCGCTTGGACAAAACGTGATGATATGGATCAATATTATCTGCATCTTTTCTCTCAACGGCAACCCGATTTAAACTGGGATAACCCAAAAGTAGAACAAGAAGTGCATGATATTATGCGCTTTTGGCTTGATAAAGGCATTGGCGGTTGGCGCATGGATGTGATTAACCTGATATCTAAACCCGTTGGGCTTCCTGATGTTCCGGAAGGCAAGCATATTGGTGCATGGGTCGGTTATGCCAATCGCTTTCATGAATTTATGCAAAATATGAACCGAGAAGTCCTATCGAAATATGATATTATGACCGTGGGCGAAACCCCTGCCGCAACGCCTGAGATTGCCTTACTAACGGTAGCACCGGAGCGCAAAGAATTACAAACCTTATTCCAGTTTGACGGTATGGATTTAGACCATGGCGATGGCGGCTATTGGACAGGCAAAAAAATTGATGTCAATGAATGGCGCAATCGCTATAGCCGTTGGCATAAAGGCCTATATAATAAAGGTTGGCAATCCAACTATATTCAAAACCACGATCAAGCCCGCGCTGTTAGCCGCTTTGGCGATGATGGTGAATATCGGGTTGAATCCGCAAAAATGCTCGCTTTATGGAACCTTACTCAATGCGGCACACCTTATATTTATCAGGGTGAGGAGCTTGGTATGACCAATCACCCATGGCAAAGCCCCGATGAATGGCAAGATGTGGAAATGATTAATGCCCACCATTTTAAACAACAGCGCGGTGAAAAATTGGCGGATTATTTTGCAGGTATGAGCTATCGGGGGCGCGATAATTCCCGCACGCCGATGCAATGGGATGCATCGGAAAATGCGGGTTTTAGTAAGGCAAAACCTTGGTTACCTGTGAACCCTAACCATGTTGAAGTCAATGTGGAAAGCGAGGATAAAGACCCGAACTCCGTACTGAATTTCTATAGAAAGCTTGTGGCTTTGCGTAAAGAAAGCCTCACTTTAATCTATGGCGACCAAACCATGTTAGATGATAGCAACGATAAAGTGATTGCCTATACACGTACATTAGAAGGTAAACCAAGCTTTTTGATTTTGCTGAACTTTAGAGGCGAAGCAGCATCGGTGAATTTAGATGGTGTGAACTTAGATAATGCCGAATTATTATTCAGCAATTATGAAGATGCAAGCATCATTAACCGCATCACCGATTTACAACCATGGGAATGCCAATTATATCGTTTATAAAAGTTGATAAGCATCAATATTCTTATTACTATTTTATATATTAAGAAAGGAATATTGATGCTACTTGATCAAAAAATAATTAAAACCGGTTATTTCTGGCTTGCTTTAAATCCAGAACAAAAAATTTTTGGCCGGTTAGAGATAGATAAAACAGCAAATATCACTCTATACTTAAGTGATATTTTTGATGAAACTGATAAATTCTCGTTAAATAACAGTAAAACTTTTAGAATCAATGGGTATTGTGATAACTATAAAGAACTTACTCTTGAAAATTGTTGGGTTTCTCACTATTCCTCTAATTTGAACGAAAATAAAATTAGAGTAGGTTATGCTATTCTTGGCTATGCATTTTTATATGACCAAGCTATTTCTATTAATCAGCTCACTTTTCAACTAAAAGATGGGCGAACTTGGTATCCAGATAGACATCATATACATGAAAAAATTAAGGATACACGACATTTTATTATTCCCAAACCTATATCAAATACTATAACAATTCCAAATGGTTTTGAGTTAATCATTGTTAAAGGGAGTACATGGAGAGAACATAACGACAAATCTTTAATAGAAGATAATATTGTATTTGAAATTAACTCTAATAAATTACTAACTTACAAAGATTTTTATAGTACTCTATATAATATTAAAACTTTAATTGATTTATTTTTAGGAAAGCCGTCACAAATTATAAAAATGACGGCTAAAAATAAAAATATATGTATTAAACATGAGCATTTCGGTTTTTTCACAACTGAGGAAAACCCAATATTAGAAATTTATCATTCAACTGTATTATCTTGCGGTAATACAAGCTTTTCCGAAAATAAAATGTTATTTAAGTTTTCAGATATAAAGGATGATTTAGAAACAATTATCCAAAATTGGTTTTCCCTGATTGAAAATGCACCTTCACTCATCAGATCAAATTTTTCTATTGATTATAATGGATATAAATTTATTGAAGACAAGTTAGTAGAAACTATCCATGCACTAGAAGCATACCACCGTTATAAATATGAGCCAAACTACACAAATAAAGAAAAAGGGAAAATAAGTTTACAAGATAGATTAGAAGAGGTTATCCATGAATTAAAACTAACAACAAATATTTTAAATAGCTATGAAGCTATAATTCCCGAGTGCAAAAATATAAGAAATTCTATTGCACATGCAAATATAGACTTATTAATAAATAAAAATATAAATGGTAACCAATATTATTATTTATTTCGAAAAATGCAGACTATCTTAAAAATGTGCTTATTATTTGAACTTGGATTTACATTAGATGAGATAAAAAATAAAAATTTCGAATTAGGCTTAAATTTTGAGACAAAAGGGTGGGGCTAAAATAGCCCCATTTATAACAATTGCTTAAGCAATACCTAACTTCTCTTCTCTGGCTTTGCGCAGCGCATCAAAATCCTTATCGGCATGGTAGGAGCTTCGGGTAAGTGGCGATGCCGCTACATGCAAAAAGCCTTTACGTAATCCCCGAATACGAAGTTTTTCGAATTGCTCGGGGCGCACAAAATCCACCACTTGGGCGTGTTTGGATGTGGGTTGCAGATATTGACCGATAGTCATAAAGTCAACATCGGCCGAGCGTAAATCGTCCATGAGCTGATGCACTTCATCGAAAGTTTCCCCTAAGCCCAGCATTATCCCCGATTTTGTAAACATTTTAGGCTCTAAGCGTTTAACGGTAGATAGCAGGTTTAAGCTATTAAAATAGCTGGCATAAGGGCGAATTTCGCGGTATAGGCGGGGTACGGTTTCCATATTATGATTAAATACATCGGGTGCTCCATGCTCTAAAATATGCTCTACCGCACCAATTTTCCCTTTAAAATCAGGGGTTAAAATTTCAATGGTGGTTGTTGGTGCTTCACGGCGTATGGCATTGACTACCCGCACAAAATGATCCGCCCCGCCATCATCGAGGTCATCTCTATCCACCGATGTGATTACCACATGTTTTAAACCCATGGCTGAAACCGATGCTGCAACATTCTCTGGCTCTAGCGGGTCTAACCAACCTTTGGGATTACCTGTTTTAACATTACAAAACCGACATGCGCGGGTGCAAGTATCGCCCATAATCATAAATACGGCATGCTTGCGCTTCCAGCACTCCCCTATGTTCGGGCATGCAGCTTCCTCGCATACGGTATGTAGATTTTTAGAACGCATGAGATCCTGTGTTTCTTTAAAAGCCTCGCCAGATGGCGCTTTAACACGAATCCAATCGGGTTTTTTTTCCATGATTATTCTCCATGAATGGGTAGAAATATAGGTGATAGCAGAGCATGCCCTGCCACCACCTTTAGATATTAGATATGGATAACACGACCATAAGCGTCAAGGATTGACTCATGAATAGCCTCGGAAATTGTTGGATGCGGGAAGACAGTATGCATCAACTCTTCTTCGGTTGTTTCTAAATTCATGGCAATGTTTAACCCCTGAATCATCTCGGTAACTTCGGCACCAATCATGTGCACACCTAAAAGCTCACCGGTTTTGGCATCAAAAACGGTTTTAATTAAACCTTCAGGCTCGCCCATAGCAATGGCTTTACCATTACCAATGAATGGGAAACGCCCGACTTTAAGTGCGTAACCAAGCTCTTTGGCTTTCAGTTCGGTTAAACCCACCGATGCAATTTGCGGATGGCAATAAGTACAACCCGGAATTTTACGGCGATCCATACCATGAACATTGGGCAAGCCCTTAATTTTCTCGACACAAATAATCCCTTCGTGAGATGCTTTATGGGCTAACCATGGGCCTTCGGTTACATCACCAATGGCATAAATGCCTTTTTCGGCAGTTTCCATATATTCATTCACTTCAATAATGCCCCGTTTATCGAGCTTCACTTTCGTGGTTTCTAAGCCGACATTTTCGGTATTGGGCACAACGCCCACGGCTAAGATAACTCTATCCACCTCGATTTTTTCGGCCTTGCCGTCTTTTTCAATAGTGGCAACAACAGAGTTTACTTTTTTATCAAGGGCTTTTACCATAGTTTGGGTACGAATATCCATGCCTTGCTTTTTAAAGGATTTTTCGGCTAAAGCAGAAATCTCGGCATCTTCGGCCGGCACCACCCGATCCATCACCTCAACCACTGTAACTTCTGAGCCTAAAGCATTAAAGAAGCTAGCAAACTCGATGCCAATCGCACCGCTACCAATAACCAATAATTTTTTGGGCATGGTATCGGCCACTAGGGCATCTTTATAGGTCCAAACCAATTTATGGTCGGGTTCTAAACCGGGGAAGTGCCTTGCACGGGCGCCTGTGGCCACAATGATATGGGGGGCGGCAACATCGGCAACTTTTTTGCCGTCTTTTTCTACCACCACTTTACCCGCACCATTAAGCTTACCTGTGCCATCAATGAGGGTGATTTTATTCTTTTTGAATAAATAGCCCACACCATTAGATAGCTGAGCGGATACACCACGGGAACGTTTAACAATGGCATCGAGATTAAAGTCGATTTTATCGGCCGATAAACCATATTCGGCAGCATGTTTCATATTGCGATAAACATCGGCAGAGCGAAGCAAAGCCTTAGCCGGAATACAACCCCAGTTAAGGCAAATACCGCCCACATGTTCACGCTCAATTACGCCAACCTTCATACCAAGCTGTGCGCCACGAATAGCAGCCACATAACCACCGGGACCGGAGCCAATAACTACAAGATCAAAATTTTGAACAGACATTATTTTCTCCCTTCCCTATAACATCATCGCAAGTGGGTTTTCGATATATTTTTTGAATGCTTTAATATATAAAGCGCCCACAGCACCATCGGTAGAGCGATGGTCAGCCGATAATGTTACCGTCATTACCGTTGCAATAGCTAAGGCATTATCTTTAACTACAGGGCGTTTTTCCCCTGCACCAATGGCCAAAATACCTGCCGCCGGAGGATTGACAATGGCTTGGAATTGTTTTGTGCCAAACATACCCAAATTAGAGATAGTAAATGTACCGCCCTGATATTCACTTGGGGCTAATTTACCCGATTTTGCACGGCCTGCAAGGTCTTTCATCTCGTTAGAAATACTGCTTAAACCTTTACCACCAGCATTACGAACAATTGGGGTAATTAAACCGCCATCGGTCGCAACCGCAACGGCAATATCCGCTTGGTCATACCAACGCACAAAATCGCCACCCCATGCCACATTCATGGCAGGAACTTCCTTAAGGGCTAAAGCTGCGGCTTTAATGATCATATCGTTTACAGATATTTTAAATGCACCTTTACCTTCAGGACTTTGCGCATTTAAGGTTTTGCGTAAATCGAGTAATGCATCAAGTTCGCAATCGATGCTTACATAATAATGAGGAACCTCATGTTTAGATTCCACCAAACGAGAAGCAATTGTTTTACGCATACCGCTATTGGGGACATCCTCATAAGGAAGATCGGAGGGTAAATTGGCCGGTACAGCAGCCTTAGCAGCTTTTGGAGCTTCGGATACAGCTGCAGCCGGAGCCGTTGCCGCTTTTGGTGCAGCAAGTGCAGCTTCAACATCACGCTTAATGATACGCCCTTTAGGGCCAGAGCCTTTAACGGTGGCAATATCCAAACCTTCGTTTTTGGCAATGCGTTTTGCCAAAGGTGAGGCAAAAATGCGGCCAATTGTTGATGCAGGTGCCGATGCCACAGCGGGTGCAGCAGCCGGTTTTGGAGCTTCTTTTGGCGCTTCTGCTGGTTTTGCTTGCTCGGCCTTTGGTACGGCGGCAGCCGGAGCTGATGAACCACCCACAACAGCAGCAATATCACCGTCATCATCGCCTTCTTCGCCAATAACACCAATGACAGAGTTTACTTTTACACCTTCGCTACCATCGGCCACGATGATTTTGGCTAAAATACCTTCATCAACAGCTTCTACTTCCATAGTGGCTTTATCGGTTTCAATTTCGGCAATAACATCGCCCGATGCTACTTTATCGCCTTCGCTTTTTAACCAACGGGCTAATGTGCCTTCTTCCATTGTAGGCGAAAGAGCCGGCATTAAAATTGGTTGTGCCATAATTATATTCCTTTCTTATCCTACTTGTAACAAACGGCTTTGGCCGCAGCCACAATATCATCAATGGTGGGTAAAGCTAATTTTTCTAAATTGGCCGCATAAGGCATAGGTACATCTTTACCCGTTACACGTGCCACAGGGGCATCTAAATAATCAAAGGCATGCTCCATTACCTGTGCCGAAATTTCGGCACCAATACCTGCAAACGGCCAGCCTTCCTCGAGCGATACAAGACGATTTGTCTTTTTAACCGAGGCAATAATGGCCGCACTATCTAATGGACGGATAGAACGTAAATTGATAACCTCGGCCGAAATTCCTTGCTCAGCCAATTTTTGTGCGGCTTCTAATGCCCAGCCCACACCAATACTAAAGGCGGTAATGGTAACATCGCTACCTGAGCGTTCAATTTTGGCTTTACCAATTTCTATAGTAAAATCTTTACTATCGGGAACCTCGAAAGATTGCCCATATAAAATTTCGTTTTCAAGCACAATCACAGGGTTATCATCGCGAATGGCCGATTTTAATAAGCCTTTAGCGTCTTCGGCCGACCATGGAGCCACCACTTTTAAGCCCGGTACATGGGCATACCAAGAGGCATATTCTTGCGAATGCTGCGCACCCACACGGGCAGCCGCACCGTTAGCACCACGGAACACAATGGGGCTTGTAATTTGCCCACCCGACATATAACGGGTTTTAGCAGCAGAGTTAATGATATGGTCGATAGCTTGCATAGAGAAGTTAAAGGTCATAAATTCCACAATGGGGCGTAAACCTTTAAATGATGCACCCACGGCAATACCGGTAAAACCATGCTCGGTAATCGGTGTATCAATGACGCGTTTGGCACCAAATTCATCAAGTAACCCTTGCGATACTTTATAGGCACCGTTATATTCGGCCACTTCTTCGCCCATTAAAAATACATTTTCGTCCGCGCGCATTTCCTCAGCCATGGCATCGCGTAAAGCCTCGCGCACGGTTTGGGTTTTATAAGCACCTGTATAAGGGGCTTCTGGCTCCCAACCATCTAAATCCACCACAACATCAGCTGTTGTTTCGGGGGTTTCTACGGCTACGGCAACCGCAACTTCTTCTTGGAGCACTTCTTTACGGTTTTCTGGCTCTGATACCGAAAAGCTATCTAAGCTACTCGCATCTTCGCCTTCTTCTAATAAAACAGCGATAACCGAATTTACTTTTACGGCTTCTGTACCTTCGGCAACAACAATTTTGCCTAAAGTACCTTCGTCTACGGCTTCTACTTCCATTGTCGCTTTATCGGTTTCTATCTCGGCAATGATTTCACCTGCGCTCACGCTATCGCCTTCTTTTTTTAACCAACGGGCAAGAGTACCTTCTTCCATTGTTGGTGAGAGTGCCGGCATTAAAATTTGAATTGGCATTATTTTATCTCCTTACCTTACCCATTAATCCGTTGTGATATCTGTCCAAAGTTCTGCCTCTGCTGGCTCCGGACTGGTTTGTGCAAATTCGGCCGATGCCAAAACAACTTTTTTGATGTCTTTATCAATATCTTTGGCTTCATCTTCCGACATGATTTTGGCATCTATCAGTTGTACCCGCAAATGATCAATCGGGTCACGCTCTTCACGCATTTTAGAAACCTCATCACGCGAGCGATATTTGGCCGGGTCACTCATTGAATGGCCACGGTAACGGTAGGTTTTCATTTCTAAAATATAGGGGCCTTTACCAGAACGACAATGCTCTAATGCTCTTGTTGCTGCAGCATAAACCTCTAATACATCCATGCCGTTTACGGCCTCGCCCGGGATATCATAAGGGGTACCACGGCGGAATAAATCTGTATTGGCCGATGCCCGTGCAACCGATGTACCCATACCATATTGGTTGTTTTCGATAACAAAAATTACAGGTAGATCCCAAATTTTAGCCATGTTATAAGTTTCGGCAACTTGGCCTTGGTTCGATGCACCATCACCGTAATAGGCCATGTTTACACCGTTATCGCCACTATATTTATGGGCAAAAGCTAAACCCGCACCAATGGGGACTTGCGCACCAACAATACCATGACCGCCAAAAAAGTTTTTTTCGCGGCTGAACATATGCATAGAGCCCCCCTTACCTTTAGAGTAACCGCCCTCGCGGCCAGTAAGCTCGGCCATAATGCCATTGGCATCCATATCGCATGCCAACATATGGCCATGGTCGCGATAAGATGTAATAACCGAATCTTGTGGTTGTGCTGCTGATTGCATACCCACAACCACAGCCTCTTGACCAATATATAGGTGACAAAATCCGCCAATAAGCCCCATACCATAAAGTTGCCCTGCTTTTTCTTCAAAACGGCGAATCAACAACATATCATGATACATTTTCATTAGTTGCTCTTTAGAGAAATTTGCAAGTTTATTGCCTTTCTCTGCTGTTTTCTTCGGCGTTTTTTTGGGTGCAGTTTTTCTCGCTATCCTAGCCATATTACCTCCTTACCAGATATAAATAGCAGACCAGACTGGTCTTCTAAAAAATTGAGTAAAGATATATTAGCAAAGTTTATAAGAAAAAAATAGTTCGTTAACTTATTTTTAGTTAACTATTAAAGTATAGGCTATTTATGGGTTATAGCGTAATATGGCCTCGTTTTCTTTGCCATAATCTAAAACTTCGCGCACACGTTCTTCGAGCAAATCCATATCGGGTATATCGCTGCTTAATAAGCTAATTTTATGATATAGGCGATCATATTCAGCCTGAACTGTTTGGAGTTCTTTTTCGGAAATTTCAATATTTTGTCGAATTTCCTCGCGCGCCTCTATGCTATTAGGGCCTAAAACCAGATGATAAGCACTTGCTGCTAAAAATGATAGCATAATGAACAGAATAATAATCTGCCAAAAAAAATTAAATATACTGGTTATGCGCATGTTTTCTCTATTGTTAATCTCATAGTCTCTATTATTTTAGCCCATAAAGATTAACATTTTATTGCCAAAACCAATATGCTTTTATTATATGCCTTACGATGTAGAAATTTTATTTGAGTTTATAAAAGAAAATTGCTAAAAGATTATCGGGTATGTGGCTGTAGCTCAGTCGGATAGAGCAGCAGATTCCTAATCTGGAGGTCGGAGGTTCAAGTCCTCTCAGCCACGCCAATATATAAAAAGCGAGCTATAATACAGCTCGCTTTTATTTTTTCTTATTTATTTTATATATATTTTTTATTTTTTGCCTTTACGGGCAACACGATATTGGTCTATACCGACAGCCAATAATAATACCGTACCGCGAACAACATATTGATAGAAAGCATCAACATTCATTAGGCTCATGGCATTTTGTAATGTACCCATAATTAAAACACCAATCACAACGCCCGATATAGTTGCTTTACCGCCGTTAAGGGAAACACCACCCAGCACACAGGCCGAGATTACATTGAGCTCAAAGCCAATTGCTGCAGTAGGCTGGCCACTTGTCATTCGAGAGGCTAAAATAAGACCCGCTAAAGCACAAATAGCACCTTGGATTGTAAAGTTTAAAATACGTATATTATCGACACTAATCCCAGATAAGCGTGTGGCAATTGCATTACCCCCAACGGCTAAAGCATTTTTACCCCATACGGAATAATTGAGTAAGATACCAAAAGATAGGAAACATAAAATTGTTACCCAAACCGGAATAGGTACACCCAAAAACTGACCAATACCAAAAACAAAGAAGTTGGCATTAAATACACCCACAGCTTGCCCACCACTCACAATATAAGTTAAGCCGCGGATAATCTCCATTGTACCCAATGTGGTAATGAAGGCGTTAATTCCTACTTTTGTAATGAGAACACCATTAAATAATCCAAAAGCTAAACCCACAATTACCACCACAATGATTGAGATGATAAGGCTGTTGGTCATATTAATCATAATGGCAGAGAATACACCGGCAAAAGCAATTTGTGAGCCAACAGAAAGATCAAAATCTTTCGATGCCAAACAGAACATCATTGTGCAAGCAATCATGCCCAAAGAGGCTACCGAAAGGAGTAATCCTTTAAAATTCACCCAAGTGAAAAAATATGGAACAAAGATAGATAAGATAATAAATAAAAAGATGAAAACAAAGAATAACCCGGCTTCTTTAATTAAATTAGGCTTCATCATGGATAAGACCCCCTGTTTGATTATGCTGCATTGGAAATGCATTATGTAAAATTTGTTGTTCACTATAAGCCCCATACTGAAGCTCGTTTGAGATTTCGCCTTCTCGCATGACCAAAATACGATCGCATATCCCCATAATTTCCGGTAATTCACTAGAAACAACGATGATACTCACCCCTTTTTTAGCAAGGCTGTAAATAATCTGATAAATTTCGCTTTTTGCGCCCACGTCAATCCCCCTTGTGGGTTCATCCATAATCAGAATATTCATATTTTCTTCCGAGAGCCAACGACCTAAAATAACCTTTTGCTGATTACCCCCCGAAAGATTATTAATTAGTTCATGTTTAGAGGGCGTTTTGACGGATAAATTTTCTATTTGTGTCTCGGCATTTTTATTTTCGGCTGCGCGGTTAAGAAAAATAGACTTCGAGAAATTCCGCCGGCAACTAATATTAATATTTTCATCAATCGGTCGCTCTGTAATTATGCCTTCTAATTTACGGTCTTCCGTACAGAACATAATACCTTTTTCTATTGCCGCTTTGGGCGAGGATATCTGAATATTTTCGCCTAAAAGTTCAATATTGCCGCCCAAAACCTTATGGTCACCGGCTATCGCCCGTACAACTTCGCTTCGCCCTGCACCAACAAGGCCAAAAAATCCTAAAATTTCCCCTTTTTTGAGTTCAAAGCTAACGGGTTTTTCCACCTTAGCCGAAGTTAAATTGCTAACTGATAATATAGTCTCGCCCACTTCGCGTGCTTGGTAATCGTAAATATCATCAATTTCACGCCCTGTCATATTCTCAACCAATTGCGAACGGTTGGTTTGTTTAAGGTCATCGTAAGTAATGATATGTTTGCCATCTCTTAATACCGTGCATGAGTTACAAACTTCAAAAATCTCAGCCATGCGATGCGAAATATAAATAAGACCACAACCTTGCGCTTGGAGCTTTTTAATAAGACCAAAAAGAATAACGGTTTCGGCCTCCGATAAACTACTGGTTGGCTCATCAAGAGCGATAATTTTAGCATTAAGCATGAGTGCTTTGGCAATTTCTACCATTTGTTGCTGCCCAATTGTAAGCTCGGACAATGTAACGGTAGGCTCGATGTTAATGCCGCATTCAGCTAAAAATTTACGGCTTTCTTCAATCATTTGCTTTTTATTTAGCAAGCCCGATTTCAGCTCCCAACGCCCTAAAAATAAATTTTCATAAACCGCAAAATCCGGAATGAGCTGTAATTCCTGATGGATAATGGCAATTCCTTCTGCAATAGCTTGCTGTGGGTTGCTAAAATTAACGGCAGTCCCATTAAGTAGAACTTCACCCTCACTTGGCGGATAATCCCCACCCAAAATTTTCATCAGTGTGGATTTACCTGCACCATTTTCGCCGATTAATCCATGAACATCCCCCGCTTTTACAGAAAAAGAAACATCATTGAGTGCCTTCACTCCCGGAAAGTTTTTATGAATGTTTCTAAATGCTAAAAGTGGCTCCACAATTCTTTCTCCCTTACTATTAAAAAACAAAGTTGAATATTCAGGGAATATTCAACTTTGCATTATGCTTTGCTTATTATTCTAAGCCCATGCTTTTTCTGACTTCTACATAATTATCGGCTGTAGCAAGTTCGCCAGCTGTATAAATAAGTTTTTCTGGCTCTTTATCATTGGCAAGCCATTCATACATATTCATTGCTGTTTCATAACCATGGCGAAGTGGAGAAATAATCACGCTGCCATAAAACCCGGTGGCATCTTTACGGAATTCATTAATACCGCTTTCGCTACCACCAATACCGATACCGATAATATTATCGGTTGATACGCCATTACCTTCTAGGGCACGCACACCACCAATAACAGCTTCGTCATTCATACCAAATACAACCCATTTTGTGGCATCGGGTAAACGAGTAATAACAGTATTCGCTGCATTAAAGGCTTCTTCGGTGTTGGATAATTTATGGGGTGTATCAATAATATTGGCTTCGGGTAATCCGGCGGCAACTAAAGCTGCAGATGCACCATCGGTACGGTCTTTTGCCGTTGGAAGTTGATTAAATGATAAGCGCATTGCTGTTACATCGTTTAAGTCCCAACCGCGTGCTTTGGCTTCATCGGCAATTGAACTACCAACTAACTCGCCAATTTTATAGGCAGAAATACCCATATGATGCACATCTTCAAGTGGGTTACCTTTAGCATCGACTAAACGGTCATCAACTGTCATTAACTTCATGTTATAAGATTTTGTTTTTGCTACAACAGCTGGGCCTAATTTTACATCGGGCACACAAACAATCATACCGCCTGCTTGTTGTGCACCTAAATTATCAATAGCTGTAATGAGTTTTTCGCCATCGACTGCACCGATTTTAACTAAGGTAAAACCTTTTTCATCGGCTGCTTTTTGTGCAAATTTCCATTCATCTTGAAACCAAGGTTCTTCGGGCTGTTTAACCACAAAACCAATTTTAACTTCTTTATCTTTTGCCGCAGCAACCGATAATGGGGCTGTTGCTAATAAGCTGCCCGCTAATAATACTTTAAAAAATGTTTTTAACATATGAATCTCCCTATTGAGCTCAAAAATTATCTAACCAATATCTTATTGTTTAAATTGCATTTTTATATTTTTTATGCGCAATATTATTATCTTTACAGATATTTATTTTTATTAAGATACTGCCTCAGATTATGATAGTGATTTGCTTTGTATATGGAAAAGAAATTTTCGATTATTCACTAATTTTTTTTTACTAAGTATTAATATATATATATTGTTCATTAATTTAAAATCAATTTTGGTTTAAAAATCATTATACCTGCTAATGTTTCACCATGTTCTAATATTTTAAGCCCTGCAAAATTTAGCCGATGATGCGCATTGGCTGCATGTGTTGAAGGTTCAAAACAGAAATAATCATCGTTATAATTGGTATCAAATTGTTTATTTGGAACAAACAAATGGTAATATTTAAAACTTGGATAAGCCGTCATATCAAGTTGTAGGCCATTCTCTGGCCAAATAATTTGTGCCGCACCATTCCAACCGGCAAAGCTATTATTAACCCACCGCTTTGGTAGTGGTTGTGCATCGTAAAAATCAAGTGCTTTTGTCTTCGCCATAATTTCGCCCGACAGAAAATCTTTTTTTTCATTATACATATATTGGGATTTCGCTCGTAACTTTGTTTCGGTGGTTCGGGGAAAATATGGGTGATAGCCCAAGCCAAAAGGCATAGGGTCGGCTGCTTTATTGGTTACGCTTAAATGAATGATGAGCTTATTATTTTGGAGTAAAATTTTTTGTTTTGTCAAATATCGGTAAGGTGTTGTTTGATTTTCTTCACATGAATATTGTAATGAAACTTCATTTTGATATTTTCCTGTAACAGCCCAATCGGCTAACCAAGCATCGCCATGAAGATAATATGGATCCGTAACAGTGTTGGCTTTAAATTGATATCTATTACCATTAAATACAAATTTATTACCTTTTAAACGGTTACCAAAAGGAATAAGGGCAAACCCAGCCATATTTAAAACATCGAAGTTTTTTTTATTTTTTTCCGGCTGCGGGCGCATAAAAGGAATTTTATGATAATAGGCATCGATTATTGCACCCGCCTGCGGTGTAAGCCGAACAGTAACATGGCCATCTGTTAAAGTAATTACTTCATAATCGGACAAGTAAAACTATACTCCTAAAACCCCGTTATTGAGTAGCTTTACAATTAAATGGATACGACTATTATCCGGATTACTTAATAAAGCCTTTTGCAAATATTTCATGGCATTTGTTTTATCTTTTTTACCAATATAACTCAAGCCTAAAATCATATTACAGTAATTATTATGAAAACCTTGTATATTTTGATCGAATACAAATAAATTGGGTAATGATACCGCAAAAAAATCATATTGGGCTTTTTGATACATATTCTCTTGCGCAAAGTTAAACAGCTTATCAAAATATTGCTGTGCTATGGTCTCATCACCATTTTGCAAATAACTCAACCCCTGAAACAAAATATAATCCGCCGGTTGGTCATTATAATATTGGCTTATACTCAGCCCGACATCTGCCTTTGTGGCTTGCTCAAAATAATCCTTTGCCTTTTCTTTATCGCCAAATTTTAAGGCGGTGGCACCCAATAAATATAATATCTCATTATCGGTTGTACCAACCAGCTTGCCTTCGCCCAAATTCTTAGGGTAATCACGGGCGTTTTTTAGGTGATTGGTTGCTTTTTGATAATCTTTTTCCATATATGCTTTTTGGGACAACATAATATGGGATATTATCCATTGGGCGCTCACACGCCCCTCTCCACCCTCCCAGGGGTGAAACTGATGTTTCTCTAAACAATCCAATGCTTGTGCATATTGTCCAGAGAGATTTAATAACTTAATATATTCAATATATAAATCATCGCGTTTTTGAATATTTTCTATATGTTCCTCAAAAAATTTAAGCCGTTCTTGGGGGGATTTTTTTGTTACCTGATATAATTGATCCAACTCTAATAATAATCGGCTATTATTTGCATCTAACCGAACAGCATTCTCCATATACTCAATCGCTATTTTTGTATCTTTTTGTTTGTTATATGTCGCGATAGCTAAATTGCGATAAGCAACGGCATTATTGCTTTGATTTTTAATTACCCATTGCCATAATTTTATCGCCTTTTTATAGCGTTTTTTGGCATAGTAATAATCGCCCAGCAATAATGCTGCTTGGGTTGAACCCTTTTGCATGATATATTTCAAAACACAGATATCTTTATTGCGATTAGGGAAATATTGAGGGGTTACGATATAATTTCCTTTTTCGAGTGCAATATTCGATTGAACCGTATCATTAAGCTGATGAAGATAATAAGAACGATAATAATATAATAACGGATCTTGTTTATCACCACAGATTTTCACAATCTTATACGCATGTTGATAATCTTTTATACGGAGATAATCGAGTGAAAGTTCGATATAATAATGGGCATCTTGATTAATCATTTCATAAAGTTTTTGTAAATAATAATTATTCTCCGTAAGCAAATAAAGCTCGTAAATCGCTCCCATTGCAAATGGATGCACATGCATATGTTGTTTAGCCTTAACTATGGCTTTTTCTGTTTGCCCACATAATCGTAAAATTACAATATATAAATGATTAGCTTTCTCATTAAGCCCATTACGCTCAATGGATTGAACAATAAACTCTTGTGCCTTTATATAATTACCATTTTGCACTTCTAAATAAGCCAATGCAAAATAAGCTTTATCGGCCCATGCACTATTCCATACCGCTTTATAATAGCTATCATATGCTTTTTTATATTCGTTTAGTTCCTCAAAAACTAATCCCAATAAAAAGAAAACCTCACCATCATAAGGGTGACCATTGAGCATGGTGGCACGCGTTTTAGCATTTTTTAAATGTTTAAGCGCTTTTTTATATTTATCTTGCATCATATAATGGCGGGCAATAGCTAAATTACACCGATAATCGAGTACATCTCTGCGAATAGCCTCTTGCCAATAATCCATGGCATTGGCTGTACCATGATGATACTGATAAATATGCATGCCAATTAACCATAGCTCTTCGGTATGTTCAACTTGTTGCGGTGGTAAGGGCGCTTTAGCAATATCGGGTAATGGGGTTTCGGCATCTAAATGCGGCGCCCATTGCAAGCTTGTATGGTTGGAAGAATCTTTGATAATAACTTTTACGTCTTGTGGTAAAACATCCCCTTTAAGTGTAAAATTATCAGCCCATATATCACTGGGCGAAGCCGAAAATTGTTTTTCTTCAATCATTTTTTTATCTGTTACAAGTTGGATTGTCCAGTCTGTAACTTCTTTTGTGGCATATATTTGAACCTTAAGCTGATTATCTTGGATATCACAACGCAAAACAATATCTCTATTGGCATTACTTACCTCGCCCAATTGGCTATAGGGCATAAAAATTTGCGTAAAGCTTTTTTCCTCATAAGGGTCAATCCAAGCAAAATCGGGCTGGTTGTCCGTAAATACACCGGTCATCAATTCAATATAAGGGCCGTCATTATCGGTTAAGTTACAATCCCAAGCTTTACCAAACTCTCCATTGCCCCATGTCCATTGTTTTTTACCCGGTGCAATCTGATAATCGGCTATATGTAAAAGCCCCCCTTGATCCGCATGATCATAAGCCCCCACAAAATTATATTCGGACTTCCATGCCATATAAGATGTCGGTACCGGAATATTTTTATAACGTGAAATATCCACCCCAGCCGAGTAATCCACCTTATAATATTCTCCTGTTGCAATCGGAAAACTACTTACATCGCGCTTACCGTGGTCAAAAACAGCTGTTACATCGGGCGGAAATATCGATTGATGCCCATCACCCGCTTTAACCGCCGGATTAGCCCACCATAAAAATGTTCGGGGGGTATTGGTTCCGTTATAAATCCGCCCTTTAATTTCTAATAATGCGGCATCGGGGTATAATGTAAAGCCTGCCATACCTGTAAGGCCATACATGCGCTCAATTTCGCCAACCCATAAAGTTTTACTGCCATTGCAATTGGTTACGATATTCCATTTAACGGGCAAATAGGTACTTGGGCGATGATGCTGTGGCCAATTAAACTCAATACCGCCAGAAATCCAAGGCCCCGTAAGCCCCACCAATGCAGGCTTTACCACGTGATTATAATAAACAAAATGGCGTTTGGCTATTTTATCCCATGCCATATGCACCCTGCCCCCAAGCTCCGGTAACACCATAATTTTTACATAAGGATTTTCTAAATAAATCGCTTCATATTCTTTATCGGTAATATCATCTTTAATATGCTCCACCACCCGATACGGATACACTGCGCCCGATGCACCTTGATAAATTCGCTTTTCTAAAAAATGCGGTAAACTGTCGGCCTCGCCAATTTCATAAGTGGGCAATATAACTTTTTCTGCCCAAATATTTACAAATAATTTTTCCTCAAGCATAGTGCCCTCCCAACAAGAAATTTTCTTTCATACTGTTTTTTTTAGAAAATGAAGTATATTTTTTTTTCCTATTTTTATTTAATTAATTTTAGTAAGATGCATTTTAGTATGCAAATTATTAAGGTGATATAATGGAAAAAACCATATTAAGAGAATTTGATATAGCCAAGCGTATCTCTAACCGAGATTATTATGAAAATACAATTATTCGCTATATTTATGCCCATGGGAAAGCCACAAAAAAAACCTTTGCTGATTTATTAGGAATAAGCATTCCTTCGGTATCGCATATTATTAACGATCTTGAAAAAAATGGTTTGCTTATTTGCCAAACATCTAATGAACCCAGTTGGGGTCGAAGCTCGGGTTTTTATATGATTAATCCGGATAAATCGCTGATTATCGGTTGCCTTATATCTCCCCATTCCGTAGAGATTGCACTATTTAATTCTGCCGGTGAGATAATTAACAAATATGATAAAAAGTTTAATTTCATCTCTTCCCATGAAACTTTATTAAAACACATTAAAAATGCCATTAACATTGTAATGCAGGATCAGGATGAAGAAAAATTGGTTGCCATTAATGTTGGCTGTCATGGGGTGATTGACATTGAAAAAGGTGAGAGCGTATTTATGCCGCACAAAGCCAAATGGACCCCCTTTAGCATTCGTTATCAGCTTGCAAGCCGTTATCATGTACCGGTATATGTAGAGAATGACTGTAATATTTTCGCCTTGTCCGAAAAATGGGTGGGTTCGGCAAGCCAATATAAAGATTTTTTTGTTATCAATTTAGATTATGGCGTGGGTGCCGGCATTATTATCAATAATTATATCTATCATGGTACATCAATATTTTCGGGGCAAGTGGGGCATACACCTGTTACAGAATATGGCATAAAATGCCAATGCGGTAATTATGGTTGTTTAGAAACTTTAGCCAGCGAACCCGCCCTTTTAAATTTGTTAAAATCACGCCTCAAAAAAGGATATATCTCCGATTATTTTAAAGATTTTGATATTAATGCAATAGAGCCCGATGACTTTTATGCAGCAATATATAAGCATGACCCCGTTGCTTTGCGTGTGATAGAAGATGCAGCAATTCATATATCTTATAGCATCCGTAACATGATCTACTTTATTGCACCTGAGGCAATTATTTTAACGGGCAGCTTAACCCAAGCCGGAGAATATCTGTTAAATCCAATTGAAAACGCCATAATATCCCCCTTTGGTATTCATACCGATACAAAGGTTCAAATTACCAATCTAAATCGCAATGATTATATTAAAGGAACATTCTATCTTTGGGTGGAATATGAATTTAAAACCCGCAGATAATTTGGCCAATAAAAAAGCAAGCCCAGTAATTGAGCTTGCTTTTCTATAATATTTTAACTTTTTTATTAAGCTGCTTTTTCTTTTTTATTCATAAGCAAGGCAATATAAATTACAGCCGATAAAACCGAGCCAATAATAATTGCCAAAGCATATAGCGGAATATTACTAATACCTAAAAAGGCAAAAATACCGCCATGGGGTGCTGCCGATGTAATATTAAAGAACATTACAATACCACCTGTTACAGCTGAGCCAATAATACATGATAATAATACACGAAACGGATCGCGCGCCGCAAATGGAATAGCACCTTCTGTAATAAAAGCCAAACCCAATACACCTGCTGCTTTACCAGATTCTTGCTCTTCTACAGTAAATTCTTTTTTGTAAAATTGTGTAACTAAGAACATAGCGATTGGCGGTGTCATACCCGCAGCCATAACAGCAGCCATTGGGCCACCAATATTATCGGCCAATAAACCGGTAGCTGTTACATAAGCCGCTTTGTTAACAGGGCCACCCATATCTACAGCCATCATACCACCCATTAATAAGCCCAAGAGAACAGCATTTGAGCCTTGTAATGCTGCAAGCCAATTGGTTAATGCAGAGTTGATAATAGCCACTGGCCAACCAATAACGTAATACATCATTAAACCAATGAATAATACACCAAAAAACGGAAGGATTAATGTTGGAAGAAGGCTCATTAATGAAGCCGGAAGTTTAACAACAGAGCGTAACCATTTAACAAAGAAACCAGCCAAAAAGCCTGCGGCGATACCACCTAAAAAACCTGCACCCGTTGTACCGGCAAGCATACCACCCACAACACCCGGTGCTAAACCGGGGCGATCGGCAATTGAATAAGCAATATAGCCTGATAAAATTGGCACCATCATCGCAAAGGCATTATTGGCACCTATTTGGAATATTGCATTTAAAATATTAGGCACCTTAATATCTTGCCCAAAGACGGTGAACATAATATCGGGGCGATCGAAAGCGCGAATATCAAATGCAAAAGCTAATGCAATCAGCAAACCACCCGCAACCACAAATGGCAACATAAAACTCACACCATTCATTAAGTGTTTATAAGCACCCGTTTTTTCTTTTTTTGCAAAACGACCACCACCCGATTGTGCGGGCTGTGCGGCAGATGGTGTCGGGTTTAAAGAGGCATCAAAATTTTTATAAACATCCATCGCTTGCTCAAAAACATTTTCGGTTTGTTTAAGGGCGGCTCCTGTTGATGTTTGATGAATAGGCTTACCTGCAAATGGTGCTGTATCCACTGCAATATCTGTAGCCAATATCACTAAATCCGCATTTTGGATATCTTCATCGGTTAATGCATTTTGTGCTCCAACAGAGCCACGGGTTTCCACCTTAATGTCATGGCCAAGCTCTATCGCTTTTTTGCGTAAAGCTTCTGCCGACATAAAAGTATGGGCAACACCGGTTGGGCATGCCGTAACGGCAATAATCTTGAGTTTTTTATCTGGCATTTCTATCTCCACTTTTTTAAAATAATATGAAATAAAATTCATATTACTTAACCGCATAATATATGGTAAAATCACCATATAGCTTTGGGGTTTACATATATAGATTTATATGATTATAAACATCGCGTCAATCATCTATTCTTCTAGAATAAGCCATAAAATATTTTTTCTCAAGATATAAAAGCATACAAGTATACCAATAATTTATTATTATATTATGATTGTTATACCAAATAAACTTCTATATTATTTTCTAATAACCGATCAATCATCACTTTATCGGCCTCAGCGCCGGTAATAACGATATCAATTTCATTTAAATTAGCGAGCAATATGCCGCCCATCACATTCATCTTTTGGCTATCGACCATTACAACTACTTTATCCACCTGCTTTAATAGTTTTTTTTCTTCCATAAATGTCAAAAGCCCCGATTTACTTAAACCGGTTTCTGTTAATCCATCCCCGGTACAAAATAAATAACGCCCTTTAAAGGGTATATTGCGGTCGGGTAAAACCAAAAGGCTTTGGCTACGGATATATTGCCCGCCAAGAACAATCAGATGAGAAAATGCATGGGAGATTAAATAGGTAACTAAAGGCATATAGTTTGAATAAACCTGAACATCGCGACCAATTAAATATTTGCCCATTAAAAAGGTTGTTTTGCCTTCGCTAATAAAAATATTATCTTTATCTTTACAAATTTCCACCGCTTTTTGGGCAATGCGATTTTTTTCCTCAAAATTATGAATTGTTGATATTGTCGGGAAAAAATCTTTTAAATGAAATAAGCCACTATCTTCCGGTGCTAAAATACGCTCGGCCCCATTACGAATTTTTACCAATTTATGGGCTATATTGAGTTTATTAATATCGCGCCTTACCGTTGCTGGCGAACAATCCAGATATTCAACAAGTTCTTCAACCGTTGCCGATGAATATTTATCGAGATATTCCAATAATTTTTTATGCCGACTTCTTTCATCCATTATAAAACCTATATAATAATCATGACTATTTGTGATTATATATGATTACAAATGAAATGTCTATTCAACTATTGCTCTCAGTTGGCACAAACACTCAATATCTTAAACATATATCACAAAAATTTTTATATCATTTTTTTTACTTATTTTTTGTTGTATAATAATATTTCTTTCCATTTATAGATTATTGCACCCCTTTAAACATTAGGGTTATGGCGAAGCACAGAAGAAATATTTTTTTGAATATTAAAATTTAAGCAAAAAGAATATTAATGAAATAAAAATAGATTATTTTTTTTGCATGATTATTTTTGATTATTTTTGATTTTATAACTTTTACCTATAGCAATATACAAATTCTTATGCTCATGACTGCATCAAAAATGTCCAAAATAAGGCACTATAAGCGTATAATGATTCTAATTTCCATTTGTCGCTAGAGATATTCTCTATTATAATTCTAGTATGTTAATTTGAGAAAGGTAAGGTATATATTTGTGAATATCGATAATATCATTACCATCGATATGATTTCGCTCGATTTTGCGGCTAGCTCAAAAGAGGAAGCTATCCAAAAAATTTGCACAGAATTATTTTTTCTTAAACGAACAGATGCATCGGCTCTTCTTTATAACGATATTATGAAGCGCGAAAAGATTGTAAGCACCTTTGCGGGGGCATCGATGGCGATACCCCATGCAATATCCCTTTATATAAAAGAAGTTAGCTTATTTTTTATGCGCTTAAAAAATGAAATTATATGGGATGCCGATGACGAAAATGTACAATATGTATTATTGCTTGCTGCGCCAAATAGTGGCGATTTAACTTTATTAAGGCAGGAACAGTCATACATTTTTTCATCAATTGCACAGGCTATAAGCACTACCGAGACACTTAAAACTTGGCATGATGCAACCGATGAAACAGAAATTTTAAATAGCTTGAAAAAAGCATTTAAAGCATATTTAGATGAATAAGGGAGAATAAAATGTCTCAATTAAAAACAGGCGTTCAGAGTTTCGGACGTTTTTTAAGTGCGATGATTATGCCCAATATCGGCGCGTTTATCGCTTGGGGTTTCATTACCGCACTTTTTATTCCTACTGGTTGGCTACCCAATGAAAGCTTAGCCAAACTTGTAGGGCCTATGATTACTTATCTTTTACCCCTCCTTATTGGTTACTCGGGCGGTAAGCTTGTTGGTGGCGACCGTGGAGCGGTTATGGGTGCTATTACCACTATGGGCGTTATTGTGGGTGCAGAAATCCCCATGTTCTTGGGCGCTATGATTGCCGGCCCAACAGGTGGTTTAGTTATTAAAACATTCGATAAAGCCGTGCATGGTAAAGTAAAAGCCGGTTTTGAGATGCTCGTTAATAACTTCTCTATCGGTATTTTAGGTATGTTTACCGCAATTATCGCTTATTTTGTGATTGGCCCACTTGTCGAAATGCTTACACAAGCTTTAGGTGCAGGCGTTGGTAAAATTGTAGAAATGCATTTATTACCAATAGTTTCTATTATCGTGGAACCTGCAAAAATCTTGTTCTTAAATAACGCAATTAACCATGGTGTGTTTACGCCTTTAGGTGCCGAGCAAGCTGCTGCTACTGGTAAATCAATTTTCTATATGATTGAAACCAACCCCGGCCCCGGCTTAGGTTTATTACTTGCTTATATGGTTGCTGGCCGCGGAATGGCTAAACAATCGGCTTATGGTGCATCTATCATTCACTTCTTTGGTGGTATTCACGAGATTTACTTCCCCTATGTATTAATGAAACCACGCCTTGTATTAGCTGTTATTGCTGGTGGTATGACTGGTGTAACTGTAAATATGATTACAGGTAACGGCTTAGCTGGCCCACCATCACCCGGTTCTATCTTTGCCCTAACATTAATGTCTACAAAAGGCACGGGTATCTTTTTAACTTGGCTCTCTATTGCTGCTGCGGCTGCTGTATCATTTATCGTTGCTGCTATCCTATTAAAAATGGATCGCTCTGCTGACGAAGGTGACTTAGCTGCTGCCGAAGCCGAAATGGCTGCAATGAAAGCCGAGTCTAAAGGTCAAGCTGCTGCTCAATCAACCAATCTTTCATCTGGTGATATTCGCAAAATCATTGTTGCTTGCGATGCCGGTATGGGTTCATCTGCCATGGGTGCAACAATGTTGCGCAATAAGGTAAAAGATGCCGGTTTAGATATTGTTGTTGTGAACCAAGCCATTAACGATTTACAAGATGGCGACCTTATTATCACACAGGCCGAGCTTACCAACCGAGCCAAAAAACAAATGCCTAATGCTGAGCATTTAAGTATTGGTAACTTTATGGATGCAAGTTTTTATGACAATTTAGTTAATAGACTTAAATCTTAAAAATATACTTACTCTTCCAAAGCCGAAATAAAATCGGCTTTGGGAGCATTTATTTGTTTTTATAAGGAGCTTTATACAAGGCTCCCTTTATAAGCAAATAAAAAGAAAACGGAGTATATGATGAAAACAGCTGTTCATTTTGGTGCCGGTAACATCGGCCGCGGTTTTATCGGTATGTTATTATCCCAAGCCGGATATAAAGTTATTTTTGCCGATGTGCAAGAAAATGTTATTGCGGCTTTACAACAACGCAATGAGTATATTGTTGAGGTTGTGGGTAACGAAAAGCAAGAGATTAATGTTAAAAATGTTGATGCATTAAACTCTAATGACCCTAAGCTGGTGGACGTTATTGCCCAAGCCGATATTGTAACAACCGCTGTTGGCCCCAATGTTCTTAAATTCATTGCACCCACTATTGCCAAAGCCATAGAAAAATCTGTAGCTGATGGGCGAACATCTAGCTTAAATATTATTGCTTGCGAAAATGCCGTACGGGCAACATCGAAACTTAAGGAATATGTAACAGAGTCTATTACCATTGATATCCCGACAAATGTGCATTTTGTTGATGCTGCGGTGGATCGGATTGTTCCGCCAATGGAAGATAGCGATGATATTTTAAAAGTACGGGTAGAAGATTTTTACGAATGGCTCGTTGAAAAATCAGCCTTTAAAGGGGATATCCCTGATATTGCGGGCATGACCTTGGTTGATAATTTAGAAGCCGGTGTGGAACGCAAATTATTTACGCTCAATACAGGCCATGCCGTATGTGCTTGGGTTGGCCAATATTTAGGTTTTGCCACGATTGGTGAGGCCATTGCCAATGAGCGGGTTAAAAATACGGTTAAAGCAGTTATGGAGCAATCGGGCAATGCACTAATTAAAAAGCACCATTTCGACCCTGCTGCCCATGGGGCATATATTAATAAAATTTTAAAACGTTTTGCTAACCCATATATTGTGGATGATGTAGAGCGTGTTGGCCGCCAACCTGTGCGTAAGCTAAGCAAAGGTGAGCGTATCGCAAGCCCAATAAAAACAGCTATGGATTTTAATCTGCCATATGATAAATTACTTATAGGGGCTGCTGCTGCTATGCATTTTAAAAGCAACGAAGACCCACAAGTTGCCGAGCTTAAAACACTGCTTGAAAAAGATGGGGTTACCCAAACATTCGAGGAACTTTCGGCCATAAATTTAGACTCTTCTATTTTGGAAGATATGTATAACGACTTAGAAAATTACTTATAATTACAAGGAGGAACGATGTCTTTTTTCAAAAAAATGTTCTCCGGAGATAAATCCGAAGATAAACAACCAGCTGCACAGCCCGAGGCTCCTAAAGCTGCCCCTGTAGCTGAACCCAAGGCAGAAGAGAAAAAAAGCTTAACCATCAGAGCCAATGATGTTTTCACTGGTCAATCGGCTGCAAGCAAAGAAGATGCACTTAAATTTATTGCAGATCAAATGTTGGCCAATGGTTATGTATCGCAAGATTATTTTGAGGCCTTAAAAGGCCGTGAAGCCCAAGTAAGTACCTATTTGCTTAATGGTGTGGCTATCCCCCATGGTATTAAAGAGGCCAAAAATCTTGTAACCAAAACCGGTTTAATTATCGTGCAATTCCCCGATGGCGTTACATGGAAAGACGGTAGCGACGAAGTTGTGCATCTTGCCGTTGGTATTGCCGCCAATGGCGATGAACATTTAGAGGTTTTGGCCAAGTTAACAACTATTGTGATGGATGAAGATTTAGCCAAAAAACTCGGCTCATCCGCTACAACCCAAGAAATTATGGATGCTTTAGGTATGGAGGCCGCTGCTGAAACCGAAGTTTTAGCCGATTTTCCGATTAAAGCGAGCGTTGAGATTGTCGATGCCGCCGGTATGCATGCCCGCCCTGCAACATTATTGGCCGAAATGGCATCTAAGCATGCCAGTACCGATATCCGCTTAAGTGGTAACGGTAAAACTGTCGATGCAAAATCTATGGCCAAAATTTTAACCTTAGGTGTTAAATTGGGCGATATAATTGTGGTTTCGGCTCAGGGCGAAGAAGCCCAAGATGCTGTAGATGCCATTTCGGCAGCAATTGCCGCCGGCCTTGATGGCGATGAGGAAGCCAATGCAAATGCCACTTATAACCCATTAGAAGGCTTAAAACCCCTTGAAAATCCGGTGGGTCGGGCTAAATTTACCGGTGCTGCCGCCTCGCCCGGTATTGCGGCCGCCAATGTATTTGTATTTAAAGAAGAAGAGCTTCATTTAGAGCAAACTGCAACCGATTTAGAAGATGAGATTGTTCAGCTCGATAAAGCCTTAGCTATTGCATCATCTCAATTAGATGAACTTTACGACCAAATGATGCAAACTTCCCCCAACGAAGCCGCTATTTTTAAAGCGCACCAACAGCTTATTAACGATGCTTCTATTGTGGATACCGCCAAAGATATTATCAACGATGGCCATAAAGCTGCATGGTCGTGGGATCGGGCATTAAAAGACCAAATTGCCGCCTTAGAAGCCATTGATGACGAACGCATCAGAGAACGTACAGCCGATATGCGCGATGTTGCTAATCGGGTAACACGGATTTTAGAAAATAAAGGCGATGACTTCAGCTTCCCGAAAGATGAAGATTTTATTCTTTTGGCCAGTGAATTAACACCGTCTCAAACTGCGCATTTAGGTTCTGCCCCGATTAAAGCGATTGTTACCGAGCTTGGTGGCCCAAACAGCCATATGGCCATTTTAGCACGTGCTTTGGGTATTCCGGCTATTGTGGGTGCAGGCCCGGGTGTGATTGACCAAGTGAATACAGGTGAAATGTCAATTGTGGATCCACAATCATCTACATTCATTGTTGGCCCCGATGAAGCAACACTAAACCAAGCGCTTAATTTGATAAGCGATTGGAAAGGTATTCAAGATATTGAAAATGCCCAAAAATTCGAAGAAGCCGTTACCTTAGATGGTCATAAAGTCCATGTGGTTTGTAATATCGCTAAACCATCAGATGCATTATCGGTTATTGATAACGGTGGCGAAGGTGTGGGCTTATTACGTACCGAATTTATGTTCGAGGCCTCGCAAGTTGAGCCATCGGTGAATGACCAGTTTGAAGCCTTAAAAGAAATTGTTGAGGTTTTAGGTGAAAAAACACTCATTATCCGTACGGCGGATATTGGTGGCGATAAACCAGTTTCATGGCTTAATATGCCTAAAGAAGATAATCCGTTTTTGGGTGTACGTGGTGTGCGTTTATCCTTGCGTAACTTAGAGATGTTCCGCAACCAGCTTACAGCTATTTACAAAACGGCTCTTTGGCAACAAGGGCAAGGTATTAAATCGGGTATTCATATCATGTTCCCGATGATTGCTAAACTCTCCGAATGGCAAAAAGCCAAAGATATTGCCGAGGAAGTCCGCCAAAAACTTAGTGCACCTTCCCTTCCGCTTGGAATTATGATTGAAGTTCCATCGGCTGCTTTACTTGCAGACCATTTTGCAAAAGAAGTCGACTTCTTCTCTATTGGTTCTAACGATATGACCCAATATACATTGGCGATGGATCGCCTTCATCCGCAACTTGCAGCCGAGGCCGATAGTTATACGCCTGCCCTATTACGCCTGATTGATATGACGGTAAAAGGTGCCGAGGCCAATGGCAAATGGGTTGGTGTTTGTGGTAATATGGCGGCTGATCCGGATATGGCCTCTATTTTAGTTGGCCTTGGTGTTACCGAGCTTTCGGTTAGCCCCGCAAACGTGCCTGCAGTTAAGTTCCTTATCCGCTCCGTTTCTTACCAAAAACTGAAAGAAAAAGCCCAAAAAGCACTTACTTTAGGCCACTCAACCGATGTTCATAAGCTATATGAAAACAGAGATGATCTGGTTTAATCGGGATTATTTATGACAATAAAATGACTTGGGCAGGTGGTACAATCCATACTGCCCAGTTTTTTATGGATGAAAATGGCATTGAATTTCTGTTGATATTCTTTCACCAAGTCGCACTCATTGCCCCCGATATAAGCATAGATATCCGTAAGCGTAACATAAGGGCGAATATAATCGAAATGCCAATGTTTTTTCTTATCACGGCTGATATGGCGCTTCAAGCGGCTTGCCAATCCACCACCGCCATAGGCATTGCCAAAATAAAAATAATCCCCGGCTTTAAAACTTAACAAACCTAGGCTACCTACCCGTATATTACGGTCATGGTTGAGCCGAAAGCCAATGGCATACGCGCCCTTTTGTTTGAGCTCTGGATTATTTAAGATTATTTGTTGATTTTTCAAATAAATCTTCATAAATCAATTTCTATTTCTGTCGGTTTTTATGAGAGGAATAAGGCAATATCAGCTTCAACAATATCCGCTAACGTAAATTGATCGAGGCTTTGATAAAAAGAGTTTTGTGCATTAACCAAGACATATTTGAGTTTGCATTCATTGGGCGGATAAGCACAGCCTAATTTACCACCTTCGCCACAGTTAATAACCGGGTTATCGCGCTCTAAGGTTGCAACCACTTGACCCAAACGATATTCTGATGCCGGTAAGGCTAAACTTAACCCACCACCACGACCACGTTGCCCGATGATGATACCTTCCTTTGATAATAAATTAACTGATTTTTGCACATGGGATAGCGATATGTTATGCGCTTTAGCTACATCGGTTGCCGAAATTTTTGTATCTTCTTTACCCTGGTTTTCGGCTAATGCCAATAAAACTCTTAAGCCGTAATCTGTAAATTTATGTACTTGCATCGCGTAAATACAATCCCTATCGTTGATATATCCATATTTTTAAAATAACCATAATTAAAAAATATGTAAACAGCCCCCCCCCAAAAAAATTATGGATATTCACAATAAACACGCTTTATTTTGTATAATATTGTAAAATATGCCAAAAAATAATTAATTTTCTTGCTAATTAAAGTATTTAAGCCGGAATTAATTATTATCTTCGGCAAAAATAAATTACTTTTTGATTCCCATAATTTATTTATGGATATTAATTTAGGGATAATTTAAGTTGTTATCTTGTAAATTATCGAGAATTTCGGTTTTAAATTTACGGCTTTCCCATTGCGCCATATTAAGGTTTTGGTCTTGATAATTCCCACATTCCAATGAAGTCGCCCCCGGAATATCCCCATTAAAATCAATAAAAAACTGAAACATCTCGGTCATAATATCAATAACATCATCTGATTTTAAATCACCCGCAAAAATCACATAACAGCCTGTACGGCAACCCATGGGGCCAAAATAAATGGTTTTTTCTGCCCATGTTGGGTGATTGCGCAAAAAAGTCGCCCCCAAATGTTCAATGGTATGCAAAGCCGGAATATCCATTACAGGCTCACGGTTTGGCTCTTTAAGGCGAATATCAAAAGTTGAAATAACCTCTGCCCCAACTTTATCTTGCCGAGACAGAAAAATCCCACGGCTCATAAGCTCATGATTAACTGAAAAACTCGCAATTTGTTCCATTATCTATATTCCTTTATTTGGGGTGTTTTTGTAAAATTTGCGATACAATATCTAATGAATTTTTGGCTGCAATCGGTAAAAATTCATAAAAATCAATATGATTACCCTGCCGATTAATTACATCTGAAACTGAGCGTATGGCAATAAACGGTGTATTAAGCAACACACATGTATGGGCAATGGCTGCAGCTTCCATTTCTATAACATCGGCCGTGGGGAAATCTTGCTGAATTTTTTGCTGTTGTTCCATTGCCGAAATAAAGCTATCGCCCGATACAATAAAACCTTTGCGTAACTTCACTTTACTATCGCTTGGGGTTATATTTGCCGCTGTTTCCAATAAATTATTATCAGCATAAAATTCCGGCTCGCAACCGGCCATTTGGCCGATTACATAATGGTCAAAACTTGTTAAATCCACATCGTGATAAGCCATTTTTTCCGAAACTATAATATCACCGATATTTAAATCAGCAGCGAAACCACCGGCCGAGCCTGTATTGATGATATATTTGGGGGAAAATTTCTCTATAAGCAATGTCGTACCTACTGCGGCGGCAACTTTACCAATGCCACATTGCGATAGCACGATATTACGTCCGTTAAACATGCCTTGCCAAAATGTCATTTGGCCATATTGATATTCTTTTATATCATTCATTGCTGTTTTCAGAGCCTCACACTCGGCCTCCATTGCGGCAATAATCCCAAACTCGATTTTCATTATATATCCTAAATTTTTTTTGATATTAACATTTTCTTTATATTATGAATATTAAGCTTGATGTCTAGAGAAAAGATTATTGATGTAACATTTAAAAACATAAGTTGATTACCAAAAAACACCAATTTTTGTTACATTGAGCTAAATTTATATCAGTAAGGAGTATATTATGTGTGGTATTATTGGGATGGTTGGTAATAAAGATGTTGTCCCTTTTTTATTAAATGGCTTACAACGTATGGAATATCGCGGATATGACAGCGCCGGCATTGCGGTTTATACCGATAATAAATTTTTACGTCGCCGCGCTAAAGGGAAAATTAGCGCCCTTAATAATGTGGTTAAAGATGCCCCTTTAAATGGCAGCACAGGTATTGGGCATATCCGTTGGGCAACCCATGGCGCCCCAACCGAGGCCAATGCCCACCCCCATGCATCGGATAATGTGGTGGTTGTGCATAATGGTATTATCGAAAATTGGCAAGAGCTTAAGTCAGAACTTGTTAGTGCCGGTTTTACTTTTTATACCGAAACCGATACCGAGGTAGTTGCCCATTTAATCCAACATTATCTGAACCAAGGCTTAAAACCTGTTGAGGCTTTTAATAAAACCATTAAACGTTTAGAAGGTGCTTATGCTTTAGCGGTGATGATTGATACCACACCTGATATTATTTATGTAGCACGCCTTGGTAGCCCCTTGGTTATTGGCGTGGGCGAAGGTGAGATGTATGTGGGGTCCGACCCATTATCCTTAGCTCTTGTTACCGATAGAGTGATGTTTTTAGAAGAAGGCGATTGGGGATTTATTACACAATCGGCAATTACAATTTTTGATGAAAATGACCTTAATGTCGCCCATGAGATTGTCCATACGGGTTTGACTGCCGAAAAAGTCGATAAAAGCGGTTTTGACTTTTTTATGCTTAAAGAAATTTACGAGCAACCCGCTGTACTTGCCGATTTAATCGGTAAATATATTGATGTTGAAAATAAAAAGGTGAAAGAGCTTGATATTTCACTTGATGCAAATGCTATTAGCCGAATGGCCTTTATTGCTTGCGGTACAGCTTACCATGCCGCCCTTTTAGGGCGCTATTATATGGAAACCCTTGCCCGCATGCCTGTGGATTTAGATGTAGCATCGGAATATCGCTATCGCGATTTGGTTCAGCCCGAGGGTGGCGTATTCATTGCTTTTTCACAAAGTGGCGAAACGGCCGATACTTTAGCTGCCCTACGCCGTGCCAAAAAAGAAGGCCAGCATATTATGAGCATTGTTAATGTGGTCAGCTCTACCATGGCCAGAGAAAGCGATGATATTTTACCCACTATTGCCGGTGCTGAAATTGGTGTAGCATCCACCAAAGCATATTCAGCCCAATGTTTTGTTGTTTTATGTTTGGCTTTATGGTTAGGCCGTAAACGCGGCGCGATATCCGCTGCCCAAGAAACCGAAATTGTTGAGGCCATGTTAGCCTTGCCCCGCCTTTATAATCAGGTTTTAGAAAATGCAACTGATATTCAGCATATTGGTAAAGCGATTGCTCCGGCATCGGATGTATTATTTTTAGGCCGTGGCCGTAATTACCCGATTGCATTAGAGGCTGCTTTAAAATTAAAAGAGATTAGTTATATTCATGCCGAAGGTTATGCATCGGGCGAAATGAAACATGGCGCAATAGCCCTAATTGACGAGCATGTCCCTGTTATTGTTCTAGCCCCTAAAGATGAAACTTTAGATAAATCGCTATCGAACATGCACGAGGTTGCCGCACGCAAAGCCCAAGTTGTTTTGGTATCATCTGCCCAAACCGCTACCGAGCAAGATGCCATACATAAAATTATAATGCCCGATGTTCACCCCATAACCTCGCCGATTTTATATGTGTTGCCCATGCAGCTTTTGGCTTATCATGCGGCTGTGGCTTTGGGTAAAGATGTTGACCAACCGCGCAACTTAGCAAAATCGGTAACGGTTGAATAAAAAGGAAGCCATTATAATGCGTCAGTTTATTTTTGTTGTTATTATTACAGCCTGTTTAGCGAGCGTTATGTTTACTTTTTGCGCATTTAACAGTATTTTTTTAGGTGCTTGGGCTTACAAACTGACTATCGGCATTTTTATTTTAGTCTATTTATTTGTTTGGATATTCGATAAAAAAAGAGACGCCAATTAAACCGTCTCTTTTATTGTAAACCGCCGTTTATAACCGATTTTCGGCTAATAAACTCCGTATAATCACCGCACCTAAAACCAATATGGTTAAACTTTCTAACGCATAAGGAAAAAACGGCAATATGGGCGCAATGATTGCCGCTATGAGTAAAACCCAACGGGCAACACCTTTAAGCTCAAAATTATCGCGCACAAGCCAAAGAGCAAATAAATAAACCGCTACTGGCCTTGCTAAGGAAGATTCTGCAACAAATTTGGTAATATGCGCCTCATGGGTTATTTGCTGAATAACCAAAGTAAAACCTGCACCAAGTGCAGCACCCGCGGCAAAAATAAGAACATGCCCATAGCCCCAAATAAAGCCGCGCCTATTAGAATGTGTTTCACCTTCTTCTTCAGGTAAATGTGCTGTTTTACAAAAATAAACCCACCATAAAGAACATGTAATAACAAAGGCACAAATAGCAATATAACCAAAGCCCCAATCAAACCCACCGCCTTTTGTTGCCTCACGAATAGCCATAACAACCGAAAGTAAAACTTCACCCAAAACGATGATATTTAATAAACCGTAACGCTCGATAATATGATGGCGATGCCAAGGGGTAGAATTGGCTTTTTCGGCATAAACAGGTACAGATAACTCTAATACCCAGCCCAATGGCCCCCAATAATGAATATATTCAGGGAAGCCAAACCCGCAGATTGTCCAATAAACCTGTACAAGGATAATACCGATACCATAACGCAGTGATACTATTTTATATGCACCCCCGCCGGCTGCTGCCCGAAACCACATAATCGCCATGCCGACACGCATAATAATATATCCGATAATCAGTACCTTAATCGTGCTTATATCGGTAATGATATTTTCTAAACCAGCAGCCATAACCAATGCCCCACTCATAATGAGTAAAAGCGTTAGTCGGTAGAATACACCGTCATCATCAAAGGCCGAGGCAAACCATGTTAAGTTAAGCCATGCCCACCAAACGGCAAAAAAGGCAAATATAAAATTAAAATACCCTGCAGCGAAATGCCCATGGGCAAAGTCGTGCACCAAATTATGAGCGGCTGCAGCAATGGCAATAACCATAGCTAAATCAAAAAAGAGCTCAAGCGGTGTGGCTGTTCTATGCCCCTCATTAATATCTCTTGGGGGAAGTGGGGTAAAAAATCTAGCCATATACTCTTCCTTTATAACTGTATAACTATATTTTTTTTTATAAAATGTTTTTAACTGATAATATGAAAAAATCAAACTATTTTTTGGTCATAATGGCAAACATGTTTTACTTTACATTGGCTACATAATGGCGTGCGGGCTTTACATATGTATCGGCCAAGCAGTATTAGCCAATGATGTGCATGGAGCATATATTGAGCCGGTACACGCTTTAATAACTCTTGCTCAACAATATCCACATTTTTGCCCGGTGCAAGGCCAGTGCGGTTAGAAACCCGAAATATATGCGTATCCACCGCCATAGTCGGCTCATTAAAAGCAATATTTAAAACAACATTCGCTGTTTTGCGCCCAACGCCCGGGAGTTTCACAAGATCATCACGATTATTAGGAACTTCACCGTTAAAGTCATCCACCAAAATTTGTGCCATGGCCATCAGATTTTTCGCCTTGGCATTATAAAGCCCAATGGTGCGGATATGTTTAATCAGATTATCAATCCCTAAATTCAGCATATCTTGGGGGGTTTTTACAATCTTAAACAAACCCTCGGTAGCTTTATTAACACCTTTATCGGTTGCTTGTGCCGAAAGCGTAACCGCAACCAATAATGTATAAGGGTTAATATAATCAAGCTCCCCTTTTGGGTTTGGGTTATCGGCCTCAAGAATTGCAAAAAACTCCTCTATCTCCGCTTTGGTTAATTTTTTAACCATTAATCGTTAAACCCTAAAACATCTTGCATATTATAACGACCCGGTGCCCGTTTATCGCACCATAAAGCGGCACGTACCGCCCCTTTGGCAAAAATGGTACGACTGGCGGCTCTATGGTTAATTTCTATAATTTCATTATCGCCGGCAAATATCACACTATGGTCACCAATCACCGAGCCGCCCCTTAATGTGGCAAAGCCGATATCACCATCTTTACGGGGGCCGGTATATCCTTCGCGGCTCATAACCGCATGGTCTTTTAAGTTTATATTGCGCCCTGCAGCTGCGGCCTCGCCCAGCATTAAGGCTGTGCCCGATGGCGCATCAACCTTATGGCGATGATGCATCTCTAAAATCTCAATATCCCAATCATCACCTAAAACCGATGCTAATTTATGGGTTAGTCCTTGTAAAATATTCACCCCCAAACTCATATTACCGGCTTGAATAACTGGTACTTTTTGGCAGGCACGGTCTAATTCTTTCTGCTCAGCCTCGCCCAAACCCGTTGTGCCCACAACCAAGGCCGTTTTATATTTAATGGCTAAATCTGCATGGGTTTTAATAAGTGCAGGTGTCGAAAAATCAATGACAACATCACAAACTTCAAACATATGGTTTGGTGTATCTTGTATAATGATTTTCAGTTCATCTAAACCCACAACCGCCCCAACATCGCGGCCGATATGTGCCATATTCGGAGCCTCGGTTGCTGCAGCTAAAAAGGCGCCCGTTGTTTGATTAACCTCATGCACCAAAGTAGAACCCATGCGCCCTGCAACACCAACAATACCAATTTTCATCTTATAATCTCCAAATTCTATTCACATTTCTTTAAATTTTTTACATTAATAAAATATTTGCCCTCTTTTAATATCGGTGTATCAAAAATGGCTAAATGCTGCTTTTGCCCCTGATGATACAAAATAGGCGCTACATTTTTGTTAGGCTGTTGCTTAAAGCCCATCTTCTGTATTTTTTTGGCTTCGGCAACGGGCACTAAATCGGCATTTTGTTTAATATATTTCCAAACACCATATTTATCTTTTGCTCCCCCACGGCTAACCGCAAAAAAGCCAATGGCATTTGAGGATAAATCTTCGGTACTATAGCTCGATGCCGAATTTCCAATACCGATAGCATAAGGGAATGTGCCTTGCAAATCCTCAAATTCATAGGAAACATCCATATAAATCGAGTATGCCACTTGCTCTTTAATCTTAGGGGGCAAATGTTTTTTAACCAAATAAGTATTTTGCACACCCGCAAAATTTTGCCCATAAACACCCATGGCTTGTTCATAAGTAACCGCAAAATAATTTTGCGGGTTGATATCAGGAAAACGCGGATCACAAATTTTTCGGGTAATCAAATGATCCCAAAAATCGGGGGTTGAATTGCCTTTTTCGGCTTCAAATTGCGCCCAAATATTTAAAGCTGTCCATTTTTTTACATTTGTATGATACGGAAATGCATGGCTAAAATCAAGCCAACCGGTTTTTTTACCATAAACATATCGAAGGTCAATCGCATACTGGTTTAACTCGTTTACCCATACTTCGCGGGCTGATTGTTGCTGTGGTGTTTGCGCAGCCTGCTGCGTTGAAAAAACACATGCCGAAAGACTGAGCAAAGCGAAAAAACCGATTATTTTTTTCATGCAATATCCATATAAAATCAAATTGATGTTAGTATAGAACAAAAAATAATATTTGAACAGCATGTTACATTGAAAAAAACTAAAATCTCTGCTAGCTTAGGTTAAAATAAAAATTTAACAGGAGTAATATATAATGGGGAAAAAAATGTTCCATCTTGGGATTACCCAAACCGATATTAAAGGCGCAACTATTGCTATTATCCCCGGGGATCCGGAACGTGTTGTTAAAATTGCCAATTTATTAGATAACCCTACCCATTTAGCCACGCACCGCGAATATAATATTTATTTAGCCTATATTGATAATAAACCCATTATTATTTGCTCCACAGGTATTGGCGGGCCTTCAACTTCCATTGCCGTAGAAGAGCTAGCCCAGTTAGGTATTCGTAAATTTTTACGGGTGGGTACAACCGGTGCTATCCAGCCCCATATCATGCCCGGAGACCTTATTGTCTCACAAGCATCATTGCGCCTAGATGGCGCAAGTTTACATTTTGCCCCTCTTAACTACCCAGCTGTAGCCGATTTTGAGCTAACTAATGATGTTGTTGCTGCAGCAAAAGAGCTGGGCAATATTTATACCGTTGGTATTACGGCATCGTCCGATACTTTTTACCCCGGCCAAGAGCGTTACGATACTTATACCGGCCATGTCGCCAAATCTTTGCGTGGCAGCATGGAGGAATGGCAAAAAATTGGCATACTTAATTACGAGATGGAAACTGCAACATTATTTACCATGTGTGCAACAATGGGGTTAAAAGCCGCATGTGTTGCAGGCGTGTTAGTTAACCGCACTATTCAGGAAACACCTGATGAAACTGTGATGAAAAAAGCCGAGACAAATGCAGTGAATACTGTTATTTTAGCGGCGAAGAAAGCATTGAGATAGAGGAAAGAACAATGAACAAACTTGAACAACTTAAACAATATACAACGGTAGTAGCCGATACGGGGGATTTTAATGCAATTGAACAATATAAACCGCAAGATTGCACAACTAACCCAAGCCTAATTTTAAAAGCGGCAGAAATGCCCCAATATTTGCCTATTGTAGAAGCTGCCGTTGCCGAAGCGAAGGCAACTGGTAAAGTAATGCATGATTTAATTGAAGAAGCTTTGGATCGTTTAGCTGTTGCATTTGGTGAGCAGCTGGCACAAATTGTCCCCGGCCGTGTTTCTACCGAGGTTGATGCCCGCCTTTCATTTAATACCGAGGCAACAATTGCAAAAGCCCGCCGTTTGATTGAGCTTTATGAGCAAAAAGGTATTAAACGTGACCGCATCCTTATTAAAATTGCCGCCACTTGGGAAGGTATTCGTGCTGCTGAGGTTTTAGAAAAAGAAGATATTAACTGTAACCTCACGCTCATATTCGGTAAAATCCAAGCAGCTGCTTGTGCCGAAGCCGGTGCATTTTTAATCTCTCCTTTTGTGGGGCGTATTTTAGATTGGTATAAAGCCACCACAGGTAAAGAATATGATGCCGCAAATGATCCGGGAGTAATTTCTGTTACTGATATTTATAACTATTATAAAGTCTTTGGTTTTAATACCATTGTTATGGGGGCAAGCTTCCGCTCGCAAGGCGAAATTGAAGAATTGGCCGGTGTTGACCGTTTAACAATATCGCCCGATTTATTAGAGAAGCTACAAAGTGATAATGGTACGCTTGATGCAAAATTATCGGTAGAGGCTGCAATGGATAGCAACCAAGAACGCATGGATTGCTCGGAAGAAAGCTTTAGATGGCATATGAATGAAGATGCCATGGCCACCGAAAAATTGGCCCAAGGTATTCGGGCTTTTAATGCCGATACCAATAAGTTAAGAGCAAAAATCAAAGAAATGATTTAGTGACTTCGCCACTTATCTATTATTTTAATAAGGGGGCGAATTATTAGCCCTCTTTTTCTATTTGTCTTTTATTTTGCACCTCGACCATGCGATGCAGCTGCATTTTGGCTTCTTCTCGCAACGGCTGCGCATTGGCGATGATTTCGTTAAATTTATGAAAATCCATCGCATTAAATTTTCTGCCACTCGGCCTTAATAAGATATGGGGATATTTAAGCTTGAGTTTCTGATTAATAATGGATTGCATAAACAAGCTCGATGCACCCATCACCGAATTAAGTGGCGATGGTGGTTCATTCTTCTCATTCCGCCTTGGCCCCCCTAAAATATCGGCCGCAACAATAATATCACTATCACCCGGTAATACATCAAAGGGCATGGGGTTTACACAGCCGCCATCAACAAGTAATGTATCCTTATAAGCCACAGGTTTAAATACTGCAGGGATAGCAATAGAAGCCGCAATGGCAATTTTCATTTCCCCTTTATTAAAATGAATCTCATTCCAATTATAATAATCCGAAGCTACAGCCGTAAACGGAATAGATAAATCATCAAAATTTTTAGGATATTGCGGTGGCATAAAAATATCTAAAACATCTTCGGCATCAAATTGGATGATATTGCCTTTACCGAATAACTCCTTAGATTGTCGTGATTTGAGCTTCCAAAATTTTGTAATAAGTGCGGCTTTATTATTCCATAGGCCTTCGGCATAACAAATAATTTCTTGGCTGGTCATCCCCCCTGCCCATGCCGCACCAAGTAATGCCCCCATAGATGTGCCCGATATAGCGTAGGGCGTTAAGCCTAAATCTTCAAAGGCTTGTATTACCGCAATATGTCCAAAACCAACGGCAGCGCCACCACTTAATGCAACGGATATTTTTTTTATATGCATTGTCTTTCCTATTTATCTGTAATGCCTGTGGGTAAGCCGTCTATCGACCGACTATTTTTCTCTTGCCAATAGGTTTTAATTTCATCGGCTGTTTTGGGTTGCCAATAATCCATTAATGTTCCTCGCTCCCCTTGATATTCATAATAAGGCACTGAAAACCCGCAGGATGTTTGTACCATCTCTATCTTTAATTCAAAAAACTGGCGCATCTCTTTGGTTTCGCCCCAAAACTCAATATAGTCTTTCCATTTTTCATGGTTGCGATAAATCAGCTCTGCCTTTCCATAAAGGCGTAAAATGAGGGGTTTTTGCTCAAAGGAACAAAACATTAAAGTCATACGGCCGTTTTCAGCTATATGGGCTGCGGTTTCGTTTCCGCTCCCTGTATAATTAAGCCAAACAATGGTATTTTCATCAATGACTTTTAGGGAATCCATCCCTTTAGGGGAAAGATTAATGCGCCCGTCATTCGGTGCAGTTGCAACAAAAAACATATGTTGTTTTTCGATAAACTCAATATGTTTTTTAGTTAATGTCTCAAAAAAAGCGGCCATACCATCCCTCCTTAAAATTTTTTATATTTTAAACCTATAATAAAAAAGGAGCAAGCCTTAAGACTTGCTCCTTAATTTTCAATAATCTTAAAGTTGATTATTTACGTTTTAAGATTGAACGACCCGCATAAACAGCTTGTGTACCAAGTTCTTCTTCAATACGGATTAAGCGGTTATATTTGGCTAAACGGTCAGAGCGGCTCATAGAACCTGTTTTGATTTGACCCGCATTTTGAGCAACAGAAATATCAGCAATTGTTGAATCTTCTGTTTCGCCCGAGCGGTGCGATGTTACCGATGTATAACCCGCACGGTGAGCCATTTCTACAGCCTCAAAAGTTTCAGAAAGTGTACCAATTTGGTTTACTTTAACTAAGATTGAGTTGGCAACACCCATTTCGATACCTTTAGCTAAACGCTCTGGGTTGGTTACAAATAAATCGTCACCGACAAGCTGAATTTTACCACCAATACGTTTGGTACATTCTACCCAACCGTCCCAATCGTCTTCATGCATGGCATCTTCGATAGAAAAAATAGGATAATCGCCAATTAAAGCTTCCCAATAATCGACCATTTCGTTCGATGTTAATACTTTGCCTTCACCTTTAAGGTTATATTTGCCATCTTTGTAAAACTCAGATGATGCCGCATCAAGCGCAAGTACAATATCATCACCAGCTTTATAACCAGCAGCTTCAATAGCTTTAATAATATAATCTAAAGCGGCACGTGTAGAAGATAAATTTGGTGCAAAGCCACCTTCGTCACCAACAGCAGTATTATGGCCATCATCATGTAAGGCTTTTTTAAGGGCATGAAAAACTTCTGAACCCATACGGATAGCATCGGCAATGTTTTCGGCACCCACAGGCATAATCATAAATTCTTGAATATCAATTGGGTTATCCGCATGTTCACCACCATTAATGATGTTCATCATCGGAACAGGAAGAACATGGGCATTAATACCACCCAAATAACGGTATAAAGGCATACCAAAAGCATCGGCAGCCGCTTTTGCAGTCGCCATAGATACACCTAAAATTGCATTGGCACCAAGGCGTGATTTATTGGGTGTGCCGTCAAGCTCAATCATTGCCGCATCAATAGCTAACTGATCACTCGCATCCATACCGCTAATGGCATCTAAAATTTCGCCATCAACGCTTTCGCACGCTTTTAAAACACCTTTACCGCCAAAACGCGATTTATCACCATCGCGAAGTTCATGGGCTTCGTGTACGCCTGTTGATGCACCTGATGGCACCGATGCCACACCAAAACCATTTTCGGTAATAACTTCAACTTCCACAGTTGGGTTACCACGAGAATCTATCACCTCACGAGCATGTACGTCTAATATTTCTGTCATTTTTTATCTCCTTATAAATGATTAATAGGCCGGATTACTTTTTGCAAACCGATCTAACTCTAAAAATTGTTTTAAAAGCTTAGGAAGCTCTTGTATTTTTACCATATTTGGTCCATCAGATGGCGCATTGTCCGGATCCTCATGGGTTTCAATAAATAATGCGGCAATACCAATTGATAATGCAGCCCGTGCCAAAACAGGAACAAACTCCCGTTTTCCGCCGGAGCTTCCGCCTAATCCACCGGGCATTTGTACCGAATGTGTTGCATCAAAAACCACAGGGCAGTGTGTTTGTGTTGCCATTATCGGTATGCCGCGCATATCGCTCACAAGCATGTGATAACCAAAACTTGTGCCTCTATCACATACCATAACATTTTCGTTGCCTGTTGACTCTATTTTTTTTACAACATGCACCATATCTTCGGGCGCTAAAAATTGCCCTTTTTTTACATTAATGACTTTTCCGGTTTTTCCGGCAGCCACTAATAAATCAGTTTGGCGGCTTAAAAATGCAGGGATTTGCAAGATATCCGCAACTTCAGCCACCTCAGCACATTGGCTTGGCTCATGCACATCAGTTACCACTGGTAAGCCCAATTGCTTTTTAATATCGGCAAAAATATCTAAGGCTTTATCGAGCCCAATGCCTCTTTCGCCATCTACCGAGGTACGATTGGCTTTATCGAAAGAGCTTTTATAGACCAAATTGATTCCCAAATCATCGCAAGTTTCTTTAAGTCGCCCTGCCATCATAAAGGCATGGTCGCGGCTTTCCATTTGGCATGGCCCTGCAAGTAAAGTAAATGGCAATCGATTACTGATTTGATAATCACCGAGTGTGACTATTTTTTGTTGTGTCATTTCTTACCCTTTTTGCTCTTGGCTATCAATGGCCGCTTTAATGAAAGATACAAATAGCGGGTGTGGATCGAACGGGCGCGATTTAAGCTCGGGGTGGAATTGTGTGGCAATAAACCAAGGGTGATCTTTGCGCTCCACTATCTCGGGTAATAAACCATCTTCGGACACACCCACAAAATATAAACCCGTACTTTCTATTTGCTCCCGATAAGTCATATTGACTTCATAACGATGGCGATGGCGCTCGGATATAATCTCTTTACCATAGGCTGCATAAGTTTTAGAATTTTTGTCTAATTTACAGCTATAAGCACCTAAACGCAAGGTACCCCCCAAATTACCGCCTTCGCGGCGTACTTGGATTTCCCCCTCACTCATCCATTCGGTCATAAGTGCAACCACTGGCTCTTTTGTCGGGCCAAACTCGGTAGAGCTGGCATCTTCTAACCCGGCTAAATTTTGTGCAACTTCAAGTACAGCCATTTGCATACCAAAACAAATGCCAAAATAAGGGATATTATTTTCGCGGGCATATTTAGCAGCGGCAATTTTACCATCGGCACCGCGCTCACCAAATCCACCCGGCACTAAAATGGCATCAACATCTTCAAAAAGCTCTGCTATATTCCCTTTTTTTAGTTTATCAGAGCTTACCCATTTGATATTCACTTTATAATCATTGGCAAACCCACCATGAGATAAAGCTTCTAAAATCGATTTATAAGCATCAGGCAGGCTGACATATTTACCACAAATCGCAATGTTTACTGTACCTTTTGGGTTGCGGATAGTTGTTAAAATACGCTCCCAAACTGCTAAATCAGGCTCGGTATCGTAAGGCAGGTTAAAATGCTTTAACACACAATAATCAATGCCTTCTTTATGATAGTTAATCGGCACCTGATAAATCGAATCTGCATCAATTGCCGGAATAACATTTTGATAAGGCACATTACAAAATAGGGCAATTTTTTTGCGTTCGCCTTCGGGGATTGGGTGCTCGGAGCGGCACATTAAAACATCGGGCTGAATACCCACCGATAGCAATTCTTTAACCGTATGCTGTGTGGGTTTTGTTTTTAATTCACCTGCAGTTTCAATATAAGGCAAATAACTTAAGTGGATATACATTACCCGATCGCGCCCAAGCTCGTTACCAAGCTGGCGAATCGCCTCTAAAAACGGCGTTGATTCAATATCGCCCACGGTTCCGCCAATTTCGCATAATACAAAATCTTCATCATCAATATCCGATAATATAAAGCTCTTAATGGCATCGGTTACATGGGGGATAACTTGCACAGTTGCCCCCAGATAATCACCACGTCTTTCGCGCTCGATAATATTCGAATAGATTTTACCTGTAGTTACATTATCGGATTTTTTAGAGGATACACCAGTAAAGCGCTCATAATGGCCCAAATCCAAATCGGTTTCGGCACCATCATCGGTTACATAAACCTCGCCATGTTGGTATGGGCTCATTGTTCCCGGATCCACATTTAAATATGGGTCTAATTTACGCATACGCACTTTATAGCCACGGCTTTGTAAAAGCGATGCCAAAGCGGCCGAAGCCAAACCTTTACCCAATGAAGAAACAACACCACCAGTAATTAATATAAAACGCGCCATTATCGCCCCTTAAAAGTATTTTTGAGTTTAAAAGAAAGAGGCGGCAAATCTGCCGCCTCCATTGATGAGGTATCTATATTGTTACTTTTACAAACACCATATTGATAAAACATTTATCTTTAATTTTCCTAATTTGGTTGTGTTTCAGTCGTTTCGCTAACTGCTGCAGGCTCTGTAACAGCGGGTACCTCTGTTGCTACAGAATCAGTTGTTGCCGGTTCAACCGCAGCACCAAGTTCTTGTACCGCCGTTACTTCATCTACCGCAGGAACTTCCGATACAGCCGGAATTTCACCCATTGCAGGCACATCACCAATAGCCGGAACATCATTTAAATCGACCGGAACCTCAGTTGGTGCAACTGTGGCATCGGGTGCCGAAATTATCGAGGCCGAATCTCTGCCCTGCCCGTTTAAAATACCAATAAGCAAAGTGGTTAAAAAGAACCCAGTTGCTAAAATTGCCGTTGTTCTTGTAAAAAAGTTGGCTTTTGCACGGCCAGTCATAAAACTGCTCATACCATCGCCACCACCCATACCAAGGCCACCGCCTTCCGATGGTTGCAACAAAATAAAACCAACAAGGGCAATAACAATAACTAAATGCAACGCCAGTAACGTTGTTTGAATAACTGAATCCATAAAAGTAATAATCCTAATTATTTTCGGACAATATAAAAAAACTATAGGCAAAATGCCTATTTAACTTAATCTTCTTTATTTAGACTATTTCACCCGAAAAATCTAGTATTTTTTTAGATGTTTTTATATGCGGGCGATTGCCCGCATATAAAATAAAAATTAGCAGCTTTTGGCTATTCCAATAAAATCTTCAGCCTTTAACGAGGCACCACCAATAAGGCCACCATCAACATCGGTTAAAGCAATTAAACCTTCGGCATTATCGGGCTTCATCGAGCCACCATAAAGAATATTCATTTTTGCAGCTGTGTCCACATCAAGCACCTCAGCAATCACTTTGCGGATAGCCTCATGGGTTTCTTGCACATCTTCTAACGATGGAATACGCCCTGTACCAATTGCCCAAACGGGCTCATAAGCAATCACAACATTATTGGCATTGGCACCTTCAGGCATCGATTCTTTCACTTGGCGTGAGTTGACCTCGATTGTTTTGCCCGCATCGCGTTCTTCTAAAGTTTCGCCAATACATACAACGGCAACCAAGCCTGCTTTAATAGCGGCTTCGGCTTTGGCTTTAATAGTCGCATCTGTTTCTTTATGGTCGGTACGGCGCTCTGAGTGGCCTACAATTACATGGGAGCAACCAATATCTTTTAATAATTTGGCCGATGTATCACCTGTATGAGCACCCGCTTCATTCATATGGCAATCTTGTGCGCCTAAAAATACGCCCGATCCCCCTAAGGCATCTTTAACAATTGGCAAAAGCGGAAAAGGCGGGCAAACAAGCATATCGCAACCACAATCTTTATTTTGGCTGTACCAATTTGCAATGGCTTCGGCTAAATCAGTACTATCTTTAGTAAGACCGTTCATTTTCCAGTTTCCGGCAATTAAAGGTTTGCGTGACATTAATAAATCCTCCATCAATTTTATTACACAATAATTAAGCCATAGATTACCCGATTTTTTGAGAAAGTAAATGGCGATATGATATTAATTCGTAAATAGAGTTGATGAATGATAAAATGCAGGTTATTATGCGATACTAATTTTGAATCGCTTATACTTTCTTGGAGGCTATATGCTCAGCACATTACGCAAAAACTCTCAATCTCCAATTTACAAAGCTCTATTATGGGTTCTTATATTCTCATTTGCGGCTTTTGGTTTAGGGGGCGTTGCTTCTTTTGTTAACAATAACGCAATGAGCGTAGACGGAAAATCATATTCTACCCAAAATTTGGCCAATGATGCTTATAGGGAAATTCAATATCAACAACAAGAAGAGATTGCATTAACATCGGCCGATATTGAAGCCATTGTCAATAATGTTGCCAGCCAAAAAGCATTTGAGATGAGCTTAAATAACGAGGCCACATCCAAAGGTTTTTCGGCAACTGATCAAGAAGTGCGCGACTCTGTGCGCGGTAATCGCCAATTTTGGGTTAATGGGCAATTTGACCAAGGGCGTTACGAGCTATATTTAAGCCAAAACCGCATACAAGAAGAGCAATATTTAAAATCGGTACGTAAAAGTTTAAGTGTTAATCAGCTTGTAAACGCCGCAAGTGCTGGTGCAGAAGTACCCAATGTCTATTTGGCTGCCATTGAAAACCAAATGGCAAAACTGGCCCGTAATATTTCGGTTCGCTATATTCCGATTACAAGCGAAGATATTAAAGAAGATGTAATTGTATCTGATGATAAAATTGCGACATATTATCAAAATAACGAAGAAGAGTTTCGTTTACCCGAATATCGTAATGTTGAGATTTTCTCTTTATCTGCCGATGACTATGCTACAAAAAATCCCGATGGTAATTTCAGCCAAGATTTATCGGCTCTTGTTGACTCGATTGATGATGATACTGGTGCGGGTGTCAATTTTACCGATATTGCAACCAACCGCGGTGGTAAAGTTGAAACCGTAACCATTGATGCCCAAGGTTATGGCCAAGATGGAATATTAAAAAATATTGGTGGTGAGCAAGTAATAAGCCTTATTAATAATGCGGCTATTGGTATTGCAACATCGGCTATTTTAGTGGCCGATACCAATACCCAAAACTCGGCGCTTTATGCTATTTATGTTAACGATGTTATCCCAAGCCGGATTGCAAGCTTAGATGAAGTAAAAGATGATATTCAGCTTAAGCTCCAAGATGAGGCAAAAAATGAAACTTTACAAGCTTTTGCCCAAAATTTAGTCAATGATGCCAAAGCCAATGGTGGTATAGAAGCATTATCAGCTGAATTAAGTGGGTCAGTTCAAATTAAGGAGAATATGACATCATCGGCTTTAGCCGCCTCTTTAGCGCCGTTTTCATCGGCCGATGCTTTGGCTGATTTATTATTAGGTAATGTGGGTGATATCCAAGCACTACATATTGGTGGGCGATGGTTTATCATGGAAACAACGGCATTTCATGATGTTTCTCAAAATACATTAGCCGATGCCATTGCCATGCAAAAACAAGTATTTGATAGTAGCTATGCAATATCCATTGCCAATAGCTTTACATCGGATATCCGCAGTATTCATAAAGTGAAAATTAAACCTTCTAGTCTTGTAACGATTACCAATAGCCTAGCTGCCGAGGCACAATAATAAGGGAAATATATATGGAGATTTCTCCCACATCACAAGAATTTGAACTTTTTTACAATCAAAAAAAATCGACCGCTATATGGACAAAAATTATTGCCGATACATTAACACCTGTATCGGCTCTATTAAAAATAGCCAAAAATTTACCATATAGCTATTTGTTAGAATCCGTTATTAATGGAGTCGATCGCAGCCGTTATTCGTTCATTGGCTTAAAGCCCGATTTAATTTGGCGTTGCGCGGGTAATAAGGCAGAGATTAACAGGCACGCTTTAGATAAAAATTCGGTATTTACGCCCCTTGATATTCACCCGCTAGAGAGCTTAAAGCAGCTGACAAAAGAATGCCAAATTGAACTTGACCATACGGAGTTGCCCCAGCCGAGCATACTCACCGGTTATTTATCGTGGGAATCATCTAAGTTATTAGAGCCCACCCTGCCCATGGCCAATGAAGATGAAATCGGTATGCCCGATGGAATTTTTATACGCCCAACTGTTGGTCTGATTTTTGATAATATTAGCGAATGTATTTATATCTATTCGCCCATTTGGTATAAAGCCGATATTTCGGCAAAAGATGCCTATGCTCAAGCGCAAAAATCAATTAGCGATATCTTAGCGCAACTTACCCATAATCTGGCTCAAAGCAAGCCAATTAGCGATATGGCACAAAGTAAACTCATTGAGCCGCAAAGCAATATGACCAAAACCGAATTTATGGATATGGTCGATAAAGCTAAAGAATATATTAAAGCCGGTGATGCTTTTCAGATTGTGCCTTCCCAGCGTTTTAAAGCGCGTTATGAAGATAGTGCATTAAGTTTATACCGTAGTGTGCGACGTATTAACCCATCGCCTTATATGTTTTATTTAGATTTTGATGACTTTCAAATTGTCGGCGCAAGCCCCGAGACCATGGTACGCGCCCAAGAAGGTAAAGTGACTATTCGCCCCTTGGCTGGTACGCGCCCACGGGGTAAGGATATGGCAGAAGATGAAAAATTTAAAGAAGAGCTTTTGGCAGACCCTAAAGAATTAGCCGAGCATTTAATGCTCCTCGATTTAGGCCGTAACGATGTGGGTCGCGTATCAAAAGTAGGGAGTGTAAAACCCACCGAAGAATTTGTGGTAGAGCGTTACTCCCATGTAATGCATATTGTATCGAATGTCGAAGGTACGCTAGATACCAGCAAATATGACCCTGTTGATGCCCTTTTTGCAGGCCTACCCGCAGGCACGGTTTCAGGCGCACCCAAAATTCGGGCAATGGAAATTATTGATGAATTAGAGCCTGTTGCCCGTAAATTTTATGCTGGTACCATTGGTTATTTTAATGGCAATGGCGATATGGATAGTGCTATTGCACTCAGAACCGCATTAATCAAAGATAAAACCCTTTATGTGCAATCGGGGGTGGGTGTGGTTTACGATAGTAACCCAGAGATGGAATATCAAGAAAGTATCAATAAAGCTATGGGATTGTTTAGAGCAGCATCGGAAAGCTGGAAGTATGAGGGTAAATAGCCATGTTTATACTTATCGATAATTATGATAGTTTTACTTATAATGTTTATCATCTTTTTGCTATCCATAGCGATGAAGAAGTGCGGGTTATCCGAAACGATGCTATGAGCGTTAAAGAAATTAAAGCTTTAAACCCTAAAGCTATTTTAATCTCGCCCGGCCCCGGTGAACCCAAAGATGCCGGCATATGTGTAGAGATGATTAAAGAACTTAAAGCCGATGTCCCAATGTTTGGTGTATGTTTAGGATTACAATCCATAGCCGAGGCTTTTGGTGCAACAATCATTCGTGCTCCATTACCCATGCATGGTAAAGTGAGCCAAATAACCCATAAAGATGATAGATTACTTAAAGATATTCCTGAAAAATTCGATGTTACTCGTTATCATTCTTTATGCATCGCACCCGATACTTTACCTAAAGATATTGTGGCAACGGCATATTCTGACGATGGCGTTATTCAGGCCATTAACCATAAAAAATATCCGTTATATGCTGTGCAATTTCACCCCGAGAGTATTCGCACCGAATATGGCGGGCGAATGATACAAAATTTTCTGAAACTCGTAGAGGATTTTTACCAATGAAGCTTACTGCCCTACTCAATAAAATTGCCGATAATAAAAATTTAACAACCGATGAAGCCGCACAAGCTTTTAATGCAATCATGACGGGGGCGGTTTCGGCCGAAGAAATGGCAGCTTTTTTAACTTCGCTACGCACCAAAGGCGAAACAACCGAAGAGCTTTTGGGCGCAGTTTCCACCATGCGCGAAAAATCTAACAAAGTCAAAGCCCCTATTGATGCTATCGATATTGTGGGTACAGGTGGCGATGGTATTGGTACTGTAAATATCTCTACCATGACAGCCCTTACCGTTGCCGGTGCAGGGCAAACTGTTGCCAAACACGGTAGCCGTGCATTTTCATCGCAAAGTGGTGCTGGTGATGTTTTAGAGATTTTAGGGGTTAATATGGCAGCACCTATCCCCGTGGTAGAGCAAGCCATTGCCAATGCCAATATCGGTTTTTTAATGGCACCGCTTTATCATCCGGCAATGCGTTATGTTCAGCCTATTCGGGTTAAATTGGGTATTCGTACAATTTTCAACCTTGTTGGCCCCATGACAAACCCTGCTAGCGTTAAACATATGCTTGTTGGGTGTTATGACACCAAATGGGCAAAACCCATGGCCGATATTTTGAAACATTATGGGGTTGAACATGC
>JBKEAR010000053.1:0-21671 GCA_047972425.1 Alphaproteobacteria bacterium | reverse complement strand
CTATGGCCGCCCCGAGGCCACCGAGGGCGAGGTGATAGAGGCTGCCGAAGCGGCTTCTATTTATGACTTCATCGAAAGCCTGCCCGATGGTTTTCAATCCACCGTGGGCGAAAGAGGCCTTAAACTTTCGGGTGGGGAAAAACAGCGTGTGGGCATTGCACGCGCGATACTCAAACGCCCCAAAATTATGGTTTTCGATGAAGCAACATCGGCACTTGATACCCGTACCGAACAGGATATTCAAAAAGCCCGTGATGATCTTTCGCAAGACCGCAGCACGCTGATTATTGCGCACCGGCTTTCTACCGTGGTGAATGCCGATAAAATCATTGTGCTTGAAGCCGGTGAGATTATCGAAAGCGGCACCCATGCCGAGCTACTCAACCTTGGCGGCGTATATGCACTTATGTGGCAACGCCAGCAAGAAGCCCAACAAATGACCGAAAAACTCCACGAAATGGAAGATTATTTATAGGATATTTATGCAGAGCGTTGCCCTGCACCCATTTAAGGCTTTGCCTTAAAAATCTTTAATTCAATTATTCACATAATTGAATTTTGTTGTAAAAATACCAATATTTTTATAAAGTTAATACTCTGTAATATGCTCTGATGTTTCTTTTTGAATATTAACTTTTATATGTTACAATTACTATAATAAAGGTGGAAATTTTAAAATTTATTCAGGATGATTGTTATGTTTAGTGAAGAAAAAGTTGCTCATATTGCTGCTTACTTTCTTATAAGAGGTAAGGGCAGATTACCTCATATTAAACTCATCAAACTTATGTACCTCGCAGATAGAGAATCTATGAAACAGTATGGCTCACCAATTTCTTATGATCGGATGGTTTCTATGCCACATGGTCCTGTTTTATCTAATACTTTAGATCTAATAAATGGATACTCACAGGGAATTTGGGGAGAATATATTTCGGATAGGGCTAACCATGAGGTTTCGTTACAAAAAGATATTAAAGATACACAAGAGTTAGATGCTCTTTCTGATGCGGACGAGAAAATTTTATCAAAAATTTGGGATCAATTTGGTTCTATGGGAAAATTTGATCTTGTTGGATATACTCATAAACAAGAGAATTGTCCTGAGTGGAAAAATCCCAATGGAAGCTCATGTTCGATAAGCTATGAAGATGTTTATAGAGCTGTTGGATACTCAAATGAACAGGCAAAAGAACTTGCTGAAGAATTAAATAGTTATTTGTAGAAATAAAAGTTAGGCATATTAGTGAATACTGGAATAAAAATTGGGGACACATTTCTTATTCAGACTGGAACGCAATCAGACCCTTTAAAAAAACATTTACATTTTGTGATAACTTCAGTCGAAAATGGAAAATGTATTGCTGTTCCTCTACAAACACTAAAGGAAGGCTTACCGTACGATAAAAGCTGCGTACTAAAACAAGGCGACCATGAATTCATAAAACATGATAGTTGGGTGGCATACGATAAAGCGTGTTTCTTATACGAAAATACTATTACTTTAGATATCGCGCAGGGGCGAGTTAAAAGAAAAATGTCTCTTTCAGAGTCTGTATTGAAAAAAATTATTGTTGGTGCAATACAAAGCGAAAGATTAACAAGAAGATATAAAAATATAATAATATGCCAACAAAAAATCACTACTTAAGTTATTTTTTCTAATATTTGTATATATTAGTCAGTATATACAATTTTTGCTCTTGCTTTTTACAAAAAGCAAGCCTGTAGAGCGGTTAAAAACAATAATCACCTTGTTATATTTACCTCAAGAAAATCTTATGTTATAGTTTTTTCTTTTTTAACTATGATTATTTGGTTTGTAAAAGGGGAAAAGATACATGCAAAATAATTCTGCGCAGCCTTCGTGGCTCAACAAAATCCTTAATGGCAGCTTAGTATTACAAATTATTGTCGGGATCATTTTAGGCGTTATTCTCGCCTTAATCTCTAAAGAAGCCGCCATATCCGTTGGTATTTTAGGTAGCCTATTCACCAAGGCTTTAAAGGCAATTGCGCCTATTTTGGTTTTTATATTGGTGGCATCGGCCATTGCCAACCAAGCGCCAAATACCAAAAGCAATATTCGCCCTGTTTTGGTACTTTATTTAATCGGTACATTCTCGGCTGCCGTAATTGCCGTTATTTTAAGCTTTGCATTCCCAACTTATTTGGAGCTCCAAGAGGCCGCAACATCGGTTGCACCGCCAAGCGGTATTTTAGAGGTTTTAAGAACCCTGCTCTTTAACATTGTGGATAACCCTGTAAATGCCATTGCAAATGGTAACTTTATTGGTATTTTGGCTTGGGGTATCGGCTTAGGTATTGCGTTGCGCCATACATCGGCTGCGACAAAAAACATTGTCCATGACCTTGCAACCAGCGTAACCATAATGGTACGTTTTGTTATCCGCTTAGCCCCTATTGGTATTTTTGGCCTTGTTGCCGATACTTTTGCTACCACAGGCTTTGCTGCCCTAGCCGGATACGCCCAATTGATTATCGTATTGCTTTCGGCCATGTTGATTATGGCGTTTATTGTCAACCCATTGTTGGTTTATATAAAAACCAAACGCAACCCCTACCCGCTCATTTTTAAATGTTTGCGTGTAAGCGGTATTACCGCCTTCTTTACCCGTAGCTCTGCCGCCAATATCCCTGTGAATATGAAGCTTTGTGAGGATTTAGGTTTAGATGAAGAACTTTACTCGGTTTCTATACCATTAGGGGCAACCATTAATATGTCGGGTGCGGCAATTACCATTACGGTGCTTACTTTAGCGGCGGTGCATACTTTAGGTATTGAGGTCGATATGCTTTCGGCATTATTGCTTAGCCTTGTGGCTGCTATTTCGGCCTGTGGGGCATCGGGTGTTGCCGGTGGTTCACTATTGCTTATTCCGCTCGCTTGTGGTCTGTTTGGTATTAGCGATGATATCTCTATGCAAGTGGTGGCAATTGGCTTTATTATCGGTGTGATACAAGATTCTGCCGAAACAGCCCTTAATAGCTCAACCGATGTGGTATTTACCGCTGCTGTGAGTATGTCAAAATAAGGTTATATGCAGGGCGTTGCCCTGCACCCATTTAAGACTTCGTCTTAAAAATCTTTAATTGGGTCTTGTGCTTATAACTGCATGCGAACTATGTTCGCTCTATATATTAAAGGGGCTAGACTTCGGAAATATCTTCCCAGAGTCTAGCCCCTTTAATATATGAATAAAATTCATGCAGTTATCTACTCAATAGCAAATATAAAAAGTTTTTGCCTTTGCTTTTTACAAAAAGCAAACCTGCGGAGCTACTTAAGCTTTTCAGGGTCTAACCCGCACATACTTACCACAATATCCCATTCCTCAGGCTTTACGGGGCTAACCGAAAGGCGCGATTGTTTAACAAGTGCCATATCGGCAAGCTTGGGGTTAGCTTTAATATCGGCCAAAGTGACTTCGGTTTTTACCGAGCATACAGCAGCTATGGCCACCATGCCCCATCGGCCGGTATCATCGGTATGGTCGGGGTAGTATTCCTTCACCACTTTAACAATGCCTTTAATGGTTTTTTCTTTTACCGAATGGTAAAAAAAGCCGAGGTCGCCAATTTTCATGGCCTTCATATTATTGCTGGCTTGGTAATTGCGCACGCCGTCCCAGCCTTCCATTTTAACATTTTGTTGGTCGTCCCAACTCCATGTATTGGGCTCCGATTTAAATAACCAATATTGCATGGGTTTTCCTTTAGCTTAAAAATTAACAATAACGGCTTTATAAGCTGAAATTTGGGATTTTACAAATAGCCCGGCTTTGGCGTAAGGGTCTTGGGCAAGTGTAGCTTCAAGCTCGGCTTGGTCGTCATAATCGAGCACAAGCATGGATCCGTTCATTTGCCCGTTTTCATCAAGGCTCGGGCCGGCAAGCATCAGCTTTTCACCCAACGATTTCAGCCATGCCAAATGGGCTTCCCGGTTGCTCATACGTATATCTAATGCGCCTTCTTTATCCCATGCACGAAATATAAACATTATTTTCTCCTTAAATTTTTATATGGATTAATATAGCAAATTACTCGTTATTTCTCTAGTTGGATTTTAAGCTGATTTTTATATAAACGGCTTTTATTTTATGGGGCTCTGCCCCTATACCCCGCAACGCAAGCGTTGACCTAAAGGGGAAAGCCATTGCTTTCCCTAAGCTTTATTCTATAATATCTTTATTATGGGCTACTGCCCCTTTGTATCCCCAACAAACATTTCATGTTTGGATTAAAGTTTCCTTTAATCAAAGCTTAAAGGCTTTGCTAAGTAAAACAAGTATCTTATGTAAAGGGGCGCTGCCCCTTTGTATCCCCAACAAACATTTCATGTTTGGATTAAAGTTTCCTTTAATCAAAGCTTAAAGGCTTTGCTAAGTAAAACAAGTATCTTATGTAAAGGGGCGCTGCCCCTTTGTATCCCCAACAAACATTTCATGTTTGGATTAAAGTTTCCTTTAATCAAAGCTTAAAGGCTTTGCCTTTAAGCTTTTACCCCTGCACCGATTTTGGGTTCGGCATCCGCATCAAGCGGCCATCTTGGGCGCGGTTTAAAGCTTAAATCGTCAATTAAACCCATCTTATAACGCTCTAAACCCGCCCATGCAATCATTGCCCCATTATCGGTACATAAGTTTAACGGCGGCGCAACAATGGACAAACCTGTCTGTTCGCCCAATTTTTGCAGCCGATTAAGCAAATATTGGTTGGCCGCCACACCACCGGCCACCACAAGGGTAGAAATTTCGGGGAAACGCTCTTTCACTATCTGAATAGCCCGCTTTAAACGGTCATCTAAACAATCGGCCACGGCATTTTGAAAACCTGCACATAAATCGGCGGCATCTTGGCGGCTGATTTTATTGCCTTCAAAATCATCAATAATTTGGCGAAGTTTGGTTTTTAGGCCAGAGAATGAAAAATCGCAATTAGCTCGCCCTTTTAATGGCCGTGGTAAATCGAAGCGATTGGCATTGCCCTCTTTGGCGAGCTCTTCGATAATCGGCCCACCCGGATAACCCAAACCCAACATGCGTGCGAGCTTATCGTAAACCTCGCCGATAGCGTCATCAATCGTTGTACCCAAGCGATGATACTGATTAACGCCTGCGCATACCAAAATTTGGCAATGGCCGCCGCTGACAAGTAAAAGTAAAAACGGAAATTCAACATCATTGGTAAGGCGTGGTACTAAGGCATGGCCTTCCAGATGATTAACGGCAATCAGCGGAATGTCGCAAGCATAGGATATTGCCTTTGCCCCCATCATGCCTACCATCACCCCACCAATAAGCCCCGGCCCGCCTGTAGCGGCTATGGCTGTAAGGTCGTTAAATTCCAAACCGGCATCGTCCATGGCTTTGGCCACAAGACCATCCAAATAATTAAGGTGAGAGCGTGCGGCAATCTCGGGCACTACGCCCCCATATTTCTGATGTTCCTCTAAAGACGAAAGCACCACATGGCTTAATAAATTTTTATCTTCGTCCACCACCGCAACGGCTGTTTCGTCACAAGAGGACTCAATGCCTAAAACGATGATTTTATTTTTTTCTTTTTTCATTTAACTATTCTAAAATTATGGTTATTATCATTAACATTATTACTAACATATAAGATGATTATTTATAAGAGAAAAGAGGTTAAATGAAACCGATTATCCGCATTGGCACACGCAAAAGCCCTTTGGCCATGGCGCAAACTATTGAAACTGCTGAAAAACTCAAGGCTGCATGGCCAGTGCTTGCTGAAGATGGCGCCATAGAAATTGTAAAAATAGAAACCAGCGGCGATAAAATTTTGGATCGGCATTTGTTAGAGGCCGGCGGCAAAGGTCTTTTTACCCGCGAGATTGACGATGCCATGCTGAATAACGATATTGATATTGGCGTAAACTCCATGAAGGACGTACCCACCCAATTACCCAATGGCCAAATTTTGGGCTGTGTGTTGGAGCGCGAAGATGTACGCGATGTTTTTATTTCGCCCCATGCATCCATCCCCGAAAAACTACCGATGAATGCCAAAGTGGGCACGGCAAGCCTACGCCGCCAAGCTTTATTAAAGGCTTTGCGCCCCGATGTTGAAATTACTTTGCTTAGGGGCAATGTGCAAACAAGATTACGCAAGTTAGAAGAAGGCGAAGCCGATGGCACATTTTTAGCCCTAGCCGGCTTAAACCGCCTTGGCCTCAGTAAATCAGTCCGCCATACCAAAATGAAGTTAGAGGATTGGTTGCCCGCCCCTGCCCAAGGGGCTATCGGTATTACCTGCCGAGCCGATGATAAAAAGATTTTAAAATATCTTGCGCCCCTCCACCATGCCGAGACCGCTTATGCCACCCAAGCAGAGCGGGGGTTTTTACAAGGGTTAGATGGCTCTTGCCGTACGCCCATTGCAGCCTATGCCCAAATTAAGGGGGAGGCTTTGCATTTAGAAGGCTGGCTCATGAAACCCAATGGTACAATCACCTTAAAAAAAGAAGCCCAAGGGCATATTAGCGATGCCGAGCAAATTGGCATTAATTTGGCCTTAAGCATTAAAGAGCTGATTGGGGATTTAGAATATTTTTTAGGCAATTAGTTTTTGTTAAATATTGACTTTTCACTCTATTAAAATCATGTATAATAGATACATGATTTAATTATAGGAGATTATAATGCGCCGTTTTAAAATGGAACCCGCTATCAGAGTATTTTTATTGCTGATGGCAATTATTACATGGTTAGGTATTATGCTAACCGGCTTTAGACAAGTGAATTGGCTTTTATATATTCCGGCAGTCGTGTTTACATTTAATGCTGTTACGGGTTATTGCCCACTTGTGGGATTGCTCAGAACCGTATTACCCAAAAACCCCCAATAAAAATTGAATATTCTACTTTTACGAAACCAAGCGGAGGCTGCGCTAAGCAAACAAAATATCTTAGCAAGCCTCCCTTTTTATAAGGTAGATATTGCGCCATTGTTTGAATTGGTCGATTATGCTTTGCCCAATTTACCCTTAAATGCCGCGCTGATTACCACCAGTAAAAATGCCATTAAAATTTTGGCACAAAATAATCAGGCAAAGAATTACCCGTTATTTGTGGTAGGTGATGCCAGTGCAAAATATGCCAAAAAACTTGGTTTTACAAATATCCATACTGCTCAAGGCCATGCGCAATCTTTGACGGCGCTGATTAATCATCAGTCGGATTATCAAAATTTTATCTATTTACGGGGTGCGGATATCCGCTTTCCGCTCAAGCAGCAAATTCATAAAAATATCACCGAGCATATTACTTATGGCCTTAAAGAGGTTGAAGCCCCCTTTGCCCATTTGCCACCAAGCTATTTTGAGCAATCGCCCATATTATTTATTTATTCGGAAAACCAAGCCAAAGCTGCCTTAGGCGCGCTACCTTATAAACATAATATCCGCATCATTGCCATTAGCCGTAATGCGGCCGTGCCCTTTATAAAAAAGGGCTACACCAATATTGGCATAGCCCCTAAGCCGAGCGAACAAGCAATGATTGCTTTAGTTAAATAATCCTTTGAGCAACTCGTTTGCCCCTTTATTTAACAATTCTTTTGCGGCATCATTGGTTTCTTTATTATCTGTACCTAATGCTTTATCGACCTGCTCATTGATAATATTACCAATGGGGTCGTTATTGGTTGTTGTGGTTTCGGTGGTTTTATTATTATTATTTGTTGTTGTGGTTTGTTTGCCACCACCCACAAGATTGTTAATCACATTTTTAGCGGCATCGCCAGCGGTATTGCCTGTGGATTTTGTTGCCGATGCCGTACCACCCAATACATTAACTAAACCTTGCACCACCGATGCATCGCTACCCGATAAGCCAAGTTTTTCTAAAAGTTGGTCTGTCACACCATTATTGAGTAATGCGGTGATATCGCCTTGGGTTACACCTTTGTAAAGGTTAAGTGCGGTTTCTAAATCCGATGGTAAATCCATATTGGGTTTATCGAGCGAGCCATAAATTCTAAAACTATGTAATTCGCTAAGTTTGGTTTTATTCACCGCAGCAAGTACCAATTGGGTAATACCGCTATCGAGGAAGGTAAATGCACCCGATATATCTAGCGTCCAAGCCGGTAAATTAATATTCCCTTTGGCATTACCGCCAATAGGCCCTTTAATTGTAAGTGGATCTACATTAATAACACCATTTGTAGCGGTAAAATCACTACTGATATCCAGCACGCCTGCACCGGCTAAAGAGCCGATTTTTTGGAGCAATCCCAAAAAGGCATCGAACTCGGAATTGGTATTTTGTTTACCCAAACCGGCCACTTTTAAATTACCGCTACCATTAAGGGAAGATACCAATTTGCGCGTTGTATTACCGCTCATTTTCAAATCGGACGATAAATCAAATGTACCCACCGGTAATTTTACACCCGCCATATCTTTGGCTAATTGGCCTAAGCCGAGTTTTGCAATATTCACATTGGTACTAATGGCACCGCCAGAGCGACCATCAACCGTTGCCGCAAGCTTCACACTACCACCATAGGCATTGGCCGAAAGATTATTAACATTCATTAAACCATCTTTAAGGCTTTGTTTAAGTTGCACATTGGTGAGTGTTTTACCACTAATTATCACTGTATCGGCCGATGCCACAATATCGGTATTGGCTTTATTTAACGGTGAAAAGTCAATGACATCATCGCTCCAAGGTGGTGTGCCTTCGGCACGTTGCGATGCTTGAGCCGTTTTTTGTTTTTGCGATTTTTGACCGCTGCCTGATTGTAAGGCATCTAGGTTTAATGTACCTGCGGTAATATTGGCTGCAATATAAGGTTTTGCACCGGATAAATCGGCAGTTACATTACCCGATTTAATATTAGAGCTACCAATCGTTCCCGAAAGATTAGATAAACCATATTTTTTACCACTCACCTCGGCACGGCCTTTAATATCCACCGATTGCACCCCCGCCGGAATTTTGGTATCGGGCGCAAGTACAGCTGTTACTTGGTTTAAATTGCTATGTTTTACCGCAAAATCTAAACCGGTAATGACCACATTTTTGGGGTTAACTTGCCCTGTGGCAGCGTAACTACCCCCTAGGGCCTGTAAGGCCGCATTCATATTGATGTTATTTTTAAGCGAGCCATTTAAGGTGATATTAGATGATACTGCCCCAATTTGCTCGGGCGATACCCCGATATCCACATTGGCAAGCTTTAATAAGCCTGCAATTGAGCTGGCTTTTAAGCTCACTTTTAAATCTTTGGCTGTTTGTGTACCGCCTAAGTTTTCAATTTGGCCTGTTGCGCCAATTTGCGCACCGGCTAAATCATTAACCGAGGCGCTATTGATGGTAAGATTATCATTAACAACAGCTAAATCGGTGGCAATACCCGATATTTGTACACCCTGATAAACAAGCTTAGCAATAGCCAATTTTAAATTGACATCTAAAGGTACCAATGCTTTTACGGCATCGGCGGCATAGGCTTTAGAGATAACAGCATCGCCCATAGAAGTTTTGGTTGTTTGCCCCTTGCTAAATGCGGCCATCCAAGGGTCAAGCTGAATTTGATCCACCTTTAAATCGGCCGAAACCCTCATACGGTTTGCCATTGCCACGGCAACGCTACCTTGTAAATTGGTCTCGTCTATTTGGCCGTTCAGGTTGCTTAAGGTGACTTGCTCTAATGTACCGGCAATATCGGAGCGAATATTTAATGTTTTAAAACGCTCATCGGGTATGGCACTCACATCGCCCCCAACCCAAGCCACTAAATCTTTTAAACGCTCCGATGTAAAATTAAATTGCCCGTTTACTTTTGGCGAATTTTCGCCATTGGTCACCGTTGCCGAAGCCCCGATGGGTGAACTACCCGGTAACACCGCCGAGGCATCGCTAATATCAAGCTGGCCATTTTGCATTTGAGCCAGCAATTTAATATTGCTGACATCTTGCTGATTATAGATTAAACGCTGAATTTGTGCATCGAGATTAAGATTGATGTTATTGGGGAGTTTAAAGGCTGCTTTTTCTTGCACAACAGCACCGTTTGAAGCCGCTGCGGGCGTAACAGCCGTATTGGCTTCCGATGATGATAATGAAGCCAAAATCTGATCCACATCTAATGAGCGCCCACGCAAGGTAGCATTTACACTAATATTATCGCCCAAAGACCAATCCACATTGCCATCAAGGGATGATTTATCAATCGCAATAGCTAAATTTTCGGCTTTGCCCGATGTTTGATTGGCATTGATATCGCTGCTTAATTTTACTGGTGCCGATGGCAAGCCATTAATTTTTAAATCCAACTCTTTAACAAGGGCAGCAGGGTTGGCACTTTCGGCCATGATTTTACCATTGATGAGAATAGCTGGTTTAATGGCGGCTTCGCCATCAAAACTAAAACTATGGCTATTACCCACGCCCACCTTAACATCAAATTGCGATGGTTTTTCACCTTCTAACTGGCCGGTTTTTAAATCAATATTCAGTTGATTACCGTTCCATACCAAATCGCCCTTAGCTTTAAAAGGCCCTGTCATGCTTTGCATGCCGCCCGTTACATTTACCTTAGATAGGCTCATTAATTGCCGTGCGCCTGGGGCACGATTAATATAAATAATCTCGCCATTAACCAAACGAATATCATTGACAACCAATTTAAAGCCCGATTTTGCATTGGTATCTGTAGCGGCTGTTTCGCTTGTTGTTGCTGTATCGGTAGCCGCTTTATCTTTAGGGGTGAATGTCCAGTTATTCGAGCCATCGGGTAAAATTTCGGCCGTTACATTGGCATTAACCAGCTCAATGGTTTTTATTTTTACGGTTTTGCTTAATAGAGGTAGAATAGCCACATTCACCCGAAAACTATCCATCGATGCCAATTTATCTTCGGCTGCACCCTCAACAGAAGGAACAGATACATCTTTAATTTGCAACTGTGGGTTGGGTAAAATGCGTAAAGACATATCGCCCATTGTCACATCGCGCCCGGTTTGTTCGCCAATCATAGATATAATTTTATCTTGATATTTACCCAAGATGACCGAAGGCAATATCAATGCTGCCGCAACAACAACAACGAGTAAAACCGCAACGGTTCCACCGATAATTTTCAGGAGTTTTTTCATGCTCTCACTACCTTATCATTATTATTAATATTTTTAATATAAACGATTTTTTTGCTCAGATTAAGGCAATATTTCATATTTAAGTAATTATTTGCCCAACCAATGTAATCGCTTGTGTTTGTAAAATAAGCCCTGCCGGATGCGAGCCGATTTTTCCTTGCGGAACAGCCATATTGCGCTTGTTATAATAATTGGCCCAATAAGGGGCAATCATTTGGCTGTTTGGCAAATAAAAATTAAGTTGAGATGGGTAAAAATAATCGGGCGATGCATGATGGGCGGCTTTTACAATGAGCTCGCTACAGTAAAAGCCCTCGGCCTCATCTAAAAAGCTGTCATTATAGGGCTGGCCAAGCTGTTTTTCTACATAGCGACATATAGCATCAATGATATTGGATTGGTTAAAGGCATAAACATAATTTTGTTTTGCTTTTGCTAAAAAATCTTCTGTCGGTGTGGCTGTAACGCCTTCGCTTAATGTGGCCTCAATCACCCGATGATTATCCACAACAATACCCACATGGCTAATATTTTGACTATGGTGAGATTGAACAACCGCATTTTCCCAATCTGTTTGTGCATGGGCGGACTGAAAGATTAAATGCCCTGTTTTTAAATCTTGAATAGCGAGTCTCTTCATTGCTCACCGCTATCTTGTGCCCAGCCGCGGGCATCGAGCGCTTCGCTCATGGTTTGTGCCAAGCGAAAAGCACCAATGATGGCCGGAATAATCACCATAAAACGGTGTGCCTTTAAGCCACGGGCTTTACGAGCCTCTACAATACCTTCAAAAATACCTGCCATCAAAGGGGCTGCCCGTAAAGTGAGGGTAAAACACATGGCCACATATTCGGGGTTAATGCCGATATATTTGGTAAAGTGAAAGAGGCGGAACAATAAATCTTGCATTTCTTGGGTAGAGGTTGTCAGCACAAATAAAGCCGAATAGGCCAGTAATAACAAAACCCGAAAACCATACAATAAAGCCTGTTGCCATGGCGAAAAAAACATAAAAACAATAGTAATATAAGCCAAAAATATTAAAAACGGCCGCATATATTCTAAAATTTTACCCAAAGAAATTTTACTAATAATAAGTAGCAGGATAAAAAATAACCAACCCAATATTTGGGTGATTACCGGATAAGGCAATATATATATGCAAAAGCCAAAAATAATCATAAATAATAATTTTTTACCCGCCGTTAAACGATGCAAAATACTATTACCTTTAATATAGGTTGTTTGTAAAAATTTAGCGGAGTTATAGCGCATAATCACCTGCTTGTTTTGCGGTAATATATTGATGATATTGGTTTACAATCTCGCCGCTGCCATCGGCCATAATGCGGCCTTTATCTATCCAAATAATGCGCTCAAAATCTTTTACCCATTCTAAATCGTGGGTAACCACAATGACTTGTTGTTTTAAATTTCGGATAATATTTTTGATGTTTAGCTCATTGGTTAAATCCAACATGGCGGTGGGTTCATCAAATATCAGCCATTTGGGCTCAATAATCAATAAGCCAGCCAATGCGACCAATTGGCGCTCCCCACCCGAAAGCTCATGGCTCATAGCCTCTTTAAGGTAAGAAATTTTGAGCTTTGCTAATATATCATCAACCCGAGCCTCATACTCAGCTTTATCGTATCCATGATTTTTAAGGCTAAAGATTAAATCTTCTTTGACCATAGGCCAAATAATTTGATGCTCCGGATTTTGGAACATAAAACCGATATCTTTACGTATCGCATTACCTGTTTTACCTTCGGTAGAGCGTTCATCAACGCGAACATTACCGGTATCGGGCAAAATAAGCCCGTTAAGCAAGCGAATTAATGTCGATTTCCCCGAGCCATTTGCACCGATAATTGCCATTTGGCGATTATCAATTTTTAGGCTGATATCATCGATAATAACTTGCTCATCAGCTTTACAAGTTACCGATTTTAATTCTATGATGCTCAAATTTTAGTTCCAGCTCACCACTCGGTTTTTATGCAATATAAAAACAATAAATGTAACAATGCCCATTTTTATCAGATTAGGGATAATAAACGGAGCCACAAAATATTGCCACAATACCGCAGCCGATTTACCAAAAAATATGGCTGCCCAAGCAATACCAAAAGGATATATAACCAGCATATTCACCAGAACACAAGCAATATAAACCTTTAAATATAATTTAAAGCTTGGCTGGGTATCTTTTAACATTTTAGGCACAATAAGCCCAATAACATATGCGGCAAATACCCAACCGATAATATAACCAAATGTTATACTGGTAACAAGGCCTAAACCCACTTTACCCGGAAAGGTCGGGATATGAAAAAGATCTAAAATAATGACAATTAAAATGGCTGCCGCCCCCCGCCATGAGCCTAAAACAATGCCCGCAAGCATCACAGCAATAGTTTGCAAGGTAATGGGCACAGGCCCCACATCGATACGGGCTAAGTAATTAGTTACAAATAAAAAAGCGGCAAATATGGCAATAAGCACAATATTATAGGTTGGGCTTTCCACGCGTTTCATAAAATAAAATTCTCCCTGTTAAAATAATGAGTTACCGGTTTTAGTTCCAGCGAACAACACGGTTTTTATGTAAAATATAAATGATGAATGTAACGATACCCATTTTAATGAGATCGGGGATAATAAACGGATAAACAAAATATTGCCATAGCACCGCTGCCGACTTACCAAAAAATAAGGCTGCCCACACAACGCCAAAAAAGTAAACAACACCAATACCCACAATGGCACAAACAGCAAAAACTTTTAGATAAACCGACCAAGAAGGCTGGGCATCTTTTAAAATTTTAGGGATAATTAAACCCACAATATAAGCGGCAACCACCCAACCGATAATATAACCAAAGGTAATACTGGTTAGCAAACCAATACCCACTTTACCGGGAAAGGTTGGTATATGGAATAAATCTAATATAATCACAATTAAAATAGCCGCTGCCCCACGCCATGAGCCCAAAACGGCACCGGCCAAAATAACGGGAATCATTTGTAAAGTAATGGGTACTGGCCCGATATCAATACGGGCTAAATAATTGCATACAAATAAAAGGGCTGCAAATATCGCTATGAGTACAACCGAATAGGCTGGTGTTTCAACTTTTTTCACGTGTAAAGTCTCCTGTTTTAAATATTAGATATAGGGGTAAAATTGCGTTTATATTTAAAGCAATTAAAGAATATTCAACTCCGTAAGCTCCGTATGTAACTGCTTTGCATCTTTAAATAAAATACCATGAATACCTAACCGATTGGCAGTATTGATGTTAAAAATATTATCATCTATAAATATGCATTCATCCATTTTAAGATGATAACGTGCGGGTAAAATTTTATAAATATCATCATAAGGCTTAACCAAACCCACTTCACCCGATATCACAATATCATCAAGTAAGTTAAAGAAATCATATTTGGCTATAATCTTGCGGCATAAGTCTTCCTCAAAATTGGTTAGGCCAAAAAGCTGATACCGGCCATCATCTTTTAGTGTTTTTAAAATATCAACCGTATCCCAAATCGGTTCTTGGATTGAGCGCTCAAAATAATTTTGCCAAATGGAAATAAGCTCTCTTTTTTCGGGGAATCTTTCGGCTACAAGCGGAAAGATTTTATCAAAAGCCAAGCCGCCATCGGTGCATAAATGAAACGGCATAATAAAGTTAAAAAAGCTGTTAAATTCATCGTCCGATGCAAATTCGCCTTGAGTAAAAATATCCTTCGGGTTCCAATTGAGCAACACACGCCCAAAATCGAAAATTACCGCCTTATATGTCATTTACTTATTTCCTTATACATATAACTATTAGGCATACAAAAGGCCGCTAAGTTATAACCTAGCAGCCTATATAATCACAAACTTATCGTTCTCTTAACCCTGACGCGCCTTAAAGCGTGGATTCTTTTTGTTAATCACGTAAGTACGACCTTTACGACGAATAACGCGGCAATCTTTATCGCGGGTTTTTGCCGAACGAAGAGAATTACGAATTTTCATCTTTTTATTCCTTACTCTTTGTTTTGGGCAAGTCCCATTCGTTGCCCTAAATATTAAATTGAGCGCAAAACATATATCTTGTTATGGTAAAAGTCAAGCAGCTTTTGCTTAAAATTTATCTGTTTAAACAAATATTACTAGTGTTTTGTTTGATTTTCTGACAAATTAAACCCACTTTTACTTTTTTAACAAACAAAATAAATATTCAAAGGTATTTTCATGACATTTGCCCAAGAGATTGCAAGAAGGCGGACTTTTGCGATTATTTCTCACCCCGATGCCGGTAAAACCACCCTAACCGAAAAATTGCTATATTTTGGGGGTGCTATCCAAATGGCTGGTGCGGTTAAAGCGCGGGGCGAGCAACGCCGTGCCCATTCGGACTGGTTAAAGGTGGAGCGCGAACGGGGGATTTCGGTTGCAACATCGGTAATGAGCTTCGATTATGCCGGCAGCCGGCTAAACTTGCTTGATACACCGGGGCACGAGGATTTTTCGGAAGATACTTACAGAACCTTAACGGCGGTGGATTCGGCCATTATGGTGCTTGATGGCGCTAAGGGTATTGAAGGCCAAACTAAAAAATTGTTCGAGGTTACTCGTATGAGGGATATCCCTGTAGTAACCTTTATTAATAAATTTGACCGTGAAGCCCAAGACCCTTTCACCCTGCTTGACCAAATAGAGCAAGATTTACAACTGCATGTTGTACCAGCGAGCTGGCCGATAGGCATGGGTAAGGACTTTTTGGGTTGTTACGATTTATTTAACGACCAACTTTTGCTCATGAAACCCAAAGCATCGCCCCAAGAGATTAAAGAGAGTGCCATATCCATCAATGGCCTTAATGACCCCAAGCTCGATGAACATTTGCCCGATTGGGCGGTAAGCAAGCTGCGCGAGGAAGTGGAAATGGCACGGGAACTTTGCCCCGAGTTTGACCATGGGCTTTATCTAGAGGGGCATTTAACCCCTGTTTGGTTTGGATCCGCCCTCAACAACTTTGGTGTGTTAGAGCTTATGGATGGCATTTGCAAATATGCCCCTGCCCCGCGCCCACAACCCGCCGTGGAGCGCATGGTAGAACCCAGCGAAGATAAAGTGAATGGCGTGGTTTTTCGTATTCAGGCCAATATGGACCCCAATCATCGCGACCGCATTGGTTTTGTACGTATATGCTCTGGCCATTTTAAAAAGGGCATGAAGCTCAAACATTCCCGTACCGAAAAAGCCATAACCATCCATAGCCCCGCCATGTTTATGGCCAATGAGCGTGAAGTGGCCGAGGAAGCTTTTCCCGGTGATATTATCGGCATACCGAATCATGGTAATTTGGGCATTGGTGATAGCTTATGCGAGGGTGAAATGTTGCATTTCACCGGTATACCCTCCTTTGCGCCCGAGCTTTTACAGCGTGTGCGCCCTAGCGACCCTTTAAAAGCCAAGCATTTAAGCAAAGCTTTACAACAATTGGCCGAAGAAGGTGTGGCAAGGGTGTTTAAACCCGTTATGGCAGGCGATTGGGTGATTGGCGCCCATGGCAGCTTACAGTTTGATGTCATGGCGGATCGTATTCGCACCGAATATAATGTACCTGTAATCTTTGAGCCTTCGCCTTTATATACCGCAAGATGGTTGGTAGGAGAACATGCCGATATTAAAAACTTTATGGATAAAAACCGGGGCGATACCGCCCACGACCATGCGGAGCGCCCCGTATTTCTCGCCCGTAATGCTTGGCATCTTAACAATGCCACCGAAACTTTCCCTAAGGTGACATTTGTTAAGACATTATCTTAATGGGGCTCTGCCCCTATACATAAATTTAGTAGGTAAGGGGACAAACTCCACTTACTCGGACATACTAAGGTATGTCCTAATCCCCTTCTGTCATGCTGAAAGCATGCCTACTAAATAGTTGCTGAAAGCATGCCAATAAAATAGTTGGCTTGTCTCTGACAAGACAGGGAAAACCCATTGGTTTTCCTATGCTCTATTCTGTAAAGTTTGTGTACGCTCTATAAATATAACCGTCTTTCCTGCGAAAGCACAAATCTTTCAATCAGATTCCTGATTTAATCAGGAATAACGATTGTTTGATACAACGCATGTAAATTTAAACAGGTGAAGCCTATCCCCTCTTCAGAGAGGATTATTCCTTTTTAATTTTTATCAACATGCCCCCGAAATGGGTATCTCACCTAATCACTCTAACTATGACTTCCATGCTATCAAAGAAGGCCACTAATCAAAAAGCAGCTGATTAATCAGCTGCTCTTAAGCTTTTTCATAAACTCACCAAAGGCGGGTTTAAGCTCGGTGAATAATGGGTTGCGTTTGTTTTTGAGCATCACTTCGCTAAATAATTTTAAGCCTAGGGCAAATTGTGTGGCTTCTTCATCATCGGCAAAAGTTTTTTTGGCTTTAATACGCTCAATGATTGTAAAAATTTCATCGTGGTTCTGAAACTCAAAGACTAATGGCTCATTGAGTTCAATCTCTACGCCTTCGGTGGGTAAATGTTCTAATGTGATACGGTAATTATTGATTCTGGTTATCATTTTTTCCTCTTATAATTATTGTCATTATTCAACTTATATTAATCTATTTTTTGAGTTTCGCAATAAGATTGGCCATCTCCATAGCAGTTTCAGCCCATTCATAACCGCAACGGCTATGGGTGCCATCGACCCGATCCATCGCCAGTTTTTTATTGGGGCAAGTGAGCACACCAAATATGGTGGGCACACCGGTTTCGATACCCACTTTATTAATGCCCTCCGCCGCCATTTTGGCTACATAATGATAATGGTCCGTCTCGCCCAAAATCACCGCACCAATACAGATAACGGCATCTGCATTGGTATAGGCGATAATATTTTTGGCTGCCACCGCCAACTCCACCGCACCGGCAACTTTATATACATCAACATCCACATTTTTTTGGGTTAAAAATTTTTGGGCATCACTTGCTAAGGGGGTTGTGATATCGCTATTCCACCCTGCTTGAATAATAGCTATTTTCATTTGGCTTCTCCTTATAATAAATGACCCAAGATTTCTTTTTTAACATCTAAATAAGCCGCATTTTCTTTGGTACGCTCGCCATAGCTGGGCATGTGGCGAACCGCCCCTTGATAATGCGCCTCTAACGCCTGTAATTTATTGGGATTATTGGTTATAAGTTTGACTGATTTTATACCCAAAGCCTGTAAAATTTCCGCAGCGCTCTTATAGCTACGTTTATCGGCCGGAAGACCAAGCTTTTTATTGGCCTCTACCGTATTTAAACCTTGCTCTTGTAAGGCATAGGCTTTGATTTTATTGGCAAGGCCAATACCACGACCCTCTTGGCGCAGCCATAATACAACCCCTTGCCCTACATTTTCTATTAGGCTTAAAGCTTGGTGCAACTGGCTTTGGCAATCGCATTTTTTGCTGCCAAAAACATCACCCGTTAAACATTGGCTATGCATGCGTACCAACACATCTTGCTTGTCTTTCACATCGCCTTTAATGATTGCAATATGCTCTTTTTTACCCTCGCGCCAAATCTGAATATGAAAATTACCGAATTTTGTGGGCAACATGCTTTGTGCCTCTAGTTGTACTAAAATTTTATTTTCTTTTTTAGCGGCAATGACCTCAGCTGTCGTCACAAGGGGAATATTGTAAGTTTGAGCAAAAAATGTGAGCTTTTCGCCTTTAAGCATATCGCCATTTTCGTCTGGCACCTCCGATATCGCCGCTGATGGCCATAACCCGGCAAGCTGGCAAAGTTCTACGGCGGCTTCGGTATGGCCTTGGCGGTCATCTAAGCCGCCTTTGGCCGCCTTAAGTGGGAACAAATGCCCCGGCGATACAATATCGCTTTCTTTGGCATCAGGCCGGGCGGCGATATGGAGCGAATACGCCCGATCTTTTGCCGATATGCCTGTGGTGATATTTGCTGATGCCTCAAAAGAATAAGCAAAAGCGGTTGCCTGTTTGTCTCTTTTATGCTGTGGGCTTTCTATTTGGGGCAAGCCAAGGCGCTGTAATTGCTGCGCCGTTGTGGCCATGCATACAATGCCCGAGCTATGTTTGACCATAAAATTGGCCGAGGCCTCGGTAATGGTTTGGCAGGCGATAACCAAATCGCCTTCATTTTCGCGTTTTTGGTCATCCACAATTAAAACAGGGCGACCATTTTGTAGAGCTTTTAAAGCTTGTTGGATATTGTTCATTATATATTCTCTCTTTGTTGATAAAAATGAAAAACCATTTTGGCCATGGCATCAATCTCGATATTCACATCATCGCCCACTTGCCAAAATTGGGCGCAAGTTTGCTTTTGGGTATGGGGTATAAGCATCACTGCAAAATAATCCTTGCCCACAGCAGTTAAAGTGAGCGATATGCCGTCAACAGCAATAAAGCCTTTAGGGATATTTTGTGCCGCTAATTGGGGGGTTAAAGCAAAGTGAATATTTAAGGCCTCGCCATCGGGCTGTATATGGGTAATTTGCGCTTTGGCATCTATATGACCTTGCACATTATGCCCGCCCATGGGGTCGTTGGCTTTTAAGGCCGGCTCTATATTCACTAACTGATTTTCTTTTAAAGCGCCTAAGTTGGTTAAACGTAAAGTTTCGGGTAAAACATCAAAGCTAAAATCATTTGCATTTTTGGCCACAATGGTTAAACATACACCATTAACGGCAATGCTATCATCTATTTGGCTATCTTTAAGGCTCGGGTGATTTTTTGTGATGGTAAGGCGATGCATACCCTGCATGATTTTATTTTCAATAACGGTCTCTACCGATTTTACAATGCCTGTAAACATGCGATTTGCTCCTTTTTCCAAGCCTGAAAATTTTGGCTTTCATATTGTAAATAAATATCGCTATCCATGATATTTTGTGCGCATAAATGCAGCTTTTGCGCTTGTGCCATTTGGGCAAAACCTTGGCCGTCAAAGGCTGTGGGGGCTTGCTTGCCGCCGATAAGTTTGGGCGCAACAAAAACATGATATTCATCAATGCAATCTTTTTGCATAAAAGATGCAAGTAAATTGCCCCCGCCCTCAATGAGTAGGGATATAATCTTTTGTTGCCCTAAAGCTTTTAAACATTCTTTGGGGTCAATATAACCATCATCATTGGCTTTAAGGGCGATATGATGAATATTTTGTGGGATTTTATGCCGATAATTATGGGGCGTAATCAGAATAGTTTGGGGATTTTTAAAGATTTTGGCACCTAGCGGAACAGCTTTTTGACCAGCTAAAATAACCGGTATCGGGTAAGACGGATTATGAATATCTGCCCTCACATTCAGCTTGGGGTTATCGGTACGTAATGTATGGGCGCCAATCAATATGGCTTGACTTTGGTGGCGTAATATATGGGCTTGTTTACGACTCTCTGTTCCACTTATCCAACGGCTATCGCCTGTATGGGTGGCAATTTTACCATCTAAGCTCATGGCCCATTTTGCCCGCACCAATGGCAATGCGGTTATGCGATGTTTCATAAAATCTTGCACCAAACCAAAACAATCTTCTGCCATTACACCCAATATGACTTTTATGCCTGCCTGTTGCAGTTTTTTTAGCCCTTGTCCGCTTACTTTCGGGTCGGGGTCGCAAAAGGGAAACACCACATGGGTGATACCCGCTTCTATCAAGGCATCCACACAGGGTGGTTGTTTGCCATAATGGCTGCAAGGCTCTAAGGTTACATAGGCCGTTGCCCCTTGAGTATCTTGGGGTGGAATATTTTGCAACGCATCGCGCTCGGCATGAGACCTACCATAAGCATGATGATAACCTTGGCCGATAATCTGGCCATCTTTAACCAAAACGCAACCAACCATGGGGTTAGGCGCACAATGGCCTTGGCCTTTTAAGGCTTGGGTAATGGCTTGTTGCATATAAATTGCGTGCATAAAAAAACCTCGTATCATCCCGAGGCTTAAAACGACATAAAGACTTTAATTTGCCCATAACCAAACGGCACAATAGGCGTATATATGCATCATTTACTTAAAATACGGATTCCCCCTATTTTAAGCAAAACGCATTGCTATCAAAGCCTCTTCTATCATCCGGACTATGACCGTCGGTAGCTGAATTACGCAGCTTCTGCTTGACCTTACAAAATTGTAAGCGCTCGTGGACTATAACCACCGGTAGGGAATTCCACCCTGCCCCGAAGAGTTTATTAATAAAATATATATAAGTTCACATGCACAATAAGTCAAAGGAAATATCCTTTGACTTTTTGGGAAACACGAAAATATGATATTTATAGCCTATCCCGAATAAAATGATTCGATATTAAAAAGCTCGTCAATTGAACATTATATTTTTCTTTTCATCTTCTTCAGTTGTGCCCATTTTTTTTCAATTGGGTTAAAGTCAGGGGAGTAAGGAGGTAAAAACAGTAATATATGCCCTGCTTTTTTAATCATTTCTTGCGTATCCTTTCTTTTAT
>JBKEAR010000002.1:0-49762 GCA_047972425.1 Alphaproteobacteria bacterium | reverse complement strand
CGGTAAGAGGGTACACGCAAATAAGGGTCGGCATGGTAATTGGCTATGCCCGTTGCCGAAACAGTAACGGGGCGATACTCCAAATAAACCGGTATTTTTTGGTTTAATTTTACTTGGAGTTCTCGGTTGGTCTTTAAAATGCCATCGCCATTATTAGCATCCCATTTTTCGCCGAGTAACCAACGGGCGAGATCGTAAGCTTTTTCTACCCGTACACAACCCGAACTAAATGTGCGTGTTGGGCGGCTAAAAAGCTCTGGATGATTGGTATGGTGTAAATAAATAAGCTCCGGATTATACATATCAATACGCAACTTACCCAGCGGATTTTCAGGCCCAGCAGCTATGGCGGTTTTTTTGCCCTCATAGCTGCGCTCCACAATGCTTGGGGGCACATTCCATGTGGGGTTAAAGGTTACGGCTTCAATATAATCGCTCATAACCGGTGTTTGGGTGAGTTTTTTACCGATAATCACGCGGCTTGTGAGCACCAATTCACCATTCTCATAGGCATATAATTGCTGTGCGGGTAAATTGACTATAACCGATTTTCCTTGGTTATGGGGCATAATGCGCTGGCTGTTAATCACCCATTGTAATGCAGCCAATTTTTGTAAATTACCAGCCGATGATAACGCATTGATTGTGCCATTGCCGGCAATGCCATCAACCGTTAAACCATTTTTAGACTGAAAATTCTTTACGGCTGTAAAAATATCTTCACCAAAAACATCGCTCACTTGGTTTTGGTTTAAAAATCCATGCTGATAAAGTGCGGCCGATAACTCTTTTACCCGGGGCGATTGCATATCTTTTTTTAACGAAGCCCCCGATGATATCGAAATATTGGGCATATTTTGTAAACGCAAAATCTCTTGTTTTAAAATATCTTGCTCCATATAGGGCGATGATAATTGCCAACCATTATCCAACCATGGGTGGGGTCTCATTGCGCTATAAGATTTTGGGTCTATGGGGTCAATCTCGTTATTTAAAGGGTCAATCTTGCGCGACTGAACAGATTTTGTTGCCGATACATCGTTACTGGCAAGTAAAATATTATCAAGTAAATTATCAATATTACTCTCACCATGGGCAAATTGGGTAATAAATAATAAGGCAATCATCAACTTGCTTAAGTATTGTTTCACAACAGTCTCCGTTTTTGTTATTTTTTTTATTATGTTATAATTATAAATGTAAAGGTTTAACGAAAGGTGAAAATAGATATGCCAACAAATATCTGCCCATGGGTTGCTTTATTGGTATCTGCTTTAAGTCTGCATGCCTATGGCGATGGTTTACGCATATTATCCACACCGCTCGCCAGCCATTTTAGCCCTTATGCCACAATGCCAAATACGCCGGAACTTACCGATACACAGAATCAATTTAACCTTTTTTGTCATGGGGTTGGGGCAGATGAAGTGGATATTTTATTCACCCACCATAAAATCACCCAAGCCGATATTGCTGATTGCCAAAAAAATGGCGTTTATGAGATTATAGAAATGCCCATTGCCTATAATGCTTTGCTTTTACAAACAGCCAGCTTATCGGTGAATTTCGATTTATCGCAAAATGATTTATATAAGGCTATTCGAGCTTATGAATATAAACAAAACCAGCTTATTGAGCCAAATACAGCAATAAGTTGGGCCGGGGTAAATAACCAATATATCAATGCCCCCATTCATTTTGTGCAGCAAGCATGGCATGCGGATTATGCGCAATTATTTGCCGATTATGTCTTTAAAAATTGCCAAAAACCAAGCGATGCCGAATTAAGCGATATTATCCGCACGCAACAGCGTTTTATTCAAGCTTATTATGCCATGTTTTATCCGCTTATGTTTCAGGCAGATAGTGATTTAATTAAAGATTTCACCATACAACAACAAGATGCCCAAAGCCAATATTGTAGCGCATTGCGCGCCGATAATTATTCTATTTCGGCCATTGGGCAATTTAATAATCTTAAAGCCTCGGCTTTTCCGGCGGATCAGCAAATTTTTATAATGGCTTTTCAGCAAGGGGATAAAAATTTACTCACCTTGCGTTTAGATGGCAAAGTACCCACCACCGAAACCCTTAAAGCCCACGAATATCCACTAGGCTATCCGATATTTTTATATATTAAAATGGCGCATATCGGGGCAAAAAAAGGCTTAAAAGAATATGCCGATGCCCTGATGGGGCAAAGTGCCGATGATATCATTCGCCATGCGCAACGTGCGGCCTATATTGCCCCGATTGCGGCTGATATTGATAATGCTAGGCGCGCTTATAAAAACTATATGGGTTATATCGAAAAACCCTAAGCTGTATGATTTTATATGAAATAAGGTAATTTTATGATTTGCTTGCTATTCTGAAATAAGCAGGTTATTTTATGGCGATGAATGTAATTTAAAAATAGAGGTATTCTTATGCGTATCATTAAAAATTCTGTTTATGCGATGGCATCGGCATTATTACTTACATCTATGTCGGCTTTTGCTGCGGGTGAAGGGGAGCAACAAGCGGCACCATCGGTTGTTCAACCAACCGAGAATAATGCACAAAATAATGCACTTTCTACCGAAACATATACATTTGGCGATTGGGAAGTTAATTGCGTATTACAAAAAATGCGCGATCAAAATAATAATGATACCGGCCAAACCCGTTTAAATTCTTGTGCGTCTAAAAAGTCTTTTAAGGCCAATTCGGGCGAGCAAACCATTTTATTTATGGGTGTTTCTTACGGATATAATGCCGAAAAAGGTGTAGAAGCCAACCCAACTATTTTCTTTGAGGCTCCTTTAGGTGTATTTTTAGAACCGATTTATATGCGTGTAGACCAAAATAAAGCTGTTGCCGCACCTTACCGTGTATGCACACAACGCAGCTGCTCGGCAGGTTTAGCGTTTGATGAAAGCTTATATAATACATTTAAAAATGGTGGCGATCTTGATATTGCATTTTTTGTTGACCCCACCAGAGAGCCCGAGCGTTATAAAGTGAGCTTAAGTGGCTTTACGGCAGCAACCAGTTTTATGAAAGCCGCTATGGCCAAAGCCGGCCAAGCCGTTACCAAAGCCGATTTAGATGCTTTAACAAAATAATAAAATTTTATAAAGAAAAGCCCTGCATTTTGGCAGGGTTTTTTTTTGGTAAAAACCTTTTTTTTTAAAGTGAATTATTGTAACATAGCCAAATTATAATAATTGAAATTAAGGTTATCAGTATGCCGGGCAGAAAAAACTGGTTTCGGCGCAATATCGATGTTATTTCTCCTGAGAATATACAGGATATTAAAGATGTAATAATCGTTAATATTATTGCATGCGTTATTGGGGCTTTTGGCGGGGTTTTTGTTTATTTATTTTGGCAAAGCCTACAATTTTTACAGCGATTTTTCTTTCATACGGGCAATCAATCTTTGTTTGCTTGGGGGTTGACGACATCGAGTATTTTGCTCCTTATCGTTCCGACCATCGGCGGCTTATTTATCGGGTTATATTATAAATATATCATGCCCGGTGGTATATCCCGTGGGCCGGTTGATGCCATTAAGGCCGCGCGGTTACGCCAAGGCCGAATGGAAGCCCATGGCGAGCCTTGGGCAGCAATAGGCTCGGCACTTTCTATCAGTGTGGGTGCAGCGGTGGGGCGCGAAGGCCCGGCCATTCATTTTGGTGCGGTTATCGGCAGCTATTTTGGGCGATATTTTAAATTATCGGCCTTTTGGGTACGCACTTTATTAGGCTCTGGCGTGGCGGCGGCGGTTTCGGCAAGTTTTAATGCACCACTTGCCGGGGTTGTTTTAGCCCACGAGGTTGTTTTGGGGCATTATGCCATTAAAAGTATGAGCCCCATTGTTTTTGCCTCGGTCACCAGTGCCATGGTCAGTAATTTGCTCTTTGTGGATAATGTGCACCATCTCGAGGCCTTAAGCCATGTGGGCGTTACTTTTTCACAAATGCCGTTTTATGCCCTTTTAGGTGTTGTATCTGCCATTTTTGCTATTGCATTTATGCAATCTATTCGCTTAACCGATGCTTTTTGGCAAAGGGTGACAATACCTAGCTATTTTCGCCCGATGGTTGCCGGCTTTATTGTGGGTTGTATTGCCCTTTATATTCCGGCTATTTTAGGTGTTGGTAGCGAGCTTACTCAAGCTATTTTTCTTAATAAAATGCCCCTTATTGTCGCCGTAACATTACTGTTTGTGCGGTTTTTTGCATCGGCCTTATGTTTGGGTAGCGGTTTTGGTGGGGGCATATTTAGCCCTTCTATGACAATTGGTTCTCTTTTGGGGGGGAGCGGAGCATTGCTCTTAAATGCATTATTTCCGTCCTTAGAGGTTAATGTTGTTCTTTGTGCTTTAGCGGGGGCAGCGGCATTCAGCTCGGCCACTTTAGGCGCACCGCTTTCTACCACCCTTATTGTGTTTGAGATGACCAATGATTACAAAGCCACCATTGGTACAATTATTGCGGCCATGTTGGCAACGGTTGTTTCAACCCTAATGGGAAGCCGTAGTTGGTTTGCCCTACAAATGCAAGACCGCGGGATTAATTTAGACGATGATACCCAAAGGTTGGCTTTAGAGGTAGAAAAAATTGGCTCGATTATTAAGCGCGACCCGATATTGCTCCATAAAGATGAGCCAATATCGACTGCCCGCCGACAAATGCTCAAGCGCAATGCATTGGCGATATTTGTGGTAGATGATGACGATAAAACATATTTAGGCTCTTTGCGCCCGCAAGAAATGGCCGAGGCCGAAGCCAATGATATGGTTGAAGAATATATGCATAAATCCGTAATGTCTTTAACTTTAAATGATTCTATTGATACCGCGCGGATATTATTTTCGCAAACCCATTATCGCTGGTTACCGGTGGTGAACAACCATGATGAAGAATATATCATCGGCTATTTGCGCGAGCGCGATTTAGTCAACCATTTGGTTCAGATATTAAAGCGCCAATATTTTGAAGAGCATGATTAAAAGAATATCCCTTTAATAAGACATATAAAAATAGTATAAAGGTAAAAACTCCGTATAAACAGAAAGGTTGGTACGCTGGTATGGATTTATTTGAGCCAGATGACGATTTAATTGAAGAAAAGCATAATCAGGATTTATCTTATCTGGGTGGGCTGAATCCGGTGCAAATGGATGCGGTTACCGCAACCGAAGGCCCGGTGCTTATCTTAGCCGGCGCAGGTACGGGCAAAACCCGTGTGCTTACCACACGCTTGGCGCATATTTTGCTTTCTCATTTGGCTTTTCCCAATGAAATTTTGGCCGTTACTTTTACCAATAAAGCCGCGGCCGAAATGCGCGAGCGTGTGGCGGCTATGGTTGGCCAAGGGGTTGACGGTTGGTGGGTTGGTACATTCCATGCGCTATCGGCACGGATATTGCGCCGCCATGCCGAGCTTGTGGAGCGCACATCGAATTTTATTATCATTGACCCCGATGATAGCGAAAGATTAATTAAACGCTTAATGGCGGATTTTGCCATTGATGATAAGCGCTTTCCGCCCAAAATGATTTCGGCAATGATCCAACGTTGGAAAGATAGAGGCTTAAACCCCCATGAGGTGCGCATTACCGATGGCAGCGATTTGGCCGATGGCCGCGCGGTAAAATTATATGCCCGTTACCAAGAGCGGTTACAAGAGCTGAATGCCGCTGATTTTGGCGATTTATTATTGCTTTGCCTCAATTTATTCAAACAAAATGCGGATATTTTAAAAAAATGGCAAATGCGCTTTCGTTATTTACTGGTCGATGAATATCAAGATACCAATATTGCCCAATATTTATGGTTACGCCTTTTAGCCCAAGGCCATGGCAATTTATGCTGCGTGGGCGATGATGACCAATCCATCTATTCGTGGCGGGGTGCAGAGGTTGGCAATATTTTACGGTTCGAGAAAGATTTTCCGGCAGCTAAAATTTTTCGGCTCGAGCAAAATTACCGTTCCACCGGCCATATTTTGGCTGCCGCAAGCGGTATTATTAACCAAAATAGCGGGCGGTTGGGTAAAACCCTATGGACCGATGGCGATATGGGCGAAAAAGTCACTATCGTTAGTGCACGAGATGGCGACGAGGAAGCCCGTTTGGTTGTTTTGGCCATGAACAATCTTAAAAAAGAAAATGAAAATTGGCGCGATATGGCGGTACTCGTGCGTACTGGCTTTCAGACCCGTGCCTTTGAAGAACAGCTGATATCAAAAGCCATACCTTACCGTGTTGTGGGCGGGGCACGCTTTTACGAGCGCCAAGAAATCCGCGATGCTTTGGCCTATTTGCGTTTGCTCATTGTACCCAGTGATGATTTGGCCTTTGAGCGGATTATTAATGTGCCCAAACGGGGCATAGGTACAGGTACTTTAGCCAAATTGCAAGAGCTTGCACGGTACCAGAAAACCAGCCTATTTGCGGCAACACAAAGGGCGGTAACATCGGGGGAGCTTAGTGGAAAATCGGGGCAATCCTTAAAAGATTTTATTCATAATTATGAGCGTTGGCAAAAATTAGCCGAAGATACCGATGATGATGAATTGGTCGAAAAAATCTTAGAAGAATCTGGCTATATGGATATGTGGCGCCAAGATAAATCGCCCGATGCCGAAGGCCGTGTGGAGAATTTAAAAGAGCTGGTTTCGGCTATATCGGAGTTTGAGAATTTATCTAATTTTTTAGAGCATGTCTCGCTTGTTATGGAAAATGAGAATGTTGCGGGTGATGATAGAGTAACCTTAATGACGCTCCATGGCGCCAAAGGCCTAGAGTTTGATAATGTATTTTTACCCGGTTGGGAAGAAATGATATTCCCCAACCAACGTGCCATTGACGAAAACGGTAATCAGGGCTTAGAGGAAGAACGCCGCCTTGCCTATGTGGGCATTACAAGGGGCAAAAAGCGGGTAATTATTCTATTTGCAGCCACGCGCATGTTATTTGGGCGTTGGCAAACCAGTTTGCCCTCGCGGTTCATTGATGAAATTCCGGCGGAACATATGGAGCTAAAATCCCCCATGGGGCACATGAGTGGCTATAGTGGTAATATCAACGCCTATTCGGCACAGCAGCGCAAAAGTGGTGATTATGAAATATCGGCCAAAGAAATTGCATCGAAATATATTGACGATAGTGATAGCCCATGGCGCAGGGGGGCTAAAGTGGTGCATCGGGTATTTGGCGAAGGTGTTATCGAGAGAATTGACGGCGACAGATTAAGCGTGCGATTCGAAAATATCGGTGTAAAAAAGATTGTTAAATCCTTTGTAGAATTATTAAACCAATGATGAAAAAAATATTTTTAATATGGATTTTTAGCTTTTTTTATTTTTGGGCATCGGCTGAAATAACAACCCCAGACCGAGAAAAAATTACCCAAAATTATAATATCGTTATGGGGTTTTTTATGGAGGATTTTGAAGATGCCTTAAAAGAATCCCAAATAACCATTATTGATAAAACCGAGATTAATAGCCAAAACCCGGCTATTTACGGGCAATATTTGGGCCGCATTCCCATCATTGTACAATTAAAAGATTGCGAGCTAGAGTTTAACCCGCAATTTTGTGCGGGGGCTTTGGTTTTTGTAACGATTACAGATGGTAAAATATCCGATGATGCGTTAAATCATTATTGGTGGGCGCATATTTGGCAAAATGATAATGAAATAATAGAGGTTGAGATACCGCTTTCTTTAGCTTATGTTGAATATGACCGATTAAAAATATGGTTTTTCAATATTATAGAGATGATAAATACAATAACAGGAGAGCCGAAATAATGAGAAAATTTTTATTTTTACTTATCTGCATTGCATTCGGGAGCGCTGCATTAGAAGAAGAAACCATGGCCAAAGCCAAAGAAAATGTGGATAAAGCCCTTAATGATGTGACCTATGCCACTTTAAATAAAGAAATTTTGGGCTATCAAAAAGGTTTAACCATGGGGCAAATGGAAAATTTACTAAAAGCCGGTGGGTTTGAAGCCATTAAAAGCAAAATTGATGATGAAGGCTATATGAAATTTTCGGCAAAATCGGGTGGTTTCCCTTTTATTATCCAAGGGGATAATTGCGAAGGCCAAGCGGGTAAACAGCAATGTAGCTATTTTGAAATTGCCGCGAGCTTTTTGGATAGCAAAAATCCTTATGATTACGACTTGATGAATCAGTGGAATATCGACCAACGTTGGTCAAAGGCTTATCTCACCCAAGATGGCGAGGCTATTTTAACCCAAGAAATTTTTACCGATTATGCCACCGCAGGAGCCATTTTATTATCATTACAAGGTTGGCGCCATTCTTTAGCCGAATTTGCCGAGCATATTCATTGGTAATTGAAACGATATTGATATATAAATATCTAGTCAGCATTGAAGCACAAGGAGTAAATTATAATGAAGCATACTGCATTGACTTTTGTTAAGGCCTTAATTGGCGGAACATTTTTATTATCCGCATCGGCCTATGCTACAACTAAAGTCGAAGAAAGCTATCCGCTTAAATTCGGTGAGGTCGAAACAGTTGTTCAGCAAATCTTGCTTACTGATAACGGTTTTCCGTCTCGTGCTTTTTATATTCCTGCCAAGGCCGAAAAAGAAGTAACCGCAACAACCGATGCGAATGGCAATGCGACCAATAATACGGTTTTACACCCGGTAAAAGATACCCAAAACGCGCCCATTATTTTCATCCCCGATATCGCCCGTGGTGGTGTAATTACCGAGGATCTTAAAGGATATATTCGTGATTTCTCTACTTATATCCCTGCAGTTTTAGGTAGCCGCGATATTTATATTTATCCGGGCCGTGTGATAGAAGGCTCTTATATTCATAATTGCGGATTGGTTGTTACCAATTGGGGTGCCGAGTTTGCCGATTGGCAATCCACCAAAGAAGGTGTTGCCCGCTGTGCCGCACAGTTAAGCCAATTTAACTATGATATGTCGGCATTTTCGGCCGAGACTATCGCCGCCGATTTAGCCATGTTCATTGAGGATGAAAAACTCAAAAAACCCGTTATTTGGGCTTTAGGTGGCCAAGCCGATATCGCCAATGGTTTAGCGCGTGCGATGGGTAATAAATTGGGTGGTGTGGTTATCGATAACCCAAATTTGGCTTATCGTGCCGATGCCCAAGGAGCATTTAGCGAATATTTAGGCCGCCTTGATAATATTGCCGCTGGTAAAGATTGGCCAAGCGATAAAAAACCATCGGAGCTTTTAAATGCAATGATTGATAGCAATAATGCGGGCAAAATTTTTGAAGGTGATGTTTCCAATATCGGCTATAACGAAGATATTAATCGCTTATTCCCCGTTAATGGCGATGTACTCAATTATTATACCCTTGCCAAGGCCGACCAACCTGAATTTTTATTAGATTTAGCAAATAGTAATAGTGTTGCAATTTATCGTCAATTTGCACCATTTTCGCTCGAAAGCTATGGCGCGGTTACATCTTTCCCCGAGGTTTATCGCAATTGTCATAATATCGGCCAGTTTAGCAATGATTTATCGCCCGATAATTTAAAAGAGACTTATGCACGCGACATCAAACGCCAACAAGCCATTTGTGAAGCTTTAGGCACAACAACCGATTATGTTGCACCCAATAAAAAAATTAAAGTGCCTTCAACAATTATTGTGAGTGCGATGGATCCTTATTATTCGGCAGGTGCAACCCAAGCTTGGATAGCCGAAAATTACGATGATGCCGCCCTTGTTTATGTAACCGATGGTAGCTTAGGCACGCCTGAATGTGCCGGTGAGCCATTTGCCAATATGGTGGCCGATATTGCAACTACATTCAATTCGGGCAAAATACAGGCCAAAGAATATCAATGTAATTGGTCATTTAAAAAGGCCGAATAATGGCGGATATAACGGAACAGAAATATTTTTGGAAAACGGAACTCATTGTTCCGTTTTGGCTCATGTCCATGGTTGATACAACGTTAGAACCTTATTTTGAAGGTATGAGCTGGTTTGCCGTATTGCCGGATAATGAACGGGGCGACGAGCTAGAGGCCGATGAACCATGGCGCTTAGAGGTCGTAACCCCGAATAAACCCAATATTCAACAGATTGAAGCTGTGCTTGCGCTCGTTAGCAAAAATGCCGGTTATGAAATAGCGGGTATCACCTTAGAGCAAGCCGAGGAGCGCGATTGGATTAAAGAAAATCTCGAGCAATTCCCGCCTATTATAGCCGATGATTTTTATGTTTACGGCAGCCATATCACGGGTGATATTCCCCAAGGGAAAATCGGTATAAAAATGGATGCCTCCCAAGCCTTTGGTACAGGTAAACATGCCACAACCAAATCCTGTTTGCTCTCCTTATTACAATTAAAACAGCAAAATATTGATATTCGTACAGCGCTTGATATGGGTACGGGTTCGGGCATATTATCTATTGCCATGGCCAAATTATGGAACTGCCACATTTTAGCGGTGGATATCGATGAACTTGCACCGGTTATTGTAAAACGTTATGCCCAAGATAATAACGTATCCCATGCAATCACAGCGCTTGTGGGCGATGGTTACAAGGCCAAAGAGGTGGTAGATGCCCTAGCGTTTGATTGCATTATGGCCAATATTTTAGCTAATCCGCTTATTGATATGGCACCTGCTTTGGCGCAAAAACTCAAAAAAGGGGGTTATGCCATATTATCGGGCTTTTTAACTCAAGATTGGGATAGAGTGCAAAAAGCGCATGAAGCCCAAGGCTTGGTTGCCCAAAGTCATATTATTGATGATAATTGGGTGGCGCTAATTATGCAAAAAGCCTAATGGATATTTTAAAGCATATAACCCAAGAGGCATCGGGTGAATTTTTCACCCAGCCCTCGCACCAATTAGCCCCGCAATTATTGGGCTGTGTATTAGAAACCCCCAAATTTTACGTGCTGATTACCGAAGATGAAGCCTACGATGCCACCCAAGACGATAAAGCCTGCCATGCTTATCCTAAAATTACACCACGCGCACAATCTTTAGCATTAAAAGGTGGGCATATTTATGTATATATAATTTACGGTATGCACTATTGCATGAATATTGTGGCCGATAAAGAGGGTGTTGGTGCGGGGTGTTTAATCCGCGCGGCCTATGTTGCGCCTAAGTTAGCCCCAAACCAAACCCAGCATATTATCGGGCCGGCAAGGCTTACCAAATTTTTAGGCATTTCAAAAGCCCAAGATGGTATAAAATTGGGCAAAGATTATAAACTTTGGCGCACCGATTTATCGTTAAAATATACCGCCACACCCCGTATTGGTATTAGCCAATGTAAAGATTGGCCATGGCGGTTTTTGGTTACAGAAAAAATAAAATAATTTAAATTTTAAAAATCATAAATATTAAAAATCACGGGCAACACCTTTGCGTTCCCAATCATCATAGCGGGTGGGTTCTACCCCTTTAGGGCCGCCAATTTCTTTATATTTGCCCGATTTCGGATCTTTTTCGGCCTTTGTTTTTGCCTTTGTTTTTTTTATCTTTTCGCGCATACGCAAAATTGCATCATCATGGCTATGGCTTGTCATAATTCCCCCATAAAGCTATATTATATGGTAATTATATTCAAACTCCGTTGAGATATCCAGATAAAAAGGAGCAAGCCAAAATGGGGCGTATTAAAACATTTATGCTTATGGCAGCATTAACTGCTTTACTTATGGTTATTGGCCAATTGGTTGGTGGTAATCAGGGTATGATTATGGCTTTTGTATTCGCAGGAGCCGCCAATTTTTTTGCCTATTGGAACTCCGATAAAATGGTGTTAGCCAAAACTAATGCCAAAGAAATTAACGCGGATTCCGCACCGGCATTATTTAATATGGTGCGCGATTTAGCCGATAATGCCCAAATACCCATGCCCAAAATTTATATCGTAAGCTCGCCGCAACCCAATGCTTTTGCCACAGGGCGCGACCCTAATCATGCCGCCATTGCCGTCAATACCGGTTTAATGGATACACTGACACAAGATGAGCTTGCCGGTGTAATTGCCCATGAAATGGCGCATATTAAATATCGCGATACCCTCACCATGACGGTAACGGCCACCATGGCCGGTGCTTTAACCATGATAGCGCGTTGGGCAATGTTTTTTGGAAGCAGCAACCGCGATAATCGTAGCGGTGGTGGTGGGGCGATTGCGGCGATTCTTTCTATGATTTTAGCACCCATAGCCGCAGCGCTTATTCAGTTTGCGGTATCGCGCACAAGGGAGTATGAGGCCGATAAACATGGGGCACAAATATGTGGGCATCCTTTATGGTTGGCGGGCGCTTTAGAGAAAATCGGCTTACAATCCAACCGTATTGTGAACGAATATGCCGAACGTAACCCCGAGATTGCATCATTATTTATTGTTAATCCGCTAAGGGGTGGAAAAATAGATAATCTTTTTGCGACCCACCCGGCATTAGAAAATCGCATTCAACGCTTGCATCAGATGGCAAAAAATGAGATGAATATAGATGAATCACCCATGGCTGCACGCCCCCAACAAAAACGGGCTAGCCCGCGGGTGAATGATAAAGATTTAACTGCACCGGGCAATGAAAGCCCTTGGTAAACAAAATAGAAGAAATATAATGGAAAAAAAAGTGAAACGCGAAGCAACTTATAGCCGCCCAAAGTCTGGCGGCTCTTTTGATAATAAAGACCGTAACGAACGTCGTGCCAGAAATGATGACCGCAAAGGCCGCGCCCCTAGAAAATTTGATGATAATCGCAAACGTAGCGATAATGATGATAACCAAGGTAAACGCCCCTTTAGAGCCAGAGACGGCGAACAACGCCGTGAACGCAAGGATGGCGATTGGAAAGGTAATCAAGACCGCCCACGGCGCAAATTTGATGGTGAGAACAAGCGCTTTGATAAAAGAGAAGACGGCGAACGCCGCCCTTATAAAAAATTTGATGGTGAAGATAGACCGAAACGCCCCTTTGGTGGTGAAGACCGCAGGGAGCGCCCTGTACGGAGTTGGAATGAGGTAAAATTAAGTGGTGAAGAGGGTAATGATGAAACCGCGCATCGGCACGAATTTAGAGAGCATGCGCCCGAGGATAAACGCCCTGTAACCGCGCGGCAAGTGGCTTATCGTGCATTAAAGAAAATTTATGAGCAATCGCTATTCATTGATGTTGCCTTAGAAAATCAGACCAATTACTCCAAGCTTAACCCTCAAGATAAAGCCTTTGCCCGTTGGTTGGTTGCGGGTGTGGTGCGTTACCAAAAGCGGCTTAATCATATTTTAGAGCAATTTTGGAAGCGTGAGCCGGATTTACAAATTAAAATTATTTTGCAAATGGGTGCATTGCAACTGTTGCTCGGCGATAATGCCGAACATGCCGTTGTGAGCGAAACGGTATCTCTTTGTGGACAAAAAGATGCCCAATATCGGGGTTTAGTTAATGCGATTTTGCGCAATATCATCCGTAGTGATATTCAAAATTTAGAAGGCTTAGATGCTGTGACTGAATATCCTAGGTGGATTTTGGCCGATTGGAGCGAAACTTTTGGCGAAGACACAGCCAAAGATATTGCGCGCCAAAGCTTAGAAGAAGCCGAGGTTGATATTAGCTTTAAAATGGAAAATGCCGATGTCTTTTTAGACCTTGCAAAAGCGCGCCCTTTACCCGGTGGCGGTGCCCGATTAAAAGGGCATAAAGGGCGGGTTAATCGGTTGCCCGGTTTTAAAAATGGTGCCTTTTGGGTGCAAGATGCCGCCGCCCAACTGCCTGTTAAGTTGCTTGGTGATATTAAAGGTAAAAAAGCCTTAGATTTATGTGCGGCTCCGGGCGGTAAAAGCTTACAAATGGTAGCCAATGGGGCTGTGGTTACGGCGGTTGATTTAAAAGACCGGCGGATGCAACGCCTTAAAGATAATTTTGAGCGTGTGCGCTTTGATATTGATACCGTAATTGCCGATGTTTGCCTATGGGAAAATGCGGATAAATATGATATTGTTATGCTCGATGCCCCTTGTAGTGCCACAGGGACATTGCGCCGCCACCCCGAAATTTTGCGCCAACGCAGCCGCGATGAAGTGGCAGAACTTGTTGAGCTACAAAAAACCATGCTAAACCGAGCCAAAGATTGGCTTACGGATGATGGTGTGATGGTTTATTGTGTATGTTCTCTCCAAGCAAGCGAGGGCGTGGAGCAAATAGAAAGCTTTTTGGCCGATAACCCCGATTGGGAAAAAATTGACCTTAAAGATCGGTTAGAAGAGCTTAAATTGGCTGCCGCCTACCATAAGGGCTATGCCTATACCCATGCGGCGTTATGGCAAAAAATTGGTGGTATGGACGGCTTCTTTATTGCCTTATTAAGAAAAAGACCCAACTAAATTTTATTTTTAGTTATAAAGTGACAGATTGCAAATGAGACAGACAAATTGGGCGCTCGGCCTAAGTGCCGGGGTTATTGCCTTTACCTTTTGGGGGGCGGTAATACCGGAGCTTTATTATATTTACAGCGATTTACCCTCGGCCAAACTATTGGCTTATTTTGGTGTGTTTGGTACACCGCTCATGTGGATATTGCTCTTTAGCTTAGGTAAATGGAACGAGTTTAAAAACCTAATGCATAGCCCGCAAAAACTCATATTAAGTTTTATGGGGGCTCTTGGGCAAATGGTTTCTATGGTGGCATTTATCATTGGTATTGCGACGAATCAGGGCTTGGCGGTGAGTTTGTCTTATTTTGTGTTGCCTTTATGTTATGTGGTGATTGGCGCCTTATTCTTTAAAGAAAAGTTATCGCCTTTAATGGCGGGTGCGTTAGCCATTGCCGTATTATCCCTTATTTTCCTTTTTATGCGCGATGGCCAAATATCTTGGGTACTCCCCGTTATTTGTTTGGGGGCATCGCTTTATTCGACCATGCGCAAAATTACCGATTTAGAGCCGATATCGGGGCTAACATGGGAGCTTAGCAGCCTAACACCATTTGCCATTATTTATTTGCTGTTTTTTGCATCATCGGGGGCTTTACCGCATTCGGGGCATGAATGGGGTGGTTATATCCTCATTGCATGGGCTAATTTGGTGCCGCTTTTGGCTTTGGTGATTTGTATTCAATATTTACCATTCCATTTGGTGGGTGTGATGGCGTGGATAGCCCCCACATTAACCTTTTTACTTTCGATATTTTTATGGAAGCAAGATATCAATATTAACCAGCTTATTGCCTTTATTGGTATTTGGTTGTCTATGGCATTATATGTTTTAGCCGTGCGCCAAGAAGAGGCTACTGAGCAATGAAAAACCAAAAGCTCGGTATTTTAAATGCCTTTGGCGCATTTTTAACATGGGGTTTATGTTTACCCTCGGCTTTAAAAGCCTTGGGCGGGTATGAGCAACCTTTGAGTGCAATGTCGGTACGGATATTTTGGTCTTTTGGGGTTATTTTCATTATCCAATTGGTGCGGGGTCAGTTGGGTATTATCACCCAGCTGCTAAAACCACGCATATTCCTCCCTCAATTTTGTGCCGCCTTTCTGGTTTCAATCAATTGGTTTGTCTTTATTTATGCCATTCAAATTCGGCAGCTAAACCAAGCTGCTTTGGGCTATTATATTTTGCCGCTTATTGGCGTATTGGTTGGCATGCTGGTTTATAAAGAAAAGCTTAATAATAAACAGAAGTTTGCTATTTTACTTGCAACCATGGGTATTGGTTACACTATCTTTGCCACAGGGACTATCCCGATTATCTCTTTAAGTGTGGCTTTAAGCTTTACATTTTACTCGATGATTAAAAAAAATACGCGTTTTGATGCATTCTCTGGCTTATATCTCGAAACATTTTTAATGTGTTTATTTTTGCCCTTATTTTATTTTATTTTTGGTATCTTTGACCAAGTAAAAATTGTGCCATCAGCTATTGCGGGCTATCCGGCAGCTTTTTTTGTGGGGTTATTTACCATTGCACCCTTATTCTTTTTTGCCCAAGCCATTAAACTTATGGATTTTTCCCTTTATTCGGTGCTATCGTGGTTTGTACCCACCATTCAGTTTATCACCAGCGTATTTTTTTGGCATGAACCTTTTGATGCAAGTAAACTGGTTACTTTTATATTTATTTGGACAGCCTTAGCCATTTACGGTTATAGTTTATTTGAGGGTAAAAAGGCGGATAGCGCTTGATTTCTGTGCTTAATATTGTTACTGATATGATAAAGAATTTATAAGGAAAATTAATATATTGGTTAAAAATACGGCTTATACCGAACTTGTGATAAACGGCGGTAAAAAGTTACAGGGCGAGGTTACAATTTCGGGCTCTAAAAATGCGGCTTTGCCGTTGCTTATTGCCGTGGCCACAAGCGATAAACCCGTAACCTTACATAATGTGCCCGATATTAGCGATATACGCATTGTATGCCGTATTTTAGAGCGTATGGGTTGCGTGATTGATAAAGATTTAAAAAATAATAATATCACATTCAACCCCACAAATTTATCCCTTGCCCGCGATGATATTTTTGAAGGTGCAGCCGATATTCGGGCTTCTACCTTATTTATCGGGGCATTGTTAGAGCGCTTTGGTACAATAGAAATTCCGTTGCCCGGCGGTGATGCCATTGGCAAACGCCCCATTGATATTCATGTTTTTGCTTTCGAAAAAATGGGTGCCGTAACCAGCTATACCGAAAATACTATTATTTTTAAAGCCCCAAAAGGCCTACATGGTGGGCGTATGCAATTGGGTTTTCCCTCGGTTGGTGCAACCGAAAATGTAATGATTGCCGCAGCACGTGCGCGGGGTAAAACCATTATAGAAAATGCGGCGCGCGAGCCAGAGATTATCAATTTGGCCGAGCTGTTAAAAGCCATGGGTGTGCAAGTGCATGGCGCAGGGACATCGCAAATAGAAATTGAGGGTATTCGCAAATTTAAAACAGCCGAGGCCACAATTATTCCGGATCGGATAGAGTTATTTACATTTTTATGTGCCGCGGGGCTAACGAATGGCGAGATTATTTGTAAAAATATATTTTCGAACGTATTGGGTGCCGAGGCCGGCTTTTTAGAGCGGGCAGGTATACAATTGGTGTGGCAAGGCACGGATTTAACGGCGAGTCTGGGCGAAAGCCAGCTGAAACCCTTTGAACTCACAACAGGGCCCTTCCCAGAATTTTCCACCGATAATCAGCCCATGGCCATGGTGGTGGCGACCCAAGCTAAGGGCATGAGCAAAATTAAAGAAACCATGTTCGAAAACCGTTACCGCCATGCCGATGAGCTGAATGAGATGGGTGCGGCAATTAACCATAACCGTACCGAGTTTGAGGTTGAAGGCGGGCTGCCCTTAAGGGGGGCAAAGGTGGATATTGCCGATATTCGAGCGGGGGCGTGCCTTGTATTGGCGGCACTTGTTGCGCGTGGCGAAAGCCGCCTAACATCGGTTTATCATATTTTGCGCGGTTATCAGGATATGGATAAAAAACTTGCTGCTTTAGGAGCCGATATTCAGTTTAAATAAATAATAAGGGGGATAGAAAATGAGACCAATTTTTGTAATTAATGCCGGAAGTTCTAGCTTAAAATTCTCGATTATCGATATTGATAATGAAGATGAGCTGGTATCGGGCTTGGCCGAAAATTTAGGCCTAAGCGATGCCCGCATTGAATGGGAAATTAATGGGGTGGAGTTTGATGCCCATTTTGATGCCGAAACTAAAGCGGTAGATGTGGTACGATTTATTATTGGAAAAATTATCCCCGAGGTGAAAGCCTTAACAAAACCGATTATTGCCGTGGGGCATCGGGTGGTGCACGGTGGAGAAAAATTTAAAGAACCCACTTTGGTGTCCGATGAGGTGATTGAAACTTTAGAAGAATTATCTACCCTTGCCCCCTTACATAACCCGGCCAATATTAATGGGATTATGGCGGCAAGGGCGGCATTCCCCGATGTTCCCCATGTGGGGGTATTTGATACCGCCTTTCATGCTTATATGCCCAAAACCGCCTTTTTATATGGTTTGCCTTATAAATTCTACCGCGAAAATAAAATCCGCCGTTATGGCTTTCATGGTTCATCTCATGGTTATATGGTGGAAGAAGCCGCTAAATTTTTGGGTAAAAAGCAAAAGGATATTAATATCATCTCGGCTCATTTGGGCAATGGGGCATCAATTGCCGCTGTAAAAAATGGTGTTTCGGTAGATACCTCGATGGGTATGACCCCCCTTGATGGTTTATTAATGGGCACACGCTCGGGCAATTTAGACCCTTCGATTATCTTTTATTTGCAAGATGAGTTAGGATATTCCCTTAAACAAGTGAAAGATATTTTAAATAAACAATCGGGGCTTTATGGTATATCGGGGGTATCGTCCGACTGTCGTAAACTATTGGCCGCGGCCGATAAAGGTAATCGGCGTGCCCAAATAGCCTTAGATATTTTTGCCTATTGGGCAGCCAAATATATTGGCTCTTATTTTGTACCGCTTGGGCGGGTAGATGCCATTGTATTTACCGGTGGCATTGGCGAGAATAGCAAGCCGGTACGGGCAAAAATTGTTAATTATCTGAAAGCTTTTGGTATTAATTTAGATGAAAAACAAAATGAAGCCGCCCGGGGCGTAATGGGTGTAATATCTACCGCTGATAGCCGTATTCCCGCAATTGTGATACCCACCAATGAAGAGCTGATGATTGCGCGTTATACCGCCCGTACAATTTAGCTATTAAGCTATTTTAATTGAGACCGTAATGATAGCCAATAAGCATAAAAATGGCTGCCGATAGGTTATTGGCCATATGAATAATTATGGCATAACCAAAGCCAAACCGCATGCGAATATAGGCCAATATGGCCCCCAAAATACTGCGCCCGACAATATAAACCATATAAAGGTAAATAAGCTTAATTTCAAAACCTAAGGGGCTAAAATTAAAAATATGGATAAAACCGAAGGTAAGCGAAGAAAACCAAAAGATATAAGGGAAGTAACGCTTGTAATGGTTATGAATTTTATCAATATTAAAATGCCAAAAATAGAGAGATATTAAGATAAAAATACCGATAAAAGCGGTCGTGAAATGGTTATCAATCAGCCCGTTTTCAGAAACATCTAAAAAAAGTAAATAGCCAATCATGAGTGCCGACCATAACAGCATAATAAGGCGCGAATAGAGCTTTAAACCAAAACGAAACCAAAGCTCCTCGGTAATGCCGGGGATAATTGCGACAATCAAAATCAGCATGGCAGGGTCTTGCATTAATGGGTCAATGGCTTCGTTAAATTTATCTTGTTGGCTTTCTAAAACATCAATAATCGGTACCAAAAATATCATTTGGCCATAATTAACGGCCATCATAAGCAAGAAAAATAAAAAAAGCTTAAGGGCAAGCTTTCCTAAAGGCAGGGTTTCGAAGTCTAGATCATATTGCGGCTTGCGCATATACCGAAAGACCGACGGCCATTTTTGTTCTTGTTGGTTAAGCATTTCTATATTACTCTTAAAAACTAAAATTAATGGTTTAAGGCGATGTCGCAACAAACAATACATACAACACCAGATGCTTATACTATAAAAAAAGATGTGAGCCAACCCATAGAAGCAATTGGGCGATTTGGCTTGCGCCTAAAAACCCCCGTAACCATGGCGCAATATCATTGGCATGGCCATATAGAGCTCAATTGGTTATTGCAAGGCCGCTTTATTTATTTGTTTGATGGTGCAGAGGTCGAGTTACCCAAAAATCAGCTAGTTTTGTTTAATGCCTCGATTCCCCATCGCTCTAAATTTGTGGCGGGCGAGGGCGGTAAACCCCCTTTGGTTTATAATTTATACTTTCCGTTCGATCAATTTTTGCAATGGCCGAATATTAAAAATTTACAGCAAAATATCTTAGATGGCAGCATGATTGTTGCCAAAGATGCCAATGAGCTGGATTATGCTTTGCTTAAATGTTGGTATAAGGATAGTTTATCTTTTGATATAAAGAAGCAAAATTTAATTTTTGGCGAGCTCAAAAATCGGGTGCGGCGCATGGAGGTTGAAGGTTGGGATTATCTGATTGCGCCCAAGCATGAAAAAGATGCCCGCCCCGATGTATCATCGAAAGACGTAAAACATGTTGTGCAAATGATGCAATATATTGCTGCCAATTTTCATCGGCCAATTGATAATAAAAAAATAGCCAAAGAGGTTGGTTTGCACCCCAATTATGCTATGAATTTATTTAGTAAGGTGATGAATGTACCGCTCAAACAATATTTGCGCCGTATGCGCTTATTTCGGGCGCATGCGCTGATGATGGATACGAATTTACCGGCATCGACCATTGCTTACGATGCGGGCTTTGGCTCGGTAAGCCGGTTTTACGAGGTCTTTAAAGAGCAATATCAAATGGCACCCAATGAATATCGTAAAAAATTGAAAATTGAAAATTTAAAAGGAAAAGAAAGCGCTTATGTTAAGTAAACAAGAATATCTCAATAAACTCAAAGATATTAAACTGATATCCTTTGATGTCGATGGTACCATGACCGATGGTAGCATGTATTATCTTGAAGATGGTAGCCAAGCACGGCGCTATGATGTTAAAGATGGTGTGGGTGTATTTTTATTACAAGCTGCGGGGGTGAAAACCGCCATGATGACAACGGGCAGTGTGGGGTCTATCCGCATAAGGGGCGAAAAACTTGTGATGGATTATGTAGAAATTAGCATTTACGATAAAGCAGCACGGCTTAAAGAAATTTGTGCCGAGCTGGGCATTACCATGGACGAAGTTGCCCATATCGGCGATGATATTAACGATATACCGGCATTTAAAGCAGTGGGGCTTGCGCTTATTGTGGGCGATGCCGCTAAACAAACTTACCCTTATGCCGACTATCGCCTAGATTCTAATGGCGGTGCAGGGGCTATACGTGAGCTGGGCGAGGATTATTATGAAATTCATAATAAAGAGGTAAGTTGGGATGTGGTTGAAGCTTTTATTCATTCCCGTGCCCTTTCTAACGGATAATCTGATATAAGGCAATTATATGAATAAAAATATTATCAACGAACTCGATGATTTATTGGCCGATAAAATTATTGATGCGCCCACCAAAGACCGGATTGAAAATTATTTTGCCCAAAAGGCGTTAGAAAATCCCTATACGCTCCTACAACGGATTATGATGCTGATTGGCGTGGTGCTGATTGGCTTGGGTATCATTTTACTGATTGGCTATAATTGGTATGAAATTCCGCCCAAAATGAAATTAATCTTAAGTTTAATGCCGGTTATAATCAGTTATGGTGTTTTGGCGCTCTTATTATGGCGTTATCCCAAAAAAGAAGGTTTAATCCAAGGCTTTTTAGTGCTTGCTTTTTTAAGCACGGGGGCATCGATGAGTTTACTGGGGCAAATTTATCAGGTGCAATCATCTATGGTCGATTTCGCCCGTAGCTGGTTATTGCCCACCTTACCATTGCTCATTGTTGTACCGCGGTTTATTATTGTATTTTTATATGCCATATTAGCGGTGATTTATTATCTTTTTGGGCTTGCGGATATCAATTTTCATATCGGTTATTTTCATCAGCTCAACAGTAAAATTCTGTTTTTTATTATCCCTTTCATCTATTATTTTTATCGGTTATGGCAAGGTAATGGCTACCGAGAAATTATTGCGTTAAACTGGTTGCTCCCTATATTTTCGGTACCGGCATGGTGGGCGATATGTTCGGCAATACTCATAAAAGATGACGCTTTAATCCCCATTGCCATGGCTATATTGCCCAACCTTTGGTTATCGATTGGTTATATTAATTTAATCTTTCTAAAAGATTATAACGGAACCAACGGCTTTATTTTATTAGCCGGATTTTGTTTTTTGGTTGGTCTGTTTATCTTTAGTAGCGTTGCAACTTATTTGCTCATTCAATATCCGCCGATTGCAACCCGGCCTTTAATTATCCTCACATTACTTAACCTCATTAATTTATGGCTCAGCTATAGTAAGGTTAAAATCCATTTTGGGGGTATTCAGGTGGCATCTTTGGCATTATCGCTCTTGTTATTTTTATTGGTCATCAATCAGTTTGGATTTATCTTTTATTTAGCTAATCTTACCTTAATTTATTTAGGTGTTTATTATCTGATAACCGGTACCAAGCTCCATTTAATTTGGCGTACCAATGTGGGGCTCATTATTTTATGTATCTTAATTGCCCTGCGTTTCTTCCAAAGTGAGTTAAGTTTTGCCTTTAAAGGCATGGCCTTTATTATCATTGGTATTTTATTTTTAGTAACCAATGTGATTTTATTCCGCCAAAAAAGAAAGGGGCAACAACATGCTTAAGAAAAAAAATATCATTGCAAGTTTGGTTGTTGCTATTTTAGCCCTTATTCAGTTGGGTTTATTAACAAAATTTATTTATACTTATGAAAATTTAGCGAAAAACGGCACGGTTTATAAATTTGCCCTTATGCCGGTAGACCCTTACGATGCCTTTCGCGGGCGATATTTATCTTTACGTTTTAAAGATATTGCAAAACCGAATGAAAGCCAAACGAGTTATAATGAAACAATTTATGTAGAATTAACCGCCGATGAAAACGGCTTTGCAAAAATTATTTCTGTGGGTAAAGCACCCGATGCGATGAAAAGCCAAAATTATGTGCGCGCAACCGATAGATATTCATCGGTCGTTTGGCCGTTTACCCGCTTTTATCTGCAAGATGAATATGCCCGATTAACCGACCAATATCTGAATGAGATTATTAATAGTCATCAAGTCTATGCCACCATTGCGGTTAAAAACGGTGCAGGGCGCATATTGGATATTTATGTGGATGATATACCGATTATAGAGTTTTTAAAAACCAACTATCAGTAATTATTTATCGCTCCAAATGGCTAAAGCATTGCCGTCTAAATCGGTAAATTCAAAGCGCCTACCACCCGGGAAGCTAAATATCTCTTTGGTTATAGTACCGCCAAGGGCAACAACTTTCCCTTGGGCGGCCTCTAAATCGCTTTTGTAAAATACGACTAAAGGGCTTTTACCACAAATAATCTGCTCTTTGGGCATAAGGGCTAAGCCACCACTAACACCCGCACCCGTAATATCGGCATATTGCGCACCATAATCAACATAAGCCCAACCAAAAAGACCATGAAAGAAAGCTTTGCTTTTTTCGATATCGCTTACATGAAATTCAATGAAATTAATGCTATTTTCCATAATGATTTTTCCTTTTATTGCGATTGCGGGGCTTGGCAACTATAATGCCAGCTCGAAGGCGTGGTGAGCGGGCAAGTAGCCACCGAATAATTCTGGTATAGGGCACGTTTACCAAATTTGGCACATTCTTTGGTGGCTAAATCATAGGCAATTTTTTTACTCTCTTTGCCGGCATTGGTTGTGCAAACCACCAAACCATCACGATTGGTAATCACTTTACCGTAATTGCCCGAATCCCGATTGTATTTTTGCGGTTCAAATACCCGGTTGCCATCGCATGCGGCTAAAAAGACGAGTAAGCCTAATGTTAGGCTAACGGATAATTGCTTTTTTATATTTGGCATTTTTATGCTATCCTAATTTACTTGAATGATTAGTTTACGTTATTATCAATAAAAATTAAATAGGTTTTTTTATATGAATATTCATCCTATCATTATCGGGATATCGGGTGCGAGCGGTGCCATATATGGAATAAAGCTATTAGAAAAGCTGCAACAAATGGAAATTGAGCGCCATCTGATACTCACCGAGGGCGGCTTAAGCACCATTAAACATGAATGCGGATTATCGGCCAGAGAAGTTGAAAAATTGGCCAGCCATACCTATTCGAATAAGGATTTAGCGGCAGCAACGTCATCGGGGTCTTTTTTAACCGCAGGCATGGTTGTTGCGCCATGTTCTATACGCACGTTATCGGGCATTGCCAATAGTTACGATGAAAATTTGCTTATTCGTACCGCTGATGTGCAATTAAAAGAGCGGCGCAAACTGATTTTAATGTTGCGCGAAACCCCGCTACATTCGGGGCATTTAGATTTAATGAAGCGGGCATCGGATTGGGGGGCGATTATTGCCCCACCCATGCCGGCATTTTGGGCGAAACCCCAAAGCATTGATGATATGGTTGACGATAATATCAGCCGTATTTTGGATTTACTGGATATTCCCCATAGCTCCAAACGCTGGCCGAATATTTAATATAAAATTAGTTTATGCTGATTTTATATTAAAGATGCGCAGCAGCTTTCATTGCGTAGCTAATGTGGGGGGATCATAAGGGGCACAGCCCCTTATCAGATAATTATATAAGGTTGGATAATCTCCATAGATATAGGAATTTTTCCAAAGCATAATTGGCAATATAAAAACTAGCTAAGCCGAGCAGTAAGGAATGGCCGGGGATAATCCATAAATGCCAAAAATCATCAATCGCCGCATATTCGGGGCGATCTTGGTGATAAATCACTTTCACTTCTTTATTCAGCTCTAAAATCGGCGGGTGATATTCGGCCTGCCAATCCATAAAGGATACAGATTTTCCGTTATTATCGTTAAAATGAATGACCAAAAAATATTCTTTATTGGCATTTTTATAAGGTCTTTTTTCGCTATAATTAATGACACGACCGACAGTATGAATAGCATTGCGCAGCAATTTAAAAACATAAAATAAATAACGCATCGCCGCTAATATTTGGTAGAGACCAAATATAAAACATAAAATTGCAACTAAAAGCCAAAGCAATAACATCAATATGCCTATTCTGTCGCTAAATCGGGTAAAAACTCTATATCCATATAATAGGCTTGGGGGTTATTGGGGTCAATAAATACCGTTATTGTATCATATTTTATATATTTAGTTGGGTTATACCAAATAGGTGCAGTTTCAAATATAGTATAGCCAATCAAAATTGGTTATACTATAAAGATGCGGAGCAGTTTTCATTTGCGCAGTCAAATGTGGGGGGGGGGTATTAAGGGGCACAGCCCCTTACAAAAAAAGATTTATAGATATAAATGATAATAGATTACAACCAAAATTCGTTGGTTAGGCTATAAATAAATTTCCCCCGTTTTGGGGTTTTGCCATTGGGCATAAATCGCATAAGGGTGGCGGCCGTTTTTACTATAATTTTCACTGACTTCAATGCTGTTGATATAGGCCTGTATGGCCATACCTGTTTGTTTTAGTGCTTTATTATCATAGGCTTTCGGCTCTTTTAACTGCAGTAAAAAACCACCAAGCAGCATAAATATACTGCCGAGGCCAATAAACATTATGGGCATAAACCATAAGGACATAAAACCGATGAGCTTGGCATCATTTGAGCTGTCGCGGGCATAGGCCACCTTAACTGGCTCGTTCACTTTATAAGCGGGTGGGTGTGATGCATTAGATAACGAAAATATCACCCCATTGCCCTGATTATCGGTAAATTGCGCAATGGGGCGATACATGATGGTGCCTTCATTATCGCGATATAGTCTATACATAATAAAATGATTATATAAACATCAGTAATAATTTGATGCTAAGGGGTTTGCAACCCGTAAAGCCGAAGGCTTTCTAAAAAAAGATAACTTGTCTCCGACAAGATATAATCCCCGCACACAGCTACGCTGTGGGCAACCTCAAAGCATTAGGTAATACTAAAATTTATTATCATTTTAAGTAGTATTACCTATAATTTAAAAGCCCAAAAACCGCAAACATCGCCCCAAAAAGAATGAAGAATATTTTAATAAAGAAAAAATTTTTCATCACAACCAATCAGTATTGAATATATATCTATGGTTGTTTATAGCGGATTTTACTTAAAAAATCAGTTTTATTTATTTTACATAACCGAAAAATCGCCCAAGGTACGGCGAATAGAAATAATATCAGCAGGGTTAATATCGGCTTTTTCGCAAGCTGTAACCAAAGCGGGTTCCCATGCCATCAGATAATCTAAAAAAGCCGCCAAAAAAGCAGGAGAATGGATAGATTGGCGAATTTGGCTCGGGTCTATCCCGCTTTGGTTTAAAAAGCCATTGATTTGCCGTTCGTCTGCACTTACGGCAATAAACAATTTTTGGGTCAGGTCAATGGCTTGTTCTTGGGTAAACATAGGCTATGTTTACAATACGAAGTCGGTATGGATATAATCAAAGAAGTCTAAGATATGTTCGCTCACATCAAAATAAGAAATCTCATAAGCATGGGCAAAATCGCCTTGGCCGTCATCCACATGGATAATGCGGGTTGTGGCATCGGAGTTATAATCCACCCGGATAAATTGATCTAAAGCATTATCGGGGTTTTCCGATAAATGGCTTAAAGATAAGCCGAGCTCGGCAAAATTATCATGTTGGCTGAGCTCGTAAATAACATTTTCGACAGCAGAGGTTGTAAAATAAGCACCATGGCTGGCTTCTATGGGCGATTCTACATAATGACCAACGGGCATATATTCAAAATTATCCGTATTTAAATGGTCAAGGCTACCAAAACTATTAATCACCTGATGCATACCGTTATCATCGCGTGCCGAAAATAAAATATCGACTTGGTGATTATTAATAGCTAAATGGGGCCATTGGGCCTCGGTGATATAATCATCTGTTTTGATTAATTGTTGTTCTTGTTGCATATCATCGGCGATACTCACAAAACTTAAACTACTTTGGAGGTCTTCGTTTAAAATTTCGGTTACGCCAAAAATTTGCCCCGAAGGCCCGACAGCCCAACTACCCATGCCCATATGGACATCGGTATCAATAATGAGTTCCACATCGCCAGACTTTACAGCCCAGCTATAAAAGCCATCGTCATTTAAGGTTTGGAACAATATAACATTGCCGCCAAAATTCGATGGAATAATCTCAATTTGTGCATTTTCTATGGGTAATGCAAAGTCGGATTCTTCTAAATATGCAGAACTCAATTGGCCGTTTTCACTAATTATACTTACACTCTCAATGGCATGTTCTTGGTTAATCCAAGCCAATTTTGTATAGCCGTCTATGGTTTTTGCGACTATTTCACTCTCTATTCCTGATATTGTTTCGCTTAAGATAAACGGTGCCGAGCTTAACCCGCGCGATGTAATTTGCACGCCTTCGATAAAATGACCATTATCGTTAGCGGCACCCCATAAAATAAGTGAACTATTATCGATATTTTTTACAAATGTAGGCTCGGTGATTATATCGTTTTCCGATTGTATCGCCGATGTCAATAACCGACCATTGGGCATATTATATTGCCAATAAATCTCATTTCCATTTTGCTCAAACGTCCAATCTTGTTCGGCAATGTTAGAAAAATTTGTCATTAAACTACCTAATTGCATTTTGTCTATAAAGGATAGTTGCCCATTTTAACCCGAAATTCAACCAAAAAGCATATAGCTTGCTATATATATCTTATAACGATAGGTTAATTTAAGAGAAAAACATCCATATAACAATAAAGAAGGTTAAAAATATCGAGACCTCAAAAGATTGATTACTTACTGATTTAGAACGTAATAAAGGTGAACGCGGTGAAGATATAAAAGCATAAAGCCGATTAAATATCCGCCTTAAATGCACCTTTAAATGGTCAAATCCTTTTTGCAATCTTGCCAATAACCGCTCAAAACGCGGCCAATATTGCACGATAGCCTCGCGCCACAACCAATCGATTCCCACCGAGTAACTGTCTTTCGGTTCAATCCATATCATGAGTAAAAAGCCAATGCCCAATGTGGCAAATACCAGCTGAAAAGCATGGAGAATCTCTTTAATATTCCATATTTCGGCAGGGTGGGCAACATTAAGTAATATGTTCCATACTGCCGGAACAGCCAATATCAAACAAGCCATAACCGCCAATAACATTGCCGATTGCGAAAATGGATTGGGGGTTCTGGGGTCTTGCTCTTGCACGATATTGGGGCCAAATACCCAGCGCACAAACCATAAACTTGTGGGTAAAACGGCAAAACCGCTCATAATCGTTAAGGCCGACCAACCCAAATAACCATGGTTTAAATCGATAGATTCCATTAACCAAGTTTTGGCCATAAAGCCGGCGGTAAAAGGCATGGCCATGGAGGTTAATCCGGCAATGATTGCCAGCGTAAAAACCCAAGGCATATTATCAATTAACCCACCCATTTGGCTAAGGCGGTTTTTACCGGTGTAATGCAACACAATGCCGGCCGCCATAAATAGGGGCACTTTATATAATATATCCACTGCCGCCATGGCAGGTACAGCCGTATAGGCAAAATCGCCCCCAACGGAAACAGCCGTTATCATAAAGCCCACTTGTATTAGGATTGCCCAACATAATAGGCGGCGCATATCGTCTTCAAACAAGCTATAAATACCGCCAATGATAATGGTAATTAGGGCAGGGTAAAGCAATATTTCTTCGCCCGCAAAGATACGCAACATAATGATAATAGCGGTTTTGGTGGTAAAGGAGGATAAAAATACCGCTGCTGCAGGGCTCGATTTCGGGTAGGCATCGGCCACCCAACTGGTAAAGGGGAACATGCCGGTATTCAGCCATATGCCCGCCAAGATTAACCAACCGGCAGGGTTATTGAGCGATATGGCATCAAAACCAATAGAGCCAATATCGGCCACTTGCCATGCAATGCCCGAAAGCAGCATAACACCGCCAAAAAAATGCCAAATTGCATAACGCATGGCAGCCCCTTGGCTACGGCGCTCGCCACTAAACCAAAGCAGACAAAGGGAGGTGATAGCCAAAAGTTCCCAAGCGATAATCAGCGCTATCAAATCGCCCGCAAGCACGGTAGCAACCGCAGCAGCGCCATATAAATAGGCGGTGAATATCTCTTTTTTACGGATGATTTTTAAAGCAAATATGCCCGCAACCATCACAACAAATAAATAGATGCTCGCCATAAATCGCCCAATGATATCCAAACGGAACCAAGTAACCGTAAAATGATACCAATCGGACTGTACCTGCCAGCCCAAAGGCAAGCGCCATAAAACGGCCAACGCAATGATTGGGGCGGCAATAATGGGTATTATCCGGTATGTTCGGGATATAAACAGGATAGGGGCAATAGATAGAGCCAATAAAATATCGGGTGTATATAACAGATGGATCATCTTATGGGCGCTCCTCTTTTTTGGTCAGATAAGGTGCCACAATATAAGAAATCAGCGCAATGATGATTAACCCGATAGCCGGAAATATCAACTTATAGCCCACCACCGAATGAATAAATTCTGCCACCCCCTCAAACGGATAATCTAGGTGGGTTTCGGCTGTTGCATGGCCAGATTTGGCGCTTAAAGCAATCAGCTCGTAAATCACAAGTAATACCGATAAGGATAAAAAGAATAAGCCACTGATAATATATGTTTTTTTAGACATTTTACCCCCCAACAACCATATGCGTTAATATATAAAGCCCATTGGGCCAAATAAAGAAGAACAAGGCCAAAGCCGCCGTAACCACCATGGCGCTATAACATTGCCATGGGGCTTCGCCATGGTCATGGATGATATGGGCATGGCGACCTTCTTGCGCCAGCGAGCTTTCTTGGCCAAACCATACCCGCCATAATATCGGTAAAAAGTAACCGCAATTAAGCAAGGTAGAAAAGACCAATGCCCCTATAGCAAAGCTGTTTTCGGCCTGTGCCGCCCCTTGGAGAATTTGCCATTTAGAGATAAAACCCACCGTGGGCGGCAGGCCGATAACCGAGAGGATACCAATGCTAAAGGCCGCCATGGATATGGGCATGCGCTTACCAATACCATTAAGCTGGCTTACATTGGTTTTATGGCTGGCCACCAAGATAGCACCCGCACCAAAGAACAGGGTAATTTTACCCAAGGCATGGCCCACAATATGCATAGCCGCCCCTTGTAAAGCCAAGGGTGTAAGCAGCGATGCCGCTAAGATGATATAGCTCAGTTGCCCAATGGTCGAATATGCCAAGCGGCGTTTCAGATTATCTTGCCGTAGCGCAATGATAGAGGCCAAAATTAAGGTAATAATCGCCGCCCAAGTTAGGATAGACGCCAAGGGAATTTGGCTTAAGGTCTCGGTACCAAAGATATACATAACCACGCGGATCATGGTGAACACACCGGCTTTTACCACCGCTACCGCATGGAGCAACGCACTTACAGGGGTGGGGGCAACCATGGCTGCGGGTAACCAACCATGAAACGGCATAAGCGCCGCCTTACCAATACCCCAAGCATATAAGACTAATAGTCCGATAATAACGGTTTGGCTTAAACCCGCCACAACACCGCCTTGGGTAAAGCTTACGCTGCCCGCTAAAATAAGGGTAATCATAATCGCCGGCAGCAATAACAGCATAGATGTACCCACTAAAATAGACATATATTTGCGGGCGCCAAAGCGTGCCTCTAAGGTTTCGGCATGGGCAACAAGTGGCCATGTGCCAAAGGTTAAGGCCTCGTAAAAGAGGAATAACGTAACCATATCGCCCGAAAATGCAATGCCCAAAGCGGCCGAGATTGCCAGCGGGAAGAAAGCAAAAAAGCGGGTTTGCGAATGCTCATGATGGCCACGCATATAGCCGATGGCATAGAGATTGGTAATAATCCAAAGCCCCGATGCCACAAGGGCAAATACAATGCTTAAGGCGTCTATCCGAAAGCTAATGCCCACACCGGGGGTAATCTCAAATAGGTTAATCACCACGCCATCGCTGAGTTGCCCCCAATAATGGCGGGTTAAAATGATAACTTGGGCAAAGGTAATAGCCCCAAAAATCAATACCGGATAATCCCGCCTGTTGGGGTTGCGGCCGTTAAGTAAAACCCAGCCCGAGGCCAAAATAGGGGTAAGAAGAATGAGCAAAATATCCATTAATGTTGCCCTCCTTCAACTTCGCCATGGCTACCACTTAGGGGCGTTAACGGAACCCCAATGGGTTCGTGGGTGATTAACAAATGCTCCACACTCTGATTAGCTAATTGAACAATAGGCTTGTTATAAAAGCCAAATACAATGATTAAGCTCGCCATAACGCCCATGGGTATTAACATAGAAAGCGGGGCTTCTTTAGCCTCTGGTGCATTTGTGGGGGGCTTCATTAAATAAGCCACCTCGATAAGCCGCCAAAAATACACAACCGCCATGGCCGAGGTTACAACAATGGCGACGACCGCAAACCAATTATCGGCTAAAACAGCCGCGCGGATTAAATACCATTTGCTAATAAAACCAATGGTGCCGGGCACGCCGATAAGCCCTAAACCGCCAATGATAAAAAATGTCATGGTTATGGGCATAGAGCGCCCCCGCCCTTGCAAGCGTAATAACCAAGGCCCAAGGCCACGATAAGATAACGCACCCGAGCCCATAAATAACAAGCCCTTTAGCAAAGAATGGCTAAACATATGGAATATACAGGCAAAAATACCCGTGCCGATAAGTACCATGCCATCGGTACGCGATAGGCCAATGGCCATAATCATATAACCCATTTGCGAAATGGAACTATAGGCCAAAATACGCTTAGTTGAATATTGGCGGGTAGCGGCTGCCGCCCCGATAATCATACCGCAAATGCCCAAAATAATGACAATATTACCGTAAGGATCAACCAATTGCGGTGCCGATGTTACAAACATAACCATTGATGTACGGAGTAAAGCATAAAGGCTAACTTTGGTTGCTGTGGCCGCTAAAAATGTGGTGGCGGCATCGGGGGCAAATGTATAGGAGCGCGGTAACCATGAATGTAGGGGGAAAACCGCGGCCTTTAAACCCAAACCCGTAAACATAAGGGCAAGGGCAATAATGATGGTACGGTTGCCTTTAAGTTCGGCCAAACGTGCCGCCATATCCACCATATTTAAAGTGCCGGTTACCTGATACATTAAACCCACGGCAATAATATAAAAAGTTGCCCCAATTGTTCCCATAATCAGATAGTTAAATGCAGCAATAATCCCCCGCCTATCGCGGGACATACCAATAAGCACATAGGTGGAAATAGAGCTAATTTCTAAAAACACAAATAGGTTAAAAACATCGCCCGTTACTGCCATGCCAAGCAAACCGGCATAACAAAGCAGCATCATGGTATAAAACAGATATTGGCGTTTATACTCAATATCATGGGCAACCGAGCGATACATCCAAGGCAGGGTCACAAAAGAGGATAGGGTGATAAATAACACCACAATGGCACTAAAAGCATCAATACGAAACTCAATGCCGATAGGGGGTAACCAACCACCGAAATGATAGCTGATTGTACCATGGGTCATCACCTGATAAACCAAAGCAAGGCCAACCAAAAAATTAACGCTCATTACCACGCAAGTAAAAGCATAAACCGCCTTACGGTTATGGATAATCACCGCCAAAGGTGCAGCGAGTAGCGGAATAACCACAATAAGCGCTGGGAGTTGTTTAATAATATCAATCATTAATGGCTCCCCCCGCTATGGCGCTGTTTATATTTATCCCGTTGGCGGGCATGGGCCCAACGTGCCATATTGCGCTGTGTTTGCGTATGGTCAATCGCATAAATTTCATCTTCCTCAATGGTTCCATAGGTTTCTTTAATACGAATAATCAGCGCATAGGCCACCGATGTTGTTGCCACACCCACCACAATAGCGGTAAGAATAAGCACATGGGGCAAGGGATTAGAATAATCGGACACAACCACATTATAGGTTTCGCCTGTTTTTAAAATAGGGGCAGTACCGCCAAAAACCTTACCCATAATAATGTAAAATAAGAATACCGATATTTGGAATATATTAAGCCCAATTACCTTTTTAATGAGGTTACTTTGCGACATTACCGCATATAAGCCCACCACCATGAATAAAGAGGCGATGAGATAGGGGTAAATCTCAAACAGATTAATCATTGACATTCTCCCTACCGGCAAGCACAAAGCATATAATCGTCATGGCGGCAAATACGGTAATACCCACACCAGCCTCAATTAAAATAATACCATATTCTTGGGCTTTATGGCCACCGCCCAACGTGGAGTAATCTAAAAAGTTACCGCCGAGCATTAAATTTACCACGCCCGTACCGCCGTAAATGAGTACACCCAAAGCGAGTAAAAAGCGTAGGTAAGTCATAGAGATTACACGCCGCGCCTTTGATATACCCACCAACATGGCATACATAATAAAACCCACGGCAAATAAAACACCTGCCTGAAAGCCCCCGCCCGGCGAATAATCGCCATGAAACTGCACATAAAGGGCAAAAAGCAAAATAAGCGGAATAACACCGCGTACAACAGCAGCGCCAATCCAGTTATCGGCCATGGGCCGATTTTTATCCATATGAAAAATCATTTACGGCCTCCGATACCCATACCATTATCGCGCTGAATACGCTTTAAAATCCGCTCCACTTCCTCGGCATCTTCCACAAATGCATCTAAATCGGCATCATCATCCACCATCGGCTCCGGCGTATAATCCACATGTTGGGTGCTGCGTTTGGTGGCACCAATCAAGCATAAAACACCCATAGCCGCGGTAAACACCACCGCTGTTTCGCCCAAAGTATCTAAAGCCCGATAACCGCCCAATACCGATGTTACCACGTTAGGAATACCAAACTCCTGATAAGAGACCGCCAAATAATAATTGGCCACATGGGTATGTATGGGGTTGTTGGGGTTACCGTAAGGGGGCATATCGAGCACCCCAAAAAACAGTAAGGCGGCAAACAGGCTACAGACCAAAAAAGCCGGCAGCGAATCTTCAAAATGGTCGGGATGTGCGGCTGTTTTGGGGGTAAATTTAAGCACAGCCAATGTGCCTAAGCCCAAAACGGTAGATATACCCGCACCCACAGCGGCCTCGGTAAAGGCAACATCCACGGCATCCATGGTGATATACACACCCGCAGCCAATAAGGTAAATATGCCCGAAACCAAAATAACACTCATAAGCGAGCGCAATTTAATTACCAAAAAGGCCGAAAATCCCATGAGCGTAAGCAATACAAGGGTAATAAGGTTATTGGTGGCAATAATCATATCGGCCATTATGCGCCCTCCTTTTTGCTCGCTTGGTCTAGGGTTTTGGCATATTCGGCCTCAAAGCTATCATGCTCGTGCCCAAGCTCATGCCCACCCATTAAATGTTCCGAGCCCATGGGGCTATCGCCGTAATGGAGCAATGTGCGCACAAACATATAAGTTACCGGTGGGCCGATAAAAAAGATAAACGCCCCCAATAGAAATAACCGTGCCGAAACCAAATTAAAGCCACTTTGCAAAATAAGCCCCAAAAGAATAAAGGCTACCCCACCCGTATCAATTACGCCTTGGGCATGCATGCGGCTAAAAATATCGGGGAAGCGATACACACCAATAGCACCAATCACACAAAATAAGCCGCCGATGATAATAAAAATCCAAGAGAGAATATCTAAGAATAACTCCATTTAAATATCTCCTCTATCGTCTTTGGCCTCGGTGGGCCAGCCCAATTTTTGGAACTTCACAAATTTAAATACCGCCACCATGCCAATGGTTGAGGTAAGCGAAAATACAATGGCTAAATCTAAAAACTCCGGCCGGCCGTTTAAAAAGCCATGCACAGCAATAATCAGCATGATAATTGTCGACATGGAGTTAATCGCCTGCAAACGATGAAACCGATGGGGGCCAGCTGCCGCACGGGCAAATAAAATACATAAAGAAAGCAGTAAAAAAATAATCGCAACAATATACATGGTCATTATGCTTCGCCCTCCACTTTTTCGGTAATGGGGCGGCCGGTCTCGGCCCAATGCACCATGCGGTCCATATTGCCGCTCAGTAGGCCGTCTTTGGCCTCGGTTGTTAGGGCATGTACGGTTAAGCGGCCATCGACCAAAGCAACGGTAATTGTGCCCGGTGTTAAGGTAATGGAGTTGGCATAGGTTATAGTGCCCGATTCGGTTTCTTCATGGGCATAAGCATCAAACACTTGGGGTTTGAGTTTATCGCCAATGCCTAAAATGGTTTTGGTAACATCAATATTCGCCTTTAGGGTTTCCCATAATAACCATGCAAAATAGGGGATAACGCGCCAGCTAAGGCCAACCCGCCGGGGGGATTTCTCTATTTTGCGCATACGGTAAACAAAGTATAAAACCAAACATACCGAAACAACGCCCATAATGAGTAAAAAGGGCTTGGTATGCCCCGATAATATCCACCATAACGCGCCTAAAATCACCGCTAAACGAATATAATGCTTCATCGTTATTCCTTAAACTTTTAATCCTCTATTTTTACCCGATAGCCCTATATTAAGGCAAGTAAAACCGAACAAAAGCACTAAAAACTTAACTAAAACAAAAAAAGTTGTTGCAAAAATCAAATTTTTATGCTATGTTTAATCATAATCAAATAAACGGGCCTTTTGGAGTATAGCAATATTCCGAAGGGCTTTTTTTATGGGCAAAGCCCCATACATAAAAAACCAATACAAAGCCTCGCCCATAAAAATAAATAAGAAAAATCAATGGTATTTTCTTTTGTATAAATATCCCCTCCAGCGGAGGGGTGTTAGGCGGAGCCTGACGGAGTGGGTTGGGTATTTCTAAATGATATAAATTTTTTTAAATGAAGCATAGTAAACACACCCCACCACTCCGTGGCGCCCCTCTAAAGAGGGGATGATAGGAAGACGGGCAAAGCCCCATACATAATAAAACCCCATACATAAAATAATTAGGAAAGAGATATGCAACAAAAAAACAAAAACCGATGCCGCATGCGGCTTAGCGGTAATAAACAATGCCGCCGTGTTACCTTAAGCGATGGTTATTGTGCCCAGCATCAGAACCAGCCTTTAGATATAAAATTTTGGCAAGACCAACCCGAAGAGCAACGGTTAGAATATTTGCAAAAATTGGCGGAGCTTCGGGCGATTAATGCCCATAAAACGGCGGATGAGAATGATAAATCGAGCGATTTAATCTTTAACCGAAATTTACGTATTGCGGCATCAATCAGCAAATTGCGCCATGTTCTGGCAGACAGACCGGTTGGTACAGGCGATGATAAGTGGTTAGAGCTGTTACAAGGTGAGCATGATGAAGCCAAAGAATAAAATAGCAAAATTACGTACGGATTTTACTTATTTTGCGCAAAATATTTTAACAATCCGCGGCCGCGGCGGGGGTGTGATGCCTTTAAAATTAAATGCGGCACAACAAGCAATTGTAGCGGAGATTGAACGGCAACAGCAAACACAAGAGCAAGTGCGTATCATTATTCTTAAAGGGCGACAAATGGGTATTTCTACACTCATTGCCGCCCTTAATTTTTATAATGGTTGGGGCAATTTGGGGCAGCGTGGTTTGGTAATGGCGCACCGCAAAGATGCCGCCAAAAATTGCATGCATATTTTACAACATTTTTATAAGGATTTACCCAGCCAAATTCAGCCCAAGCCGATATTGCAATCGGCCGAGGCCATGGCTTTGGTCAAACAAGATTCATCGTGGCAAGTGCTAACCGCTGGTGCTGCCGATGTTGGCCGATCGGAAAGTGTGCAATTTCTCCATGGCTCCGAGATTGCCTTTTGGCCACAGGCCAAGGAACATTTAACCGCTTTATTTGCAACAGTGGCCGAGGGACATCATAACCATATCATTTTAGAAAGCACAGCGGCCGGTAATATGGGCGCATTTTACGATATGTGTATGGCAGCCAAAGCAGGGCAATCGCCCTTTAAATTGCTCTTTTTACCTTGGCATATGGAACCCAGCTATCAAGCCAAGCCCAAAACCCCCATAACAGGGGCGTGGGCTGAGTATAAAAAACAACATAAGTTGTTAGATAGTCAAATTGCTTGGGCGATGGCAAAGAATGCCAGTTTTATTGCAACTCAAGAATCCGCAAATGGCAAAAATGCCCCTTGCAAGCGCTTTCGCCAAGAATATCCGGCCTCGATAGAAGATGCCTTTCAGTCCACCGAAATTGATGGCCTAATTCCCCATCATTTGGTGGCACGTGCCATGGATAATCGCCTATTGAGCGATGCCAATGAACCCTTAATTTTGGGGGTAGATTTAGCCCGTGGCGGTGGTGATAAAAGCTGGATGATAAGCCGCCGTGGTCGCCATTTGGGTTGCGAGGTTAATGAGGGCAGGGATTTAAATGATGCCATGGCTTTGGCCGATTGGATTGCAGCGACAATCGAAAAACATAACCCAAACCGTGTGTTTATAGATGCCGCCGTGATTGGTGCAGCGGTGTATGACAGGCTGAAACAATTGGGTTTTGCCAGTAAAGTAGAGGCTATATTTTTTGGTGCGGCATCAAGCGATAATAAAAGATGGCTCAATAAACGAGTGGAAATGTGGGATAAAATGCGCCTATGGTTCGATGATAATTTGAGCGTGCAAATGGTGCATGATAATGAGCTGAAACGCCAAATATGCGCCAGCCGATTTTATTATAGCGAAGGCGATCAATTACGCCTAGAAGCCAAAGAGCATATTAAAGCCCGCTTGGGTTGTTCGCCCGATAGGGCCGATGCCGCCGCCCTTACATTTGCCGCCCCTGTGCGGGCGCAAGCCAATAATTATCAGATGCAAAGGATTAATGATTATGACCCCCTTAGTTGGTAGCCAAAAATTTATCATCAAACCAGCAGAATATAACAATGTTTTGGCCATTTTAACAAATATGCGCGCCCCAGATAAAACCGAAATTTTGGCCACGGAATATGATGACGATTTGGGGCGCATTGCCCATAAATTCAGCCGTCATTGCGAGCTTGCTTGGGTATTTTGTTTACCGGGGGGTAAACCTGTTGCCTTTTTGGGTGGCACGCGCTTATGGCCGCATTTTGCCCAAGTGGGTTTTGTGGCCACCGATGATTGGGTGCAAATTGCTGTACCTATCTCTCGATGGCTGAAAAAAAACGGAACGAAGCTCCTTAACCATTTTTTGGTTAACAATGTTATTTGTTTTGCCGAGGGTAATCATTACCAAAGCCAAAAATGGCTATGTTGGCTGGGTTTTCGGCCTCAATGTATGCTGAGCCATGCAGGGGCAAAAGGGGAGAATTTGCATATTTATACTTTAAATAAAAAGGAAGATAAGGAGAATGGAAAATATAACCCAAATGCTGCTTAAACGTTATGATGATTTAGCAGCAGAAAAACAAATTTTAGAAAATATTTACAAGGATATTGCCACTTATATTCGCCCGCAACGCCTTGATGGCTGGCATAAAAACCCACAAAAAGGGAATAATCTGTACGATAGCACGGCCGTTGTGGCGGCTGACCAACTAGCGGCCTGTTTATGGTCGTTTTTATGTAATGGGGCAAGCCGTTGGTTTAAGCTAAAAAATGCGGATATTGAAGGCGAAACCCTGCAACAAATAGAAGATGATATTTATCAGAATTTTGACCAATATGGTTTTTATGCTGCCACCCACGAGTTATTTAGAGATTTGGTCTCGTTTGGCAATGGTTATTTTGTGAGCGATAGCAATGCCAGCGGTTTTTCTTTTAAGGCCTTGCACCCCATGGAATGTGTATTTGCTTGTGATAATAAAGGGGCGGTGGCGGAGGTCTTTCGGCTCATTCGCCAAAAGGAAAACGGGCAGGAAAAAACACTTATTCATTGCGTGATTAAAAATAATGCCACCTTAAGTCAAATTACCGCTTTGCCTTGGGTTTCGGTTATCATTGACCAATCAAACGGCAATATCATGCGCCAAGGGGGGTATCAGCATTTGCCCTATAATATTTTGCGATTTTCTAGCTCTACAGGTAGCCCATATGGCGAAAGCCCGGCAATGCTTGCACTTGCAGATATTAAAATGCTTAATATGATGGTGAAAACCAACCTAATGGCGGCACAAAAGCAAATTGACCCACCGTTGCTTGCCGCCGATGAACTTTCGGCACAGGGCATACGCACCCACCCCGGTGCCATTGTTTATGGCGGGTTAGACGGAATATCCAATAAAAGGCTGATTGAACCCCTTAATATCGGGGGCTCGGTTGGCCTAGGGCTAGAGATGGAGGAACAACGCCGTAAAGCGATTAAAGAGGCTTTTTATTATCAGATAACCAGCACTCTAAGCCAACCACGCAGCGCAACCGAGGTGGTGATAGATACGGAGGATCGCTTACGCCTGATTTATCCGCTCATTAGCCGCATATTTGCCGAGTTCATTCGGCCGTTGCTTAAACATATTACAAGCCGCATTGTGGCCGATAAATATCCCGATTTACAAAATATGCATTTTGATTTCGAAAGTTTATCGCCCTTGGCTTTGGCGCAAAAGCAGCAATCGGCCAATAAATTGGTTAAAAGTCTGCAAGCGTTAGCGCCTTTATTTGCGGTGGATAATCGCTTAAAAGGCCATATTGATGCCCTTGTGATACTCAAAGAGCTCGCAAGCGGTTGGGGGTTACCCCATGGTGCCATTACCGATGAACCCGCCGATATTGCAGCGAACCCTAGTTTGGATATTGGCGCAATTATCAACCAGTTACCGCAGCTATTAAAAGGAGCAGAAAATGCGCAATCACCGATGGATTAATCATTTAAAGGCTGATAGAAAACAAAAAATTATCCATGCTTACAAGGATTTTAAAGAGAGCGAAATGGGGCAGATTATTTTAAAAGATCTCGCCCGCTATTGCTGCTTTAACCATACGAGTTTTAACGGAGAAAACAGCCATTTAACCGCCTTTAACGAGGGCGCGCGCGATGTTTTTTTGCATATTTTAGAGCTCAGCAATATTCAACCCCAAAGCCTATTACAACCAGATGATGAAAATATTTAGGAGAGACAAATGAACGAAAATAATCAACAAAATTGGGTGCAAATCCCAACAAGCCAAGCGAGCCAAGAAGATTGGGCTCGCTTTTTTAATGCCCTTGGCCGCCCTAATGAGGTGAGTGGTTATCAGTTTAATGCCAGCGAAAACGGCTTTTACGATGCCGCCTTGGCCGAGCATTTTAAAACCCTTGCCCATAAGGCCGGCTTAACCCCTACACAAGCGACTATTTTGCATGATGGCATGGTGCAAATACTCAACCAAAAAGCACAAGAGCAGCAAAATTCTACCCAAGCACAAAAGCAATCCATTATGCAAAATATTAAGCAAAAATGGGGGGTAAATTATGCCGATAAACTCAAAAAAGCACAAAATGCCGCCCGATATTTTGCTTTTAAAGATGCCGAGGTTAATGATTTAGAAAATATCATTGGCTCCGAAGCCGTGTTAGAAGGCTTGTTGCGCATTGGCGAGGGCATGGCGCAAGATACGGCGCTGATGGATATTCAGCCCCAACCCACCATGCTTTCAAGCGATAGCGCCAAGCAAAAACGCGCCGAGCTTAGCCGCGATGCTAGCTTTTTAGAAGCGCTGATGGATAAAGCCCACCCGGGGCACGCGGCCGCTTTAAACGAGATTAACCGCCTTAACCAAATTATTACAGGCTAAAATTATAAACTGAAATAGGAGAATATATATGTCATTTGATATTACAGCGGCTTTTGCCGAAGGTTACCACCATGCGGTGGAGCTGAATTTACAACAAAAAGGCTCTAAATTAGAAAAATGTGTACGATGCGAAATTCAAAATGTGGAGCGTTATTTTTACGATCGCATCGGCCCCACCGAAGCTGTAGATGTTACCACACGCCACGGCGACACACCTTTAATTGAAACCCGCTTTGACCGCCGCGCGGTTACACTTACAACATCGGACTGGGGCGATTTGATTGACCGTTCCGACCAAGTGAAAATGCTTAACGACCCCACATCGGCCTATGCACTAAATGCCGCCTATGCCTTAGGGCGCAAAAAAGACCAACGCATTATCGAGGCCGCCTTGGGTAATGCTTATACTGGCCGAACCGGCCAAACAAGTGTGGCTTTGCCAACTACCCAGCTTGTTGATGCCGATTATCGCGAAGATGGCGGCACAGGCAATACCGGCCTCACACTCGATAAATTGCGCATGGCACGGGAGCTTTTAGATAGTGCCGATGTTGATGATACCGAGGAGCAATATATTATACTCACCGCACGGCAAATGAGCAATTTGTTGCGCTCTACCGAGGTAACATCGAGCGATTATAATACGGTGCGCGCCCTTGTAAATGGCACGGTGGATAGCTTTATGGGCTTTAACTTTGTGCGTGTGGCATCGAATTTGCTGCCAAAAGAAGGCGATATTCGCTCCGTTTTGGCATGGACAAAATCGGGCATGCTCATGGCAACATCGGGTGGCATTATTACCGATATTGCCCCACGGAAAGATAAACGCAACGCCATGCAAGTTTATGCCGCCCTCGATGTGGGTGCCACCCGCATGGACGAAAATAAAGTGATTGAAATCCGTTGTGATGAGGCTGTTTAACTAAACTTTTTGTAAAAAGTTTAAACCAAAACTTTTCTAACTTAGCTTCAGCCCTGTAACTGCGTGCGCAGTTACTTTAAGTAAAAATGGATTGTTAAGGCGAGCCTTAACTGGGGTTTGGGGCAACGCCCCATACATAAAAAATCGTCATTCCTAATTTAATCAGGAATCTAGTGCGCAGGCCGTGCATTCAGACTCCTGCTTACGCAGGAGTGACGATGGAGAGAGCTTGAATGTTAATGATTAGCCTAGGGAAAGCGTTATGTTGTAAACATGCTTTCAGCATGACGGGCAGAGCCCCATACATAAATAAGGAGACATAATAAAATGTGGGTAGATGTAGATATCATCAATCGGGCATTACGATTGGTGCGGGCGCAAAGCATATCGTCATTATCGGAGGATACACCGCTTGCGGCGATGGTAAAGGATTTATATGCGCCAATTAAGCAATTGGTTTTGGCATTGCACCCTTGGAATAATGCGATAAAGCGCATAAAAATTGGGGCTGATGCAATAAGACCGCAATTTGGTTTTAAATATCAGTTTAGTTTGCCCAATGATTGCTTGCGGGTGGTGGATTGCAATGCCAACCATTGGCAGCGAGAGGGTGGTAAATTATTGGCCGATAATGATGTGATTGCATTTCAGTATATTGCCGATATTCCGGCGGTGGCGATGAATGCCAATTTGGTGCGGGTATTGGCGGCCAGATTAGCCTTTGAATTGGCACAAGCCCAAGGGGAAAATACGGCTTTAACGGAAAGATTATATAAATTATATGAAGCCGAGCTGGCATCGGCCAAGATGATTGATGCCAAAGAGGGGAGCATGGGTGATTTTACTTATGCATCATCATGGATAGACAGCCATGAGGGGGCTTAGATGGCGCAATCGGCAATTCAATTAACTTTTAACGGTGGCGAATGGTCGCCTTTAATGTATGGGCGGTACGATTTAGCGGGCTATAAATCGTCCGTTGCGAAAATGCAAAATATGATACCCTTGCCCCAAGGGCCTATTATTCGCCGCCCGGGTACGGTTTTTGTGTGTAAACCAAGGCTTAGCGGCAAGGTGCGCATTGTCCCGTACGAGCCCAATAACGGAGCCGCCTTTGTGGTGGAGCTGGGGAATCAGTATGTAAGGGTGCTTAGCCAAAACGGGCCGGTGAATAATAGCGGGGTAGAGCTTTGGATAGAAGCCCCATGGTCGGGTGATGAGGTGGCCGATGTGAGTTATACGCAATGTGGGGATCGGCTTTATTTTTGGCACCCTAATCACCCGCCGACCTATTTGGTGCGCAGCTCCGCCTATATTTGGCGCTTTGAGCAATTGGGTTTTTTAGATGGCCCATGGTTGGCAACCAATACAAGCAATATCACTTTAAGCTGTAATGCCAATTATGGTTGGGGCGATGTAACGGCATCATCGGATTTATTTACGGCCGATGATATGGGCAGGCATATCCGCATTGGTCATGGCAGCGATTGGGGCTGGGGTACGATAACCGAGTTTTATAACAGCAAAAAGGTACAAATTCTTATTCGCAGTAAAATCCACGATACCACCGCTACCAAAATATGGCGTTTGGGGGCATGGAGCCAAAAAACAGGTTATCCGGCTTGCGGGGCATTTATTGAAGACCGTTTGTTTGCCGCCGCCAGCAAAGCCCAGCCCCGTACAATTTGGGCAAGCAAAACCGCAAGCCACCATAATTTTGCACCGACTAATAAAAATAGTAGCGGCTTAGATGACCGTATAGAGGCCGATAGTGCGATTACCATGACATTATCGGATGAGCGGGTGCAAAAAATCCGTTGGTTGCAAGCCGGCAGCAATTTGGTGGCGGGTACAACATCGGGAGAGTTTATTATATCAAGCAGCACAGGCTCCATTACCCCAACCTCGATTAATGCAAGGCGCGAGACCACAAGGGGTGTTGCAAATTGCAGCCCGGAGCGTGTGGATAATAGCCTGTTATATGTTGCCCGTGGTGGTAAACAGCTGCACGAAATGTTATGGGATTACGCCAGTAATGCTTGGCTTTCGCCCGAGCTAAGTTTACTGGCCAGCCATTTGTTAGAGGGCGGTATTCAAGAAATTGCCATGCAACAACTCCCTTGGAATATTTTATGGATGCGCCGTAGCGATGGTAGGCTGATTGGCATGACTTATATGAAGGATCGCAATATTAATGCGTGGCATCAGCATCATTTGGGTGGAGATGGTGTGGTAGAAAATATCATTACCGTAAGCGATGAGTCTGAGGATATTTTATGGCTGGTTGTTAATCGGGATGGCGTGCGATTTATAGAATATATGGCCAATATTCAGCCTAACCTTGATGCAGAAAAAGCAGTTATTCATTATGTGGATTGCGGTATAACCCAAATAGGCACCGCACGCAATGTGCAAACAGGTTTAGCCCATTTAGAGGGTAAAGAGCTACAAATATTGGCCGATTACCAATTGCATGAAAATCGGGTGGTTACGGGCGGAAAAATTACCCTGAATAAGCCCGCAAAAATCATTACGGCCGGTTATAGCCAAATAGGCAAAATTGAATGTTTAAACGGTATATTTGGGCAATATATTGGCGATGTTTATGGCCAAAAAAATATACAATCGGTGGGGTTGCAATTATTGGCATCGGCCGAGGTTACCTTGGTAAGTAATGGTATATCACAACAAATTGTTCCGCAAAAGCAGCTGCCTTACGATTGGGAGGCGCAATCGGGCAATTTACCTGTTTATTCGGGCTTGTTCGATTGCACATATAGCGGCTTTTGGCATAAGCAAACAGCACTTACAATCAGCCAATCCACCCCATTGCCATTAAATATTATTGGCATGCATATCAATTATCACAAATAAAGATAAGGAGAAACAAATGTGTACAGCATTAATTATGGGCATTGCCCAGTTAGGGCTTGGATTAGCAAGCTCTTATAACCAATATCGGGCGCAAAAAAAGCAATATGAAGCCCAAGAAAAACAAGCCAAAGAGCAAAAGGCACAAATTGAACAAATCCAAGCTATAGAGGCTGTTGGTGATGACCGAGAAGCCCGGGCGCAAGCCGCAGCGGTGCGGGCATCATCGGGGGCGGCAGGGGTAGAGCTTTCGGGCTCCCATGCCGATTATCTGAGCCAAATGGGGCAGGATTTCACATTAAGCGAAAAGCAAAATGACCTGCAAAATCAGCAAATATTAAACCAAAAGGATTATCAGATTCAGAATGCGCAAAATCAGGCAGGCAATGCAGGTAACATATTGGGTTATAATATTGTTGGCCAGATATTGAATGGCGCTGGGAGTTTGGTGTAATGGCAACGGATTACGAGATTATTTGCCAAGGGGAGCAAAAGATATTTTTGCTCCCCTTTGTGGTGTATCGGGCGCAGGATGTTAAAATTTATTTTAATGGTATTTTGCAATCGCAAAATTATGCTGTTTCCCAATTGGGTATAGCGGCCGGGGCAATAATCACTTTTAGCGAAAATGTGGGGGTGGCCGATGACCCGATAACTTTAAAAGTTACCCGCCAAAGCGATGTGAGCCCTTGGTTGCGCTTTAATGATTTTGATAAATTATCGGCAGCGATGTTAAACAATGCGCAAGACCATATTTATACAATTATGGAAGATAATCGCAATTTAAGCCAAGTGGCAGGGGGAGCCGTAACCCTATTGCAAAATAGCGAAAATTTATTAAACGAAAGCCAAACCCTACAAAGCCAAGCCCAAGCGGCGGCAAACCAAGCAATAATCGCCGCCCAATCGGCAACAGAAGCCGCACAGAATATCCAAGATATTACCGATTATAACGCGGCGGCTATTCAGGTGGATAATAGCGAGCTTGCACCATCGGTAAATAATATACAGCAATGTATTAACTGGTTGGCTAGCCCTTATGTTTCAATGCCTGTGGGTAGTTTGCTAATATGGTTTTTTCATAATCCGCCCCAAGGATATATGCAAGCCAAAGGGCAACTATTAAACCGTGCGGATTATCCGGAGCTTTGGGCTTTGGTGGTGGCTAACAATGCGGCTGTTAGCGAGTCGGAATGGATAAATAATAAAGGTTGTTTTGCCATGGGTGATGGCAGTACAAACTTTCGCCTACCCGATTTATCGGATATGTTTTTGCGTGCCATGGGCGAAGACCGTAATTTGGGTAGCTACCAAGGCGATGCCATTCGTAATATCTCCGGCTCTTTTGCATCGCTTGGGGTAGGGCTATTTTCAACAACAGCCAATGACGGCGTATTTAAAGCGGGCTCTCTGATTACATCGGCAAATTCGCAAGGTTTTGCAGGTAGTGAGCGCACGCGGAATCTTATATTTAACGCGGCAAACTCGGTACCGACAGCCAATGAAAATCGGCCGCAAAATATTGCCCTGAATTTTTGTATTAAAGTGAAAAGTCATATTTAGCTGTTTTCGTAAAAAATATAAAAAAAAACTTGCATCGCCCAAAATTATTGAATATAAAATGCATCTACCAGTTAAGATATTGTCGGGAAGTGGCGCAGCCTGGTAGCGCATCTGTTTTGGGTACAGAGGGTCGCTGGTTCGAATCCAGTCTTCCCGACCAATGAAAAGCAAGCTTAAATTTGGGCTTGCTTTTTTATTATTTTTTTCTTGCCTAAATAGGGCGCTTTCTATAAAATTTTTTGCATCTTATATGATTTTAAAGGGGTATTATTATGGCCGATGTTCGTATTATCCAACCACGCCGCAATGTTATGCAATCGGCACCCAATGCCGTTGGGCAATGGCATGTGCGTTATATGGGGGCAACCAAAGTAGAGGTAGACCCTGTAATGGGCTGGACATCTTCTAAAGAAGTGAAAGATCAGCTAGAAATGAAATTTGATACATTAGAGGAAGCCAAACAATATTGCGAAGATAAACAATTATCGTATATTGTGGTTAAACCCCATGCGCGTAAGGTAAATATTCACCCCTATGCCGATGTTTTGATGAAAAACCCCAATTTATAATATTTTTTCATAACAGGTCCCTTAGCTCAGCTGGATAGAGCACCGGCCTTCTAAGCCGTAGGTCGCAGGTTCGAATCCTGCAGGGATCGCCAAAATTTTAAGCCCCGCATCAGCGGGGTTTTTATTTGCCTTATATGAATGACCCAATAATGAGATGATTCTAACCCTAAAAGATATTTTTCTACCATGATTATATTATCGCTATGTATGAAAAATAATTTTTATGATGATATTATTATCATTTTTTAAGTTTCTTTAATCTTCTTATCCCTTACCTAAATATGGATATTTATTTTTGCGGAAAAATCTAGTATATCAGCAGTATAGATTATTAAATATTTAGGGAGACTTAAACAATGAATGAGAATGAAAAAAAATTTCCACCCATATGGCTGGCCTGTTTTGTCCTGATAGGCTTTTTAATGCTAGCCTTTGGGTTTACGGTTAAAGATATCAGTATTCAGTTGGCTATTTTTGCCGGTTGGTTTTTAGCCATTTTTGCCGGTAAATATATGGGTTACAAATATAGCGAGCTACAAAAAGCAGCAACTGAGGGCATTAATAAAGGCATGGATGCCATATTGATATTACTCGCCGTGGGCATGCTTGTGGGTACATGGATATCGGGCGGTATTGTGCCTTCGATTATCTATTACGGCCTTAAAGTTATTCATCCATCGGTATTTTTATTGGCTACGCTGATTATATGTGCCATTACCTCGTTATGCACCGGTACAAGCTGGGGCACAGCCGGTACGGCCGGTATTGCAATGATGGGCATTGGTGCTGGCCTTGGCGTGCCTGCCCCGATTACCGCCGGTGCGGTGCTTTCGGGGGCTTATTTTGGCGATAAATTATCCCCGCTTTCCGATAGCTGTATTTTAAGCTCCTCTATGGCGGGTGTAGAGCTTATTCGCCATATTAAAGGTTTAATGCCGGTTTCTATTTCGGGCTTTATTGCTACAGCCATTGCCTTTACCTTTATGGGCTTTAAAGTGGTGCATGGCAATGCGGATTTAGGGCAAATTCAGTTTGTAATGAGCTCGATTGATGAGATTTTTAATATCTCGCTCATAAATCTATTGCCTTTGGTGATTGTGATTGGCTTATTGGTAATGCGCATGCCTTCTATCCCAGTGCTTTGCTTGGGTGCGGTCATTGGTATTCTTTGGGGCATTATCTTCCAAGGTTTAGACCCAATATCGGCTATTCAAACCGCTTGGGCACAAATTCCGCAAAATACAGGCTTAGACTTTATTGATAATATTTTAAGCCGTGGTGGTATGAGCTCAATGCTTGGTTCGGTTGCTGTAATTATCTTAGGCCTCGGCTTTGGTGGCTTATTGGGCAAAGTGGGTATTTTAACCGTAATTTCTAACTTAATTGAACGTTTAATCATTGGGGCAACATCGCTTACGGCTGTTACTATTGTTGTGGCCTTTTTCGGCAATTTATTTGGTAGCGCTATGTATGTATCGCTCATTTTAACACCGCAAATCATGGCCAGAAAATATGACGAAATGGGTTATGATCGCCGTGTGTTATCCCGAAACTCCGAGGTTGGCGGTACATTAACATCGGGTATGGTGCCATGGTCCGATAACGGTATTTACATGGCGGCCTTACTCGGCGTGCCCGTGTTGCAATATGTGCCTTATATGTGGTTATCCTTCTTCTGTATCGGTTTTTCCATTCTATTTGCCGCACTCAATATGTTTATGTGGAAGGTTGAACCTAAAGCAGAATAGTATAATATAAAAGAAAAGAGCCTTGGTTTTATAAGGCTCTTTACAAAAAATAGGGAGGTTTTAGCATATGAAAAAAATTCTACTCATTACCACAGGGGGAACAATTGCATCATCAGATAGTGGCGAGGGCTTTTTGCCCACCGCAAGCGGCGATGTCCTATTGGCACACACACCAGAGGTAAAAGAATTTTGTGATATTGATATTTTACCCATCATGCAAATTGATAGCACCAATATGACACCCGATTTAATGGCCAAAATGGCTAAAACAATTGCCCAATATTACACACAATATGATGGTTTTGTGATTACTCACGGTACCGATACCATGGCTTATAGCGCCAGCTTGCTGAGCTATATGCTCACAAATTTGGCCAAACCTGTTATCCTTACAGGTTCGCAAATAGCTATAGGGGAGGATAACTCTGACGCACCAAGCAATATGCGCCATGCCTTTATGGCCGCAGCCGATGATATTACAGGTGTGTTTATTGCCTTTGGCGGGCAACTGATTTTGGGAACAAGTTCTGCCAAAACCAAAACCCATAGCTTTGATGGTTTCGAGAGCATTAATAAAGATTATATCGCGCATTTTGAGCAAGGGAAAATTTTATATACCCATTATGGCCAGCAATTTAAAGGTAAAGCTGTGGCAGGGGAATTTTGCTGCAAAGCCCAATATTCCGATAAAGTAGCGATTATCAAATTATCGCCGGCAATGCCTAAGGAAATCATTGAGGATGCAAGCAAATATTGCGATGCTATAGTGATAGAAGGTTACGGCATGGGTGGGGTGCCCTTTAGTGAACCCAATTTGCAACAAGCGGTCATGGAAGCCCAAGCAGGGGGAACGCTCATGGTTATTGCCTCCCAATGCTTATACGAGGCCGTGGATCTTTCCGTTTACGAAGTGGGTGTAAAAATGGCCGATGCCGATATTTTATCGGCCGGTGATATGACAACCGAAGCCGTTGTTACTAAACTGATGTGGGCTTTCGGCAATAGCCAAAACACCCAACAAGCAAGGGCATTATTTTTGGCGTAAATAAATTAGAGCTTTAACAAAAAACCCCCTCAAGAGAAGGGTTTTTATATTTACTACTATGCTATAATTCTTTTTGCGGCAACAAACAGCTTTACAGCGTTATAGCTTCCCTTTATTTACCACTATGCTATAATTGTCAAAAAAAGATGTAATTAAAAAATACGGTTATAGCTTCCCTTTATTTACCACTATGCTATAATTAGATATGAGAAATATAGATATATCTAAACAAATGAAGAATAACTTGAAAACAAAGATTGAACGTTCTCAAACAAATAAGATATATAAATATGGTTTTCATTATGATGCAGTAAAAACAAAAAATATACGATTTAATAATGCGGATACTATTATTACAAGTGATACCATTTATTCTACTGATAACCAGAATAAATCTATTTTTACAACTATAAAAAAAAAATAACTTTAATTAATAATTTGACTTCGGAGCAGCCTATGAGTACGCATAAATAGTTAATACCACAAGGTTTGAATTTGATTGCAAAGCCGGTAGGAATCATATGTAATTTAGATTGCGATTATTGTTTTTAT
>JBKEAR010000051.1:0-4059 GCA_047972425.1 Alphaproteobacteria bacterium | reverse complement strand
TGGCGGAGCCGGAGGGATTCGAACCCTCGAGGGTATTACCCAACACGCTTTCCAGGCGTGCGCCTTAAGCCACTCGGCCACGGCTCCTTTACATTACATGCATTTTCATGCAATATACATTCGGTGTTGTATTTAATAAGTCTTTTTTATCTATTTGGCAAGCCATAATCCGAAATTTTTATTGCCAAATAAATTGCCAAACAAATTGATTGAAAAAAAAGCGAAATAACAGGATAATAAAAATATTAAAAATAATAGAGCGAAAAATATGCCGAAAATCAAACGATTTATTACTATTTTACTTTGTTTTGCAATGATGGGGTTATCTGCCTATGCACGGGAACCCAAAGTTTTTCGCATTGGTACCGGAACCCCCGGTGGCACTTATTTTACCATGGGTGCACTTATTGCCCATGCCATTAGTAACCCCGAAGGCTCGCGCGAATGTAACCGGGGCGGAAGCTGCGGTGTGCCGGGACTAGAAGCAGTATCAAAATCATCGGAAGGCTCGGTAGAAAATATCTATAATTTACGAGCCGGAAAAATTGAAGCCGCCATTGTGCAATCGGATATCGCATGGCTTGCCCATGAAGGCCTTGGGGAGTTTTCGTTAGAAGGCCCGTTTGAAGATTTGGTCGCTATATCTATTTTATGGCCAGAGGATTTGCATTTGGTTGTCCGTACGGATCAGCGAATTAGTCAAATTACCGATTTATATAATCGCTCTATTTCTTTAGGGGCTATTGGTTCGGGCACTTTACTTAATGCCGAGCTTACCCTTTATGCACAAGAGAGTTCGATTGCGCAAATTAATCCGTTTTACAATGGCCTAAGCCAATCGGGGCGCAATTTAGCGGTAAAAGATATTGATGCCTTCTTTTTAATGGCCGGTTGGCCGGTGGGTATTGTGGATGTGTTATTAGAAGACGGCACGGCAGATTTATTAAACTTTGATGACAAAATGGTAGAAAAACTAACATCGGAGCATTCATGGCTTCGTCGTAGCATTATCCCTAAATCGGCTTATAATTTGGATCATGATACATTAACTATTAGCCAAGATTCTTTATTGGTAACAACCAAAGACCAAGCCGATGAGTTAATTTATGCTATTACCAACGCCATTTGGAACCCCAATAATCACGATATTTATGCCCGCGGTTTTCAGGGGCAGGATTTAATGCAAATCAGTCGCCAAGATGCACAAGCTGTTATACCTTTTCATCCAGCTACATTAAAATGGCGTGAGCAAGAACTGAACCAAAGGTTAAGCCAAACCCAATGAGTTTTGATATTTTTAATGAAGACCCGCAAACTGATCATAGCCAAGCACCATCATCATTTAACATTTTAATTTATAGCCCCCATAAAAATTTTTGGCTCAATAGCGATGGTGAGATTTTTGAGCTAACTGTTGCTCAAGTTAAAAACCGCATCAGCCAAGGTTATAGCCCAATTATTGTAGATAAAAAGCAACTTGCTACACAACTTGAGGTTAATCCGCAAAATTGCTTGGATATTTTAGAGTTATTTGCCTTTGTTTATCCGGCGCAATTCATTGCCCCGCTCACCCAAAGCTTGGCCGACTTTTTTAAATATAAACGCCCCGATACACCCGAAGATGAAGCGATTTTGCTATTGGAACTCACGCAACATATGTTGGCAACGCTTGCGCATTTATCGGCCGAGGAACGCTATCGGCTTAATAATATTTGCTATTTTATGGCACAAGGTGGGTGGAATTGGGCGAATGATGTGGGTAAAAGCCTTGCCATTGGCAAACCGAGCTTAAGTGATTATACTCAAAGTTTAAAAATTTGGGAAAACCGGCCGGAATGGACAGAAAGCCCACCCTTAGCGCAGCCGTTAAATTATCCGCTTGAAGATGTAGAGATTGCCGCAAGGCTGCAAAAGCTTCTAGGTGCAAGTGCCGAGGAACGGAGGGCGCAAAAGGAATATGCCCTGCAATCGGGCTTTGCGATGCAACCCAAACAATCGGCACATGGGCCAAATATCGTGTTGGCCGAGGCTGGCACAGGTACGGGCAAAACTTTGGGTTATATTGCACCGGCGAGTGTATGGACAGAAAAAAATGAAGGCAGTATTTGGATATCCACCTATACCCGCAATTTGCAACGCCAACTTAATGAGGAGCTTAATCGGCTTTACCCCGACATCAACCAAAAACGCCACCATATTGTTGTACGCAAAGGGCGGGAGAATTATTTTTGTTTGCTCAATTACGAGGATATTTTATCAGCAGAAATTAATCGGCAAAAAAATCAGGGCGAACAACCGCAATATTCGGCCAATGCTATTGGCTTGGGCTTGGTTGCGCGTTGGTTAGAACATACCCAAGATGGCGATATGATTGGTGGAGATTTCCCTGCATGGTTAATCCCGCTATTAGGTAAACGCACCACATTAGACCTTAACGATACACGGGGTGAATGTATATATTCTGCCTGCCCGCATTGGAAAAAATGCTTTATCGAGCATATCATTCGGCGCTCTAATACCGCTAATATCGTGGTTTCTAACCATGCGCTGAGCCTCATAAGAGCCGCACAATTTTATGATGCCGAAAATAATAACCTACCCAACCGTTATATTTTTGACGAAGGCCATCATTTGTTCGATGCCGCCGATAATGTATTTTCAGTCCATTTAACCGGTATGGAAGCCGCCGAAATTCGCCGGTGGATTTTGGGTAATGAAAACCGGGGGCGTAGCCGCTTTAAGGGTTTACGGGCACGGATAGAAGAGCTGGTTGCAAATAGCGATGACGGCCTTGATGCCCTAACCCAGCTAGAGCATGCTACCCGCCAACTCCCAACGGCCGGGTGGCGTAACCGGCTTATAGAAAGTACACCCAATGGGCGGATTGAGCGGTTTTTAGCCCTGATACGCAAACAAGTACTGATACGTAACCCAAATATCGGCTATTATGATATCGAAACCCAATGCAAGCCTTTGATAGAAGGCTTTAGCGAAATTATCAACGGAACAATTTTAGCTTTAGACGATTTAGTGCAGCCCGCCAAAAAGCTAATAGAAATATTGGTTAAACAACTTGATGAACAGGCCGAAACTTTAGATACAAACCAACGTATGCGGATAGAAGCGGCTATATCCAACCTCAATTGGCGTATTATCAATATCGTACAATCTTGGCAAAATATGGTTTATGAACTTTCGGTAGAGAGTGAAATACCCGATGGAAAAATATCTTGGTTTGCCATTGAGCGCCGTGGCGGGGTAGAATTTGATATCGGCATGCATATGCATTATTTAGACCCTACAGAATCATTAGCCAATATTGTATTTAAGCCAACCTCGGGAGTCCTTATAACCTCGGCAACTTTGCGCGATAATGCCAATTTAGACCATGGCGATGCCGATAGCTGGAAAACCGCCTATGCCCGTATGGGTGCAAACTGGTTAGATGATAAACCACGCACATTAAGTGTGCTATCGCCCTTTGATTTTAAACAACAGTCCAAGCTATTTGTGATTACCGATGTTAACAAAAGCAGCCTTAATCAAGTAACGGCAGCCTTTAGAGAATTATTTTTAGCTGCCGGCGGGGGTGGGTTAGGTTTATTTACCGCCATTAATCGCCTAACGGCAGTTTATAAAGGATTATATGGGCCCTTAGCGGCTAAGAATATTCAGCTTTATGCCCAGCATGTCAGCGATATTGATACCGGTACACTCACCGATATGTTCCGCCAAAATACCCATAGTTGTTTGCTTGGTACCGATGCCGTACGCGATGGTATTGATGTACCCGGCGATAGCTTACGCCTTTTAATCTTCGACCGCGTACCATGGCCACGGCGTACCATTTTGCACGCTGCCCGCAAAAAAGCATTTGGTGGGCGTGAATATGAAGAAAATTTGGTAATCGCAAAGCTTCGCCAAGCATGGGGACGCATGATACGTAAAAATACCGATAAAGGTGTTTTTGTAATGTTAGATAATGCCATGCCCAGCCGCTTTAAAGATGCCTTTCCACCAGAGGTTGAGTTGCAACGGATTGGCCTTGCCGATGCCATT
>JBKEAR010000028.1:0-5408 GCA_047972425.1 Alphaproteobacteria bacterium | reverse complement strand
TTGTTGGAAGAATTGCCGTGCGTCTTCGTCCCGTTTGGGATGGCGCAGTGTTTTTTTTATAGGTAATGCCTAATCGGCGCAGGGCGTGTTCTATTCCTGTTTTACTCACACCAAGTCTGTTGGCTCGCTCATACATATAAGCGTCTGGATAATCCTGCACATCTTGGATTAACAGCTCCATATTTATCTTTGTTGCAGCTTTATTTCGGTGCTTTTGAGGCTCTGGAGTTTTGAGCCATCTCACAACACTCACAATACCAATATTGAAACGAGACGCGACCTCGGATATTGTAAGTCCTTCTTTCTGACGAACTGAAAGTACTTTACGGCGAAAATCTAATGAATAAGTCATTCTATTAGTATAATCAATTTATGTGGGATTGTCTATATCTGGCGCATCTTAACCTATTGGAGCAAGGGATTGATGATTGTTTGGAATATGATATTTTGGAAAATCCCAAAATTTTAACGGCATTGGCATTTATGGCCGAGAATATCGAAAAAGGTGCCGATTATGCCAAAAGCTATAAAAAAGCCGCCCATGAGCCCAACCCAACATCTGCGCCGCTACGAACTCCAGCGCGCTGTAAAATATATGCGCCGTTGGCTGAATATGATAAAAAGTTAACCCCTCTTACGAGGGGTTAGAGCTTTACGGAAATTAATTCCTTTTTATAGCAACACTTTATTTACCACTAGTGTTAAATGGTTTATATTATATCTTTGAAGTTGTGTCAAGATAGATTGGGGATATAATATGACGAAAATATTAGGATTAGATATCGGTATTGCCTCTATAGGTCATTGTTTGATTGATTTAAAACAGCAAAAAATAGAATATATTGGGGTGAGGCTTTTTGATAAAGCAGAGCATCCTGAAAATGGTTCTTCCCTTGCTGCTCCTAGAAGAAAGGCCCGTCTAGCCCGCCGAAGGCTTAATCGCCGTCGCCGCCGTTTAAATGGTATTTTAGGGCTATTACCTAAAAATAATCTACCCATCAATCATATTACAACACCATATCCTAAAGGGAAGAATTCTACAGTTTGGGATTTACGCAAAGAAGGCTTAGAGCGCAAATTAACCCTAGAAGAATGGGCAAGAATCCTTTACCATATTGCAGGGCATCGGGGGTATCAATCCATTATTCGTAATGAAGAAGAAAGCAGTGATAATGATGGCAAAAAAATGCTGCAAGGGATAAAGCAACTTAAAGAAAGCGCACAAGGTCATAAAACGGTTGCCGCCTATTTATCCATACAAAACAAGCAAAGAAACCGCCATGGCAGCTATAGCCATACGATGAACCGAAATGATTTGCGCGAAGAGGTTCACACGCTATTTGAACAACAAGAAAAATTTGGTAATCCAGCAACAAGCAATGAGTTTTTAACGGAATATCTCGATTGTGCTTTCACGCAAAGACCTTTAAAATCCAGCATAGATCTCATTGGAGATTGTAGTATTTTAGAAGGTGAAAAACGCGCCCCAAAACACTCGATTATTGCCGAACAATTTATTGCATGGCAACGTTTAAATAATCTGGTTCTATTGCAAGGTCGTGAGCGTATTTTCTTAGATTATGATATTAAAAAAATAATCTATGATGAAGCTTTGAAAAAACGCTCACTGAGCTTTAAGCAGCTCCATAAAATTTTAGCTGAGCATTTTGAAAATTATAACGCTAATGATATCCAATTTAACCTATGTAACTATAATAAAAAGAGTAAAAAGGAAGAAAGCACAGAGCAAATTAAAGATACCGTAGAGAAAAGAATCTTTATTGAATTAAAAGCTTATCATCACCTTAAAAAAGCTTTGTTTGAATCGGGTATTTATAATCAAGCCGAGTTTGATAACTTGATAAGTGATATTGATTTATGCCATGAAATCGCAATGATTATTAGTTTTGATACAGAGCATTCTGTTGTCCAAGATAAATTAAATAAACTCCCATTATCGCCCAAGGTAGCCCATGCACTTCTTGCCCTTCCAACATGGAGTGGTACAATTAGCCTAAGCCATAAAGCTTTAAAAGAGATTGTCCCTCTTTTAGCCGATGGCGAGGATTATAGCACAGCACTCAAGCAACTGGGTTGGCTGGCAAGCTTAAAAGGGCATAATCGCCCTAAGCTTCCCCCTTTTCCTCAAATTGCAAACCCTGTTGTTACACGGGCGGCGGCACAAACACGCAAAGTGGTTAATGCCTATATTAATCAATTTGGTAAGCCCGACTATATTCATATTGAGGTCGCAACCGATTTTGGCAAAAGCAGTAAAAAACGTAATGAGGAAGATAGAGAACAAAATAACTATGTTGCTTATTTAGAAAATATGAAAGAAAATGCTAAAGAGCTTCTTGGCCGTGAGCTCACCCCAAAAGAGTTTCGTAAATATCGCCTATGGAAAGAGCAAGACGGCTTTTGTTTATATTCAGGCCGAAAGATTGATATCCCCCATATTTTAGATGAAACAAAGTTAGAAATCGACCATGCTATACCGTATTCACGGAGCTTTGATGATAGCTGGCGTAATATGGTGCTTGTTTATACCGATGAAAATCGTGATAAAAGCGATAAAACAATTTACGAATATTTAAAAGATGATCCTAAAAAATGGAATCAATTTAAAGCTCTATGCCACAATTTAGATAATCCTAAAAAAGCCGCTTATATTAGCATGGAAAATTTTGATGCTCGAAAATCCGATGCTTTTAAAAACCGTGCTCTTAACGATACCCGCTATATGGCGCGCTTTATTGCCGACCATTTACAAAAAGAACTCGGCGGAAGCCATGAGATTTTTGCGAGTGATCATAAAGCATATGTTAAAGTACGCCCCGGTCGCTTAACCAGCTTTTTGCGCCACCAGTGGGGTTTAGGAGATAAAGACCGCAATACCCATTATCACCATGCGGTCGATGCCGCTATTATTGCGGCAAGTAATCAAGCTTTGGTTCAGTCTGTGTCCGAAACCCTAAAAGGCCACACAAAACCCAAAGATAAACCCAAACCTTGGCCAAGTTTTCGGGAAGACGTTTTAGAAGAAACGCAAGAAATATTTATTAGCCATATGCCAAGGCGCTCCCATAGCGGTGCTTTACATAAAGAGACTATCTATGGACAAAAAGACAGCCAAGACGGCACGCTACGTACCCAGCGCCATAAGATAAAAAGCTTTAAAGATGATAAAAGTTTGCTCAATAAAATTAAAGAAATCCCGGATATTTCTGTTAGAGATGATGGTACAGTCACCGGACGCAATGCCGGATTATATAATGCTATTGCCGAGTGGGTAACAACCCCAAAAGATGTACGCAGTGAATACCCCGAGATGCCTTTGCTGCCACAAAAAATTGCCCAAGGTATAGAACCCACAATTATCACAAGCTTTAAAACGCAAGCATCGGATACAGGCGGTGTTTCAATACGTGGCGGAGTAGCCGATAGAGCCAATATGGTTTATATTGATATTTACCAGCATAAAAAGAATAAAAAATTCTTTATTGTCCCTGTTTATTCCAACCAACTCGCCCGAGGGGAAAAGCCGAATAGAGCGATTGTTCAAGGCTACACCCAAGAAAATTGGCCTATAATGGATGATGAATATCAGTTTTTATTTAATCTTTTCCCCAAAGATTATGTAGAATTTATCAATAAAAAAGGAGAAGTGTTTGAGGGTTATTATATAAGTACAGATAGGACAAATGCTCGTATAAGGCTAACTTTTCATAACGGACTAGAAGAAAAAAGATATGGTATCCAAAATATGCTCCAAATCAACAAATATTATATCGATATCATGGGGAATAAATTTAAGGTGAAATCATGAGTTGGCGGATTATCATGATCACCCAACCCACCCGATTATCTCTTAAAGATAACGGGCTGCATATTCGGCAATATCAAACAGAGGATGAATATTCCGTCCCCTTAGAAGATATTGCCGTGATTATTCAAGAGGATTTACAATCCACCATAACCGCCCAAGCCTTAAATGCCATAAGCCAACAAAATATTGCCTTAGTGGGTTGCGATGCCAGCCATCATCCATCGGGGATTCATCTACCCATTAACGGGCATTTTCGTAATAGTCAAGTGGCCTTTATTCAGCAAGATGTATTAAGCAACACATATAGCCAATTACATAAAAAAATCATTACAAATAAAATACAAAACCAAGCTTTTATTCTTAATGTATTTTACCCAGAAAAAGTTGCCCCTTTACAATTTTTATCTAACAAAGTTAAATTGGCCGATAAAGATAATGCCGAGGCTCAAGCCGCCGCCTATTATTTTAAAGCTTTATTTGGAAATGATTTTATAAGGGGCAACCCCGATAATCTGAATGCAGCACTTAACTATGGCTATACAATTTTTCGGGCACTTATGGCACGGGCAGTTATTAGTAATGGATTATTGGCACAATTTGGTATCTTCCATAAAAATACATTTAATGCTTTTAACTTAGTTGATGATCTGATGGAGGTTTTTCGGCCAATTGTTGACCATTTTGTCAAAGCCCACCAGCCTGAAATTACCGATACCCCACAACTCTCACCCTCCATACGCCAATCTTTAGTTGGCCTTATTACTGGCGAAGTTTATTTGGATGATAATCTGCATAATATTAGTGCGGCGAGCATATTATATGTGCAATCTCTTGTACGATGTTATAAAGAGAATCGGGCAAATTATTTACATGAAGTTAGGTTAAAATAAATGTCGGTTTTAGGAGAGCAATATATGTGGATATTTGTATTTTTTGATCTACCTGTAGAAACAAAAACCCAACGCAGGCGCGCAACAAAGTTTCGTAAATGGTTACTTAAAGACGGGTATATTATGATCCAATTTTCAGTCTATGCACGCATTTGCAACGGGTTAAGCCGTGCCAATAAACATATCACCCGCCTAGAGCGTATTATTCCCCCCGAAGGTTCGGTACGTAGCCTTATTATTACAGACAAACAATATGGTAAAATGAAAATCCATGCCGGCGATTTTACATTAGACGAAAAAGCCGTAACCACAACAAAAAACCATCAATTATCCTTATTTTAATATCCGGAAATTGATGGTTTTTATTTATTTTTCAGCTTGTTACAGCAACTCTATTATAGCATAGTGGTAAATAAAGGGAAGCTATAACCGAGTTGCGGTTTGGTAAAAACAATATTTAATTATAGCATAGTGGTAAATAAAGGGAAGCTATAACTTGTTTCTTTTTAGGCATTCCAAGAGCCTTATTATAGCATAGTGGTAAATAAAGGGAAGCTATAACTTCGAATGCCCTTCACACGACTAGCCATGAATTATAGCATAGTGGTAAATAAAGGGAAGCTATAACGCTGTAAAGCTGTTTGTTGCCGCAAAAAGAATTATAGCATAGTAGTAAATATAAAAACCCT
>JBKEAR010000041.1:0-40463 GCA_047972425.1 Alphaproteobacteria bacterium | reverse complement strand
TTAATACATATTCCTTAATCCCACCCTCTAAAAGAAAAACCCATTGGTTTTCCTAGGCTCTATTTTTTACCATCTAGCCGTCATTATCGGGCTTGACCCGATAATATATTTTATGGGGCTCTGCCCCTATGCCCCGCAACGCAAGCGTTGACCTAAAGGGAAAACCCATTGGTTTTCCTAGGCTCTATTTTTTACCATCTAGCCGTCATTGTCATGCTTTGCATGCCAATCTAATAGTTAGCTTGACCCGATAATCTCATTCAAATTATACAAGATGCCCAATCAAGTTGGGCATGACGACAAAACACAATAATAATCCCCTCTTTTAGAGTGGTACCTGTGAAACGGGTGGGGTGTGTTCGGTCTCTACTTATAAACAAAGTCTATAAAACGGCTGATAATGCCTTGGTTGGCGGCTTTGGTTTGGTAACGAGTGATATAATGGTCATTTGGCATATTGAGCCAGTCCGAAGGTTGTTTGGCCACCCATTTAAAATTGGGGTGGGCAATAATTTGCCCCACCGCCCAAGGAATATAATCACTATGGTCGGAGGCAAAACGGAGACCTGCATTCGGCTTCATCAAACCAGCCAATTGGTCGAGATTTTCGGCATTAATAAATCGCCGGCGATTATGGCGGCGTTTTGGCCATGGGTCGGCAAAAAGAATGAACACACGGCTTAAAGAGTGGGCAGGGATAACATCCATTAAAGCCCGTGCATCATCGGCCCAAATGCGAATATTGGTCAAGCCTTCCTCTTCAATACCCTTTAACAAACTGGCCACACCATTTAAAAAAGGTTCACAGCCAATAAAACCAATATGGGGGTTGGCCTTGGCTTGGGCAATTAAATGCTCGCCACCACCAAAGCCGACTTCTAACCAAATATCCTTACCCTCAAAAATTGTGGCTAAGGGCAGTTTACCGCTGTTATCAACATCGTGGGGTGTGATTTCGAGCTTGGGTAAATTTTCCTCAAGTAGGCGCTTATGCATCCCACGCAAGCCCGCACCAATGCGCCGCCCAAACCACCGTAGGCGGGGGTTATAGCTGCCATCGGCCATGGCTTTATGGGCGGTATCGACCATGGTGATAATATCGGGGTAATCCATAGGGTTAGCCACAAATTTATCGCGACAATCCGTATTGCAAAAACCAATAATCACCCCCTGATATTGGGCGAGAGCCTGCGCCACAATCGGCTTGCCCGAAAATGGGCAATGCTGATTATAAGCATAGGCGGTTTCGGCAAGTTGCGGGATTGTAGCGCGGCTCATTTATACCCCAAAGGCCGATTGAAAATCTTTAACCAAATCAAGGCGCTCCCAAGAGAAATACCCCTCATTGGTGGGTTCTTGCCCAAAATGCCCATAAGAGGCTGTGGGCAGATAAATCGGTTTATTTAAATTGAGGTGCGTACGGATGCCTTTGGGTGTTAAATCCATCAATTGGCGGATTGTTGCAATAATTTTGGCTTCTTCCACTTGGCCAGTGCCGTGGGTATCCACAAAAATAGCCAAAGGATGCGCAACACCAATCGCATAAGCCAATTGCAGGGTACATTTATCGGCCAAGCCTGCCGCCACAATATTTTTAGCCAAATAACGCGCGGCATAAGCCGCCGAGCGATCCACCTTTGTAGGGTCTTTCCCCGAAAACGCACCACCGCCATGGGGTGCCATACCGCCGTAAGTATCCACAATGATTTTACGCCCAGTTAAGCCGGCATCGCCATCGGGGCCACCAATAACAAATCGCCCTGTGGGGTTAACCAATAAACCATCTTCGCCCTTTGGTGCCCAACCTTGGGGCAATATATCTTCTACCACGGGGGCAATGATATTGCGGACATCATCGGTGGTTAGCTCTTCACTATGCTGATGGCTCACCAATACCGATGTTGCATGGCTGGGTTTACCATCAATATACATAAGCGATACTTGGGCTTTACTATCGGGCAGTAAACCTTTTGCTTCGCCAGAGCGGCGAAGTTGCGAGAGTTTTTGTAAAATTTTATGGCTATAATAAATGGGGGCAGGCATGTAACTTTCGGTCTCGTTACAGGCATAACCAAACATAATGCCTTGGTCGCCGGCACCTTCTTCTTTACCCGTGGTTTCGTCCACACCTTGGGCAATATCGGCGGACTGCCCATGCAGGTAATTTTGCACCTTCACATTTGCCCAATGAAAGCCATCTTGCTCATAGCCAATATCTTTAATCACATTGCGCACCCTTTGCTCAATCACATCATCGGTAACCGATGCAGGGCCACGAACCTCGCCCGCAAGTACAACCCGATTGGTTGTGGTGAGGGTTTCAACCGCCACACGGCTGTATGGGTCGGCCTTCAGATAAAGGTCTAAGATAGAATCGGATATGGCATCGGCAATTTTATCCGGATGGCCTTCCGATACAGATTCACTGGTAAATAAAAATTCTTTCATTTGCTTTTCCTTTACAAATTCGGTGAAAAGCAAGTGCGGCACTCGATTATGCAGAAATACATCAGAGAGCCCACTTAGCTCGGTTATTTACGTGGAGGCAAGTGAGTACAAATCCGCCACGGCAATTCAGAAAATAAAATAATCTTTTTTAATCCCTATTTCAACCTTTTTTATCCTTTTAATGCTTAAGACAAATCCAAAAATATATGATATAAACCTGCCTATGGAACAATTATCAATCTATTTGCACTGGCCTTATTGCGAACGAAAATGCCCCTATTGTGATTTTAACAGTTACAAAATGGATAAAATTGATCATTTACGGTGGCAAAATGCTTATGATAAAGCCTTGGATGAAAGTTTAAACCATACCGGGCAAAGGCGGATTTCGAGCATCTATTTTGGGGGCGGCACACCATCGCTCATGGCAGCTTCGACTATTAATGGTATTTTAGAAAATATCTATAAAAATCATAAGGTTGAGAGCGATGCGGAAATCACCTTAGAGGCCAACCCAACCACCTTTGAAGCCAGCCGCTTTAAGGCATTTAAAGCCAGTGGAATCAACCGTTTATCCATTGGGGTGCAATCACTCAGAGCCGATGCTCTTAGTTTTTTAGGGCGGTGGCATACTGCCGATGACGCCCGAAAAACCCTTGAATTTGCAGCGGAAAATTTTGAGCGTTATAGTTTTGATCTCATCTATGCCCGCCCCAACCAAACCATGGCGGAATGGCAGGTGGAACTGGCCGAGGCTATCCCTTTGGCTAAAGGCCATATGTCGCTTTATCAGCTAACGGTAGAACCCGCCACACCCTTTGGCCGTGATGGCATTGCTGAAGCACCCGAAGATTTAGCGGCCGAGATGTATTTATATACGCTCAACACCATGGCAAATGCGGGCATGGCGGCTTATGAGGTATCGAATTTTGCCGCCCAAGGGCAAGAAAGCCGCCATAACTTAAGCTATTGGCGTGGTCATGATTGGGTTGGTATTGGCCCCGGCGCACACGGGCGATATACAGCCGATAATCAGCGCATCGCTACCCAAGATAGCCGCTACCCCGATGGTTGGTTAAAAGCGGTGGAAAAACAAAATCATGGGCGCCAAGCCTTAACAATAATTCCGCAACATGAGCATATCACCGAGCAAATTATGACTGGCCTACGCATGGCAGAAGGCATAGCTCCAAACTTAGCAAAGCAATTAGATGATAATCGTTTAAAAACTCTTATAGAACAAGGGTTAATGCAACAGTTACCCAATGGCAATATGGCCGCTACACCCCAAGGCTGGTTGGTGCTGAATGCTATGCTGAATTGGCTTATTAACTGATTTTAAGTTGACGATAATTCTTCGGTAATTTTTTGGCAGGCTTCTTTTGGGTTTTCGGCTTGGGTAATCGGGCGGCCGATGACCAAATAATCCGCACCTTCGGCCATGGCTTGTTGGGGTGTCATAATGCGGCTTTGGTCGCCTGCAACAGCCCAAGAGGGGCGGATACCCGGCACAATGGTTTTGAAATCGGCACCGCATGCATTTTTAATCGCTTTAATCTCATGGCTAGAGCATACAACGCCGTTTAACCCAGCATTTTGGGCGAGTTTAGCCATTAGCAACACCTGTTCATTCAGGGGATTGCAATAGCCCACTTCGGTAATTTCATCTTGTGTGAGTGAGGTTAGAATCGTTACCCCGATAATCAGCGGCTTATAACCGTATTTGGCCTCAATTTCCTTACCGGCTTGGGTGGCGGCTTCTAGCATTTTACGCCCGCCCGCAATATGCACATTAATGATTGCAGGCTTTAACGCGCCAAGGGCAATAATTGCCGATTGCACAGTATTGGGGATATCATGATATTTCACATCGGCAAATATGGGTAAGCCCAAATCACGAATGGCGTGCATGCCCTCTATGCCACAAGCGGCCATAAATTCTTTGCCCAATTTTATACCGCCCACATCATCTTTTATTTGGGCGCAAAGGTTAAGGGCTTCGGTGAGTTCGGGTTTGTCGATGGCAACATAAATTGGGTTTTGCATATTCTTCTCCGCTATGGGTTTGGCCTAGTATATAAAAATATCAAAAATAATTCGATAGCTTTCTTTTATTTTACAAAAATATTGCTATGATAGAGGCATCATAATGAACGTAAAGGCCAAATGAGAATGATTAATGTTTCCAATTTTATTTCCACCAAAGAAATCGCCCGCTTAACCGCCAAAATGCTGTTAGAGATTGAGGCGGTGCATTTTCGCCCTAATGACCCGTTTGTGCTAACTTCGGGGCGCAAAAGCCCGGTATATATCGATTGCCGTAAGATTATTTCTTTCCCCCGGGTGCGCTCTACACTCATGGATTTTGCTGCGGTAGAAATTTTGCGTGATGTCGGGTTTGAAAGCTTGCAAGGTATTGCGGGTGGCGAAACTGCGGGTATTCCTTTTGCGGCCATGGTGGCGGAGCGTTTGGCTCTGCCCATGCAATATGTGCGCAAGCAACCCAAAGGTTTTGGCCGTGGCGCAAGAATTGAAGGGGATTTTAAAGAGGGCGACCATATATTACTTGTGGAAGATTTAGCATCGGAGGGGAGCTCGAAACTCAACTTCATCAATGCCTTACGTGATGCCGGTGCCAAAGCCGATTATACTTTTGTAATTTTCTATTACGATATCTTTAAAAATGCCCTCGATGAGCTGAGCGAAAACGGTATTAAAATGAACTGGCTTGCCACATGGTGGGATGTTTTAGCCGAGGCCAAATTATCGGGCAAATTCAATAAAGATGAACTCAAACAAGTTGAAGAATTTTTACATGACCCGCTTGCTTGGAGGGGATAAAAATATTACATGATTTTCAGTGGCTTAATCCACCTAAAGAGTGGAAAATTAAAGATAATCAGCTAAAGGTTATAACCGATGATGCAACGGATTTTTGGCGCAAAACTTTTTATGGATTTATCAATAATAACGGCCATTTTTATTATACGGAAATTACAGGGGACTTCACTTGCGCAGTCGATTTAGTCGCCGATTTTGAAGTACTTTACGATCAGCTTGGGTTGATGATTTGCTCAAATGATGAAGTTTGGGCAAAAACCGGTTTGGAATATACCGATGGCGATGCCCATATCAGTGCGGTTGTGACTAATGATACTTCCGATTGGTCGGTGGTGCGCCATAAAGACTATAACGGCCGCTTGCGTATTCAGCTCACCCGCCATGGTCAAGCGGTACGCATACAATATTTAAGCCCTCAAAATGAATGGCAAATGCTGCGTTTAGCCCATTTGGATTTAGGCGAAACCTGCCAAATTGGCCTAATGGCTTGCTCTCCGCAGCGTGCAGGCTTTAAAGCCAAATTCGAAAATTTTACTTTGGGCGAGGCGATACCGAAGGAACTCCATGGGGATTAATATATAGGTAATACTACTTAAAATGATAATAAATTTTAGTATTACCTAATGCTTTGAGGTTGCCCACAGCGTAGCTGTGTGCGGGGATTATATCTTGTCGGAGACAAGTTATCTTTTTTTAGAAAGCCTTCGGCTTTACGGGTTGCAAACCCCTTAGCATCAAATTATTGCTGATGTTTATATAATCATTTTATTATGTATAGACTATATATTATCCGATAATAAGGTTATTTTGTTTGGTTGCGATGACCCTATTGGGGGTTCAAGCCCATGCCACCCAAAATGTGCCGTTTGTGCAAGAGCAGAATATTGCAGCGCCTCAAGATGCGAATAATGGCTATACAAATATTATAACCGCTGCCCAAGGTGGTGATTTAAAAGCCGTGATAGCATTTGTTGAGAATGGTGCGGATACCAACCAAACGGATAATGAACATAACACGGCATTAATCAGAGCCCCACATAATAAGTCAAATAGGCAAAATTTGCGCGTTTAAATTCAATCATACGAAGTGTGGAGTTACACCTTTTTTGAGAATGATGCAGCCATATTTGCGGGTGGTGCCACACATTACCACGCATGATGCTTTTTTAGTGCGCTCGTAAAAAGCAAAACGCTCGATAAAATGAATTTTTACATCATCTTCAAAACAAGCCTGATATTCGTCTAACAAGCCATCGGGGATTTTATCGCCCTCGACCGCTTGCATCATCACCACTTTATCATCAACAAATTGGTCGAGCTCAAATAAGGGTAAAACCCCTTTGAGTAAATCGGGCACTTCGATGCCATCGGCACGAAAGACCTCATCGCAAAATGTATAACCCGGAAAATGCGCATCGGCAAAAACAATCTCATCGCCATGCCCCATTTTATGAAGCTTAGCGAGTAACTCCGGTGAAATTAATGGACTAATATTTTTTAACATGAAAACCCCCTAAATTTTGAAAATATAATTGCCTTATATGTTACTGCGATTTTATAGGATAATCCATCAATAAAAAACGGCTAAGGAAATATTTCCTTAGCCGTTTACAATACTAAAGCTGTATTTACGATGTTTTATTGCATCTTTCGCAAGAAACCGTTAAGCCTAAACCGGCCAAAATAATCAGCTTAAATACCTCGACAAATATATAAATAAAATGGATAGAAGATTTTGGTAAATCTTGCCCCGCAATCACCATATCTACACGCTCATAAAGGGCTGGCATTAACCAAAATTGCTGTACCAATAAAACGGCTGCCATCAGTGCCACAAGGGCAATGACAATAGGCTTGGGTTTAAAAATAAGGGCGGCAACAAGGCCTAAGGCTAATATGCGCTCGCTTTTAGCAAGCAATTGAAAGGTCACTTTACCGACCTCTAACGCCACAGGTAAATCCAATTGTGTGGCCTGAAATTTAACCGGCGTGGCCATAAAAGAAACCCCCACCACAATGCCAAACCATATCCAAAACCAAATGCTTAATAATTTTTTTGCTAACATATTATTCCCTTTATGCACTTAAAACCGTAATGGACCAAAGGGATTTTCTAACCCGCGTTTACCGCGGTCTAACCCCATGCCCATTTGTAAGGAGTTGGCAACCATTTGGGCTTTGCCCAATACAAAGGCGGCGCGCTCATCATCAAAAACCTCGTGGCAGGTTTCATCGAACAATGACAACCAAGACTGAAAATTTTGGGGCTGAACTTCATCCATGGGTAAATGGGCTTGCATCGGGTTGCCGGCAAATTGCTCCCCTGTGCCTAACATGCTACCCCAAAAGCGGCACATTTTTTCAAGATGCGGCGGCCAATGATCCTCGGCAATGCGCTCATTAAAAATAGGCCCAATATCATCATCTTTACGGACTTTTTTATAAAAGGTAAAAACCAGTTTGCGTATTTCGTCTTGCTGAAACTCCATGGAAAAATCCTCAATTAATTATTTATATTGCATATTAAAAGTCACATAAAATAAAGTCAATAAAAAAGGAGAAGCCTTGGCCTCTCCTTTAATATTTTATTTACAACCTATAATGTGCCACCCTCAAATAATGACGAAACCGATTTTTCGCCGTGAATGCGCCGAATGGCCTCGGCCAATAATGGGGCAACCGAAAGCTGCTCGACAGAATCGGATTCTCTGGCTGCTTTCACCGCACGAATAGAATCGGTCATGACAAGCGAAGTCATCGGGCTATCTTCTATGCGGGTTACGGCACCGCCTGAAAGCACACCATGGGTAACATAAGCGGCAACGGATTTTGCCCCTTTGGCCATAAGAGCCGATGCTGCATTACATAATGTACCGGCGGAGTCGGCAATATCGTCCACCAAAATACAATCGCGGCCTTTAATATCGCCAATAATATTCATCACCTCGGAAACACCGGCTTTTTCGCGGCGTTTATCGATAATTGCAAGGTCGGCTCCTAAGGCACTTGCCATAGAGCGTGCCCGAACCACACCGCCGACATCGGGCGATACAACCATGACATTATCCGGATCATAACGCTCTTGAATATCGCGCACAAAAACTAAACCCCCGGTTAAATTATCCACGGGGATATCAAAAAAGCCCTGAATTTGGCCGGCATGGAGATCCATTGTAAGTACACGGTCCGCCCCCGCTGTGGAGATTAAGTTGGCAACCAACTTGGCCGAAATGGGTGTGCGCGGGCCCGATTTACGATCTTGCCTTGCATAACCGAAATAAGGGATAACTGCGGTAATCCGCCGTGCAGAGCCCCGCTTTAACGCATCGATTGTTACCAATAACTCCATTAAATGGTCATTGGCCGGGTAACTTGTGGATTGAATAATAAAAACATCCTCACCCCGGACATTTTCGTGAATTTCCACAAAAATTTCTTGGTCTGAAAATCGGCGAATACTCGCTTTGGTAAGGGGAACATTAAGCCATGCAGAAATGGCCTCGGCTAAAGGAAGGTTGGAATTACCTGCAACAAGTTTCATTTTTTTTAACTCTTTGCTCTTTTTTCGGTGTGGATAGGAAAGTAAGATAATTTATGTTCTCTTACTTATTTTACAAAGTTGTTGTAGCAAATATTCCAATAAAAATAAAGAATTAAAAATCGGCAAGGCGATATTAAAAAAGCGGCTCCGTTTGGAGCCGCATATACAAAAGAGAGAATTTTTTTAAGAAAGACAATTTTGAGAGAAATGAAATATGGTTTGTTTTCTTAATTATCAATATAAATAATAATTGTAACAATAATGCTACAGATTCAAACTTTTTTGTAACAAATTGTAACAAATGGTAAAAATTGGCTATTTCGGCGGATTTATCGTAATAAAATTATTGGCAACTTCACTTAATTCGTCACCATGATGGCTGACCATCAGGGTTGTTAGCCCATTTTTTTGATGAATCTTATATACAAGGCGTAAAAGTTCGGCGCGCAATTTTTCATCAAGTGCCGAAAATGGTTCATCGAGCAATAATATGGGCTGCTTGCGTAATAATATACGCCCAATGGCCGCACGTTGCTGCTGCCCACCCGAGAGCTCAAAGGGTTTGCGCCCAAGTAAATCGGCAATCTCTAACTCTTGGGCTAAACTGGCAATTTGTTGTTTTTCGGTGGTCGATAATTTTAAATCGGCTCGGATACCCAAGGCGATATTTTGGGCGATGGTTAAATGCTCAAACAAATTATGATTCTGAAATAAAAGGCTTACCGGCCGCTTATAGGCCGGCAGTTGGGTGATATTTTGCCCCGCAAATTCAATTTGCCCGCTATAAATAGGCAATAAGCCTGCAATTAGACTAAGTAAGGTGGATTTTCCCCCGCCCGATGGCCCCACAATCGCAATAAAATCGCCTTGGTTAACCTGAAAATCATACCGATATTCTTGCTGCTCCCAATAGGTTGTTAGCTGCTTAATATGCAACATGGCGGCCTCCTTTTGTGCGCATGAAAATCGAGAATATGCCAATATAAACCAAAAGCAAAATACAGGCTAAAGCATCGGCATCGTTAAAGCGATAACGCCCCATTTGCTCGTATAATAAATAGGGTAAAGTTGTTAAATCTTTAGAACCTAAAAAGGCTATTACACCAAAATCGCCAAAGCACATGGCCATGCTCATGGCAAAAGAGCGAATAAGCGGCAAACGAATTTGCGGCAATAAAATATGCCGATACCAATTGAGGTTACGAATATTTAAACTATAAGCCAATTGATATTGGTTTTGATAAATATGCCAAATGGGTTCGGTAATCAGCCTTGTTATTAAGGGTATAGACATCAGCGCTGAGGTGATAATAATGAACAAACTGCGATATTGAAACAAATTCACTTTAGATGCCAAAGCCACAAATATACCGGCAATCAGAATAAAGCTGGGTATCATCATGGGTAAATTGGCAATAATCAGCAAGGTTCTGTATCGTGGCAGTACCGATAGCCCAACACTTAAAAATACCGCTAATAAAGCCGATAATGCCGATAAATAAAGGCTATTCCATAGGGCATTAATAAAGGCAGGCTTAAATAACCATAACCAAAATTGCGCATGCAGCCCTTTAAGAAGAACCACCATAATGGGCATAATAATATAAAGACCAAATAAAATAATGATGAGTCTATGCCAAAATAACCGATGAGCTAAAATAAGCGGCAGTTGCAAATAACCATGCTCGATACGGCTGCGTTTTTGCCGAATAAAAAATAAACAGCATAGGGCGATAAAGCTCCAAACAAATTGGGCAATGGCCACCTGAATGACCATGCTCATATTAAAGCTTTTAAGCCCGTTATAAAGTGCGGTGGTGAATGTTTCTATTTTGCCACCCCCCATAATCAGCACTGGGGCAAAGCTCGTAAAACAGAGTAAAAAGACAAAAAAACCGGTATAAAAAAAGCTATTTTTTAAAAGCGGGAGCTCGATGATTTGAATCTTTTGCCGATTAGAAAAACCCAGAACCTCCGCCGACTTCCAATAGGTTTTCGGGATATTACTTAACCGCTCTAAAAAGACCAAGGCACAAAATGGGATATTGTAAAATGTGAATATAATCAGCACCCCCACCATATTATAAACCATTTTAATCGGTGAAAGCCCCATAACAATAAGGGCTTGATTAATTACCCCTTTTTGCCCAAATATATCCACCAGCCCCACAATGGCAATAATTGAAGGTAAAACCATGGTCAGGCTAAAAATATTGAGCAAAAAATTCTTACCCCGAAAATCAACCCGAAACAAACAATGCGCCAACCAATAGCCGCCAAAGAGTGAAATGAAGGTACCGCCCATAGCAGCTACAAATGCCTGTACCCCAATACTCCAAATAGATGCCGGAATTTTTTGCCCAAAGGGGAATTGCGCCCCTAAGCTTATAATTGCAAACACAAAAGGCAAAACAACCATTAAAGCCGCAAATATAAAATATAGCCGACGCTGCCCCGAAATATGCGGGCGATAAATTAATTTATTGGGCAATGTCTTTTACCCATAAATCACTTATCTCTTGGTTGGTCATGATGGGATAAATATGTTTTTTGGGTAATTTTAAATCTTTAAATGCATCGGGTAATGGGGTGCGCGCAACAATCGGGTACATAATATTTATTAAGGCTATATCTTGTTGGGCTTCGGGTGTGAGTATAAATTCTAAAAACTCTTTGGCGAGCACGGGGTTTTTGCTCTCTTTGGTAATAGCGCCCAACTCAACCACCAACAAATGGCCCTCGGGGAAGGTGAGTGCTGTATAATCGTCTCTTTTATCATATTCAACATGATAAGCGGGCGATGTTGAATAGCTCATCACCACATCGGCCTCGCCTTCTAAAAATAGCTTATAGGCCTCGGACCAGCTGGGGGTAATTGTAACAATATGTTTGCTCAGCTCTGCCCATTTACTGGCACTGTCATCGCCATATACGCCGTAAAACCAATGGGCAAACCCCGATGTTTTGGGGTCTTCCATCACTACCGAAATATCTTGGTTGCTTACAAGCTCGTCAAATGTTTTGGGCAAACCATCATTTTTAAGCCCAACAAAAGCCAAAAAGCCATAATCAAAGGCTACAAAATATTTATCTGTCCAGCCCACCTCTAACTCCGGAAATTCAATACCATGGGGCTGAACCAAATTAAGCCGCATGGCATCGACCATCATGCTATTATCTAAGCCCAATATAATATCATGGCTGCCTTTATCGAACATGGCTCGGGTAACCATGGCCGATGACCCGCCATTTACCCCTTCGAACTCAATGTCACAACCACATTGTTTTTCAAATTTTTCTTCCCATATTGGGCCAATGCCCCAATCAGAGGCGATAACATCGTAAGTTAAAATATTTAAATCCGCCGCTTGTGCGCCCCATGCAATAGCCGATATTGCAAAGGCCTGAATAATTTTTTGTTTCATAAAATAAAGCTCCTTATGTTGAGGAGCTGACATCGGGTTGATTTTGGTGTTTTGGCCAAAAATTCCTCCGCCAGCATTATCTGGATCAGGTTTGCGGGTTAGATATATTCATATCTTCTCAGCCATAACAGCACCCCGTTTTTCGCCATTAGTTTAAATGGATATGGCCGATTAATCAATCTTTTTTTCTCTAAAATTTATTGATAGAAATTACAATTTTTAAGAAAGCTATAATCGAAATTTAATAATTTATAGATATAAATAACCAAATTTGTAATGCAAATAATTCTCATTAAATTGTATATTTTCTTTTTATTTACACGCAAATATGTGATAATAGCTTCTATTAAATGCCAATGTGTATCAATTTAGCATATTATTTTTCTTCTTTAAATGCGAGTAATGTGCAGTATTATAAACCTTGGCATGTAAGAGAATATGTGGTGAAAAATTTATTATAAGCTTAAAATTGCTTTATTTAATTTTTTGAAAATGGGGATGATTATTGCAAAAAAGCAAGTTTCGTTATTTTATCGAGATAGCTAAACCGGGCATTGTTGCATCGAACATGCTAACAACAATTGCTGGCTATTTTTTAGCTGCAGGTTGGCATTTTGATTTTTTACTATTTTTTAGCAGCATTATTGGCATTATGCTCATTGTGGCTGCTGCCTGTGTATTTAATAATTTAATCGATCGCGATATTGATATTGTTATGGCACGCACCAAAAACCGTGTGTCGTTAGATAAGCAATATCCGCCATCGGTTGCTTTAATATATGGGGTTATTTTAGTAAGCATTGGCTTTGTTATTTTATGGCTAGGAACCAACTTGTTTTCTGCCTTATTGGCCATATTTGGTTTTATCATCTATGTGGGTATTTATTCGCTTATATTTAAGCGGCGTTCTATCCATGGCACGCTGATTGGCGCATTATCGGGGGCTATTCCACCCGTTGTGGGATATACCGCCGTAACCAACCAATTTGATGCTATTGCTTTACTGTTATATTTAACCCTTGTTTTATGGCAAATGCCCCATTTTTATGCCATTGCAATTTATCGATTTGATGACTATAAGGCTGCAAATATTCGGGTTCGCCCCGTTGTTTGTGGTTTTTTAGATACCAAAATCCATATGATCTGTTATGCAACGGCTTTACTTTGCATCACAATCTTTTTAGGTTTTGCTGCCCATTTAACCATTATTTATAAAATAGCTATGGCTATTTGCGGTGCTATTTTTGTTGTGTTATGCCGCCAAGGTTTTGATACCAAAGATAACACGCGTTGGGCACGCAGAGTCTTTATTTTTTCTATCATTGAAATTACAGTTTTTTCGGTAAGCGTACTTTTGAGCGTACAGAACTTGCCGATTTAATTTGGTGAAAGAGGTTTTTGAGAATATGAGAAAAATTAAGCTTGCAATAATACCATTGCTATCGACAATACTTTTAGCAGGGTGCTCCGATGGGGTACTGAATCCTAAAGGTCCGGTAAGCAGTGCTCAGCTGAATTTAATACTTTTTTCTATGGGTATTATGCTGCTTGTTATTATACCTGTTATTATTATGGGTATTACTTTTGCTATTCGCTATCGCGAGGGAAACGAAAAGGCTGAATATCGCCCAGACTTTACCCATAGTAATAAAATTGAGCTTGTTTGTTGGGGAATCCCGATTGCTATTATTGTCGTGTTAGCAATCGTTACCTATAAAACATCACATAGTTTAGACCCCTATCGGCCTTTAGAATCCGATAAAGAGCAAATAACAATTGAGGTCGTTTCTTTAGATTGGAAATGGTTCTTTATTTACCCTGAGCAAGGTATTGCTACGGTGAATACATTAACAATCCCTGAAGATACACCCATTAGCTTTAAGCTCACATCGGATGCGGTAATGAACTCTTTTTGGGTGCCAGATTTAGCCGGGCAGATTTACGCTATGGCTGGCATGACAACCCAATTACATGTTATGGCCGATGAACCCGGACTTTACGATGGTAAGTCAACAAATTATAGCGGGTTTGGATATTCGGGCATGACATTTAATATTGAAGCTGTTGAAGAAGATAAATTCCCAGCATGGGTAGAGAAAGTTAAAGCATCGGATAATGCTTTAACTATTGAAGGTTATAATGAGCTTAGAAAACAAAGCCGTAATAATCCGCCAACCCTTTATTCTGCCGTTCCTGATGGGCTATTCGAAACAATTATTTTACAATATATTGACCCGAAAGCCGAAAAAATCTTTGATTATAATGGCCCAGACCCTGAAACATTCGGTAAAATAGAAGGGCATTAAGGAGAATATGAGAAAATGAGTATTTTTGGTAAATTAGGATGGGATCAGATAGCTACTGATCCGATCGCATTAACCGCAGGATTAATGATGCCCCTTGGTGCAATTGCCATTGTTGCATTACTTACGGTTACAAAAAGATGGGGATGGTTATGGCGCGAATGGCTTACGACTGTTGACCATAAAAAAATTGGTATCATGTATTTAATCGGTGCCTTTATTATGCTTGTGCGTGGTTTTGCCGATGCCGTAATTATGCGGGCGCAACAAGCTGTTGCCTTGGGTGAAGGTGCAGGCTTTTTACCGCCCGAGCATTACGACCAAATTTTTAGTGCCCATGGTCTTATCATGGTTGTACTTATGGCTATGCCGTTTATGGCTGGCTTAGCAAACTTGGCTGTTCCGTTACAAATCGGCACACGCGATGTGGCTTTTCCGTACTTAAACGCATTAAGCTTTTGGTTATTTGCCGTTGCGGCTGTTTTAGCAATGCTTTCGCTTTTTATCGGGGCATGGGCAAGCATGGGTTGGTTACCTTATCCACCCCTTGCGGGCACGATGTACAGCCCAAATGTGGGGGTTGACTATTACATATGGGTCGTGCAGCTGTCGGGCATAGGGACAACACTCTTTGCCGTTAACTTCTTTGTAACCATTGTTAAAATGCGTGCTCCCGGCCTAACATGGATGAAACTCCCTGTATTTACATGGTCGGTGTTTATTACCATTATTTTGGCGATGGCAATCTTCCCAATCTTTACCGCTACATTAGGTTTATTATGGTTAGACCGTTATTTCGACTTCCATATCTTTACCAATACTTACGGCGGTAACCCCATGATGTTTATTAACCTTGTTTGGGCTTGGGGTCACCCCGAGGTTTATGTGCTTGTAATGCCTGCCTTTGGTATATATTCGGAAATCGCAGCCACATTCTCACGTAAAAAAATCTTTGGTTATCAAATGATGGTTTATGCGTTGGGTATTATCTGTTTCCTTTCGTTTATCGTTTGGGCGCACCACTTCTTTACCATGGGTGCAGGGCCAAATGTTAATGCCTTCTTTGGTATTGCAACTATGATTATTGCCGTACCCACAGGGGTTAAAATGTTTAACTGGTTATTTACCATGTATAAAGGGCGTATCCTTTTAGCCTCACCAATGTATTGGTTACTCGGCTTTATTTGTGTGTTCTCTATCGGTGGTATGACCGGCGTTATGCTTTCTATCCCTCCGGCCGACTTCCAGTTCCATAACAGCTTATTCCTTATTGCGCACTTCCATAATACTATTTTGGGCGGTGTGGTATTTGCTTATTTAGCCGGTTTAGTTTATTGGTGGCCTAAATTTTTTGGCTTTAAACTTAACGAAACATTAGGTAAATGTGCATTTTTCTGCTGGTTTATCGGCTTTTTTGTCGCCTTTATGCCAATTTATTATGTCGGCTTACTCGGGGCACAACGCCGTATGAGCTATTACGAAAATCCTGAGTGGCGTATTTACTTTATAATCGCCGCTGTTGGTGTGGCAATTATTGCCTTAGGTGTTGTTTTCCAAGTGTTACAGCTTTTAGTCAGCATCATTAACCGCAAAAAATATGCTGTGGGTCGCGACCCATGGAATGGCCGTACCTTAGAATGGTCTATTCCTTCACCGGCACCATTTTATAACTTTGCCCGCACCCCGATTGTTAAAGAATTTGACGATTGGTGGGTACAAAAACAAGATGCCGCCAACGGTATTTACCGGCCAAAACAGGAATATCTTGATATTATTATGCCAAGAAATACAGGCTTACCGCTGATTATGGCAATCTTTGCCGGGATTATGGGCTTTGCACTTGTGTTCCATATGAACTTATTTGCAATTTTAGGTCTTGTTGGTATTTTAGCCGTATGGGTTATACGCTCATTTGATAATGATACAGAATATGTTGTAAAGGCCGAAGAAATTGAAAAAATTGAAACCGAATTGGCAAAGAGGGGGTAATTATGTCTGATACTACAATTCACCACCATGAGGGTATCGAGCCTCATACTTACGATCCAAGTGATGTTGCCGTTTTTGGCCTTTGGATTTACATCCTTACCGACCTTATGTTGTTCGGAACATTATTTGCAACTTTCTCGGTGCTTCGTTTTAATGTCTTTGGGCATGTAAGTGGCGCAAGCTTCGATTTAAACACGGTGTTTATCGAAACCATGCTTCTATTAACATCTAGCTTTACCTTTGGTATGGCCATGATTGGTGCCAACAGGAACAAAATGAACCAACTCATACTTTGGCTTGCCATCACCTTTATTTTGGGTGCAGCCTTTGTGGTAAGCGAAATTCGTGGGTTTATTGAACATTACAACGAAAATGAAGGCCTTATTGATGCCTTTTTATCGAGCTATTACGCACTTGTGGGCACACATGGCCTACACGTAACATTTGGCTTAGGCTGGATGATTGTACTTGTTTTACAATTCAGAAAATATGGCCTCGATAAAAAAAGAAAAACCAAACTCATGCAGCTCAGCATCTTTTGGCATTTCTTAGATATCGTATGGATTTTCGTATTCTCGATTGTTTATTTAATGGGGAGAATGTAAATGGAAAATACACATAAAACTCAACATGGCTCGGGCTCTGTAAAAACGTATATTTTCGGTTTTATTTTATCGATTATCCTAACGGTTATTCCGTTTTACTTGGTAATGAACGGAATGATTAAAGGCAATACGCTCATTGCTATCGTGCTTACATTAGCTGTGGCTCAATTATTGGTTCAGCTTTATATGTTTATGCATTTAGGCGATGAAGAAAGCCCGAAATATAACCAACTCTCTACCGCTTATGCCTTAATGACCATTGTTATTATGGTTGTGGGTTCAGTTTGGATTATGTTTAGCCTAGACCATTTTGGTGCCGGCCATTCTACCGGTTTACAACAGCGTGGTATTGATCATGAAGTCCATGATTAATCCCGCTTAATAAACCCAAATAAAAACCGCCAATTAATTTTGGCGGTTTTTTTTATGGCATATTTCTTTACAAAAAAATATTATAATTATATATAATAAAAAGATAAATTGATAATTAAAGGATATAGAATGCGTTGGGAAAATCAGCGGCGTAGCCGTAATGTCGATGATCGCCGCCGTTCATCGGGCGGTAGCAAAGTTGCCGGTGGCGGCGGGCTTATTATTGTTGTCGCTTTGGCTTTTTACTTTTTTTCGGGCGACGATAGCCTTATTCGCCAAGTGGCCAGCCAACCCATGAGCACAACACAATCGGCCAATATTGATGCCACATCGGATAGTCGGGCCGAGTTTTCATCAACCATATTGGCTTCTACCGAAGATATTTGGGGGCAACTTTACCCACAAATATCAAATGGTGAGCGTTATATCATGCCGCAAATTGTTCTTTATACCCAAGGTACAGCCTCGGGCTGTGGCACAGCACAATCGGCCATGGGGCCTTTTTATTGCCCAGTGGATCAAAAAATTTACCTTGATGTCCGCTTTTTCGATGAGCTCAGCCAAAAATTTGGCGCCCCCGGCGATTTCGCCCCCGCTTATGTGATTGCCCACGAGGTTGGCCATCATATCCAAAATCAGTTGGGTATTATCCCCGAGGTTCAACGGGCACAACGCAGCGCCGGCCAAAGCCAAGCCAATGCATTGCAGGTTAATGTGGAGCTTATGGCCGATTGTTTGGCCGGTGTTTGGGCTTATTATGCCGACAATAATTATAATCTTTTGGAGCGTGGCGATATTGAAGAAGGCATGCGTGCTGCTTGGGCGGTGGGCGATGATACCTTACAAAAACGCAGCCAAGGTTATGTGGTGCCCGATGCCTTTACCCATGGCTCGGCCGAGCAACGCATGTATTGGTTTAACCAAGGTTACCAAAGCGGTAATCCTAGCAGTTGCAATAGCTTTAATTAGTTTTTATTGTGCTGCTCGCGCACGGATTTCATTAAAGCTGGTTTCTGTTAACAATTTACCGTCTTTATAAATGGGCTTTAACAGATTATCGGCTTTATTTTCTAAAGTTTTGATCCGAATAGTTTTATAATTATAGGCTTTATCTTTAATGAGCGCCAAACGCCCTTTTTTAGATGTTTTCCCACGGTCGGTAATGGGGTCTTTATAAACATCAATCCATTTATTATCGCGCTTTAAAGCCGAGCATTTCATGGCGAATTTAAAACTATCGCGATGGACTTTTTGCAACAAGGCCGAGCCCATACCAAATGCGATATTATCGGCCGCCCATCCATGATGGCGCATGGCAGAGAGGATTGATTTAATAGTTTCGGGGTTTACACCATCGCCTTGTATCAGCCGAAAATAATCGGGCAACATGCGATAGCCCTTATCATTTATAATAATCTCATCTTTTAGCTGCTCGCCCAAAATATCTAAGCAACGCAAAATAACGGCCTCGGGGTCGCCACTATCGGGGCGTATCACCACTGTTGCACCGCTATTTTTCACTTTTTCTAAAAGCACACCGCACCAAATATTTTCTACCGCATTAAAAATATCGTAACTATCGGAAACACAAGCCATAATTTTGCCTTTGCCACCATAATTATCGAGCATATTGGCAAAGGCTTCTATTTCGCCATCGGCGCCCCAACTGGTTACAGTGGCATGCTCCATAGCGGGTATGGAATAGCCCGCCATATCGGCATTATAATAGCGGCGGGCAGCTAAAAGAGCCGCAAGGGTATCCGTCCCCATAAAATTAATCAAATGGGCCATGCCGCCTAAAGCCGCACTTTCTAACGAGCTTACCCCTCTGGCACCAAAATCATGGAGCTTAAAGGGTAAATTATTGATATCCGAACCCGTTGCCTCCATGGCCCAAGCAATTGTTTGTTTAACTTGCCAACTGATTGATGCCACCGTTGTCGGGTACCAAATAGCGCGCAATAATGCGGTTTCTATATATGATGTTAGCCACCAACATTTCGGGTCGGTATTCACCACCTGTACCAACACATTATGTACAGGTATGGAGCAACCCTCATCGGCTGCCTCTATTTCTAAGGGTAAATAGCCGCTATGTTCCGTTAAAATATATTCCCACCCTGCCCGATTAAACGGTAAACCATGGCTTAATAATATATCTTCGGCGGCATCAATATCATCGGCGGTTATTGGCTTTAATAGATATTCTTTGATAAAGGCCTGCAAGCCAAAAAAGATAACCGAGCCATATGTTCCGCCACGGCTTTCAATATAGCTAGAGACATATTGGGTATTTTTGGGATATTGCTTAAAGTGGCTCACCTTATAACTATCGGTATTTAAAATAATATTGCTTAGTAAATTGTTATACATATCAAAGCCTTCCTGTAATATTTTTTATTTTGACCCATAGTGACATTTGCGATTTCATAAGTCAAATATTTATTATTTGACTTATAGCCTGCACTCGCCCATAGTGTGTGGCTTATCAATTAGGATATATTTATGAAAAATTTTCACAGTTTCGCCCTACCATCGCCATTGGCTACACGTTTAGATAAAATGGGATACACCACCCCTACCCCTATCCAAGCTCAAGCCATACCCTATGCCTTAGAAGGGCGCGATATTTTGGCATCGGCACAAACAGGCACCGGTAAAACTGCCGCCTTTGCCATACCCACGATTAATCATCTTTTTACAAATACCCATTCACGGGCATTAATCTTAGCCCCCACCCGCGAGCTTGCCACCCAAATATTCATTGTTATTCGCGATATGACCAAACGCATTAAAGGCATACAACCCACCTTGCTTATTGGTGGCGAGAGCATGTTTAAGCAAGTAAAGGCATTACAATATAATCCGCGTATTTTGGTGGGCACACCGGGGCGCATTAATGACCATTTAGCCCAAGAGACCCTTACATTAAATAATATTGACCATCTGGTTTTAGATGAGATGGACCGCATGTTGGATATGGGCTTTTTAAGCCAGCTTAAGCGTATTTTTGCCGAAACCCCAAAAAAACGCCAAACCCTTATGTTTACGGCAACTTTGCCCAAAAATATCGAGAAAATTGCCCATCAATATTCCAAAAATCCTATTCGCATAGAAGTTGGCGGCAATTTAAAAGTGGCCGATACGGTTGAGCAAAAAATATTACGCTTAGAAGGTGCCGAGAAATTCCCGACCCTTTCCACAGAGCTAAACGAGCGTACAGGCTCGATTATTGTTTTTGCCAAAACCAAACGGGGTGCGGCCAAATTGGCTTATCGCATTAAAAAGCAGCTCGATATTAAGGCCGAGGCCATTCATGGCGATTTGCGCCAAAACCAGCGCGATAAAATTCTCAAACAATTCCGCGATTATCAATTTCCGGTTTTGGTGGCAACCGATGTTGCTGCGCGCGGCTTGGATATCCCCCATATTGAGCATGTGATTAATTACGACCTCCCCCAATTGGCCGAGGATTTTATTCACCGCCTTGGGCGCACAGGGCGCAATGGCGCTAAAGGTTATGCATTATCGCTGATTACACCCAATGATCATGATAAATGGTTTGAGATTCAAAAACTGCTCAAGCAAAGCGAAACCGATGTTACAACCCCGGGTGATAAGCCGCAAAAAATAGCCACGAAAAAAAAGAAGAAAAAACGCCCTTACGGCCGCTTTAAAAAAACGGAAAAAACCGCTTAAATCAACAGAAATTTATTGTTTTTTTGCTTTTACCATTGACGCACCAAAAACCACAAGATAAATATAAAAGTAACAGTAAACAAATCAAATTTTAAAGAGATAGTAATGACGGAAAATAATCAGCAAAAACCCGAAGTTGAAAACAACGAAAATAGCGATAGCAAAAACGAATGGAACGAAGGCCAAGGTGTTGAAGGTGCATCGGGTTGGGACGATTGGAGCGCTAATGCCGAAGCTTTTGAGGCCGCCAGCGAAACCATCGCATTACAAGCCGAGTTAGAAGCCGCCCAAGCCGAAAATGCCAAAATGAAAGAGGCTATGTTGCGTGCCCTTGCCGAGGCCGAAAATACCCGCAAACGGGCTGAGCGCCAAATTGCCGATGGCCGTACTTTTGCAATATCGGGCTTTGCCCGCGAACTTTTAACGGTTGTGGATAATTTACGCCGTGCTTTAGCTGCCGTACCCGAAGAAGAACAAGATGAAAAAATACAAAATATTCTTGTGGGTGTGGATATGACCGAAAAAGAGCTGATTAAAGCGCTCGAAAAAAATAATGTAAAAGAAGTGGAAGCCGAAGGCACAATTTTTGACCCCAATTTTCATGAAGCCATGTTTGAAATCCCTAATCCGGAGGTTCCTGCGGGTACAATTTTAACCGTGATTGAACCCGGTTGGAAGATTGGCGAGCGTTTATTACGCCCCGCGCGCGTGGGTGTGGCCGCCGGTGGCCCCCAAGCCGTTAGTGAAGATAAATAATCATTATAGGTAATACTACTTAAAATGATAATAAATTTTAGTATTACCTAATGCTTTGAGGTTGCCCACAGCGTAGCTGTGTGCGGGGATTATATCTTGTCGGAGACAAGTTATCTTTTTTTAGAAAGCCTTCGGCTTTACGGGTTGCAAACCCCTTAGCATCAAATTATTACTGATGTTTATATAATCATTTTATTATGTATAGACTATATTGATATTCAATGATAAAAAAGGGGCTGTGTTAGCCCCTTTTATTTATGCATGGATTAACGTACCCGCACCGGATTCCGTAAAGGCCTCCACAAGTAATACATTGGGGTTTCGCCCATCCATAATAACAGCGGCATGCACACCGTCTTCCACCGCTTTAATGCAGGTTTCTATTTTGGGTATCATGCCCCCTGTTACAATGCCGTCTGTAATCAACTGGCGTGCTTCGGCAACGGAAAGATTAGTCAGTAAATTGCCATCGCTATCCAACACACCGGGAACATCGGTGAGCATATAAAGGCGATTAGCCTCCATGGCACCGGCAATCGCACCGGCCGAGGTATCGGCATTAATATTTAATGTTTCGCCTTCTTCGCCAAAACCAATGGGCGATACAACCGGAATAAAGGCGGTATCTTTAAGGGCATATAAAATTTTGGGGTCAATCTCCGATGGCTCACCCACCAAACCCAAATCGAGAATGCGCTCAATATTCGATTCCGGATCTTTTTGGGTGCGCTGTAATTTTTTGGCTTTAATAAGCCCGCCGTCTTTACCCGATATACCCACGGCCGTGCCGCCCACCATGGTTATTGCCCCCACAATCTCTTTATTAATCGCACCGGCCAAAACCATCTCGACAACATCAACAATCTCTTGAGTGGTTACACGCAAACCATCAATGAAGTCGGATTCAATATTTAAGCGTTTAAGCATTTTACCAATTTGCGGGCCGCCACCATGCACCACCACCGGGAAAATACCGACATGGCGCAATAAAACCACCGCACGGGCAAAAGTATCGGCCGCTTTTGGGTCGCCCATAGCATGCCCGCCATATTTAATAACAAAGTTCGAGTTATGGTGGCGTCGTAAAAATGGCAGCGCTTCTGATAATATACCCGCTTTCTCTAGTCTTTGTGCCATGATTACATTAATGTCTGTCATAACTGTATCCTTTTGCTATTGATTAAAAAAACAAGTTTATTTTATCCTTTTATCCAAAAAAATAAAGTGATTTTCATTTTATCATCAATTTTAATGATTATGGGCGGATATTATGCGTTGATCATCCATGCAATGCTGGCACGCAATTCTTCTAACCCCTGATGTTTCTCGGAAGATGTTATGAGTATTTTTGGGTGCGCCGCCGGGCGTTTAGCCACAAATTTACAGGTTTGGGCATAAATTTTATCGAGCTGTGTTTTTTTCACTTTATCGGTTTTGGTTAGGATAACCTGCCAATTTACGGCTGCAGTATCCAATAAATCCATACATTCTTCATCGCTTTTTTTAATACCATGGCGGGCATCAATGAGTATGAGCACACGGCGCAATTGTGGCCGCCCACGCAAATAATTAAAAATCAGCTCATGCCATTGCGCTACCTGATCCACCGGGGCTTTGGCATAACCATAGCCGGGTAAATCGGCAATCATTAAATCTTCACCCAAGGTAAAAAAGTTAATTTGTTGCGTGCGCCCTGGGGTTGATGATGTTTTGGCTATATTATTACGTGAGAGCAAAGCATTAATCAGGCTAGACTTACCCACATTAGAGCGCCCGACAAAGGCAATTTCTATACGCTCAGTTTCGGGTATTTGGTGTAAAGCCGCCGCACCCAAAACAAAATGAACGGGCGCAGCAAATTGCTTGCGCCCAAAAATTAAGGCTTCCTCGGTTTCTTCCGGCAGTTGGGCTACAGGATGCTCGGCCATTTTGCTTTATTTGGCCTTTGCATCGCGATTAACATTGCGGTTAATAAACCATTGTTGGCCAAAGCTTAAGATGTTATTGGCTGTCCAATAAATCACCAGACCCGATGCAAAACCACCCATCATAAAGGTAAACACAACCGGTAACCATTTAAATATCATGGCTTGTTGTTTATCGGCCGGTGCAGGGTTAAGGGTTTGTTGCAGATACATAGAGATACCCATAAGGAGCGGCCAAATACCTAAGGCAAACATATCGAGCATGGTTAATGTGGGTGTCCAATGGCTGGGCATGCCGTCCCATGGTAAGAGACCAAACAGATTAATCCAAGATGTGGGATCGGGCGCTGAAAGATCGTGAATCCACCCAAAGAATGGCGCATGGCGCATTTCAATGGCAATATTCAACACTTTATAGAGCGAGAAGAAAATCGGGATTTGAATAAGCAATGGTAAACAACCCGCCGCAGGGTTTACTTTTTCCTTACGGTAAAGCTCCATTGTGGCTTTTTGTAAACCTTGGCGGTCATCGCCATATTGCTCTTTAAGGGTTTGCATTTTGGGCTGCAAATTCTTCATACGTGCCATGGATTTATAAGATTTATAGGCGAGTGGGAATAAAATAAGTTTCACAATCACGGTTAAACCGATAATCGCCACGCCCATATTGCCGATAAAATGATGCAACCATGTAAGCACCATTAAAAATGGTTGGGTGAGATAATAAAACACACCAAAATCAATCGAGCGTTGGAAACGTTTAATGTTATATGTTTTGCTCACATCCATCAAAACATCATATTCTTTGGCGCCCGAATAAAAACGCCCAACCGATGCATCGCTTTGGCTATTGGCAGCAATGGTAATAGGTGTATCTTTAAAAACCGCTTGGTAAATAGGTGTTGTTGCATCGCCTAAGGCTCTAAAATAGGCTTGGCCTTCTTGGGTCGATTGCGGAACCACCGCTGTTAACCAGTAACGCTCGGTAAAGCCAATCCAACCGCCGGTTAATGTACCTTGTACGTCCTCGGCCTTTTTGGGTTTGGGCGGGAAGTCCGCACGGTAACCGATATCCATTTTATTATAACGCTGATTATAAAGCTCGTTCACATAGGCCACCGCACCGGTACGCACCAAACGGTTTGGCTCTCTTTGGCCAATGGTCACCACTTGCTGATATTCCACCAAATCTACCGCGGTATCGGTATTATTAATAACGGAACGTGAAACCGTAAATAAATAATTTTCGTCCATTTCGTATTTTTGAACAAAAACAAAACCTTCGCCATTATCCCAAGTAAGGGTTACGGGCGTTGTGGGGGTGAGTTTTTCGCCATCGGCCTGCCAAACCGATTGGGCATTGGGTTCATTGACTTGGTTATTGACATCTAACCAGCCGTTTTCAAAACGGGTAGAAACACCCTCGGCACTCATGGGCGAAAGCAAAACAACTTCTTCTGTACCGCCTAAATTCACTTTATAATTTTTGAGTAATAAATCATCTACCGTGGCACCTTGGAGCAAAATGCTGCCCTCTACATTATTATTTTCAAACGGAAGGCGATCGCCAACTTCTATGGCCTCGGCTCGGGGTAATAATTTTTGCCCATTATCTTGGCTTGCTGTGGCATCTTGGCCTTGGCTGGTGGCGGCATTTTGGGTTACGGTTTGCTCGGTACTTGTTGTTGAAGCAACCTCAGTAACTTCTGGAGAAGGAAATAACCATGAAACCCCAATCCATACCATCATTGACAACGCAACAGCCAATAAAACGCGACGAAAATCATCACTCATAAACGTTTATCCTCTTTACTCTTTATATCATCATTTTTTTTTGTTTTCTCAGGTACCGGATCATAACCCGACCCACCCCAAGGATGACATCTTAAAATTCGCTTTAAGCTTAACCATCCGCCCTTTAAAAGTCCATGGGTTTTTAGAGCTTGGGTGGCATAAGCCGAACAAGTGGGAGAATACCGACAATTGCTCCCGATAAGCGGCGAAATAAAAAGCTGATAAAACCGAATGAGTTTCAAAAAAAACCATGTTATCGGATTCATCAGCTTCATTTATTTTCGCATCTTTTCAACAATTTGCATCGGCGCATATCTTAAGATTCTTAAGTGCCTTTTGCAAATCTGACTTTAAATCTGTATATTCTCTATCCCAAGCGCTATAACGTGCAATCAGCACAAAATCATATCTGGGCATAGAATATATTGGTAATATTTCTTGGGCTAAGGCACGTAATCTGCGTCGAATCCGATTACGCCTCACCGCATTACCTGTTTTTTTGCTGGCTGTTATGCCAAAACGCAAGTCAATACCGCCATATTCTTCGTTTTTATCCCATGGGCGCAATTGCAATATAAATGCCGGTGTTACCCATTTAATGTTTGTGCGAGAAACCGATAAAAACTCTTTACGTTTTTTAAGGCGAGCCAATTTATGCATTATATTATGCAGATAAGCGTTTGCGCCCTTTTGCACGACGAGCCGATAATATACGACGACCTGCTACAGTGGACATACGCGAACGAAAACCATGACGACGCTTACGCACAAGGTTACTTGGCTGGAATGTACGCTTCATCTGAAAACTCCTTAAATTTCTTTCTATAAATAAATACTAAGCCGCTCTGTTTAAAATATCTATTAAACAGAGTCAAGCGATATCTCGAATAATGGCCTTTGTTTATGCCAAATTTTTCGCGCAAATACAAGCGGTTTTTATAAAATAAACTGGGTTAAATCCCGATTACGTGCAATCTCACCCACCGATGCATCCACCATAGCGGCATCAATCACATAAACCTCGCCTTCTTTTTCGGGTGCGTTAAAGCTAATTTCCTCGGTGAGTTTTTCTAACACGGTTTGTAAACGCCTTGCGCCAATATTTTCCACCTCGTCATTCACCTTCACACTTGCCGAGGCGATGGCCTCTATAGCGTCATCGGTAAATTGAACATCAACCCCTTCTACCTTAAGCATTTCGGTATATTGCATAATCAGGTTATTTTCCGGCTCTAATAAAATCCGCTTAAAATCCTCTTGGGTTAAAGCCCGCAACTCTACCCTTATGGGCAAACGCCCTTGGAGCTCGGGTAATAAATCCGATGGCCGCGCAAGATGAAAAGCACCTGATGCAATAAATAAAATATGGTCGGTTTTTACGGTACCATGTTTGGTTGAAACCGTTGTGCCTTCCACCATGGGTAGTAAATCCCGTTGCACACCCTCGCGATTAACATCGGCCGATGAACGCTCGGAGCGCGCGCAAATTTTATCTATCTCATCAATAAAGACAATACCGTTGTTTTCGGCTTCAAATATCGCCTCGCGAATGACTTCTTCTTCATCTAGCAAATTATCGGATTCTTCGGCAATAAGTAACTCACGGCTATCTTTTACCTTCATTTTGCGGGGTTTGGTTTTTTTGCCGCCAAAGGCATCGCCCAACATATCGCCCAAATTCATCATGCCCATTTGCGCCCCCGGCATACCCGGAACCTCAAACATCGGTGCGCCTTTGGGTTTATCCACCACTTGAATTTCTACTTCTTTATCTTCTAACTGCTCATCGCGGAGAAGCGTGCGGAATTTTTGCCGTGTTTCCTCCGATGATTTTTTACCGCAAAAAGCATCAATAATGCGTTCCTCGGCCGCAACCTCGGCTTTGGCACGTACCATTTTGCGTTTTTCTTCGCGGGTCATCATAATGGAAATATCCACCAAATCGCGGATCATTTGCTCAACATCGCGCCCCACATAACCAACCTCGGTAAAGCGTGTGGCCTCTACCTTAACAAAAGGCGCATGGGCAAGCTTGGCTAAGCGCCGCGCAATTTCGGTTTTACCCACACCTGTGGGGCCTATCATTAAAATATTGCGGGGCATGACCTCCTCAGCCAATTCTTTGGGTAATTGTTGGCGGCGCCAACGGTTACGAAGCGCAATGGCCACGGCTTTTTTAGCATCTTTTTGCCCAATGATAAAACGATCCAACTCCGATACGGTTTCGCGGGGTGTAAAATTAATATTTTTCATATTTTTAGTCTTCTTCACCTAATTTTTCGATAACAATATTATGATTGGTATATACACAAATATCACCCGCAATCTTCATGGCTTTACGCGCAATATCTTCGGCCGATAAATGGTCAATTTCACATAAGGCGCGTGCTGCCGAGAGTGCATAATTACCGCCCGAGCCAATGGCGGCAATACCGTCATCGGGCTCTAAAACATCGCCGTTACCCGTAACTATCAGCAAATTATCTTTATCGCCCACAATCATCATGGCCTCTAAACGGCGCAAATATCGGTCGGTTCGCCAATCTTTAGCTAGCTCCACACAGGCACGCATTAACTGGCCGGGGTGGAGCTCTAATTTGGCCTCTAAACGCTCAAATAAAGTAAAAGCATCGGCCGTTGCCCCGGCAAAACCCACCACAACATCGCCCCGGCTTATACGGCGCACTTTGCGGGCTGTGCCCTTCATGACCGTTTGGCCAAGGCTCACTTGGCCATCGCCGGCAATAACGGTTTGCTTTCCTTTTTTAACACCCACAATAGTCGTGGCATGAAACGATTCTAATGGCTGATTGGGACTATGCATATAATACTCCTTAAATACTAATCTTTCTTTATAACCAAAAGTTGGTCTTAAAATTTATATCCGTCAAGGTTTTTATGATTTTACCTATAAAGTCCCTTGGAGTGAACCATTTATTTTTTTAATATCCAACTGAAATAGTTTGTTATTTTTATTGGTTGTTTTCATTAATTCCCTCTTTTTTTTTGCAATTCATATCACTACATTATATATTATTAAATAATAATATTTTTTATTGGAATTTAAGGAAAATAAAATGGTGCAAAAACAGCGCTCAGAATGTGTGATTAGCTGTGTATTGGATCTCATCGGCGATAAATGGTCGCTGCTTATTATTCGCGATATGGTTTTTAATGAAAAAAAACGATATGGTGAGTTTCAGGATAGTCCCGAAGGTATACCCTCGAATATTCTGGCCGATCGCCTTAAAAAACTTGAAAATGCAGGGCTGATAACCAAAAAATTATATCAGCAAAATCCCCCACGCAATGAATATTTGGTCACCGATGCCGGTGTGGAACTGAAAGCGATATTAGATTCTATGGCTGTATGGGGCGAAAAGCATTTACAATGTGAAGAACCCAAAATAGCATAATCGCTAGTTATATTTTGCCCGAACAAAATATAAACCCTCGGCCGGTGCTGTGGGGCCAGCTAGGGTACGGTCTTTGGCTTGCAATACCTTGGTAAAATCTGCAGCTGTCCATTTACCCTTACCCACCAAAACTAACGAACCCACAATATTACGTACCTGATGATATAAAAAACTTTGGGCGCGTATGGAAAATATCACTTCATCCTTTTGGCGCATAACCGAAACTTCATCAATTGTGCGAATAGGCGAGTTTGCTTGGCAACCTGCCGCCCGAAAACTGGTTAAATCATGTTTGCCAATTAAATATTGGGCGGCCTCGTGCATTTCTTGGGCATCTAAATCATAATCGACCTGCCAAGCCAAACCATGCGCTATCGCAAGGGGGCTTAAGCGATTAACAATACGATATTCATACGCGCGCTCAATGCAAGAAAAGCGGGCATGAAAATCTGTTTCAGATGCCAAACCCAAATTTTTACAAACTATAATCTTTACCCGTGCCTCTTTTAAATAATAATTCAGCGCCTTTAACAGCTTATAACCATCCATATTGCGGCTTAAATCCACATGGGCAACCTGCGCAAGGGCATGTACCCCGGTATCGGTACGCCCGGCACAATGGAGCACCGCTTGTGCATCATTTTTCAATAATAAAGGCTGCAAAGCCTCCTCGATAGTTTGCTGAACCGAAGGGGCATCTTTTTGGCGTTGCCAACCACAAAAAAAGCCCCCATGATATTCGATTGTTAATTTGTATCTGTACACTTAACAGCGCTCCGTTACCAGATTCCCAATCAAGTTGGGAATAACGATTTTCCTTATATATGCTCTTCGAATTTCTAATTCCGCTATTTTTATTTTCATCGTTATTTCCCCAATAAGATATCAAGTTTAATTCCCCCCTCCCGCGGAGGGTCATGCCGCAGGCGAACAAAAATAGGATAATCCCCTCCTGCAGAGGGGTGTCAGGCAGAGCCTGACGGGGTGGGTTCGGAATTTCAAATAAACAAAAATAAACACACCCCGTCGCTTTCAGCGACACCCCTCCAAAGAGAGGACATTCTTATTTCGCTTGTCTCCGACAAGACCCTCTAAAGAGGGGATATTCTTATTTCGCTTGTCTCCGACAAGACCCTCCAAAGAGGGGACATTCTTATTTCGCTTGTCTCCGACAAGACCCTCTAAAGAGAGGACATTCTTATTTCGCTTGTCTCCGACAAGACCCTCTAAAGAGGGGACATTCTTATTTCGCTTGTCTTTGAGCCTAACCCGATAATTAGTCAGGCATATGAGCCCTTTTAAACAAAAAGCGGGCTATAACAAACCCGCTTTGATTATTTTATTTTTAGTCTAATTAACTACGATTACCGCCCATAAAACGAAGCAAGAACCAAAATAGGTTAATAAAGCTAATAAATAAGCTTAATGCACCAAGCACAGCCACTTTATCGGCCACACCAGCTTGTACATAATAAGCATAATTCACTTTAAGCTCATTGGTTTTCCAAGTGATTAAACCGGCAAAAATAACAATGCCCACAAGCGAAATAGCAAAATCCATACCGCTTGATTTAAAGAAGATATTACCAAGGCTGGCTAAGATTAAACCCACCAAACCAATGAATAAAATACGACCCATGCCACTTAAATCGCGCTTAGTAATTAAACCATAACCCGAAAGCGCAGCAAATGCACCCGCGGTTACAAAGAATGTTTGGTAAATACCGCTAGAGGGATAAATCAGAAATACAATCGAATCAGAAATACCAAAAGCAATCGCAATCAGAAACAACATCATGCCTAACGCCCCGGCCGATGCCGATTGCACCATACCATTCATAATCATAACCAAAATAAGGGGTAAAAACATCACCACCCACATGGTAAAGCCGCTAAATAAAAACTGTAATACAGCCGGATTAGCGATTGCATATTGTGCGGTAAAATAAGCCACACCACCCGAAACCGCCAAGGCTAATGCCACAAGGCCGTAAATACGGGTAAAATATTTTTGTAAGCCCGCTTGCAAAGCAGCATTGGAGCCAACATAACTTGTATCTAAAATACGATCATTCATAATTTTCTAAGCCTCATTCAGCTGTTTAAAATATACTAATATAGATAATATAGTCTATTTTATATCTCTTTGCCATAGATTCCGAAAAAAACATACAAACTTCATTTAATTTTTTATTTGTAACAGCCTGCAAGCACCCACAAAAAAACCCCAGATATACCTACGCCCCTCTGGCAGAGGGGTACCCACGAAGTGGGTGGGGTGTGTTAGAATTTTGGTTCATCTTTGGCAGAAGGTTATAAGAGATTTTGGCCATATTGTATCTGTACGCTTCGCATACAGGCTAATTTGTTTAAATGTATGTACCATGTGCCATATAGTCTTTAAAAACTTTGTATATTTTTGACTTGCATGTTGACATAAGCTATGTGGTACGCTGATTTAAAAAGAACAAAAAGAGAACACAAAATGGAAAAAGTTGCACTATTACTAGCTCCACAATTTGCCGATTGGGAATATGGACTTATTGCGGGTGTAGGAGGAAGTTATTATGGTCTTAATATCCGTTTTTTTGCACCGCAAAAAGGGCTATTAACCTCAGCAGGTGGGCTTAATGTAAAGGTTGCCAATAGTTTTGATGAAGTTTTGCAATATAGGTAATACTACTTAAAATGATAATAAATTTTAGTATTACCTAATGCTTTGAGGTTGCCCACAGCGTAGCTGTGTGCGGGGATTATATCTTGTCGGAGACAAGTTATCTTTTTTTAGAAAGCCTTCGGCTTTACGGGTTGCAAACCACTTAGCATCAAATTATTACTGATGTTTATATAATCATTTTATTATGTATAGACTATATGCACCACAAGTTATTGCTATTATTGGTGGCGATACTTGGCTTACAGAAGATGCACCCAATGTTACAACACTTTTGCGGCAACATCACCAAAATGGGGGCACTGCCCCTGTATCCTTTGCCGCCGAGGTCTTTAAAGCAGCCAATCTTGATAATAACATCATTACCCAATTCAAAAACATGCTTTCCGCTGAGCACATTTTCCATGATTGATTTTGCAAAAATCATTCGTCTATAATACAGCTATCATTTTATCTATGCGACACACCCCGCTTGCTACGCAAGCACCCCTCTGGTAGAGGAGATTAGATTGTTTAATCGCTAAGCTCCGTATCAGGCTCGCTTAAAGCAAGGGTTTCTAATGTTTGCTTTAATGTATCGGATAATGGGGCAATATAAGTTACCTGCTCACCCGAACCCGGATGTTTAAAATGCAACTGCCATGCATGTAAATGGAGCTTTTTGGCAATACCATTGGCAAAGGCTTCTTCCCCACCATATTTACCATCGCCCATAATAGGGCATTTTAAACCCTCGGTGGCATGAACCCGCAATTGGTGGGTACGGCCAGTAAGGGGCGAAAATGCAACCAAGCTAAACTGGCTGCCGGCATTTTCTAACATTTGGTATAAAGTTACCGCCTTTTGCCCTTGCTCGTAATCCACAATTACTTTTTGCTCGCCAATATTGCCCGCTTTGCGCAGGGGCATATCAATCTCGCCCTCATAAGGCCTTGGGCAGCCTTTTAAGACAGCCAAATAAATTTTGCGCATATCATGGCTTTTAAATTCTTTGGTTAGCTTTGCCGCCACATTGGGCGATTTTGCGACAATGATAATGCCCGATGTATCTTTATCGAGCCGATGCACCAAATGGGCGCTATGGCCGGCCTCGGCCGCTATCGCATTCATAATTACATCAAGCGAGCGGGTAATGCCACTACCCCCTTGTGCAGCCAAACCTTGGGGTTTATTAACAACATAAATAAAGCGATCCTCATGGATAATGGCATTTTTAATCAGTTTAATATCCGCAGGCGATGCCATGGGTTTTTCATCGGGCTCAATGGCCTCGGCATTAAGGATAGATGGCGGAATGCGTAGCTCTTGCCCCTTGGCTATACGGCTACCCCCTTTGCATCTTTTACCATCAAGGCGAATAGCCCCTTTACGTGCCAATTTATCCACCAAGCCTTTGCTTACATGGCTGTAATGGCGCTGAAACCAGCGGTCAAGGCGGATATCATGATCATCTTCGCTAATGATTTCTATTTTATAATTCATATTCATCTGGCTCCGTAATATCCAATAGCAAAAAGGGCAAAACCAAAGATAAAGGAGATGCCCACATAGGTTAATCCGCGTATAATCTCGCCTTGTTTGGCAAAAAAGATAAACTCCATTGAGAATGTAGAAAATGTGGTTAATGCCCCCATAAACCCGACCATAAGCAATAGACGTGTAAACTCGTTAATGATATTACGCTCTAACCAGCCTGCCAACAAGCCCAAGCCCAAACAGCCAATAAAATTGGCTATTAATGTGCCAATGGGGAAGTTTAAATGGGCATAGCGCATAAAATATTGGCTTAGGCCAAAGCGTGCCATTGCCCCTAATCCGCCCCCAATGGCAACGGTTAAATATGGGTAAATATTGCTCATATTGCTTAACTTTCTGTATTTTCTTTTTTTGTTTTACGCCGACTATCCCAGAATTCCAAGCGTTTTTTTAGTTCTTTTTCATAACCGCGGTCATTGGGTAGGTAAAATTTTTGACGCCCAAGCTCATCGGGAAAACAATCTTGACCCGAAAACGCATGTTCATGGTCGTGGTCATATTGGTAATTTTGGCCGTAACCCATATTTTTCATCATCTTAGTTGGCGCATTGAGTATGCGCATGGGTGGGCTTATAGAGCCCGTTGCTTGGGCAATGGGTGTCATTTTTTTAAGGGCGGTAATTACCGCGTTCGATTTGGGGGCGGTGGCACAATAGATAATCGCTTGGCCAAGGGGCAAGCTGCCCTCGGGCATGCCAAGGCGCTCATAAGCTTGCCATGCAGCTTGCACTTGCACCATGCAGTTTGGGTCGGCCAGCCCCACATCCTCTGAGGCAAAAGCAGCCATACGGCGCAGGATATATTTAGGGTCCTCCCCGCCATCTATCATGCGCCCGTAATAATAAAGGGCGGCATCCACATCGGACGCCCGCAGGCTTTTATGAAAAGCTGAGATTAAATTGAAATGCCCATCTTGAGATTTATCGTAAAGGGGTTTGCGCTTTTGTACCAGCTGCTCAAGCTGGGGTACAGAAAGGTCTGTCTCTTCCCCGGCGAGTTCAAATATGGTTTCCATCATATTCACAAAATAGCGTCCGTCCCCTTGTGCCATCTCGATTAGGGCTGATTTCGCCTCATTATCAAGGGGGAGTTTGCGCTCCAACTCGGCCTCGGCACGGGCGCAAATCACGGCTAAGTCCGCCGGTTCTAAATGTTTGATAGTGAGGATTTGGCAGCGCGATAGCAACGCTGCATTGAGCTCAAATGATGGGTTCTCGGTGGTGGCGCCAATCAGGATAATTGTACCATCTTCCACATAGGGCAAAAAGCCATCCTGTTGGGCTCGGTTAAAGCGGTGAATTTCATCGACAAATAACAGGGTATTCTGCCCCAATTTACGGCGCTCTTTGGCGGCTTCAAACACACGGCGCAAGTCTGCCACACCCGAAAATACAGCCGAGAGTGGCTCGAAATGATAATCGCCAATTTGGGCGAGCAAGCGCGCAATGGTGGTTTTGCCTGTGCCGGGCGGGCCCCAAAATATGGCGCTCATCACCTTGCCGCTACGCACCATTTTGGTAATAAGCCCGTTATCGCTCAATAGATGATCCTGCCCCACAACCTCACTAAGGCTTTGGGGGCGAATACGCTCGGCAAGGGGTGTGGCTGCTTGGCTTTCAAATAGGGTGGCCATATTTTGTTCTCTTAATGTTCGTTATTAAAACAGTGTAATCAATATGCCGATAAATTACTATCTTTTTATCATATCGCTTTGGCAATAAAAAAGAGAAGGCAAAAGCCCTCCCTTTTTATCCCTATAAAGCCAATATTATCCATTATTTACCAACAAATAACCATGATACCATTTGTTTTATCCACCTATTTTTTACTATTTTCCTTTTTCGCATCAGGAAATAAGCGGATAATTTAGGATGATACCGGCCTAAATATGGCTTTATTGATCGCGTTTATTGATAACCAGCGGTGGATTATCGACTTGCGATGTATGACATTGGGTGCAGAAGTACCGGCGGCCATCCACTTTATCGGTTGTCTCACCTGAGCGATCATCCATAAAATGGCTTTCGGGTAATGCTGTTGCCCCGTTTAGGCCGGCCTCGTGACACATAAGGCACATATTGGTATCGGTAGTGATTGTATAACCTTCAATCGAATGGGGTATCATAGAAGGTTCAACCCCTTGTTGATTAAAAACATCGGGGTGGTCGGCCTTACCTGTTATGAGAGCTTCATTTGTTTTCGCTTCAATTTCTGTATTAATAGCAACACCGCCACGCAAAGTTGCAACTGAATCGGCTGCAATTTCATTGGCTTGGACGGTAAACGAAAAACTCAGAGCTGTAAGCGCTATAATCATCGCTTTTTTCATTGTTAAGATTCCTCTTTCTCTTTTCTCTTAGTCTGAATAAAAAAATCATATTTCAATACATTTTCGCAACAAACATCAATACATTGCCCACATGTATTACATAAGCCCGATTTGATATGCGGGGTTTTTGTACCGCGTAAGGGGGCGTGTAATATTTTTTCTTCGGGGCATACGGCATAACAATCGCCGCAATTGGTGCATTTATCTTTATTAAAGGCGGTAACGCCAAAGATGTGAAAATGACCGAGTAAACTATATAAGGCACCTTGAGGGCATAGGTTTTTGCAGAAATTCTCCGATAGAACAAAGATATCTAAAAGTGCAACCAAGCCAATAAGCCATAAACTGCTTAACCCTGCAAATAGAAAGGCTCGGTATGTATTGCTAATGGGGCTAATGACCTCCCATGCGATGAATTGACCAATAATGGATGCCACAATCACGGCGGCTAACACACCGTAACGCATATTTTCGGGCAGGCGCAACCCACCTTTTAGGCGAAACTTATGTTTAACCCATGTTGTGGTTTCGGAAACCATATTGACCGGGCATATCCAACCGCAAAAAATACGTGCACCAAAAGCAATACCCAAAATAAGCAGGATACTACCACCAATAAGCAAATCGATTGCCCATTGGTTGGAAACAAAAATGGATTGTACAAATGTTAAGGGTTCTGTTGCCGGTATAATCCCCAACCAACGCGATGATGTGAGCGAGCCTTTGACCAAAGCGATACCCCACCATGCATATAAACCAAATGCCAACAAAAAGCCAATTTGGCTAAAGCGGCGAATGATCATCCATTGATAGGCTTTAAAATAACCTTTTTTGGCAATGGCATCTTGACGCGGAGCAGATTTAGACATTAGCTTTCTCCTCCCATATCGGTTGTTTCATTGGGCAAATAGAAGTCATCTTGTTTGCCCATAATATCCTCGGGGTGGAAGACTTTAATGGCGGCTTCGCTGAGTACACAGGCTTTTTCGCATTTACCGCAACCCGTACAAGCATCGGAATGCACTGTGGGTATTAGCTTAGCATGGGCACCGGTACGATCATTATGGTTCATTTCCAGTGTAATCGCTTCATCAATCACCGGACAAACCCGATAACAAACATCGCAACGCAAACCCCGCCAGTTCAGGCATTTTTCTTGGTCGGAAATTAAGGCCACACCCATACGGGACTGATAAATATCTTGCCCATTATCATTTAAAGCACCCGAAGGGCAAGCCCTTACACAAGGCATATCCTCGCATAATTCGCAAGGGATATCGCGGGCTTTAAAATAGGGTGTACCCGATGCCAAATCTGGCTCGAAAATACTGGCCAAACGCAAGGTATCGTAAGGGCAAGCTTGCACACATTGCCCACAGCGAACACAAGCGGCGTTAAATTCTGCCTCAGCCAATGCAAAGGGTGGGCGCAGATTACGGGCACCTTCGGCACGGGCTTTTTTAGAGCCTTTGCCCCAAAAAGCACCCAATACACCAAACACCACTGCCCCTTTGCCGAGCTTTTGTAAAAATTGACGCCGCCTTGCCACTATATCCTCCTAAAGTTCCTTATATATCTGTTATATACTAGGCTTTACGTATTTTAACAGCCGTTTTCTTAAAGTCGGTTTCTTTAGAAAGCGGGCATGTGGCATCGAGCACAAGTTTATTCACCAAACGTTGGGCATCGAAGAAAGCCATAAATGTCATACCTTTCGGCATTTTGTTACGGCCTTTGGTTTCACAAATCGCTTCTATTTCACCACGGCGAGAAGCCACTTTAATACGGTCGCCCCGTTTAATGCCACGGTCTTTGGCATCTTGCTCGTTCATAAAATAAACGGCATCGGGCACGGCACGATAAAGCTCGGGTACACGGCGGGTCATTGAACCGGTATGCCAATGCTCTAAAACACGCCCTGTACATAACCATAAGTCATATTCTTCATCGGGGCTTTCTGCAGGTGGCTCATAAGGGGCAAAGATGATATTGGCTTTACCGTCTTTCGCGCCATAAAACTCAATGCCGGCACCTTTGGTTACAAATGGGTCATATTCTTCGTTATAACGCCATAGAGTTTCTTTACCGTTTACATAAGGCCAACGCAAACCGCGGGCTTGGTGATAGGCTTCGAAATCGGCCATTTCGTGCCCGCGTTTAGGGCCTTCGAATTGAAAACGCCGATATTCCTCGAACAGACCTTTTTGAATATAGAAACCGAAATCTTCGGATTCATGGTTACCTTTGGCTTTAGCGGCATCGGTCAACTCAAATTGATCGACTTGACCATTGGCATATAAAACATCAAAAAGTGTGGCATCTTTATATTCGGGGGCTTTTTCTAAAAGCTCAGCCGGCCAAACATCGGCCACTTTAATGCGTTTAGAAAGAGCTACCATTTGCCATAAGTCGGAGCGTGCTTCACCAAACGGTTTAATTTGCTGATACCAAAATTGCGCACGGCGCTCGGCATTACCATAGGCACCTTCTTTTTCTACCCACATGGCTGTTGGTAAAATTAAATCGGCCGCTTGGGCGGATACGGTTGGGTAAGGGTCGGACGCAATAACAAAAGCATCTTTATTCCGCCAACCGGGGAAAGTTTCCTCGTTTGTATTGGGGCCGGCTTGCATATTATTGGTACATAATGCCCAATAAACTTTTAAATCACCATCTTTTAGTTTACGGCTTTGAAGAACCGCATGGTAACCCACTTTACCGGGTACTGTACCCTCCGGTAGCTTCCAAATTTTTTCGGCTAATTTGCGGTGGTCTTCGTTAGCAACCACGTAATCGGCCGGTAAGCGATGGGCAAATGTACCCACTTCGCGCGCGGTACCACAGGCTGATGGCTGACCGGTTAGCGAGAACGGACCATTGCCGGGCTCGGAAATTTTGCCTGTTAATAAATGGATATTATAAATGTTACCGTTCATCCAGCTACCACGTGAGTGTTGGTTAACACCCATTGTCCAAAGCGATACCACCTTTTTGTTGGGGTCGGCATATAATTTGGCTAAAGCTTCTAATTGCCCTGCCGGAACACCCGACATTTCTACTGCTTTTTCTAATGTATATTCCGATACAGCCTCTTTATATTCATCAAAGGTCATATCAGTCATATCGCCCTTATTGGCATTAGCTGCATTTTGTTGGCGCGGATCTTCATCGCGTAAACCATAACCGATATCGGTTGTTGCCCGTTTAAAATGGGTATGTTTATTTACAAAATCTTCGTTAACCGCACCATTTTGGATAATGTAATTGGCGATATAATTTGCAATGACTAAATCCGACTGCGGATGCATAATTATACCGTTATCGGCTAAATCGAAACTACGATGCTGATAAGTGGAAAGCACATGTACCGATGCATCGGGTTTGGTTAAGCGCGTATCGGAAATACGTGACCATAAAATGGGGTGCATCTCGGCCATGTTAGAGCCCCAAAGCACAAAATTTTCGCCCAATTCAAAATCATCATATACGCCCATGGGTTCGTCCATAGCAAAGGCGCGAATAAAGCCCACAACGGCCGAGGCCATACAATGGCGGGCATTGGGGTCGATATTATTGGTACGAAAACCGGCTTTCATGAGTTTAGAGCCAGTATAACCCTCAAAAATTGTCCATTGGCCAGAGCCAAACATGCCCACGCTATCGGGGCCGTATTCTTTAATGGCTGCCGTAAATTTTTCGGCCATAATATCTAAGGCATCATCCCATTCAATGGGGGTAAAATCACCATCTTTATCATATTGGCCGTTTTTCATACGGAGCAACGGTTTTTCCAAACGATCTTCGCCATAAGGAATTTTAGAAAGGAAATAACCTTTAATACAGTTAAGGCCTTTATTTACAGGGGCATCGACATCGCCTTTAGTGGCAACAATTTTACCGTCTTTTGTCCCGACTAAAATACCACAGCCTGTACCGCAATAACGGCAAGGTGCTTTGTCCCAAACCACACCTTCGTCTAGTGATTTATCTTCGGCAAAGGCATCTTTTAAGGTGACACCTGCTGTTGTTGCAGCTAAGGCCGCTGCATTCAGACGCAAGAAATCCCTACGATTTAAACTCATTTTATCAATCCTTTTTACTTGGTTCAGATATTGCTTCTTCGGAATAATGGGCAGCATAGGATAAAGACTGTAAAGCCTTTAAACTTTGGATTTTTTTGAGAGAGTCATGAAAATCAAATTCGTTTTCAACATCCAACAAAAGGAGTATTTTTGTATTATTATCAACGATATCAATAATCTCCAGACCATCAATATCTTCTAATTGCGGGCGCACAAAAGGCGCATCCACTGCGGCTACATGGGCAACCATACTCATAATACTCAACGTTAAAACCCCACTATTCTGCTTGGTTATTCCTTTGTTTTTATAGGCTTATTCTGCAATGATTTATAATGATTGTAAAGTGGCTTTAAAAAAATAGTTATAAATATTGAATATTTTATATGGTAATTATTCTATACATGATTCATCAACCGCAAATTTACTATGATTTTCAGATATTTTTTTGAATATAAAAAAATTTATATATATAAATCATTCATAAAAAATAGTTTGCATCTCTGCATAATTTATCTAAAACCATTTATTTTTATCTTTTTATCAGATTCTAAAACCAAGGGAAATACTAAGCTATAGCCGCATTGAAACGAAAAAATAAGGACAAATAAAAAAAACGCTGCAGATTTCTCTGCAGCGTTCTGAGTTATATAGGGTTTTATAATTATACGATATTCCATACACCGTTATCGTAAATGAACTCGGTGCCGTCTTCAAACACCACATGTTC
>JBKEAR010000061.1:0-20237 GCA_047972425.1 Alphaproteobacteria bacterium | reverse complement strand
GTGCTTTTGAGCTTGCTTCTGCAAAGCTGCCGGTGAGAACGAAAATGATAACCCGACTTGGAGATGAGGGCTAATCAATGAAAGCAAATGAATTGAAACAAAAGTCCGCTGCTGAACTTCAAGCGACATTGGTAGAATTACGTAAGGAGCAATTTAATCTGCGTTTTCAAACGGCTTCTCAGCAGTTAGAATCTACAGCACAGATTCGTAAAGTTCGCCGTGATATTGCTCGTGTGAAAACCGTGATTAACCAGTTGAAAGTGGAGAAATAGAATGCCAAAACGTATTCTTCAAGGTGTGGTTACCAGTGACGCTCAAGATAAAACCGTTACTGTAAAGGTAGAGCGCCAAATCTTGCATCCGCTTTTAAAGAAAGTTATTCGTCGGAGCAAGAAATATGCAGCGCATGATGAAACAAATAAATTTAAAGTGGGCGATATTGTTCGAATTCGCGAATGCCGCCCAATTTCCAAGCGTAAATCTTGGGAAGTTATTGAGGGATAATCCCTTAGGTCATGAATAAAGAGGATCAACTATGATACAAGTAGAATCTAATCTCACAGTGGCCGATAATTCAGGTGCCCGTCGCGTACAGTGTATTAAGGTACTTGGAGGTTCAAAACGTAAAATAGCTTCGGTGGGCGATGTTATCGTTTGCTCGGTTAAAGAGGCTATTCCACGTGGTCGCGTTAAAAAAGGTGATGTTGTAAAAGCTGTTATCGTTCGTACAGCTAAAGAGATTCGCCGCAAAGATGGCTCGGCTATTCGTTTCGACGATAATGCTGCGGTTATCATTAATAACAATGGAGAACCCATTGGAACTCGTATTTTTGGCCCCGTAACCCGTGAGTTACGCGCCAAAAGATATATGAAAATCATTTCACTAGCTCCGGAGGTTTTATAATGGCAATAGCAAAGATCAAAAAAGGTGATCAAGTTATTGTGATTGCCGGTAAAGATAAAGGTAAAACGGGTGAAGTTTTACAAATTATCAAAAAGGAGAATCGTGCGATTGTTCAGGGCGTTAATGTTGCGACTAAGCACCAAAAACCCACTATGACCAATGCGGGCGGTATTGTGAATAAAGAGCTTGCAATCGACCTTTCGAATATTGCAATTGTTGACCCCAAAAATAGCAAAGCAACACGCATTGGTATTAAAGAGGTTGACGGCAAGAAAGTACGTTTTGCAAAAAGCTCTGGCGAAGTGATAGATTAGGGAGCGGGTAACCAATGACACGTTTAATCGAACAATATACTAACGTGATCAAGCCGGCATTGCAGGAGAAGTTTCAATATAAATCTTCTATGCAAGTTCCTAAGCTTGAAAAAATCGTTATCAATATGGGTGTTGGCGAAGCCACAGGCGATAAAAAGAAGGTTGATGATGCAATGAATGAGCTTACGCTTATTTCTGGTCAGAAACCCGTTATGTGTAAAGCCAAAAAATCTGTAGCGACATTTAAACTCCGTGAAGAAATGCCAATTGGCTGTAAAGTGACTTTACGGGGTGCTAAAATGTATGAATTTTTAGATCGCTTATCAAATATCGCGTTACCGCGTATTCGGGACTTTCAAGGTTTAAATACCAAAAGTTTCGATGGCAATGGTAATTTTGCGATGGGTGTGAAAGAGCAAATTATCTTTCCGGAGATTAACTATGATGATGTTAAAGACTTCCGTGGTATGGATATTGTTATTTGCACAAGTGCACGCACCAATGAAGAAGCATTAGAATTACTTAAAGGTTTTGAACTGCCTTTTAAAGGTAAGGGAGCATAATTAATGGCTAAAGTTGCAATGATTGAAAAACAAAAGCGCCGCGAAAAATTGGTAAATAAATATGCCAAAAAGCGCGCTGAGCTCAAAGCAATTGTTAGCGATAGCTCGCTACCGATTGAAGAGCGTTTCCAAGCCCAACTTAAACTTTCGCAATTGCCCCGTAATGGTGCTGCGAACCGCCTTCGTAATCGTTGCGAAGTCACTGGTCGCCCCCGTGGTAACTATCGTAAATTTAAGTTATGTCGTAATAAATTCCGTGAATTAGCCTCTGAAGGTATGATTCCGGGTGTTGTAAAATCTAGCTGGTAGGAGAAAACATCATGACGATGACAGATCCAGTGAGCGATATGCTCACCCGAATTCGAAACGGTCAGCGCGTAGGCAAATCATCTGTAACAGCGCCCGCATCTAAATTCAAAAAGGCGATTTTAGATGTATTAAAGCAAGAAGGCTTTATTCGCGGTTACAAAGAGGTTGAGCTTCGTGCAGGCATCTTTGAATTAGAAATTGAGTTAAAATATTTTGAAGGCCAACCGGTTATTAAAACCATTAAAAAGGTTTCTAAACCCGGCCGTCGCATTTATAGCGCGCCTTCAGATATTAACCGAGTTGCCAATGGCTTGGGTATTAGCATTGTATCGACATCTTCGGGTGTGATTACCGATGCCGAAGCCCGCGATAAGCAAGTTGGCGGCGAAGTTATATGTGAAGTATTTTAGGTATAGAGGAGTTAACAAATGTCGCGTATTGGTAAAAATCCAATTACAATACCGAGCGGTGTGTCTGTCAGCATCTCTGGTACCGAAGTTGCAGTTAAAGGTGCAAAAGGCGAGCTTTCTATGTCTTTCACCGATAATATCTCCATTAAAGAAGAAGATGGTGCGGTTGTAATTAAGCCAAAAGATGGCTCTAAATTTGCCCGCCAAATGTGGGGTACAGCAGCTGCACAAATTAAAAAAATGATTTTAGGCGTATCCGAAGGGGTAACCAAAACATTACAGATCAGCGGCGTGGGCTATCGTGCCCAAGCTAAAGGTCCTAAGAGCCTTACACTCGCACTTGGTTTTTCACATGATGTAGAATATGAAGCGCCAGAAGGTGTAACTTTCGAAACTCCTGATCAGACCACTATTAAAATTTCGGGTAGCAATGCTCAAAAAGTTGGTCAAGTAGCAGCGGAAATCCGTGGCTTCCGTCCGCCAGAGCCTTACAAAGGTAAAGGTGTGAAATATGCGGACGAAGTGATCCTCCGTAAAGAAGGGAAGAAGAAATAATGTCATTTACCAAAAGGGAATTATTGGACAGACGGGCAAGACGCGTTCGTTACCGTATCCGTCGCCAAGGTGTAGACAAGCCACGCTTGTCGGTTTTCCGTTCAGCTCGCCATATGTATGCACAAATTATTGATGATACAAAAGGGTGTACATTAGCAGCAGCATCAACTTTAGATAAAGATGCTAAAGTAAAAGCAACGGGAAATAAAGAGGCAGCAGCTGTTGTAGGTAAGCTTATTGCAGAGCGTGCAAAAGCAGCTGGTGTAGAAAATGTAGTGTTCGATCGCGGTGGATTTAAATTCCATGGCAGAGTGAAAGCTTTGGCTGACGCTGCCCGCGAAGGCGGACTGAAGTTTTAAGGGGTAAAGTAAAATGGCAAGAAATCCAAATGAAGGACCCCAAGGCAATCGTCCCCAAGGTCAAAACCGTCCGAAAGGAAAACGTGCGGAACGCCAAGATCGTCCGGCAGAGCCAGAATTAATCGAAAAGCTCGTTCATGTAAACCGTGTGGCTAAAACCGTTAAAGGTGGTCGCCGTATGGCATTTGCGGCTTTAGTGATTGTTGGTGATGGCAAAGGCCGTGTTGGTTATGGTACGGGTAAAGCCCGCGAAGTTCCAGAGGCTATCCGTAAAGCAACCGAAACAGCACGTAAAAAAATGATTCGTATTCCGCTTAAAGAAGGTCGGACTTTACACCATGACCAACGTGGTCGTTATGGTGCAGGCCGTGTGATGCTTCGTACTGCCCCTCCGGGTACTGGTATTATTGCCGGTGGTGCGATGCGTGCGATTTTTGAAAGCTTAGGCATTCAAGACGTTGTGGCTAAATCGATTGGTTCACAAAATCCGCACAACATGGTTAAAGCAACCTTAGATGCACTTACACGCATGAACAGCCCCCGTATGGTGGCAACACGCCGTGGCTTAAAAGTGGGCGAGATTGTTGCCCGCCGCGATGGTGCACCATTAGTTGAGAAGGAGGCTTAGAACATGGCTAAAAAGAAAACAGTTAAAGTTCAGCAAATTCGCTCATCTATCCGTCGCCCAAAAGAACAACAAGAAACGTTGAACGGTTTGGGCTTAACCAAAATGAACAAAGTAAGAGAGCTTGAAGATACACCTGCAGTACGCGGTATGATCAAAAAAGTTCACCATCTTGTTCGTGTTATCGAAGATTAAGCAGGAGTGGACGCATGAAATTAAACGAACTTCGTGATAATGCTGGCGCTCGCCACGCGCGCAAACGTGTGGGTCGTGGTATTGCTTCGGGCACAGGTAAAACATCGGCAAAAGGCCAAAAAGGTCAAAAGTCTCGCTCTGGCGTTTCACTTTTGGGTTTTGAAGGCGGCCAAATGCCTCTTTACCGCCGTATGCCAAAACGCGGATTTAAAAATCCGTTCCGCAAACATTTTGCGGTTATTAATCTTGATACTATTCAAGAGGCAGTCGAAGCCGGCAAAATTAAAGATACAGTTAATGATGCAATCTTGCGCGAAGCTGGTCTTTTAAAAGGAAATACAGATGGCGTTCGTTTGCTCGGACGTGGCGAATTAAAAGCCGCCATCACATTTGATATCGCAGGCGCTTCCGAGGCGGCTATTGCAGCCGTTGAGAAAGCCGGTGGTAAAGTTAATATAGCAGGATAGGGTTTAGCTTTAGCTAAACCCTTCTTGGGTTTTTTTCGAGAGGGAAAATGGCATCTGCAGCAGAACAACTCGCATCTAATATGTCTTGGAGCGCTTTTTCTAAAGCTTCCGATCTCCGTAGCCGTATCTTTTTTACAATTATGGCTTTGGTGATTTATCGTTTTGGTGCGCAATTGTATATTCCGGGTATCGATTCCGTAGCCGCCAGTGAACAATTGGCGCAAAGCGGTGGGTTACTCGCAATGGTAAACACATTTACGGGGCAGGCCTTTGGGCGTATGACGATTTTTGCCTTGGGGGTGTTTCCGTATATTACCGCATCTATCGTGATGCAGCTGGTAACAACAATATCACCGCAGATGGAAGCCCTTAAAAAAGAAGGCGAAGCCGGAAGGCGAAAAATAAATCAATATACCCGCTATTTAACCGTAGCCCTTACACTCGCCCAAGCATTGGGTGTTTCCGTATTTTTAGAATCCAGTGGTCTGGCTTTAATCTCAGGCTTTATGTTTAAATTTACGGTAATGGTAACAATTTTAGGTGGTACATTATTTTTAATGTGGCTCGGTGAGCAAATCACCCAACGGGGTATTGGTAATGGGATATCGCTTATTATCTATGCAGGTATTGTATCGGGTCTTCCCGGAACCATTGGTCAGCTATTCGATAAAACCAGCAAAGGGACAATGAGCCCCTTAGTGCTTTTTGCAATCATTGCTGCCGTTGTTGCAATTTTTCTGTTCATTGTTTATGTAGAGCGCGCACAGCGCCGGGTAACTGTTAACTATCCGCGCCAAGCCCATGCAAGCCAGTTTATGCAACAACAATCATCGCATATTCCACTTAAAGTGAATACAGCCGGTGTTATCCCCCCTATCTTTGCGGGTTCATTATTATCGTTCCCACAAATGTTAGAGCCTTTATTGGCCGGCGATAGCAGCAGCAGTAGCTTCCAACAAATGCTTAGTAAGATTATGGTATGGATGGGCCCTAACCGCCCCGTTTATTATATCTTAACCGCGGCTTTGGTTATCTTTTTTACATTCTTTTATACTTCGGTTGTATTTAACCCCGAAGAAACCGCGCAAAATTTAAAGCGCAACGGTGGGTTTATCCCCGGTATTCGCCCCGGTAAATCAACCGAAAAATATTTTGATTACGTATTAACACGCTTAGCAGCTGTGGCTGCAGTCTATTTAGCCTTTTTAACAATTATTCCGACCATTGCACAACAATCCTTAGGTATTGGTTTTGCATTGGGCGGGACAAGTTTGCTGATTATTGTATCGGTTACAATGGATACCGTAACACAGGTACAAAGCCATATGTTGGCGCAGCAATATGAAGGTTTGATGAAGCGTTCGAAAATTTCTAAGCGAGGAGGTCGGAGATAATGATTATTGTTTTAATTGGTGGTCCCGGTGCCGGTAAAGGTACACAGGCACGCTTAATTGAAGATAAATTTGAAATCGTCCAACTTTCAACTGGTGATATGCTCCGTGCTGAGCGCGATAGCGGATCACCCTTAGGAAAAGAAATTGAAGCTGTTATCTCTAAAGGGCAGCTTGTATCTGATGAGTTAATCTCTGAAATGATTTCGAATCGGATTGAAAAAGCCGATTGTGCCAACGGGTTTATTCTCGATGGTTACCCACGGACTTTAGAGCAAGCTTCGATGCTTGATGGGATTCTGAAAGATAAGAATCTAAAACTCGATGCCGTAGTGGAAATTGTTACCGATGACGAAGCATTGGTGGAGCGGATCTCAGGCCGCTTTACTTGTGGTGTTTGCGGTGAGGGTTACCACGATAAATTTAAGCCAACAAAAGTTGCGGGTATTTGCGATGTTTGCGGTGCGACCGAAGATAAATTTGTGCGCCGTACTGACGATAATGCAGAAACCGTACGGGATCGGCTTAAGGTATTTCATGAGCAAACACAGCCTATCACCCTCTACTACGAAAAGGCCGGTTTGTTGAAAAAGGTTGACGGTATGCAGGATATTGATGCCGTTACCCAATCGATCTTTGAGGTGTTGTCGGAAATTTAAGGTTGACGCAGGCTTGTTCCTCGTCTATAATCCTTTCCCTTGTCCGGGATTTTCCGATTTGTGTTAAAATTTTAAACATGGAGATACTGCTTTGGCACGTATTGCAGGTGTAAATATACCAACTCAGAAACGAGTTGAGGTTGCTCTGACCTATATTCATGGTATTGGTCCGACAACAGCAAAACAAATATGCGAGCGCGTTGGGATTCCAGCAGAGCGCCGCGTGAATGAATTAACAGATGATGAGGCTACTCAAATTCGTGAGATTGTCGATAACGAATTAATCGTTGAGGGTGATCTTCGTCGTGAAGTAGCAATGAATATTAAATCGATGATGGATATTGGCTCTTACCGTGGGCTACGCCACCGTCGGGGTTTACCGGTGCGCGGTCAGCGTACAAAGGTTAATGCTCGCACACGTAAAGGCCCTGCAAAAGCTATTGCAGGCAAAAAGAAATAGGAAGGGATTGTAGAATATGGCAAAAGCTACTACTAATCGCCCACGCCGTCGCGAGCGTAAAAATATTAGCTCCGGTGTGGCACATGTAAACTCAACATTTAATAACACGCTTATTACAATTACCGATGTTCAAGGAAATGCAATTTCTTGGTCATCATCTGGATCACAAGGTTTTAAAGGCTCTCGTAAGTCTACACCTTATGCAGCGCAAATTGCAGCCGAAGATGCCGGTAAAAAAGCAATGGAACATGGCATGAAAACTTTAGAAGTTGAAGTTAAAGGCCCCGGTTCCGGACGCGAATCTGCACTTCGTGCATTACATGCGCTTGGTTTTACTATCACGGCTATCCGCGATGTAACACCTATTCCCCATAATGGTTGTCGCCCGCGCAAACGTCGTCGGGTATAATAGCTTTTTCGGGATTTAATAGAGAAAGCGTTATGCGCTTTCTTTGAATATAAGCATAGGAACTTAAGGGGTTGTAGCTGTGATACAAAAAAATTGGCAAGAGCTTAAAAAACCAACGGAAATCGAACTCAAACGCGGGCAAGACGGCGGATATCGCGCCACTTTAGTTGCCGAGCCGTTAGAGCGTGGTTTTGGTGTTACGTTAGGCAATGCCCTTCGCAGAGTGATGTTATCGTCGCTTCGAGGTGCTGCTGTAACCAGTATTGAGATTGAAGGTGTTTTACATGAATTCTCTTCAATTTCTGGTGTTCGCGAGGATGTGACGGAAATCATTATGAATATTAAAGCTCTGGCTTTAAAAGCTCATGGTGAAGGTCCATCGCGCATTAGCCTTAAGGCAGAAGGTCCGGCTGTTGTAACGGCTGAGATGATTGAATGTCCGCATGATGTGGAAGTCATCAATAAAGGCCTTGTAATTGCGCATTTAGACGAAGGCGCAAAATTAAATATGGAGATGGTGGTTGAAAGCGGCAAAGGTTATGTACCCGCAGCCGATAACCGCGAAGAAAATAGCCCAATTGGCGTTATTCCGATTGATTCTATTTATTCTCCTGTTCGTCGGGTGACTTACAAGGTGGATACTGCCCGTGTGGGTCAACAAACAGACTATGATAAATTAATTATGGATATCCATACCGATGGTTCGATTTTACCCGAAGATGCCTTGGCTCTTTCGGCACGTATTTTACAAGATCAGTTCCAACGCTTTATTAATTTTGAAGAACCTGAGCCCGAAGAAGAAGAAGAAATCGAAAATACCCTTCCGTTTAACCGTAATTTATTACGCAAAGTGGAAGAACTTGAGTTATCTGTTCGTTCGGCAAATTGCCTTAAGAATGATAATGTGGTTTATATTGGTGATTTGGTTCAAAAAACTGAAGCCGAAATGTTACGTACCCCGAATTTTGGCCGTAAATCTTTAAATGAAATTAAAGAAGTATTGGCACAAATGGGATTATCCTTAGGTATGGACGTTCCGGAATGGCCGCCCGAAAATATTGAAGAGCTGGCCAAAAAAGTAGAAGAACCATTTTAATGAATAATAGACTTGTAATAGTCTTATTAATAAGAGGAGACGAAAATGCGTCACGGATTTAGCGGACGTCGCCTTAGTCGGTCAAGCAGCCACCGTAAGGCTATGCTTTCGAATATGGCAGTATCGTTATTAAAACATGAACAAATCGTTACAACTTTACCCAAAGCCAAAGAGCTCCGTAGAGTTGCCGATAAAATGATTACATTAGGCAAAAAAGGCACATTGCATGCCCGCCGCCAAGCTATTGCGTTTTTAGGTGATGATGTGATTGTTAAAAAATTATTCGATGAACTTGCCCCACGCTATAATGAACGCAACGGCGGTTATACCCGTGTTCTTAAAGCTGGTTTTCGCCAAGGCGATGCAGCCCCTGTAGCTGTTATTGAGCTTGTGGATCGCAACGAAGATGCCAAAGGCGCCGAAGATAAAGCCCGTGTGGCCGCCGAGGAAGCCGCTTTAGCTGCTGCTGAAGAATAGATACTTCGTATCATTGAGTTTTAAAAAAAACCGCCCTTATGGGCGGTTTTTTTTGTATCTTCGATACTTTTTAAGTTTTATCGTCATTATCGGGCTTGACCCGATAATCTATAGGTAATACTACTTAAAATGATAATAAATTTTAGTATTACCTAATGCTTTGAGGTTGCCCACAGCGTAGCTGTGTGCGGGGATTATTAAGGGGTTGCAAACCCCTTAGCATCAAATTATTACTGATGTTTATATAATCATTTTATTATGTATAGACTATATTATTGTTGAAAATCTATAGTTCATTTGTATTGTTTAATAATATGAAAGTTGTTTAATACAGCGCACATAAAGTCAAACATACGAAGTATGTTAATCAACCATTAATGTTCCTTCTTTTTGGCCGTTATAGACATCGATATCCATTTCCCCTTCTGATTTTGCAATCACAACGGCAACCATATTATCGCCCACAACATTCACGCATGTTCTGGCCATATCGAGCACACGGTCAATGGCAAAAATCAGCCCAATACCCTCGAGTGGTAAGCCAACTTGTACCAATAGGCCAGAAAGCATAATAAGTCCCGCACCCGGTGCGCCGGCTGTGCCGATAGAAGCTAAGGTGGACATAAGCACAATCATACCATATTGGCTTACAGTTAAATCAATACCAAAAGCATTGGCAATGAATATGGCACAAACACCCTGATAAATGGCTGTACCGTCCATATTAATGGTTGCGCCCAATGGTAGCACAAAAGAGGCCACAGGGTTGGATACCCCAAAATTTTGCCGTGATGTTTGGATAGAAACCGGTAATGTACCCGAAGATGATGTAGAAACAAAGGCAAAAATGGCCGGATCAATCACACCTTTAAAGAATTTTAAGGGGCTTAAGCCGTTTGCACCTAAAAATGTTGAATATGTGATAAAAGCATGCACCGCACAGGCCACATAAACCACCACGCAAACCATAAAGAGCGAACCAACGATTTGCGGGCCATATTGTGCCACCGCCCATGCCATAACACCAAATACCCCAATGGGGGCAAATTTCATGACAAAAGCCGTCAGGGCATAAATGGCATCGGCAGCAGAGTTAAATACCCGTTTTACAGGTAAGCCGGCCTCGCCCGTTTTATTAATGGCATAACCAAATAATAGTGCAAATACAATGATTTGTAAAATTTGTGTGTCGGCCATGGCTTGTACGATATTGGTTGGGATTAAGTTTAATATTGTATCAACCAAGCTCACTTGTTTGCTTGCGGCTGCGGCTACTTTTTCGGGGACTTCGGCGGTAGAAATATCTACCCCTTTGCCCAATTTAAATACAAGGGCAATAGCAATACCAATCACAATCGCAATGGCTGTTGTAACCATATATAGAATAAAGGTTTTAATCCCCATGCGCCCCATTTTAGTGGTATCTTCCATGCTGGTCATACCCACCACAAGCGATAAGAAAATAAGGGGAACAATTAACATTTTAATTAGGCGGAAGAAGAAATCGCCCAATGGTTTTAGGCTAATACCCAAATCTTTAAATAGCCAACCCACCACAATACCGGCGATGAGGGCAATGACAATCTGATGCCATAATTTTAATTTCATTTCATAAATCCTCTATTATCTTATTTTTGGATGTCTTATTTTTGACATATTTCAGCCTAGCATAAATTTTATGCATCTAAAAATAGATATTATAGCCGAGAGAATTTTTTTTGTGATTATAAGAGATTAGGGCATAAATTGCTTAAAGAATGGGCAAAAAATCGCATTTTTGCACTATATTTTGGCAACCTCGCCAATGATAATAAGGGAGGGAGATTGGGCTTGTTGGCTGAGCATTTCTAAATCGGCTAGTTGCCCGCGAAATATCTGCTGATTATCCCTTGTGGCATTTTGAACAATGGCAACAGGGGTATCGGAAGGGCGGCCATATTTCATTAGCTCGTTGCTGATAACCCCCGCCCGATATAAACCCATATATATAACCAAGGTATGGTTAATATCGGCTAAATTTTCCCAATTAACCAAATGATTATTCTCTTGCTCATGGCCAGTCACAAAGGTAAGGGCTTGGGCTTTATGGCGCATAGTCAGGGGAATTTCGGCGGCAGCCGATGCCCCAAGGGCTGCCGTAATGCCCGATATTACCTGATAAGTGATATTGGCCTGTTTTAATGCCGCAACTTCCTCGGCCCCACGGCCATAAATATAAGGGTCGCCCCCTTTAAGCCGAACCACATGGTACCCTTGTTTGGCCGATTGAATAAGGGCTTTATTGATATCCTCTTGTACCATCAGGTGATGATTGCGCTTTTTAGCAACGGAAACCAATGTGGCATCGCGCCGTACTAAATTAAGAACTTCTTTTGATACCAAATTATCATAATAAACAATATCTGCCGATTGCATAGCTTGTAGGGCTTTTAAAGTAAGCAAGCCGGCATCGCCCGGCCCTGCACCCACTAAAGAAACCTTACCTTGCTTTTGTGGGGGCTGGTTGAGTTGCGCCTCTAATAGGGCAATGGCTTCATCTTCTCTCCCATTGGCCACAAGCATTTCAAAAGAACTATCAAAGAGTGTTTCCCAAAACAACCTGCGGTTGGCTGTGTTTTTAATACGTTCTTTGACCTTGTTACGGTAACTTCCTGCAATATCTGCCATTTTACCGAGATGTTGGAGCAATGCGGCCTCTAACTTTTCGCGAATGCGCCGCACCAAAACAGGGGATTGCCCACCCGATGCAATGGCAACCATTATGGGGCTGCGGTCAATGATTGAAGGGGTGATAAAACTACATAACTCTTGCTGATCCACCACATTGACAAAACGAAAGCGTGCATCGGCCGCTTGTTTCACCTTGGCATTGAGGGCAAGGTCATTGGTAGCGGCAATCACCAAAAATACATCATCCACATATTTGGCATCAAATTCGGTGGCGATATGATGAATAGCTTGTTTATCTTTAAGCATTTGCATATCAGTATTGAGCTTTTGGGCAACTATATGGATAATCGCTTTGGCATCAATTAACAGTTTCACTTTGCGCTGCGCAATTTCGCCACCGCCCACAACCAAAACCGGTTTATCTTTTAGCTCTGTGAATATCGGGAAATAATCCATTTTATTGTACCGTTCTTAAATATTTAAATACCCGAGCCATCGCTTTCCCAATCTTCATGAATACCACATTCGCGCTTAAGGCCAAAAAAACGGGTTTCTTCTTCGGTCATATCGGCGGTTATGGGGGCTGATGAATGCCAATCGCCCACTGATAGATAGTTTTTCTCCCATAGCGGATGATAGGGTAAATCATATTGCTGTAAATAATCATAAATATCTTTATCGGACCAATCAACAATAGGGTGAATTTTATAAAGCCCATTTTGATGATTGATAAAAGGGGTATTATGACGACTTTGGGACTGGCTACGGCGAATACCCGAAAACCAACAATGTAAACCCAGCTCACTTGCCGCACGCTTTAAAGGTTCTACTTTTACCCGCTGATTATATTGGCTAAGCCCATCTAAACCATCGCACCATTGTTTGCCATAACGCGCCTCTTGCCATGCAGGGGAAAGGGCGGTGCTATAGACTTTTAGGTTTAATTTAAGCCGCTCAGTAAGGGCATCAATAAATTGATAAGTCTCGGTAAACAGATAGCCCGTATCTATCAGAATAATCGGTAAATTGGGGCGCACTTGTGTTACCAAATGCAGCATCACGGCCGATTGTATGCCAAAGCTTGATGTTAAAGCATGGTTGCCCTTAATATGCTCTAAACCCCATAAAATCCGCTCACTTGCGCTTAAGGGCGTTAAATCCTTATTGGCTTGCTCTAAATTCATTGGGTGTAACTCCCCAAGCGATGGAAGTCGGTGGAGGGGATTTTATTTTCATGAATAATTTTATGGCGAATGGTAAAATCGCCAAAGCTTTCGCCCTTTTTGGCCTTTTGGGCATATTGCGCAAATAAATCATCAAAAAGTGCAATTATTTGGGCTTCGGTTAAATTTTCTTGATATAGGGCATTTAAACGCTCCCCTTTGCCATCACCACCTAAAAAGATATTATATCGCCCTAAGGATTTACCCACAAAGGCAATTTCGGCCACATAGGGGCGGGCGCAACCATTTGGGCAGCCTGTCATGCGGATTTCGGGCATATAAGTTATTTTATGTTTATCTAAAAGGGCGGCTAATTGGTCAATTAAGCCGGGCAAATAACGTTCACTTTCGGCCATGGCTAACCCACAAGTCGGAAAAGCCACACAAGCCATGCTCTCTTGCCTTAGGGGCGAAAATTCCCCCCATACCCCATATTTTTTGGCGAGTTTTTCAATGGTTTTTTTATCGGCATCAACCACATTGCTAATGATGATATTTTGGTTCGCCGTCATGCGAAACTCACCCTTATGAATTTTGGCAATCTCATAAAGCCCAGTTTTTATTTGGCGTGTTTCATTATCAACAATACGCCCCTCGCCAATAAAACAAGTAAGGTGCCATTTGCCGTCAAATCCTTGTACCCAACCATATTGGTCGCCATTATGGGTAAATTCATAAGCTTTAGCAGGTTTAAACCGGATATTTGCCCGTTTTTCAACCTCCGCCTTAAAGGTATCTATGCCATTATCTTCAATGGTATATTTAAGCCTTGCCCTTTTTCTATCGGTGCGGTTACCCCAATCGCGTTGGGTGGTCATGACTGCTTTGGCAACCTCGGCCACATCTTTGGTTTCAATAAAGCCTAAAATATCAGCCAATCGGGGGAAGGTCTCGATATCCGCATGGCTAGCACCCATGCCCCCACCCACGCTGACATTATAGCCCAGCAATTTACCATCTTTAATAATGGCAATATAACCCAAATCGTGGGCACGCACATCCACATCATTATGGGGTGGTACCACAAAAGCCGTTTTAAATTTGCGGGGTAGGTAAGTATTGCCGTAAAGGGGCTCGCTATCATTACCGCTTACCTTTTTACCGTCTAAAAAAAGCTCGTAATAGGCTTGGGTTTTGGGTAGTAAAATTTCGCTTAAATCCTTGGCTTGGTCGTAAATTTGTTGGTGCAATTGGCTTTGGGTTGGGTTGGTGGAGCATATGACATTGCGGTTCACATCGCCACAGGCCGCAATACTATCCAGCATTACCGCATCAATCGCTTGAATTACATCTTTTAAAGCAAATTTCGACACCCCATGATATTGGAATGTTTGCCTTGTGGTCAGGCGAATAGAATGATAATGGGTAAATTTACTCGCAACATCGTCAATAGCTAACCATTGTGCGGGGGTTATCACGCCCCCCGGCACACGGGCACGCAGCATAAAACTATATAGGGGCTCTAATTTTTGCTGCTGGCGTTTAATGCGCACATCGCGATCATCTTGCTGGTAAAAACCATGAAATTTTGTGAGCTGGCTGTTATCAGCTGATATGCTACCCGTAATCTCATTGGTGAAATCATCGGCCAATGTGCCCCTTAAAAATTGGCTTTCGGCCTTAATACGTTCGTTATCGTGGAGTTTTTTGCTCATTTTTTATACTCTTAATAAGGGGTCGGTTAATAAATATCGCGCTGGTAGCGGTTTTGAGCCTTAAGCTCATTAATCCATGCACGGCTTTGTTTTTCGTCTAATCCGCCATGGCTTTGGGCAATTTGCAATAAGGCCTCATGGGCGGCTTTAGCCATAGTCGTTTGGCTACCGGCAATATATAGATAGGCATTCTCACCCAACCATTGCCAAATTTTTTGCCCTTGGCTTAACATAAGTTCTTTTATTTGGGTTTCATCGGTATGCCATATAAAATTATAATCGGTGAGTAATTGGCTTTTTTGCCAATCCACCCATTCACTCTGATATAAAAAATCATGTTCAAAATTTGGGTTATTATAAATCAGCCAGTTTTTCCCTTGGGTTTGGTTATTTTGGCGCTCATACATAAAAGCCCGATAAGGCGCAATACCGGTGGAATTGCCAATCATGATAATATGGCTGTTATCATCAGGCAGGCGGAATTTATCGTTACTTTCAATATAAATCTGCACTTCATCATCTGCTTTAAGCCGGCTTAAATAGCCCGATGCCCCACCAAAACGCTCTTGCCCTTCATGGGTGAAATTGACGATGCGCACGGTTAAATGGACCTCGTCATCAACATCAGCAGGCGATGACGCAATAGAGTAAAGCCGTGGGGTAAGGGGGCGCAACATATCTACAAAATCTTGGGCTTTAATGGGCGTATCTTGGGTTTTAAGTACATCAATAATTTGGGTTTGGTTGGCATATTCCCGTAAAGCCGCTTTATCTTTAAGCAAAGGCTCAAGCTTTTGGGCTTGGGATAATTTGGTATATTGGCTTATAAATTTTGCCGTTGCCGCCGTGATTTCTAATTTTTTGGTGAGGGCTTCGGCTAAGCTCAGCTCAGTATCATTGAGTATAATTTTATCTTGGGGTTTGGCTTGGATTTGGCTGATGATTTCTTCCACCAGATTGGCATCATTGCTAAACCAAATACCCAAATCATCACCGGACTGATAACGAATGCCACTACCATCAATATCAAATTCAATATGGCGAATATCCATAATTGAGCCATCGGCCGTGATTTTTTGGTTGCGGATAATTTTGGCGGTATAGGGATTATTACGGTCATATTTGGCAATATTGGCGTGGGTCTTGGCTAAAATTGGCTGAGAAATGTTATTATTTTCAGCGACTTTTAAATTTTGCAATAAACTTTCATGCCATTTTTTTACAATGGGTTCAAAATCCAAATCCGCCTCAAAAACCGCCGAAATTTCTTTAGCACCATTTTTTGTAAGGGCGCTGTGGAAGTCATGGCCGGTTTTGCAAAAAAACTCGTAAGAGCTATCGCCCAAAGCCAAGGTGGATAATTGAATATCCGTAAATTTTGGAAGTTTTTTCTGAGAAAGCTCATCAAAAAATGCAATAGCATCATCGGGGGGCTCACCCTCGCCGTAAGTAGCAATTACCCCTAAAATAGCCGAATACTCAGTGAGTTTCTTTATTTTGATTTTTGCCACATTTAAGGCAGTCGCATTTATCTGATTTTGGGCTAAAAAAGCGACTGTTTTTTCAGCCACTTTTTTGGCATTGCCACTTTGCGATGCATAGAGTACCGCAACATTTTGGTTGTGTATATTCTCTGGGGTTTTGGCCATCGGGCTTTCAGGAGACAACCCATATAAATAGCCCGATAGCCAAATTCGGTCATTTTCTGAGATTTTACCAAGCAAGGCATTGAGCACTTCATTTTCGGCTTGGCCAATAGATTGTAAAAACAAAGAGGGCTTTGTCATTCGTGGGTTTTCCTTATATTCAATTAGAATTATAATAGGGAATATTTAAGAAAAACATTTTCTGTTTTTAAGGGGTTTTGTATCGCCATGGACTATGGCAAGAATTAATCGGAAAATTCTTTTCTTTGGTAATTATCGGAAAATGCAAGCAAATAATGTATGAAAGTGAATATAAAAAAATGTTGATAAATGAAGTTGGTTTATTATGATGCATAGAATTTTCTTTTAATAAACAAGATAGGAGAGAAATATTATGCAAAAGATGATTGCAGAATTTCTTGGAACTTTTACATTGGTTCTTTTTGGCTGTGGTGCAGCCGTTTTAGCTGGTGGTGCCGTTGGCCAATTGGGTATTGCTTTTGCCTTTGGCTTGGCTATTGTGGCCATGGCTTATGGTATTGGCCCTATATCGGGCTGCCATGTTAACCCTGCGGTTTCGTTGGGTGTGTTTTTTGCCGGCCGTATGAGCTCAAGCGATTTGGTTAAATATATCATTGCGCAATTTGCCGGTGCCGTTGCCGGTGCTGCAGTTTTATATGTGCTTGCCTCAGGCGCTGCGGATTACGATATTGCGGCATCGGGCTTAGGGCAAAACGGATACGGCGAAGCTTCGGCTGCAGGCCATGCAATTGTTTCGGCCATTGTGTTTGAATTTGTTGCAACCTTTATCTTTTTGGTAACAATTTTAGGCGTAACTGCCAAAGGTCAACCCAATTTTATGGCCGGTGTGGCTATTGGTTTAACATTAACCTTAATCCATATTGTGGGTATCCGCATTACGGGTGTATCGGTTAACCCTGCACGCTCATTTGGCCCTGCTTTATTTGCCGGCCCAACGGCCTTGGCTCAACTACCGCTGTTTTTAATCGTGCCGTCATTGGGTGGTATCGCTGCGGGTATTTTATTTAAAACAGGTATTTTTACTGCCGATACCGAATAATTAATATTCTGTTGGTTTAAAAATAAAATCTTTTTAAAAATGAGGGGTAGCTTAGCTGCCCCTTATTATTTTACTCTGGAATTTTTCTAAATTTCGGGCTATATATAGCAGATAAATATTAATGAAAAGATACATAAGAGGAAAAATCAATGTCTCAAACGATGTTTGACAAAATTTGGAATGATCATGTAATCGAAACCCAAGAGGATGGGACTTCGGTTTTATATATCGACCGCCATATGGTGCATGAGGTCACCTCACCCCAAGCTTTTGAAGGGCTGCGGGTTGCAGGGCGCGAGGTTTTGCGCAAAGGGCAAACATTGGCAACGGTTGATCATAACGTACCCACAACCAATCGTTCCGGTGGGTTAGAGGCCATTGATGATCCGGATTCTAAAGCACAAGTTACGGCGCTTAATAACAATACCAACGAATTTTCGGTTCCTTATTTTGGTATGGACGATATTCGCCAAGGCGTGGTGCATGTTGTGGGGCCAGAGCAAGGTTTTACTTTACCGGGTATGACAATTGTTTGCGGTGATAGCCATACAGCCACACATGGGGCATTCGGCTCTTTGGCTTTTGGTATTGGCACATCGGAAGTGGAGCATGTTTTGGCAACACAAACTTTGTTGCAAAAGAAAGCCAAATCTATGCTTGTAAAAATTAACGGAGATTTACCCGAAGGCTCAACGGCTAAAGATATTATTTTAGCGATTATCGGCGAGATTGGAACAGCCGGTGGGACAGGCTATGTGATTGAGTTTGCAGGCGATGCCATCAAAAACCTTTCTATGGAGGGGCGCATGAGCGTATGTAATATGGCCATTGAAGGCGGTGCCCGCGCAGGGTTAATTGCCCCCGATGAAGTAACATTTGAATATATTAAAGGCCGCCCTTTAGCACCACAAGGTGAGCTATTTGATAAAGCGGTTGCTTATTGGCAAACTTTACCATCGGATGCCGATGCCAAATTTGATAAAATTGTGGAATTAGAAGCGGCCGATATTATCCCACAAGTGACATGGGGAACATCGCCCGAAGATGTTGTGCCCATTACTGGTACTGTGCCGATTATCCCTAATAGCTTTAGCGAAATGGAACGCGAAAGCTATAAACGTAAATATAAATATATGGGTATAGAGCCGGGGCAAAAAATTCAGGATATTAAAATTGACCGCGTATTTATTGGTTCTTGTACCAATGGCCGTATCGAGGATTTACGGGCTGCGGCAGCGATTGCCCAAGGGCATAAAGTGGCTGCCGGTGTAAATGCCATGGTTGTTCCCGGCTCTGGCTTAGTTAAACAACAGGCCGAGGAAGAAGGTTTAGATAAAATCTTTATCGAAGCCGGTTTTGAATGGCGTGAGCCCGGATGCTCCATGTGTTTAGCCATGAATGCCGATAGACTTTCGGAAGGCGAACGTTGTGCATCTACATCCAACCGTAACTTCGAAGGCCGCCAAGGCCGTGGTGGGCGTACCCATTTAGTTAGCCCTGCAATGGCCGCTGCTGCTGCTATTAAAGGTCATTTGGCCGATGTACGTGAGTTTTTGGGTTAAAAAAGGAAGAGGATAAAAAAATGGAAAAATTTACAACATTAACAGCAATTGCCGCACCGCTTCCGATTATTAATATCGATACCGATATGATTATTCCAAAGCAGTTTTTAAAAACCATCAAACGCAGTGGCCTAGGTGTGCATCTGTTCGATGAAATGCGTTATGATGACAATGGTAGCGAGCTTGCGGATTTCATTCTTAACCAAGAGCCTTATCGTAATGCAAAAATATTGGTTGCAGGTGATAATTTTGGTTGTGGTTCATCGCGCGAGCATGCCCCTTGGGCGCTTAACGATTTTGGCATCAAAGCCATTATTTCCACCAGTTTTGCCGACATCTTTTTTAACAATAGCTTTAAAAATGGAATGTTACCGATTGTTCAGCCAAAGGAAGTTGTGGCCGAACTTATGGAAGTAGCCGAAAAAGGTAAAGAAATTACCGTAGATTTAGCCAATCAAAAAATCCTTGCCGATGGTAAAGAATATGGCTTTGAGGTCGACCCGTTCCGTAAACATTGTTTGATTGAAGGCTTAGACGATATTGGATTAACCCTGCAAAAATCCGATGCGATTAAAGCTTATGAGCAAAAACATTACGAAAAAGAACCTTGGATTAGCCTACCTGATTTTACAGGCTAACACACTTAAAAGCCCGTTTATTTAGTTGATAAGGGGAACGGGCTCCCCCTATGACCCCTATAGTATGTGCGGGGCTTTGCCCCTGCGCCCCAAAACACTTTGTGTTTACCTAAAGGAAAATGCCATTGCATTTTCTAGGCTAATTACCAGCATAAGATAAAAAAATGCGCTGTTTTGAACATTAGTAAAAATGCTTGAAGCAGCGCACATAAAGTCAATGAGACGAAGTCTCTACCAGCTTATGCGGAGACCTAAGTCGCCTTTGATGCTGTTGTAATCGCTGAAGTCGGTGGCATAGCCCATATCAGCATACATTTGGGTGGATTTATAAACATCGGCTGTAATGCCCAGTTTGATTTCACCCGCTGTGTTATAATCCACAGCTTCAATGATTGTATCGGCATAAGTAACTTCGGGTGCATCGGTGAACTCATGTAAGATACCCACATAAGCCCAAGGTTTAATTTCACCTACAGATGTTTCAATATTTTTCTCTATTCTCACACCCGCACGGCCGGTTACATAAGTATGGTCCTCAAATGCAACATCATTTACACCGTCATTAAAAT
>JBKEAR010000042.1:0-22180 GCA_047972425.1 Alphaproteobacteria bacterium | reverse complement strand
GTGAGCCGCCATCAGCGGCGAATAGAGCAAGAAAAACGCCTTAAAAAACATATAAAAAAATATATAAAATAAGCAGAAAGAAAAAAGAAAATTAGCAGAAAAAAAACTCTCATATTATTGATCCATTTTAAGATATTCTTCACGTTGTAAGCATAAATCTTTTTCTTTTAAAAGAGGAACTAAAGGGTAAAGGCGATTAACCTTTTCGGGAACATTTATAGCTAAAGAATAGTTACTATCAACAATTTTTTTAATAAGAAACTCTCTATAACTTTTGCGAGCCGCAACATTAATATCAATAGCTTTTTCATACTTTTCTTTACAAGAAATATCTGTTTCTGCATAAACCATAAAAGGAATAAACAAAAAAGAAACTAACAAATTTTTCATAAATCAACGCTCCGTTAAATAACGATAAACAGTCGCTTTAGATAAGCGATATTTACGCATAATATCAGTAATAAGTAAGCCGTTGTTGCGATCATTTTTAAGAGAAGCAACATCGGCCTTATTTAGTAATTTTTTTCTACCAAAAGCCACCCCTTTTTGTTTGGCTTTAAAAATACCTTCCATTTGGCGTTCGGCACGGATTTCATTTTCAAATTGAGCAATCGAAGCTAACATATTAAAAAGTAATCGGCCTGTAGCATCGGTAGTATCTATATTCTGATCCACTACTTGAAGGGCAACATTTTTACTATCAATAATATCAGCAATTTTACAAAGATGAAGTGTTGATAGAGCGAGCCTATCAAGGCGAGTACCAATAAGTATATCCCCTTCCCTTATATAATCCAAGCATGCTTTAAGCTGTGGTCGTGGATCAGAAGCCCCACTTTTCTTTTCTTGAAATATTTTATCGCAAGAAGAAAGTTTATCTAACTGAATATCAAGTTTTTGACCAACAGTACTTACTCTCGCATATCCTACTTTTGCCATGACTTCTATTACTTTTCTTTAAAAGATTTGTACTATGGCCATAAAAGCTACAATCATAAAAAAACCAAAAGAAACAAGAAAATATATTTGGTTGTAAGTTGATTGATACCATTTATCATAATAATTAACAGATAGGTTCGCAAAAATCAAAATTATTGGTAAAAGTAAAGCTATGAGTAATAATCTGCCCACAACACCATAGATTGTGGACTATCGCTAATTAAGAGCGAACTACACCTTCGTAAGATTTGATTTAATTTATAATTAATTGTGGACTATCGCTAATTAAGAGCGAACTACACCTTATATTTATAAATTAAATTTACCGATTTTATTGTGGACTATCGCTAATTAAGAGCGAACTACACCAAACGCTCCATAGCGGCATCAAATGTATTTATTGTGGACTATCGCTAATTAAGAGCGAATTATATTCGTTATCATTCCTGCGCAAGCGGAAGCTGATTATGTGTTTTCACTTATTGGAAAAAGTAACTATACACGTTATACTATTAGTTATATTACAACAATAAGGAATTGAGATTATGAAATTGGTTAGAACACGGGCGACAAGTAAGGTTACAAAACAACAAAATATCCATGCACGCAATATCTATTTAAACCCCGAAGAAAAAGGGCAAAATAACCCTGCTGAAACATTTGAGGATATTTATAATAAAGACGGTAAATTGATAATATCCACATGGATATCTCTGATTGATAAAATCTATAAAAAACCCAATAAAAAAGAGATTATTAACGAAAAATCAAACAACTATCGAAAGAACAAAGAAAAATATATTATCATAGAAAATAGCCTTATTTATAAAAACCGAGAAGTCTTACGAGAGGCTTGTTGGCCATATATCCAAGACTATTTCAATAATCATAATATCAATGATAGCGATGGCAAGCTCAAAACATTATGGGCCAGCAAGATACACTCTTATGATATTCATTTATATATAGAGAAATGTAAGTTTAACAATGAAAAGAACCTTTATATGCGGGGGCGGCTTTATGATAAATTTATCTCTACAGAAACAAACTTTATACTTACCCCTACAGATGCCAAAGAAATTGCAGAAAAAATAAATACACATTTAAATATAAAAAGTATAAGAGATGCAAGCGGAAAATTAAGCGATATTGCCCATAAAAATTTATCTATCCATAAATCCGTTGCATCCGTAAAAATGAATGAAACACCCGACTTTTCGTCCGTAAAAGATATTTATAAAAACCACCAAGATATTGTAAAAATTATCTATGAAGAAACAAGCCATATAATCTCAGAAAATAAAAGAATTTCCCTCGATATCCCGATGCAAAACTTACGTAACCATTGGAAGATAGTTTTTCCGGACTGCAATATGGCACAAGCGAAAGAGCAATCACCGATACTTTTTGAACTCCATGAAATGATAAAAACCTATTACCAAACTACATTTAAACGAAATTTTACAAAAAAAGACAAATTACAAAAAATATTGCCCAAAAATTTGGAAAAAATGCTTACATTACTTTCTCATAAATCTGAAAATAGCGATATAAGTACTTATATTCGCATGGGCAAATTAATCCATTACGGATTAGGAACGAGCGATTGGAGCAATGTTCTCTTTACCGACCGCACCCAATGGTTAGAGCAATGTGCATGGCGTAATACGGATAAACAAATAGAAATCAAACAATCGGAATCTTTACTGCGTATTTTCCATGAATGTATCAGCCAAGCTTCGTTTAACTTACGCCGTTGGCTAGACCCTGATAATAATGTATTCCAAGATATTTTAAACAGCCCAAAAATAAATTACGAAAGCCCCTTTTTACTCGAGAGATTTGATTTGTTATTTCCCGATTTCTTCGATACCGAATATGCTGAAATTACCAATAAGCTTGCGAATGTACCAGAGGATAGAAAAACAACCGTCAGAATTAACCTTCAGAAATCAATTAAAAAAGAAGTCGGTAAGAATATAAGGCAATTTACCGAGAATTTTCGGCACCAGCTTTTTCATTTTAAAGATAGTACTGCTATTTTAGGTAACAACTTGTTAAATGATAAAAATGATAACCCTTTTGCTAACAGCAATCGTTTTACAAATATTTACCTCTATAATCAGCAACAGCTTACTGGATTAACAAAAGAAAAATTACAAGGGGCGCAGGCCGAAAAATATATATCGCAAAGAGACTTTACAAAGTTGGTAGATATGGCAATGGAAGATACGCCGATGCTCCCTTTGCCTAGCTTTAAACATATATTGAAAAGAGCCGAAGATGTTAAAAAAATTAAACATTCCTTGCCCAAACCATATAGCCGCCAAGAGAAACAAGAGAAACCTGCTTTTTTAGCGCAATATATTTGCTTAAAACATATTTATGAGTATAAATTTAAGATATATCTACATGATATAAAGGCTGATAAACTCAACAAAATAATAAAAGATGTTCTTGATGCAACAACCCAAGCTGCGCAACAGATTAACCGCAAAGAAAAAGAGATAACAGCTAAAGCTTATAAACTTGTTGGCGAAGATAGTTTTGAAAATATCGAAAGCTTTTTTCATCGGTTATTTAGCCTAACCGCAAAAGAAATGGCCGTACAAACCCATTATGATAGCCACAGCGAAAATAATGCCGAGCAAGCCTTACATATTGAAAATTTAAAAAAAGATGTGGTACTGATTGCGTTTAATCAGTTTATGGTAGCAAATTTTAAAAATATATTATCCATCAATGAAAATACACATGCAAAAGAAGATTATGAAATAGATAATATTACAATTAATGAAACACCACCGAAAACCCCAAGCGATATGCTTAGTTATTTTTATGGCTTTTGTCATTTAGTACCTGTTGAGACTTTAAACAGATTATATCACCAATTATCACGTAACATCATTGCTCGTAAAACATCGGATAACATCGTACAAAATGATAACTTAAACAAAATTGCCCAAACCCTTGCCCTTTATATACGTATGCATGATTATAAACAAAGCCATATTTCGATAAAAGAAGCTGATATTAAAGAATTTTATGAAGATGATATTATTGAAAAGCTATATCCTGAAAATACCAATGAAATTGATGAGGAAACACCGCTTATTCCTTACCGTGGATTAAGAGAGTTTAAACGCTTTGGTTGGCCAGAGCCTATTAAAGAGCATCTGCATCAATATAAAATTACAAAAGCCGATTATGAACAGTGGGTAAGTCTCCATAAAGAAATTATTCCAAATCAAAAGGCACGTGAGGACATTCATGCCGAGTGGGTGAAAGAAAGAAAAAAATGGGATTTTGTAAAAGCCAAAAAAAATGACTATACAAGACTTGTGAATATAATAAACGAACATAATCATTTACAAAATAAAATATTTTTAGTGGATCATATTAAAATTTATCATCTTGTTATGCAGATATTCTCTCGCTTTGTAACATATGCCCATCATTTTGAGCGTGATTGGTATTTTATTGCTATTGCCTATGCATTTACGAATGGTGATTCTTTGGAGGATGTCTATGATAATTCTTTGGAGAATGCCTCTGGTACAAACACAGCTGAATATATCCGAAAAGGGCAAATCAATAAACTATCCGATACCGTAATTGATAACTATTTGAATATTGCTAAAACAAAAGATATACGGAACGATTTTGCCCATTTTAATATGCTTATCGGCAAAAAACCATTTAAGGATCTCACCCATTGGGTGAACCAAGCCAGAGAGCTTATGGCTTATGATCGCAAAATGAAAAATAGCATACCTAAAGCCATTAAACGCATATTAGAAGAAAATAATTTAGCTGATATCAGGTGGGAAATAGATAATCATCAGCTTACAAGCTTTAAAGCTAAAGCAAAAACAATACAGCATTTACGTAATAAAGATATTACGGAAGATTTACATTCCGAAGATTATGTAAACATTGTTAACAAATTATTTGGCGCATAAGAATAAAAAAAAGGCTTATCAGAAGATAAGCCTTTAAAGTTTCGTTTAATAAGGGAGGTTAAACAATGAAAACTACTGTTAGCTGTTAACAGCTTTTTTCACTACAGCATCAGAGCTGTTGGCGGCTTCTACTTCAAGCGCGCCTAAGAAGATACGCGATATCAAACTTGACATCTTACGTTGATTTTCTAACCGCGTAACATAATCCTGAAGGGCTTGGATATTCATTGGCTCAAGAACTTCCTCGGTGCGTTTAGCAACCATGCGGGCATCTTTGGCAAAAACATCACTTAACATAGCTTTAAATAACATAACTATTACTCCTTTAAATTGTTGCGAGAAAATCAGTTGTTTCTTCTCTACAATTAGAATATAGCCATTCGCAAATGGAATGAGAAGCATTTTATTAACAATACAGGCATGCGTTTTTTGCATATTTACACATTATTAACTGTTAAAAACAACAGCTGTAATTAAAAAATTGAGCTGATATTATCGGTTTTGATACTTTGCAAATAGCCCAAAAACTGCTATTGTTGCCGAAAATCACATATTTAAGCGAAAATGGAGCGAATAATGGCTTATAAAATCCTTGTATTACCGGGTGACGGTATTGGCCAAGAATGTATGGCTGAGGTTCAAAAAATTATGAACTGGTTTAAAGATAATAAAAATATTGCCTTTGAGGTAGAAACCGATGATATCGGGGGTTCTGCCTATGATAAATACGGTACGCCCTTTGCCGATGAAACCCTTAAAAAAGCCCTAGCGGCCGATGCCGTATTGCTGGGTGCCGTGGGTGGCCCCAAATGGGATAATGTTGCCTATGATAAACGCCCCGAGGCCGGCTTACTGAAAATTCGTAAAGAGATGGGCTTATTTGCCAACCTTCGCCCTGCCCTTGTATTTGATGCTTTGGCTGATGCATCGACCTTAAAATTAGATGTTGTTAAAGGCTTAGATATTATGATTGTGCGCGAGCTTACAGGCGGCGTATATTTTGGCGAGCCACGGGGTATTACCACCTTAGCCAACGGCGAAAAACAAGGGGTCAACACCCAAGTTTATACCACAAGCGAAATTGAACGCATTGCCGATGTTGCCTTTGATTTAGCCGAAAAACGGGGCAAACATGTATGCTCGGTAGAAAAAGCCAATGTGATGGAAAGCGGTGTGTTATGGCGCGAGGTTGTGGCTGATGTCCATGCCGAAAAATGGCAAAATATCGAACTTTCAAACATGTATGCCGATAACTGCGCCATGCAGCTGGTGCGTAACCCCCGCCAATTTGATGTCATTGTTACCGATAATCTGTTTGGTGATATATTATCGGACTGTGCCGCTATGCTTACGGGCTCATTGGGCATGTTGCCGTCAGCCTCACTCGGCGCACGCGATGCCAATGGCAAGCTCCCCGCTTTATATGAGCCCGTTCATGGCTCTGCCCCCGATATTGCCGGCCAAGGCAAAGCCAACCCACTCGCAACTATCCTTAGTTTCTCGATGATGTTGCGTTATAGTTTCAACCTCGGTGCCGAGGCCGATATGTTGGAAGCTGCGGTAGAGCGTGTACTTGCCACCAAACGTACCGGTGATATTATGGATGACGGTTGCACGCTTGTAACCACCGCACAAATGGGCGATGCCGTTATTGCCGAGCTTCGTTAAGTTCATCAATTATCTGCGTATAAAAGGAGTGTATTTACACTCCTTTTTTATTAGAAAACATCTTAAAAAATATCATGTTATGCACTTTTATTGCGGATAACTTTATGATAATATTTTTAAAAATTAATAATCTTGGAGCTGTAATATGAAAAAACTCGCATTATCCTTATTATTTATCTCGTCATTGGCTTGGGCGGTGGGCGAAGAACAACCCACCGAAGAAGCCCTTGCCCCAACTGCAGATACACCAACCACACAAGAAGCTCAACCCCAACAACCGCAGCTTGTGCAACATACCCAAAAATTTGATGATTGGGCGGTATCGTGTTTTTATGAGAAAAAAGATGATTTACCGGCAACTCAAGGTATTTTGCGCAATTGCCAAACCGCTCATATTTTCCAAACGGCTGACCAAAAACAAATTATGCGTATGTATATGGTGTTTGAGCAAGATGGTACAAATATAGCCGATAGACCCAGTATTTTATTCCATGTACCGGCTGGTGTGTTTTTGCAACCGTTAATTACAGTTAAGGTTGATGAAAATGATAATATATCCATACCTTATAACTTCTGCGATCAGGGTGGATGTTACGGTGGTGGCCCTATGGCGGATATGTTAATTGATCAGTTTAAAAAAGGTGGTAAAACAAAGGTAGAGTTTTTTGATAATCGCCGCCAACCCATCACCCTTGATTTCTCACTTAAAGGCTTTACAAGCGCACTCGATTATTTAACCGCACAAACCAAAGATTTTGGCAAAGCGATTGAAATTCCACAAAATTAAAGAAAATAATATATCCCTTTAGCCTATAACTAAAGGGATATAAAATATCTAATATCCTATTTTTTTGGTGGCTCTTTGATCCACAATAAACGGCACAACACCATTTTCGGCATTGGTAACATCATACATTACATTACTTGCGGCAACCTCTAACAACCGTTTATCTGCTTTTATCTTTCGTTGCTCGAGTAAAGCTTTACGCTCAGCAGTAAATAGCTCTTGTTTTAAAGAGATATCACCCTTTAATAAAGCCTCAGTATCTATGATATCAATTTTTTGCTCTTGGAGTCTTAACCATAAAATATCGCCATCTTGCAATGTACCAATCGCGCCGCCCTCATGGGCTTCGGGGGTGGCATGGCCAATACAGGCTCCTTTTGTTACACCCGAATATCGACCATCGGTTAGCAATATCGATGAGGCCTCAAACAACTTATGATGCCTTAAATTTTCTGATGGAGAAAACATCTCGGGCATGCCATAAGCTTTTGGCCCTTGCCCGGCAATAATCAAACAAAAAGAAAGGCATTGCTGCTCTAAAAGCTCATATGTCGATTGCCCATTATATTCAAAACCATTATATTTAGCAAAAGCCGCTATCAGCTCTGGTTTTAATTGAATATTGGCGGTTAAACGCTCTATAAAATCTTTAGCCATTAAATCCGCATTACATAAATGCTCATTTTCGTAATATTTTACCAGAAAAAGCCTTTGATCAAAAAACTGATATTGCTGCGTTGTCATGCCCGAAATTTTCACGACTGCCGACGAGCAAAGATTACCCGAAAGAATATCTACACCCGATTCATTACGAATAGGTGTCGTTTTTATTACCGATTTTTCCCCTAAGCTCTCATCAATCGGGTTATCAAGCTTGGCAATTCTTTGCCCCCATGTTGCCCCCCCCATTGTGGGTGCATCTAAATTGAGTGGAATTTTTAATGTATCTAAAATTTTATAAATACTCTCCATACCATGATTTTGTTTGTTTAAAAATTGCTGGGCAAGCACCCAACTATCGCGGCCTTCCGTAAGGCTATGGTCAAAAATTTCGGGAATTTTAATGCTATTATGGATATTTGCATAATCCCAAATACGTATATCATAACCAGCATAACGCATAATTGCTGGTAAATGGAGCAGTAAGTTTGTCGAACTTCCTGTAGTGGAGTGTATTTTAACCGCATTAGAGAAATTGGCCTCTAAAATATTACAAACCGAATATTCTTTTTTGTTAAACAACCTAAAAAATTGATCCATTGCTTTATCGGCTTGCTCTTGTGTGGGCGGTGAGCATAAAAGCTCTAAATCCTTAGGTACAAAGCCCAATGCACATAATAAGGTACGTGATGAATTCCCCGTACCATTAAACGCACAAACACCACCGGCTTTATTGCATGTAGCAACAGCAAGACTATTCATAATATCACGAAGCTCATCTTTACTAATAAGATTAATATCCTCCGCCCGTTTTACCAGACCGAAAAAAGCTTCGTCTGATGAACATTGTAGGATATAACGCCTATTTTCTGCAAAATCTGCCGCCAATGCTTTATGCCCATTTTCTATTGCTTTTTTTTCAATATCAAGGATTTTTTGTAAGGTTTTCGGCGGAATATTTCCACCTTTTAATACATGGGCTGGGATAAAATTAGCCCATACAGGAGCTTGCCCCCTTGTGGGTTGCCCCCTAGCATAATCAGCAGCCGCTAATCCCGATAATATCCCCGAAGGGCTTTTATCGCAGCCTGAAATCACCCATGCTGCATGGTAAGAATGCCCCTCAAAAGTGGTATTAACCATTGCGGCCGTTTGATTACGCGAGGCCAAAGAATAACTTTGACCAATATTATTTTGTGCCGTACCATCGCATATAACAGGTATCTGAAAATAGAAAGGTATGCCACCATTATACCAAATACGCTTAGCCGCCCGATAAGCATATTCTTCATCAAGTAAATGAGCCGGATGATCCATTGAACCACCAATGATAGCCACCCGGGGACGATTTTGAACTAACCGTTTAACAATTTCATCTAACGATATATCACCCCAGTCATTATCTTTTAAAAATCGCTGACTATTGAGAAGTAACCGATGCACGCATATTGGTTCGTTTGCTAACCCTTGGATACATTCACGATAAGGGTTATGTTCTTCTTTAATAAATAAATTTTCAAATTCTGGGTTTATAATATTATTCATCTGTTTAACCTACCATTCCGCGAATGAGCCATCTTTATGTGCCCAAATCGGATTTTTCCAATTATGCTCAATCTGACTATTTTTCATAACCACATTCTCATCAATACTGATACCCAAACCCGGTTTATCGGATATTTCAATATAACCATCTTTATAATCAAATATAGATTTATCGGTAATATAATCTAAAATATCGCAACCTTGATTATAATGTATGCCCAAACTTTGTTCTTGGATAATTGCATTATGCCGGTTGGCATCGACCTGTAAACAAGATGCCAAAGCAATAGGACCAAGGGGACAATGGGGAGCAAGGGCTACATCATAAGCCTCGGCTAAAGAGGCAATGCGCAAACATTCGCTAATACCACCCGCATGGGATAAATCGGGCTGAATAATATCCACAGCACCTGTTTGCAAAATATGTTTAAAATCATACCGAGAATATAATCTTTCACCCGTGGCAATCGGTATATTACAATGTCGGCGAATTTCAATAAATTCTTCCCAATTTTCCGATAAAACCGGCTCTTCGATAAACATCGGGTTATAAACCTCTAATTCTTTGGCCAAAATACGTGCCATCGGCTTATGAATACGCCCGTGAAAATCAATACCAATACCAAAATCCTTATCCGTTGCTTTACGTACGGCATCCACACGAGCAACAACCTCATCTATTTTAGAAAATTTATCGATATATTGCATCTCTGCTGTGGCATTCATCTTTATGGCATCAAAACCTAAGGATAACCGCTCTTTAGCCGCATTACCAACATCATCTGGCCTGTCACCGCCAATCCAAGAATAAACTCGCATTTTATCACGTACACGACCACCTACAAGCTCATATACGGGGCTATTATAATATTTACCTTTAATATCCCATAAAGCTTGATCTATACCCGAAAGTGCTGACATTAATATCGGCCCACCCCTATAAAATCCCCCGCGATAAATCATTTGCCAATGACGTTCGATATCCAAAGGATTTTTGCCAATAAGTACCCGCATATAGTCGTCAACTGCTGCCTTAATTACAAGAGCTTTACCCTCTAATGAAGGTTCTCCCCAACCGATAATACCTGCATCTGTCTCTATCTTTAAAAACACCCACCGGGGCGGAACAATATAACATTTAAACCCTGTAATTTTCATTGAACATATCCTTATTTTTTTATTTCTATATAGTATACTAAAAAAAAATATGAATACAATATTTATTTTTTTGTATACATTGCTTGACAAAAAGAATACTGGAGTGTTAGAATGCAAGTCGATAAATTAGGAAATATGCATGGAAACCAAGAATATAAGAGAAAGAGGTATAAAAAATAGCCCTTCTCGACAAGCGGTTATAGAGTTATTACTTGGCCAAATACTTTCTGGCGAAATGAAATCGGGTTTTCCGATACCGACAGAAACAGAAATTGCCAATAAATCTTCTGTTAGCCGTACCGTTGTCAGAGAGGCTATCCATTCTTTAATTGCCAAAGGTGTACTTTCTACCGAAGGTAAAAGAGGTGCTATCGTACAGCATTTTCATAATTGGAACCATCTTGATCCCGAGGTTATCCGTTGGGTAACGGAATCCCGGCTTTTAAATAGTTTTTTAGAGCATATTTTAGAAGTTCGCCTGATTATTGAACCCGAAGCCGCAGCCTTAGCTGCCGTACGCTCAAGTACCGCAGATATATTAAAGATTGAAGAAGCCTTAATGGAAATGGAAAAAGCAATGGATATTCAATCGGAAGAATCCATTAATGGCGATATCAATTTTCATAATGCGATTTTACATTCTTCAGGAAATATTATTTTATACCAATTTAAAGAGTTATTTTCGGCAGCGATTGATGCCAGCATTAAACTAACATTTAAAAATGCCGAAGATATTCCTTTAACTCTCAAACGGCATAGAGACCTGTATGAAGCGATTTATCTAAGGGATCATATTGCCGCAAGAAAAAAAGCATTTGCGATCTTAGAACAAAGCGCAATTGACTTTAAAAAATTAAAGATACCTGTTCGTCCCGAAAGCATTGCAATCCTCGGACGTTAATTATTCATCGACAAATTAGGAGGTTAATATGAATAAACTACTTAAGAGTTTTTTAATAACAACAGCAACTGTTTCATCTTTTTTAACATTTGCGCAAGCAGCCGAATATGAATGGACAATGCAATCCTCAGATCAACCCGGCATTTTTATGTATCAGATGGAAGAAGAATTTTCTGATTGGGTAAAAGAGATGTCTCAAGGTCGTATCGAAATTTCTGTTACACCAACAAATTCGGTGGTTCCTTATAGCGAAGTATTAGATGCCGTTGGTGCCAATATCTTACAAGGTGAATTTGATGATCCATCTTATTTTACCGGTAAAGATGCTGCATTTGGTTTTATTGGTAATAGTGTTGGCGCATGGAGCAGCCCTTACGAAGCCTTAAAATTCATCTATTTTGGTGGTGGTCTCGAAACAGCCCAAAAACTTTATGAAGAATATAATGTGCATTTGGTTGGTTTTTTAATGACAGGTGTAGAAAGCTTTGTATCAAGCAAACCGCTCAATGGTGTTGATGATCTAAAAGGCCTAAAACTCCGTGCTCCAGAAGGTATGGTGCAAAAAGTATTTGCTGCCGCTGGTGCTGCCCCTGTAAATCTACCCGGCTCCGAAGTATATACCGCTTTAGAAAAAGGGGTGATTGATGCTGCTGACTTCTCATTATTCTCAGTTAACCAATCACAAGGTATGCATGATGTTGGTAATTATCCGGTTTTCCCCGGTTTCCACTCGGCACCAACACTTGCCATTACCTTAAACAAAGATATTTGGGATGAACTACCCGTTGATTTACAGCAAATTTTAGAAACTGCCGTTCGTCGCCTTGCGATGGAAGTAGCTATGCGCTATGAAATGCAAGATGTAGAAGCTGTTGCTAAAGCCAAAGCTGAAGGCGTGCATGTAACCGACTGGAGTGCCGAAGAACGTGCCAAATTCAGAAAAATCGCCGTTGGCGAATGGGAAAGCCTAACAAGCCAATCGCCATTGGCGAAAGAATATGCAGATCAGATTTCTGTATTTTTAGAAAGCCAAGGCTTAATCCAAGAATAAGATTAATTGATATAATGCCTGCTTAATATATTAAGCAGGCATTATAGTTAAAGGGGGTAATAATGTCGGAAACCGTGCAAGATCAAAATGCAACAAATCCCAACATGTTTGATAGATTTATTCTGAAACTCGGTAAATATATTGCTATTTTATATTTTATAGCTGTTATCATTACTGTTTTTGAAGTCTTTATGCGTTATGTATTTGGATCACCAACCGTTTGGGTTTACGAAACAACTGTGCTTTTTGTTGGTATTGCCATGTTATATGGCGGCACCTATTGTATGGCTGATGATGGCCATATTAAAGTAACTTTTATTCGCGATATGATGCCAACATCTTGGCAAAAAATTAATGACTTTATTGTCGATTTTCTTACATTTCTATTTACGATAAGCCTTATCTATGCGGGGTGGATTATGGTGCAAAAAGCATTATGGACACCCTCTGGAATATTCCGGCCAGAGCGCTCTGGTTCTGCTTGGAATTCTCCGATGCCTGCAATTATTAAAGTCACATTGCTTATCGTTGTCACATTAATGGCAATTCAAGCATTCATGCAATTAATAAGCGCAACAAAGAGATTATTTCGTAGAGGAGAAATAAAATGATGGGCGATTTTTCAATTTTTTCATTGGGTTTAGAAAGCTTAATTTCATTAAACGATATTGCAAAAATGGTTAATATTCGCTCTATCGGTGTGCCCATGGCAACCGTTTTGATGTTTGCCAGTTTGATTATTTTACTTATTATGGGTATGCGCCTTGCCTTTTTAACAGGTTTTGTGGCTATGTTTTTTGCCTTTTGCTGGTTTGGCCCTAATGTTTTTGGTGTATTAACATCACAAATTTATGGTTTTGTTGGTAAACAAGAATCCCTTATGGCTGTACCCATGTTTGTATTAATGGCGTCTTTATTAGATAAAACCGGTATTGCCAGAGACTTTTATAACGGTATGCAACGGCTTGTAGGCCGTATTAAAGGCGGTGTGGCCGTACAAACAATGATAGTCGCCATTATTTTGGCGGCAACTAGTGGTATTATTGGCGGCGAAACCGTATTGTTAGGCCTATTGGCATTACCACAAATGTTACGCTTGGGCTATGATAAAAAACTAGCTATTGGTACAGTATGCGCCGGTGGTAGTTTAGGTACGATGGTTCCGCCAAGTATTGTTTTAATTATTTATGGTATGGTTGCCAATGTTTCTATTGGCGATTTATTTACCGCTGCTATTTTCCCTGCATTACTTCTTGCAACCATGTATATTATTTATATTCTCGTTTTGTGTAATATTAAACCCGAAATGGGGCCTGTGAACGATGAAAAATTACCCAAATTAAATAGTAACGAAAAATGGCTACTCCTTTTTCATATCATGGGGCCATTACTCATTGTTGCCTCAGTTATGGGCAGTATTTACGGTGGTATTGCATCAGTGACCGAAGCTGCAAGTGTGGGTGTATTTGCTGTTTTAATACTGGCTGTTATCCGTAGAGAATTTACAAAACAAGTTGTTTCAGACAGTTTAAAACAAACCATGAAAACATGTGGTATGATTATTTGGATTGGTATTTCAGCCTCTATGCTTATTGGTGTATATAACCTTATGGGTGGCAAAAAATTTGTTGAGGGCCTTATTTTAGGTCTTGATGTCCAACCCCATATCATTATTTTAATGATGATGCTCATTTTAATCTTTTTGGGTATGTTTATGGATTGGATTGGTGTTGCCATGTTAACTATGCCAATTTTTGTACCCATTATTATTGGCCTTGGTTTTAGCCCAATATGGTTTGGCGTTCTATTTTGTATGAATATGCAAGTATCATTTTTAAGCCCGCCATTTGGCCCTGCTGCGTTTTATTTAAAAAGTGTTGCACCACCAGAGATTAGCTTAATTGATATCTTTAAATCCGTTTGGCCCTTTATTATTATGCAAATTATCGCAATATCTATATTAATTATATTCCCTAATCTTGCCTTATGGTTACCGAGCCTTGGCGGGTAAAAATGATAATGATTGTGGTAAAGTTTGGTATATTTATAAAAAATATAAGCCAAACTTTACTATAATCCCAATCGGGTCGGCTTAGGCAAATACATTATTAAAGTAAAAAAGGAATTTCTCTATGTCATATATCGGTATTGATTGGGGAACAAGTAATTTTAGAGCCTATCTTTTAAACAAAGATGGCTCTATAATCGAATCAAAAGATACAAATACAGGCTTAAAAGATTTAAAAAAAGACGAATTTGAAGGCTATCTTTTAACGCAAATTTTCCCTTGGTTAAAAATAAAAAATACACCCGTTATTCTTTGCGGTATGGTTGGTAGCAAAAATGGTTGGTACGAGACCCCTTATATTGATATTAAGGATATTATGACCCAATTACCTTTTGCGACAACAAAAATACCGAGTAATCATTTAAATGCCTATATTATCAGTGGCGCTTGCCAATATACTGAAACACAAATGGATGTTATGCGTGGTGAAGAAACACAAATATATGGATATTTACATGAAAACCCATTATTTTCGGGCTATCTTGTTCTACCGGGCACCCATAACAAATGGGTAAAGGTAAAAGATGGACAAACCTTAGAATTTCATACTTTTATGACTGGCGAGCTTTACCAAATCATTAAACAATATTCTATTTTATCTTCAATGATCGATGACCAATTTAATCAAGAAGATTTTTTAAACGCTGTTCAACAATCTAGCGAAAACCCAAGTTTTTTTAGTAATTATTTATTTACAATTCGTGCATCAAATTTGTTAGATCCCCAAAAAATGAAATCACCCTATTCTTTTTTAAGTGGTTTATTAATCGGCTTAGAATTAGCCGCCTATAAAAAAAATATTAAACCCGAAGATAAGGTTATTTTTATTGGTACATCTCATTTAACAAATTTATATAAAAAAGCCTGTAATCATCTGAATATATCCACACAAACATTTAGCGTAGAACATGCCACTATTTTAGGCATGGTCTCTTGTATGCGCCAAATTAAAGGAGATTAAATTGAAACAATATTTACAAGCACCTCTTATTGCCATATTACGGGGTTTAGAACCCGAAAATGCATTAAATGTTGCTCAGATTTTATATGATGCTGGTTTTCGTATTTTAGAAATCCCTTTAAACTCACCCGAGCCATTAATTTCTATCGAAAAAATCCGCAAAACTTTCGATGGTAAAATAATTATCGGAGCCGGTACTGTCTTAAATACCAATGCCGTTAATAATGTTGCCGATGCTGGTGGGCAAATTATTCTCTCACCTAATTGTAACTCCCAAGTAATTCAAGAGACCAAAAAAAGAAATATGTTTTCTTTTCCCGGCGTTTTTTCTCCATCAGAGGCTTTTACAGCCATAGAAAATGGCGCCGATGGCCTTAAATTTTTTCCATGTGAATTATTACAACCCAACATAATCAAAGCCTATAAGGCTGTATTACCTAAAGATATTGCCACTATAGCTGTTGGTGGAATAAACAACGATAATATGAAAGATTTTTTAAAAGTGGGAATATCAGGTTTTGGCTTGGGCTCTTCACTTTTTCGCCCTCAAATGAGTATGGAAGATATACGTAAAAACGCAAATAAGGTCATAAATGTCTGGTCATCAATTAAGAAAATTAAAACATAATCCATATAAGGCTAATATTCACTAATTTGGCCGGTGGATACTTGCCAGATTTTGGCACGTTTTTGCATGCTATCAAAAAGTGCAATTTCCGTGCCCGTTAAAAAGGCCTGCACGCCCAAAGCCTCTAATTCATCAAATAGGCTTTGGCGGCGCATGGGGTCTAAATGGGCGGTAATCTCATCAAGCAATAATACGGGTTTTATCCCGCGCTCTGCCCCTTGCATGCGGCTATCGGCTAAAATAATGCTTACCAATAAGGCTTTTTGCTCGCCCGTTGAACATAATTTGGCGGGTAGTTTTTTATCGGAATGAAACACCATTAAGTCCGAGCGATGGGGCCCAATATGGGTCATGGCTGCCATCGTATCCTTTTGCCGATTATCCTTTAATGCTTTTCTGTAGCGGTCTTCCCCATCAATGGCATTTAATTCACCCAACCATTCATCAACCTCGCCCTCTAAACTGAGGCTCGCTTGGGGGAACAAACCTTGGCGCGCTTGGGTGTATTTGGACAATCGGCTCACAACATCAAAGCGTGCCGCTGCAATGGCAATACCTTTGCTCACCATATTATCTTCTATGGCATCAAGCCATGCGGCATCACTATTGCCTAAAGCCAATAATTTTGCACGCTCCCGCATGGATTTTTCGTAAGCATTAATCCGCCCCGCATGGGCAGGGTCCATACCAAAAACCAGCCGATCCAAAAATCGCCGCCGTGCCGATGCCCCATCAACAAATAGCCTATCCTGATTGGGCGTAAGCCATACACAATTAAAAAATCGTGATAAATCCGATTGCCGCGATTTCTCGCCATTGACCAAAACATCGCGGGTGGCTTCTTTAGGCGCACCCGTTGCCAGTTTAACATATTGCTGGCTGTCATCTATTTGTGCCACCACCGCCCAGCTTTGCCCGGCCGATATATCATATTTGGCAAAATCCTCCTTACCCGCCATGCGCAATCCACGCCCGGGAATGAGTATTGATATCGCCTCTATCAAATTGGTTTTCCCTGCCCCATTGGCACCCAGCAATATATTCATTCCATCGCTTGGCACAAAACGCAGCATCGGGTAATTCCGATAATTGGTAAGGTCGATTTGCTTGATCAGATAACAAATATTTTCCATGCCCATAAAATATATGGTAATGGGGTAAATTTCTAGTATTTTATCTAAATACCCTATTTGAATGCCCATAATTTTTTTGCTATGATAAACAAGCCAGACAAAAGGAAAAATGATGAAACAAATTATTTATATAGGATTAACAGGGATATTTTTAGCCTCATGCGCCAATGATGCCCAAGTGGGTGCATTTAACGCCAAAGGAGAATGGGGTGCCGAGACATCAAAGATGCATACAGTAACCTGCGCTATTCCTGATGCCAAACAAACAACGACTTCGTCAAAAGTGGTTGATGTACCCAAAGATTGCCTAAACAAAGCCGCTAAAATTTGCCCCAGCCATAAACCCTATAATCCCGACCGCATCGCCGCAATTGTCAATGGCAAAGTGCAATATCAGTTCGCTTGTGCATCATAACAAACAAGCTTTGCTATATGAAATTTGCTCGTCATACTCAACTGGATTGAGCATCTGGATTATATTCGGCATGAGATTTCCGCTTTCTCGGAAATGACGAAAAAATAAGATATACAAACGAAGTTTTTTAACGCTTCCATGTTGTCCCTTGGGGGCTGTCTTCTAAGGTGATACCTTTCTCGGTGAGTTTGTTGCGGATATTATCGGCCGTTGCCCAATCTTTATTTTGCTTGGCCGTATTACGCTCAATAATAAGGGATTCTATTTCCTCATCTGTTAACCCAACATCGGCTCCCTGAGCCTGCCATTTAAACCAATCATCAGGGTCTTGTTGTAATAACCCTAAAAGATGCGCACAGCCTAAAAGCTTGGCCTTGTAAAGAGTGCACTCACTCCCTTGGGCTTTATTCAAATTCGTTGTAATCTCATGCATAATGCTCAGCGCTTCGGCGGTATTGAGGTCATCTTTAAGGGCATCTAAAAAAGTATCATCAATGATTGGCTCTACATCAATATCAGCCGTATTTTTAAGGGCATTGTAAAAACGATCGAGATTTTCTTTGGATTGCTCTAGGCTTGCCCATGTCCAATTGAGCGGTTTGCGATAATGAACATTGAGTATCATCAGGCGAATGACCTCGCCCGGTGTTTTCTCTAAAATCTCACCCACGGTATAGAAGTTACCCAAGGATTTAGACATCTTTTCGCCTTCTATCATCAGCATGCCGTTATGCATCCAATATTGGGCAAAGCCCTCTTTGGCTGTATAGCCATTAGCGCAACAGCTTTGGGCAATCTCATTTTCATGGTGGGGAAAGGTTAAATCCAACCCGCCGCCATGGATATCGAAACGCTTGCCGATATATTTTTGGCTCATGGCCGAGCATTCAATATGCCAGCCCGGGCGGCCACGCCCCCAAGGGCTATCCCAACCGGGTTCATCATCTTGGGCGGGTTTCCATAGTATAAAATCGGCAGGGTCTTTTTTGTAAGATGCCACCTCTACCCGTGCGCCCGCAATAATGGCATCGCGGTCAAGGTGGGAAAGCCCGCCGTAATCCGCCATAGAGGGCACATTAAACAGCACATGGCTATCGGCCTCGTAAGCATGGCCACGGGCGATGATATCTTGAATTTGGGCAATCATCTCGCCAATATGCTCGGTCGCTTTGGGCTCAAATGTGGGTTTAAGTACGTTGAGTGCGGCAACATCTTGGTGAAACAGCTTAGCTGTCTCTTGAGTTAGCTGCTCAATGGGTATATTACGCTCCGCCGCACGAATAATGATTTTATCGTCCACATCGGTAATATTGCGCACATAAATTACCTTAGGATATAGATGCGAAAGCAGCCGAAAAAGAACATCAAACACCACATTTGGCCGTGCATTACCCAAATGGATGCGGTCATATACGGTCGGTCCGCACACATACATACGCACATTTTGCGGATCAATCGGGATAAATTCCTCTTTTTTTCGGCTAAAACTGTTGTGGATATGCAAAGACTTCATTTTACTTTCCCGATAAACGTTTACAAGCACGCTCATAACCAATTAACGGCAACATTTGTTTGAGCTCCGGCCCATGCTCTAAGCCGGTTAAAGCCTTACGTAAGGGCATAAACAAAGCTTTGCCTTTGCGCCCTGTGGCCTCTTTAACCGCAGCAGTAAATACCCCCCATGTATTTTCATCGTAATCACCTTGGGGGAGCAATTGGGCGGCTTGGGCAATGAAGTCCTTATCTTCATCGGCAATATCGGGGGTGATGTCACCAAAGGCAATATGATACCACTCAGCAGCATCGCTCACTTTGGCACAATTGGCCTTAACGGCATCCCAAAAGGTGGCATTGGCCAAAGGGAGGTCAGCTAAGCGCGCGGCAACATCGCCCCATGGTAGATCTTGCACGATATGGGCATTGATTGCCCAAAGGCGCGCGGCATCAAAGCGGGGAGTATTGCGGGCATAATCGGCTAAATCGAAGCCTGCAGCCAGCTCAGCCAAGCTCGTTGTTGGGGCATGGGCTTCATTGGCCGAGCCAAGGTCGGTTAAATACACATTTAAAGCCCCCGGCTCCATACCTTGAGACCGTAAATCCTTAATGCCAAGGCTGCCAATACGTTTAGAAAGCTTGCCGCCGTCCTCACCCACCATGAGCGGTAAATGGGCAAATTTCGGCAGGGTTTTGGCACCCAAAGCGGTAAACATGGGCAATTGCACAGCGGTGTTGGAGGTATGATCCTCGCCGCGGATAATATGGGTAATATCAAAATCCACATCATCAATTACCGAGGGCAACATATATAAAAAGCTACCATCGGCACGGCGTACCACGGGGTCGGATATATGGCCGCTCTCAAAACGCTGTGCCCCACGGACAATATCGTCAAACTCCATGGCTTCATCGGGTAGTTTAAAGCGAAAGTGGGGCTTACGCCCCTCGGCCACATAAGTGGCAATATCATCGGCCGATAAATTGAGTGCCGCACGGTCGTAAACTGGTGGCAAGCCCCGGGTTAATTGGCGGCGGCGTTTATATTCCAGCTCCTCGGCGGTCTCGTAACAGGCATAAATCAGCCCTTTTTCAAGAAAATCATTAAAGACTTCCTCGTAACGCCCCATACGCTCCGATTGCTTGGCACTTTCTTGCCAAGTAAGGCCAAGCCATTCTAAATCGGCCTTAATATTATCGGCATATTCCTGTTTGGAGCGCTCATTATCGGTATCATCAAGGCGCAACATAAAAATACCGCCTGCAACACTCATGGATAATAATTTATTGAGTAATGCAGTACGCAAATTCCCCACATGCAAATTACCCGTAGGCGATGGGGCAAAACGAACTTTAATCGTCATTTTTTTTCCTTAAAAATAAATATTACTTACGAATTTCATCTAACTCTTCGGCCAAAATAAAGGCAAGCTCTAAAGATTGCTGGGCATTAAGCCTTGGGTCGCAAGCTGTATGATAGCGCGAATGCAAATCTTCTTCGGTTACTTCTAAACTGCCGCCAATACATTCGGTAACATCGGTACCTGTCATTTCAAAATGTACACCGCCCGCATAAGAACCCATGTCATTATGGACATCAAAGAATGCCCGAACTTCACCCAAAATATTATCGAAAGAGCGGGTTTTATAACCGGTGGAAGATTTAAATGTGTTGGCATGCATGGGGTCGCAAATCCAAGCGATATTGCGGCCTTCTTTTTGCACAGCTTTAATCAGTGCCGGTAAATGCTTGCGCAAATTATCGGCTCCCATACGGGTAATCAGCACCATTTTGCCTTCTTCATTTTGCGGGTTAATTTTATCGATTAAACGCAATAAATCATCAGGGTTCAGCGCATGGCTTACCTTCATACCAATAGGATTTTGCACACCCGAGCAAAATTCTACATGGGCATGGTCTATTTGGCGGGTGCGCTCGCCAATCCATAACATATGGGCCGATGTATCATACCAATCGCCGGTTAAACTATCTTTACGGGTAAGGGCTTGCTCGTAATTTAAAAGCAAAGCTTCATGCGATGTATAAAATTCGGTCTCTTGTAATTGGCTAACATTCTGCGGGTCAATGCCGCAAGCGCGCATAAAATCAAAGGTTTCATCAAGGCGCGCGGCAATATTTTCAAACCGATTACTAATGGCCGGGTTACGTACAAAATCTACATTCCACCGATGTATTTTTTCTAAATTGGCAAAACCACCTTGGGCAAAAGCACGCAATAAGTTGAGGATAGAGGCCGATTTATAATAGCCTTCTATCATGCGGCTAGGGTCGGGGATGCGAGCTTCGGTCGTGAAATCAAAAGCGTTAATGATATCCCCACGGTAAGAGGGTAACTCCACGCCATCAATCACCTCGGTATCGGCCGAGCGCGGCTTTGCAAATTGCCCGGCCATACGACCAATTTTCACAATGGGCATTTTTGCACCCCAAGTAAGGGTTACAGCCATTTGTAATAGGATTTTAAAAGTATCGCGAATATTATCGGGCTTTACATCATCAAAGGCCTCGGCACAATCGCCCCCTTGTAAAATAAAGGCTTTGCCTTGGCTGACTTTAGCCAAGTTTTTTTTAAGCAGACGAACCTCACCCGCAAAAACAAGAGGCGGTACTTTGGCCAAATTTTGCTCAACTTTATCTAATATTTCTTTATCGGGATAAGTGGGCATTTGCACGGCCGGATTTTGTCGCCAAGATGCAGGAGTCCAAAGATTCGTCATTATTCATATCCTATAGCTAATTAAAATGTTCTTTATAATGCCAAATTTGGCAAAAAATTCAAGGTTTATCT
>JBKEAR010000058.1:0-13018 GCA_047972425.1 Alphaproteobacteria bacterium | reverse complement strand
TAAAAATAAAATAATTTAATCATACTGTTATATTACATTATATTATATTACATTATATTATATTATATTATATTATATTATATTATATTATATTATACACTTGTAGCTATATATTTTATATATTTATATGAATGTTTATTTTTATTTAGATTAGCTTGATTTTTTGAGAATTGATTATTTAATTTAACATTAATTTTATATTATATTATATTTATATTATGCGCTTATAAGTATATGTATTTTATAAATTTATATAAATATTCATATTTATTTATATTGACTTTATTCCTTAAAATTTTATTCTTTAATTCAACATTAATTAGAATTTTAAAATGAATTTAAGAGGTTTTACATGAAATTTCATAAAAATTTATTGATAGCAACAGCATTTTTTGCTGCAACGCAAGCTTATGCGGCTTGCACCCCAGCAACAGGAACAACAGGTGATGATACACTGACTTGTACGGGGGCAGTTTCGGGGGTTGTGGATTTATTGGCTGGCAACGATACTATTAATGCTTCGGGCGCAACTTTTTCTGACAACATAAATTTTGATGATTGGGGTGATACTGGCAACGATTCCTTAACATCCGATAATTCAATATTTCAAGATGTATACTTTCAGGGTGGAGTTGACACGATTACAGATAATGGTTCAACATTCGGTTATGTCCAAATGGGGGACGGTGATGATGTTTTAAATCTGACAAATTCAACATTCGATTATGTCCAAATGGGGGACGGTAATGATGTTTTAGATCTGACAAATTCAACATTCGAAAGTCTTTATTTGGGGAATGGTGATGATAATGTTAACGCAGATGGATTAACCGTAACAACAATTTATTGGACAGATCTTGGTGATGGAGATGATGTCTTTATAGTCAAAAACGGTAATTTTACAGGTGCCGTTCGAGATGGTACGGGCAATGATATAATTACATTAACAGATACTACAGTCGGAACCTTCATTCATGGAGATTTCATCGGATGGGGTTCAAATGTTGGTGGAAATGATGTTATTACATTAGACAATACATCTGTCGGAACAGGTATTTGGGGCGAACGTATCCATGCGGATGATTCCGTTGGCGGTAATGATACGATTACACTAAAAAATGGTTCCTCAGTTGGGGAATATATTTATGGCGATGTATTACGTACCAAGGTTAACCAAACCGGTGGTGATGATATAATCACTTTAGAGGGTGGATCTTCTGTTGGTAATGGTATTTTAGGTGATTTTATTGTTGGTAGAGAATCCACGGGTGGCGATGATACAATCATATTAACCGATTCATCCGCCGGTGGTTGGGTTTTAGGTGATAGCATCAATAGTATGAACGCCGTTCGTGTTTGGGATGAAGATACGCAAACATATTTAAATCAACAATTTTACGGCTCTTCCTATGGCGGTGATGATACAATCACATTAACCCGGAGCTCTGCCGGATTTGTAACTGGTGAGCGGATTATCGGCAATAATAGTGTTGCGGGCACAGATACCATTACCTTGGTTGATAGTGAAGTAACTCATGATGTTGTGGGCGACTTCTTCCCTGATGATACGGATGAAGATGCAACCACAAGCGAAGATACATTTGTTGTTAATAATGACAATGATATCAGCGACGGCAATATAGGTGCTGCAGATATTATTAAGATTACAGGCTCAACAATCGGCGGGCGTGTAACGGGTGCTTATTTCATTGGTAACGAAAATACAGCCGGTGCCGATGAAATTACCCTAAACAATAGTACAGCTAATGAAGTTGTGGGTAGTTGGTCTAAAGGGGATGATAATATTGCTGCTGCCAATACAATCATCGTTGCAGGTGGCTCGGAAGTTGCTGGTGTTATATCGGGCGAGAGCATGTTTGGTAATAACAATACAGGCTCAGCCGATACCATTACCCTTGATGCCTCTAAAGCCGGAACAATCATCGGCGATTGGTTAGAAGGTGATAACAATACGGGTGCAGATGATGTTATTAACATTGTTAACGGTTCAACCGTGGGCGATGTTTATGCGGATTCTACCGTAGAATTAGCTGCTTATGGTTCGGATACCGTAAATTTAGATAATAGTATCGCCACTGGTACATTAGATGGTGGTGATGATGTGAGCACGGCCGATGGTTGGGTGGATACCCTTAATATCAGTAATTACATAGGTTCTGCAGTCGATTATCTCAATTTTGAAGATATGAATATTATTAACTCTACTATTGATTTCGGCGATAGCTATGTATCACCGGAAAGTATTAATCTCACTGTAGATGAAGCCTCAACATTAACCATGACGGGCGAAACAGTTATTAACTCTAATGTAGAAAATAATGGCTTGTTTGATATGCTCAATGGAACTGTTGGTGATCATTTAACCATTAAAAGCCATGATACCGCAGCCGGTGATTTAACGGGTAGTGGTGTTTATGCTTTTGATACGGATTTTGCCAGCTTAACATCGGATTATGTAACGGTAGAAGGCAATGTGGCAACAAATGATGCGGTTATTGCGATTACGGATATTACAGGCTCAGAGTCATCAAAAGCGGGGGAAATTCTTTTAATAGAAGCGCCTAATGATACCCAAAAAGCCGATGAAAGTTTTATTTTAGCAAAAGTCAACCAATATGATGGCGATACCAATCGGGGTCGGTTTACCAATTCGATATATGTTTGGGATTTAAAAACATCAGGTAATAATTGGATATTAAAATCAGCAGAAGAGATTAACGATAATCCGCCGGTTGTTCCTGAAATTCCGGGTTATGCATCATTACCGACTATTGGCCGTGAGATTGGATTAAGTGAAATTCAAACAATCCACCGCCGTATTGGTGAAATCCGCGATGATATCGGTTGGACAGGTTATGGTCCATCGAACTTAAGAACCAATTTGGGTAAAGAATGGACCAATGTCACACGTTTAAATGAAAATAAATGGAGCGGTTGGATCCGCGGAACAATTGCGGGTATGGACCTAGATGCCTCATCTCAAAACTACGATTTATCCGGTACCTATGGTGGGTTTGATTTAGGTATCGACCGTAAGAATGTGATTAATGACGAATGGGCGGTATTTACGGGTTTATTTGGTGGTTACCGTACAGGTTCTTTCACCACAGATGGTACAGGTACAGCCTATCAATCAATTGATGCTGCCGATATGGACTTCAGTAGTTGGTCCATTGGTGCTTATGCCAGCTTCTTTTACTATAATAGTACTTTTATCGACTTAGTCTTAAAATATACCGATATGAATGCCGATATTGATTCAGCCGGATTAAAATCATCAACCGATGGTTACTCCTTAGGTGGCTCGATAGAAGTTGGCCATGGTGCGGATATTGCAGATAACTGGATATTAGAACCTCAAGCACAATTAACCGCATTATATGTAAGCTGGGATGATTTTAACGATGGCATTAATGATGTATCAATTGATAATCATACCTATTTAATCGGTCGTTTGGGTGTGCGTGTAGAAGGTACATTTGAGATAGATGAAGATACCGAGTTTAAACCATGGGCTGTATTAAGTGTTATTCATGATTTTAGTGATGCACCCGATGTAACCTATGCCGATGAAACCTTTTTGGCCTATGATGCCGGAACAGTTGGTGAAATCAAGCTTGGTGCTACCTATAAAATTAACGAAACCGTTATGATTTATGGTGATGTCGCTTATGCAACCAACTTCGATAATTATAATCATTATCGTGGTGACATTGGGGTTCGTGTAAGTTGGTAGGTCTTGCCATATACATGTTAAAAAGCCCGCTTATTTAAGCGGGTTTTTTAAAAGCTCCTCAACCCATGCCGGTACAATCTCGTTGGCGTTGCCATAGCGTTTTTCGGCAAATAGGCTATTTTGCTTCGATGGCTCTTTATTCAGCTGTAATGTATGGGCTTTCGGGTTTTGTGTTCGCACAAGCTCAACAAATCCGGCTGCCGGATAAACACTACCCGAAGTACCAATAGAAACAAATAAATCGCATTCAAGAAGTTTTCGCTCAATGATATCCATATAAAGGGGCATTTCCCCAAACCATACGATATAAGGGCGCATTTTACCTTGCTCTTGGCATGATGGGCAAACAGAATGGCCATTTAAATCCTCAACCCATTTAGAGACTTTATGGCAGTGATTACATAGCGCCTTATTAAGCTCGCCATGCATATGTAATATATTTTTTGTTCCGGCGCGTTCATGCAGGTTATCGACATTTTGTGTGACCACAATCAAATTCTGTTTATATTGTTTCTCTAATTGTGCCAAGGCTAAATGGGCTGCATTGGGGTGAATATCACCGGCATTCAATTGGGTTCGCCTTTGATTATAAAATTGATACACTAAGTCCGGATTCCGTATAAAAGCATCGGCAGTGGCAACATCTTCTATGCGATGATTTTCCCATAAGCCATTATTATCTCTAAATGTTGAAACGCCAGAATCTGCCGATATTCCGGCACCGGTTAAAACAACAATCTTTTTCATCTCATTCCCCCATAAATGTTTGTAAAATATAGGCCGTATCTAAAACTAAAATAAAAACAATAGCTAAGAGCAAAAAAGTTGGCGAAAACGGCAAACGGTTATTAATCGGGTCAGCCATTTTTCTCTTCTCTAAATAGCGCATAAGAAGAATAAGCGGAACCGATATAATCAAAATAAGAAATGGTATTAACATAACGTCCATATTGCAATTTGATAAAAACTTAATCATAATAGACGCAATTACTCAGGATTAAAAGGAAAGAAATAAGCCCATGCCAAATTATCGCTCAAAAACCTCCACACACGGACGCAATATGGCCGGAGCACGCGCATTATGGCGTGCTACAGGCGTTAAAGAAGGCGATTTCGGCAAGCCGATTATTGCGGTGGTGAATAGTTTTACGCAATTTGTACCGGGGCATGTGCACCTTAAAGATATTGGGCAAATGGTTGCTGCAGAAATTGAAAAAGCAGGGGCAATTGCCAAGGAATTTAATACAATTGCCGTTGATGACGGTATTGCCATGGGGCATAGTGGCATGCTTTACAGTTTGCCGAGCAGGGATCTGATTGCCGATAGTGTGGAATATATGTGTAATGCCCATACGGTTGATGCCATGGTTTGTATATCCAATTGCGATAAAATCACCCCGGGCATGCTCATGGCAGCTATGCGCCTGAATATTCCTGCTATTTTTGTATCGGGTGGGCCGATGGAAGCCGGTAAAGTAAAATTAGAAGACGGCCACTTAAAAGCGGTGGATTTGGTAGATGCCATGGTTATGGCGGCCGACCCCCATTGCTCGGATGGTGATATTAATAGTTTAGAGCGCTCGGCATGCCCCACATGTGGCTCATGCTCGGGTATGTTTACCGCAAATTCTATGAATTGCTTGGCCGAGGCTATTGGCTTGGCATTACCCGGCAATGGAACAATTTTAGCAACCCATAGTGCGCGTAAAAATTTATTTATTAATGCGGCACAAGAGATTGTGAATATAACCAAACGTTATTATGAAGAAGGCGATGAAACTGTGTTGCCACGCTCTGTTGGTAGCTTTAAAGCCTTTGAGAATGCTATGTCTTTGGATATTGCCATGGGTGGTTCGACCAATACAATTTTACATCTTTTAGCCATAGCGCAAGAAGCGGGTGTGGATTTTACCATGAATGATATTGACCGTTTATCGCGCAAAGTACCATGCCTGTGTAAAGTTGCACCGAATATCGAGAATGTGCATGTGGAAGATGTGCATAGAGCGGGGGGTATTATGAGTATTTTGGGCGAGCTTGACCGTGCAGGTTTGCTCCATACCGATGTACCAGTTATTCATGCTAAAACCATGAAAGATGCCCTAGATGCATGGGACATTAAACGTAATGTTAACAATGATGTATTACAAATGTATAAAGCAGCACCGGGCGGCGTACCCACCCAAGTGGCCTTTAGCCAGTCGCAATATTGGCCGGCGCTTGATGATGACCGCCAAAAAGGTATTATTCGCGATTATGACCATGCTTTCACTAAAGAAGGCGGCTTGGCCGTTTTATTCGGTAACATTGCCGAGCGTGGTTGTATTGTAAAAACAGCCGGCGTGGACGAAAGTATTTTTAAATTTAGTGGCCCCGCCCATGTGGTTGATAGCCAAGAGGCAGCGGTTGCTGAAGTTTTAGGGGGCGATGTTAAAGAGGGTAATGTTGTTATTATCCGTTATGAAGGGCCACAAGGTGGCCCCGGCATGCAAGAGATGCTATATCCGACATCTTATCTAAAATCCATGGGCTTAGGTAAAAAATGTGCCCTTTTAACCGATGGTCGCTTTAGCGGAGGGACATCGGGGCTTTCTATTGGCCATTGCTCACCCGAGGCTGCCGAGGGCGGTGCTATTGGTCTTGTTGAAAATGGGGATATGATTGAAATTGATATTCCGAACCGGAGCATCAATATACTCATTTCGGAAGAAGAGCTTCATCAGCGTAGACAAAAAATGGAAGCGCTTGGCAAAAATGCATGGCAACCAAACCGCAAAAGAGAAACACCACTTTCTCTTCGGGCATGGGCATATTTTGCGACTTCGGCCGATAAAGGGGCTGTGCGAGATTACAAAAAGCTCTAAATTTAAAAAATAGCAAAAAAATATATAAATATTCATATTTAATTAGATAGTAATTTATTATTCTATTTATTATTATATATATATAAATAAAATAACCATAAGTAACCAATGGTTATTGGTCGAAAGTTCTCTTAATGGCAGATAAACAAGAACAACAAGATGCAGTAAGGAAAGGTAAAAATCAGGCTTCAATATTATTTATTGAGGTGCCACAGATTATTGCCGACTGGATTGCTGAGGGTGTTTCTCGTGCCGAAATTTTAGAGCTTTTACAAAAATTATTAAACAAAAAATCCGAGGCACCATCTTTATACGAAAATACTTTAGAGGTTGATGATGGTGAGGAAGCTGAGCTTCTTCTTTTTACAAAATTTTTAGAGGCCGTTCAAAAAAAATCCGATGATAATGGTGATAGCAGTAATTTAGAAGATTTACTACAACAGACCGATTTATTCCAACTGGCGACAAAAGATAATCAGAATATTTCTGACCCAATTGATGGTAATGATGGTGAAAATATCGATGATGGTGGTGACGGAAATAATGGCGGAGATGGCGGAGATGACGGAGATGATGACGGCGATGGTGGAGACGGTGGCTCTACCCAAATAGAAGAAATTACCCTTAACGACTTTATTGGTGATGCTTTGTTTAACTATAATAGTGATGGTTTTTATACAATCAATGGCTCCGATGCCGATACCCATTATTATGTCAATATGTTCGAAGGCATTACATATGGGGCATCTTATGTATTTTCAATCATTGATGCGGGTGGCGAAGATACGCTTGTTTTTGGTGATTCTATCACGATATCGGATATTGTCGATTTAGGCTATCCATCATCTAGCTTTAATGGACAATATGATATTTTGACCGTTGTTAATTCTGATTATATGCCCATGGATATTCTTTTTGACCAAACGGCTATCGAATATGTTCAATTATCTGGTGATATTTATACGATGGTCGATTTTTTAGCAATGGTCGGTTAAATTGCAACATCACTTAAGTTTAATGTTGGCTAAAATTTCCATTTTTCATTTCTTCATGAGCCGAAAATGCTTGGGCTTCAATAAAAATACGTTTCACTTCAGGAAATGTCATTTTTACTTTTGTTTCTAAATCACTCACAATTTTTTCTATTTTTTCCGATGGCAAGCCATCGGTAAAATCAAGGCTCATTGTCACCAAAACACTATCGGGGGCAACTTGCATTGTTAAAAGTTCGTTTAAAGAAACTTTATCTTTATATTCCCCAATAAATTCGGTAATTTTTTGTTCAATCTCTGGGCTTGCGGCCTCGCCGATAAGTAAAGATTTGGCTTCGGTTGCCATAATATACGAAACCCCAAATAATAAGAGGCCAATCGCAATCGATGCTAATGCATCAGCCGTATAATAATGAAATATATGGGCGGCAAATACACCGATAAAGGCAAAAATTAACCCTAAAAGAGCAGCAGAATCTTCTAATAATACAGTAAACATCGCTGGGTCTTTGCTTTCTCGGATGGCTTTAAATATCGGTTTGTTCCCGCGGGTTTTATTAAACTCTTTTAAAGCGATTGAAAATGCTGTGCCTTCAAATGCCATAGCAAGAAGCAATACGCCGTAGTTAATGTAAGGGCTTTTGACTGTGTGATCAGTTGCTGATAATTTATGAAATCCCTCATAAATTGAAAATCCACCACCCAAGGCAAATATTAAAATAGCCACAATAAAAGCCCAAAAATACAGCTCTTTGCCATATCCAAACGGGTGGGTTTTATCGGCTGGTTTGGCGCTTTTTTTAAGGCCGTATAAAAGTAGCCCTTGGTTGCCGGTATCGACTAAAGAGTGAATAGCCTCTGAAAACATGGCCGATGACCCCGTAATAGCCGCTGCCACAAATTTTGTAACGGCTATTGCTGCATTTCCTATAAGGGCAGCAATAACAACTTTTTTTGAGCCCGAAGCCATTTTATAATCCTCACTCTCTTTATTTTATAAATAATATCATTAATATTTTAATGCATAATTAATCTGGTTATCCACATGCTTTTTATTTAATATCTGCCGAAAACTGCTCGATAAGTCAATAGCCGATCTCTTTTGGGTATGGATCCCTGCAATATGGGGGGTTAAATGCACTTGTGGGTGCGTCCAAAACGGATCATCGGCAGGTAATGGCTCTGTATCAAAAACATCTAAATAAGCATGGGCTAAATGACCCGATGATAAATTAAAAAGTAAGTCTTTCGATACAAGTGTTTTTCCGCGGCCGATATTAATAATACAAGAGCCCACGGGGAGTTTTTGCATGTTAAAATTATTAATTAACTGATATGTTTCATCGGTTAAAGGCAGCGTGTTCACTAAAAAATTACAAGAGCGCATAAGAGCCAATAAACCATCTTGGCCAGTATAAGTGGGAATATCATGGTTATCTTTGTTTTTATGTTTACGCCAGCCGCAAACCTCAAAATGGTTATTTTTTAGCCTTGGTGCACAGGCCAGACCAACATCACCCAGACCGAAAATGCCAATGCGCTTAATATTACCGGGTAAATGGGGGTGCCAACGTTTTTCCTTTTGATAATAGCGATAATTATGCATATGGATATTAAAATATAAAGCCCGCATAAGCACGTAATCGGAGCATAAAACACCCAAAACCTCATCTCTTACCCGAATAACCGGAATATGCTCTGGCCAAATAAGCTTACAATTATCATCAAATAAAATATGGTCAACACCCGCGCCGAGCGATGCAATGGCTTTAAGTTGGTTACATTTGTTATAATCAATTAGCGCTACATCCATACCTTGGATAATAAAATCCGCTTCGCTATAATCATTGGTATCATTAATGGATTGCACATTCACCGAATATTCAGATAAAGATTTATGAAAAATTTGGCGCCAAACTTCGGGTTTTTCCTTACGGCTATTAATAAAAATTGTAATTTTCATATTTTAACCCTTCATAATCTCCAGAGCCGATTGGTGCAGATTTTTTGAGGCAGCCACAATAATCGAGCCATCACCCGATAAATCAATATCCTTACCGTTAAAATCGCTTACATAACCGCCGGCAGCCGTAATAACCGGAATTAAAGCGGCAAAATCCCATGGTTTTAATTTATCCTCAACAACCAAATCCAGCCGTCCTTCGGCAACAAGTGCATAAGAGATAGCATCATTTCCGTAAATATTCACTTTGGTTTGTTTTTCAATCTTCTTTATTTTCTCTAATTGCTGCGGGGTAAATATCGATGGTGCGGTATAACTAAACCATGCGTCTTTTAAATTTTCACATTGGCGGGTTTTAATGGGCACACCATTACAGCGAGCTTCATTATCCACACCACCCGTCCAAATTTTATTCATAGCCGGTGCCGAAATACAGCCTAAAATTGGTTTTCCATTATGGCAAAGGGCAATAAGGGTGGCAAAACAGGGGATACCCGCGGCAAAGTTTTTTGTACCGTCTATGGGGTCAATCACCCAACAATATTCCGATGATGTTTGGCTATTTTCATATTCTTCACCAATGATAGCATGATTAGGAAAGTTTTTTGTTATCCGTTCACGCAATAATTCTTCAATGCGTTTATCGGCTATGGTTACGGGCGAGGCATCTTGTTTATATTCGGCTTTTACATCACTGTTGAAATACTGCATAGCAACCATGTTACTCTCTTGCACTAAGGACTGCATAAAAAGTAAATAATCTAAATTTTCCATTTTTCCCTCAAAAACCTTTTTTTTATTCGTATTTTTATGTACAGTTTAAGCAAATACAGGAGAATAAACAACAAATGAATCCATTAATCATTATTCCAACAAGGTTAAGTTCTGTTCGTTTACCCAATAAACCTTTAGCTGATATTGGCGGAAAGCCGATGATTATGCATGTGGTCGAGCAATCGCAAAAGGCAAATGTCGGGCCTGTTATTGTGGCTTGTGATGGCCCGGAGATTAAAAATATAGTCGAATCTTATGGCGCAAAAGCCATTATTACACCACCCGAGTTACCATCGGGGACGGATAGGATATTCTCGGCACTCATGCAACTTGAAGATAATGAAAAATACGATGCCATTATTAATGTGCAAGGAGATTTACCTCTGATTAAACCTGAGCTCATCAAAAATATGACCGATGCTCTCTATTCAACTGGTGCTGAAATCGCTACTCCTGTGGCGGAAATTCATAAAGAAAGCGAAATTCAGTCCGATGCTGTTGTTAAGGTGGCTGTAACCATTGGTGAAAATAATATGGGTAAGGCTTTATATTTCTCGCGCGCAACAATCCCTTGGGGTGCGGGGCCTTTATATCATCATATTGGGTTATATGCGTATCGGCGCGATGCCTTAGAGCGTTTTATTGCCTTGCCACCATCGGGTTTAGAGCAGCGGGAAAAATTAGAGCAATTACGTGCCTTAGAAAATGGTATGTCGATTACGGCTATTTTGGCCGATGAAGCCCCATTAGGCGTGGATCGCCCCGAAGATTTAGAAATGGTGCGAAAGGTTTATGGGGAATAATGGATATTTTACAAAAATTCATCAAAGATAATAATTACAAAAAAGTATCTTTTCAGGGTGCTCAAGGTGCGTGGTCTCATTTGGCATGTGCCGAGCGACTGCCGGAAATGGAAGTGGTGCCGTGCGATGATTTTGAAACCGCATTAGCCGTGGTTGAAAGTGGCGAGGTCGATTTAGGCATGATTCCCATCGATAACTCTTTAGCAGGCCGTGTAGCCGATGTCCATGCGCTTTTGCCCAAAGCCTCGTTATATATTGTGGGTGAGCATTTTTTACCAATTTATCACCATTTACTCGGTGTTAAAGGCGCTAAAATTGAAGATATTAAAGAGGTTCATAGCCATGTGCATGCTTTAAGCCAATGCCGCAATATTTTACGCCAGCACCATATTAAACCGGTTATTGGGGTAGATACTGCAGGGAGTGCCAAAGAAATTGCTGCACGCAATGATAAATCTATCGGAACGATTGCATCAAAATTGGCTGGCGATATTTATGGTTTAGATTCAATTAAGGATAATATTGCCGATGGTGATGTGAATGTTACCCGATTTGCCATTTTAGCGCGTAAACCTTTGCCCCTTGAAGATTTAAAAAATTCTCAAACCAAAACGAGCTTTTTGTTTAAAGCACGCAATATACCATCGTCGCTGTATAAAGCCTTAGGGGGTTTTGCCACCAATGGGGTGAACTTAACCCGCATTGAATCTTATTTACATATGGCACCAACAGTAGAATTTTGGATTGATGCCTTTGGTCATCCCAGCCAAGAGCATTTTGACAATGCGATGGACGAGTTGACTTATTTTTCCGATGAAGTGCGTGTTTTTGGTAGTTACGAGCGCACCTCTTATGCCAAAGATAAAATGTAAAAGGTTGTTTTTCTATGAAAATAATGATGAATGATGAAACCAGAGAGGCTTTATTTGACCTAATAACAGCCGAGCATGCCCAGCTTGCGGCCGGAGTAATAGCGCATCATCATTTAATGGATAATTTTCATAATTTTTTCCAGTCGCTTACCGATGAAAATTTTGATTTGCAGGCCTATTTTGCCGAAAGCCCATCCTTTGCTCAGGCTTTTAACGGGTTAGAAGAACCTTGGCGTTTTGCCATTGCATCTTATATTTTTTTGGGGCAGGTGTCTAATGGGGGTTTTGGTCAGTTTCTATTCAATACGGCAGGCTTTGCACCGGTGATTGCGGCATTTGTCGATCAATATGGTTCTCCCAATTTGGTAGAGCATTATGATACCGCTTATGATCGCCTATATAATGAAGAATTTATTGAAGCCCTACAAAAAACCCAAGAAAAAATTGCAAAGCTCGATTTAAGCATCCCCGATAATCAAGAGCGTGCGCAAAAAATAGCTAAAAACCATATGGGGCTGATTGATAGTGGCGATTTTGATGAATGGTTTCAAAATAAAGGTGGCGAGGCCGAATTTGTTGCCGCAATGCTCCGCTTAATCCAAGATAATATATTTATATTTTTTATTTAGGCAAAAATCACCCATGTCCGGCTTGGGAAGAAAGCATTTCTTTAGAAAGTCCCAGTAACTCTAAGGAAAATTCCCATAAATCTTGGGGTGGGGTGCGCCAAAGAAAATCAGGGTCAGGGGTGCAATGCAACCAGCTATTTTTTAATATTTCATCTTCTAACTGCCCTTTATCCCAGCCGGCATAACCTAAAAAAGGTATAAAATGGCTAGGCCCATGGCTTTCGGCAATATCACGAATAATATCTATATTGGCACTTAAATAAATATCGTCATTAATCGGGGTACTATGGCGCTTATCATGGTAATCGGGCGAATGCAGTAAAAAGCCTTGGGCAATCTCAACAGGGCCGCCGCTACGCACAAG
>JBKEAR010000039.1:0-98893 GCA_047972425.1 Alphaproteobacteria bacterium | reverse complement strand
CCCACGGGCTGTGTGGGCGGTGTCAGTCATAAAGCCACATCGGCTAGGCCCAGAGATATATCTAAATCCTCATCGGTTAATAAAAACGAAACATCAATGTCCGGATATAGCTCAATACACTCATTAATATATCGGGTTAAAAAAATTGTACCTAAAGCGGTTGTTGTTGTTATCCGTAACGGGCCAGAAGGGCGCTCTTTAGCCTCTTTAAGCCGCCCTTCGGCTAAAGTTAATTGCGAATATATATTGCGTACGGTTTTGTAGAGTAATTCGCCTTGTTCGGTTAACAATAAACCCCGCGCATGTCGATGAAAAAGAGTGATTTGCAAGCTATCTTCAAGGCCAGAAATTTGCCGAGAAACCGCCGATTGACTGAGATTTAATTTTTCGCCAGCTTTTGTAAAGCTGCCGGCTTCGGCAACTGCATAAAAAATTCGTAATTTATCCCAATCCATAGACATAACTCTGATAATCTCCCTGTATTTTTTATTAGTATAACGTAAAAATAAAAAGAATGATATGCGAAAATTTCAACCCCAATCATCCAATTCCATCCATTAAACAACAAAATTGGATAATAAAAAGACCATAGAAATTGCAATAAATTATTCAAATATAATGCAAAATTATGGTCTAGCAGTGATCAATTTTTATCTGAATAATGATAAAATTGGTCTTTAATGGATTATTTAGGCTTATTTAAGTGGATTATCTCTTAAATAAACATCGGCATCTAATGCAGCCATACAGCCTGACCCCGCAGCTGTAATCGCTTGCTGATAATGGCTATCGGCTACATCGCCTGCAGCAAACACCCCCGGTACCGATGTTGTTGTGCGGCCGGGTTGCACTATCACATAACCTTCGCTATCCATTTCTAACTGGTCTTTAAATAGGCCAGTTGCAGGGTCGTGGCCAATGGCAATAAATACACCATCAACATCTAAATGGAGCTTGTCATTACCCACTGTGCTTTTAAGGTTAATACCTGTTACACCTTTGGGTGTGCCGCCACCAACAATTTCATCGACAACATGGTTCCAAACAACCTCAATTTTAGGATTATTCAGAACAATATCTTGCAAAGCCTTTTCGGCACGGAGCTCATCGCGGCGATGCACAAGATAAACTTTTGAACAAATACCTGCTAAATAAATGGCTTCTTCCACAGCGGTATTACCGCCACCAATAACAACCACGGGCTTATCTTTATAAAAGAAGCCATCACAAGTTGCGCAGCCCGATACACCAAAACCCATAAATTCATCTTCGCTCGGTAGTCCAAGCCAACGGGCTTTAGCACCGGTAGAAATAATTAATGTATCGGCAAGGTAGGTATCGCCATTATCTGATGTTAGGGTAAAAGGGCGCTTAGAAAGATCGGTTTCTGAGATATGATCATAAACAAAATTTGCACCAACTTCCTCGGCATGCTCTTGCATTTTTTGCATTAATTCTGGCCCCTGAATTCCCCCCGGAAAACCCGGAAAGTTATCAACATCGGTTGTTTGTGTTAATTGACCACCCGGTGTAATACCCGATATCAATGTGGGGGCTAAATTGGCTCGTGATGCATAAATTGCAGCCGTTAACCCTGCAGGGCCCGAGCCTAAAATAACCACTTTGCTTTTATATTCTGCCATTGTTATCTCCTCTAAATTTTATTTAAAAAAAGTTGCCCAAGTCAAACTATAGGCAACTTTTTAAATGCATTATGAATAATGCGTTATCTAATAGATTATTAAAGTTTACCAGCATTTTTGGCTAAATATTCTTTAACACCTTCGGGTGTACCTTTCATACCTTCGTCGCCAGACTGCCAACCGGCAGGGCAAACCTCGCCATGTTCTTCGGTAAACTGTAAGGCATCAATAAGACGTAAAGCTTCATCGACATTACGGCCTAAAGGTAAATCATTAACCATAGCATGACGAACAACGCCATTTTGGTCAACTAAGAAAGAAGCACGAAATGCAACGCCACCACCTGATAAAATACCGAATTTTTTTGCAATTTTACCACGGATATCAGCAACCATCGGAAATTGAACTTGGCCTAATCCGCCATCATCTTGCGATGTGTTTTTCCATGCAAGGTGGGTATATTGGCTATCGATAGAAATACCAACAACTTTAACACCTTTTTCTTCAAATTGCTTCATGCGGTGATCATGAGCGATGATTTCTGATGGGCAAACAAATGTGAAATCAAGCGGCCAAAAGAAAATCCAACCATAAGAACCATCTAAATATTCTTTTAGATTAAGTTGCTGAATATCGTTATCTGCCATAACAGCATTTGCTGTGAAATTAGGGACTTTTTTACCAACTAAGGTTCCAACTTTGCTCATATTTTTTCTCCAATTTAATATTTTGAACATCTATTTGTTAATATAATAAAACCCTTTTTGATAAATGCAAGTGATTATTGTTCAAAAAACCATACAAAAAACTGATGAAGTTTTATTGTTTTTTAGATAATAGTTCTTCTAATGACATAGTTGATGTTGGTTCATTTTTAATTGAGCAAGCACCACCCGCACATACAGGCGCAAACTCTGGCTCTTTAATCAGTTTTTTATCTCTCAAAAATGCATAAATTTTGCAGCCAACACAAAAACCCACACTAGATTCTAGCCACATAAACAATACACATAGCCCACAAATTGATAATGGCAACATACCCCTAACATTAAAAACAAAAATGACAAACATCATTATTGTGGCCATAACAAGACCAATCATCCAAGCAAATCTTTTTTGTACCGCACCAACATACTCCGGTGGTCTCCAACTTGATAACCAGTTACCAATTACGGCAAAAGGGCTTGCATTAGGCCCGACAAAAACAAGTAAAAAGAATGATATAAAAAAGAGGGGAACAACAATTTTTACAACAAGAAAATCTTTTGTTAAATATGTGTATATCATTGTAAAAAATGCAAGGGCAAACATAAGCCCCGCACTTGCCCGAATAGCATTTTCATTCACAACACCATAAGGAGCAGGTTTGCCTTCTATTTCTAAACCATCAATAAAAATTCCGTAATTCTCATTTGATTTAATCATTTTACCTCCTGAAGCGAAAATAACATTTAAATATATAAACATTTGAATATATAAATATATTAGATTTTAAAAATTGTCAATAATTATTTTAATAAAAATTATGTTAAAGGATGGATATTCAGCTAAATCTTTGATAGTTTAGCATTCGTTATAAAAAAAAAGATTAAAAGGAATATGTAATGACAACAAAAGATAGTAATGGCGTTGAGTTAAATGATGGCGATAATATTCAGCTGATAAAAGATTTAAAAGTAAAGGGAACCTCTACCACTTTAAAGCGGGGGACATTAGTAAAATCAATCCGCCTTACAAATAAAGATGGGGAGATTGATTGTAGAGTTCCTAAAGTTAAAAATTTGGTACTTAAATCGGAATTTGTTAAAAAAGTTTAATAACTAATATAAAAAATATTCTATAGATAAAATATTTGTGATTAATTCAATTAAAAACCCGCAGTATTTGCGGGTTTTTCTGATAAAATATAGAAAAGCTTATTTATATTCTACTTTTTCAACTTCATAATATTTGGTTCCGCCGGGGGCAGTCACTTCAATAGAGTCACCTTCGCTTTTACCAATCATTGCTTTAGCAATTGGCGAGGTATAAGAAATTAATCCGTTTTCTACATTGGCTTCGTTTAACCCGACAATCTGATAAGTGACTTTATCTTCGGTCTCTTCATCAACAAGGGTAACTGTTGCACTAAACCGAATTTTAGGCCCCTGAAAATTTTTAGGATCAATCACATCAATGCGCGATAATGCATCATCAAGCTCTAATAAGCGGCCTTCTATAAAGCTTTGCTTTTCACGTGCTGCATGATATTCGGCATTCTCCGAAAGATCACCATGTTCCCGTGCTTCGGCAATAGCCTGAATAACCGCAGGCCGTTCTATTTGCATTAAATGCTTTCTTTCTTGCTCAAGCATTTTAAGACCTTTAGCTGTTACTGGAATCCGCTCCATTAATTTATCCTCATACCTAGTTAAACTTATTTCTCACAATCAAATTTTTATGTTATTTAATAAAAAAGGCAATTTTGTGTATTTTTTATCAAATTGAAAATTTAGCCTAAGAGAAATAATCTTGTAGAGAACAAACGTCAAGTTTATTTTTTTTCACAAAAGAAATAGCACTTGCGGCAGCCTTTGCCCCAGCAACAGTTGTATAATAAGGAATATTTCTATCAAGGGCGGCTTTCCGAATGGCCGAGCCATCTTGCACGGACTTACTGCCGCTACCAGTATTAATCACAAGTTGAACTTGGTTCGACTTAATTGCATCCACACAATTTGGGCGCCCCATACTTAATTTTTTAAGACTCGTTACATTTAAACCGGCATCGATAAAATATTTTGCTGTGCCCGGTGTGGCGGCTAGACTAAAGCCATTATCTTCAAACTGGCGCGCAATATGAACAATCGCCGCTTTATCATCATCTTTCACCGAGATAAATACACAACCATTATCCGGTAATTTTTGATTTGTTGCAATTTGTGCACGTAAAAAAGCATCGGCAAAAGTAGGGGCAATGCCCATAACCTCACCGGTTGAGCGCATCTCAGGCCCTAAAACAGGGTCAACACCCGCAAATCGGTTAAACGGAAATACAGCTTCTTTAATTGCAACATAATCTAATGGTTTATGACGTTCGCCTAAGTTAAATGACGCTAAGCCTTCACCCGCCATTACCCGCGCTGCAATATGGGCAACGGGTATTGAGGTTGCCTTAGCAACAAAGGGAACGGTACGGCTAGCGCGCGGATTAACCTCTAAAATATAAATAACATCATCTTTAATCGCAAATTGAATATTCATTAACCCCACAACATTAAGGCCTTGGGCTAATAATCGTGTTTGGCGGTCAAGCTCTTCTAAAATATCTTGGCTAAATGAAACAGGAGGGAGCGAACAAGCTGAATCGCCCGAATGAATACCGGCTTCTTCCACATGTTCCATAATCCCGGCAACATAAATATCTTTGCCATCGCTTATGGCATCAACATCAACCTCAATGGCTCCTTGTAAATATCTATCAAGCAAAACAGGGCTTTTACCCGAAACTTGTACCGCCGTATGCATATAGCGCAACAAATGTTCTTCATCGGTTACAATTTCCATGGCTCGGCCACCCAAAACATAAGAAGGGCGAATAACCAAAGGATAACCAATTTGCCGTGCAACTTCTATGGCCTCGGATTCAGATCTTGCCGTGCCATTTTCAGGTTGGGTGAGCTCTAATTTTTTCAATAAAGACTGAAAGCGTTCTCTATCCTCGGCTAAATCAATGGCATCGACCGTTGTTCCTAAAATCGGAAAGCCTGCATCTTCTAATGCCGAGGCTAATTTTAACGGTGTTTGCCCCCCAAACTGCACTATTATACCCACTAGCGCACCATTGGATGATTCTGTGCGTAACAGCTCAATTGTATCTTCCACAGTGAGTGGCTCAAAATACAAACGATCCGATGTATCAAAGTCAGTTGAGACTGTTTCGGGGTTACAGTTAACCATAATTGTCTCGTAACCAGCCTCTTGCAATGCCCAAGAGGCATGCACGCAACAATAATCAAACTCAATACCTTGACCAATCCGGTTAGGCCCACCACCCAAAATAGCGATTTTTTTACGATTAGATGGTTCACTTTCGCACACAGCAGGTAAATAACCATTGCCCTCATAAGACGAATACATATAGGCCGTTGGGCTATCAAACTCGGCTGCGCAAGTGTCTACACGATGAAAAACGGGGTGAACATCTAATGTTTGGCGGCGATAACGAACCTCCATTGTTGATTTAGTTGTTAATTGGCTAATCCGTTTATCGGAAAAACCCATTTGTTTCAGCTTAAATAACTCGGCCTGTTTTGCTGGTACACCCCGTAAGCTTAATTGTTCCTCAGCTTCTACAATCTCTTTAATCTGAGTTAAAAACCATGGGTCAATCGCTGTAATTTCATAAATTTCATCAACCGAAAGACCATACCGAAAAGCTTGCGCAACATGGAGTATACGCATAGGCACAGGCTTGGCTAACTGTGCATAAATCGCCTCTTTATCTTCGGCTGATTTTACATTTTCCATCTCAACTTCATTAAAACCGCAAATTCCGGTTTCCATGGAGCGCAAGGCTTTTTGGATAGATTCTTTAAAGCTTCGCCCAATGGCCATGGCTTCACCCACCGACTTCATAGCTGTGGAAAGTAAGGGGACTGCACCGGGGAATTTCTCGAAAGTAAAACGAGGGATTTTGGTAACGATATAATCAATGGTTGGCTCAAAACTTGCAGGGGTTACTTTAGTGATTTCATTTTGGAGTTCATCTAATGTATAACCTACAGCTAATTTGGCTGCAACCCGTGCAATCGGGAAGCCCGTGGCTTTAGAAGCCAATGCCGATGAACGGCTTACACGGGGGTTCATCTCAATTACAATCATGCGGCCATTTTTTGGGTTAATCGCAAATTGTACATTTGAACCACCAGTTTCTACACCAATCTCACGCAATACGGCAAATGATGCATCGCGCATTATCTGATATTCTTTATCGGTTAAAGTAAGGGCAGGGGCTACAGTAATACTATCGCCTGTATGAATGCCCATTGGGTCGAGATTTTCGATACTACAAATAATAATACAATTATCGGATTTATCGCGTACGACTTCCATCTCAAATTCTTTCCAGCCGATGATACTTTCTTCAACCAAAACTTCTGAAACGGGAGAAGCATCTAAACCGGTGGCAATAATATCTCTATATTCATCCATATTATAGGCAACACCACCACCTTTACCACCTAAAGTAAATGAGGGGCGGATGATTGCCGGCAAGCCAACTTCTTCAATAACGGCTAAAGCTTCATCCATCGAATGAGCAAGAGCCGAGCGGGGCATATCTAGGCTAATTTTATTCATGGCCGCACGGAATTTATCGCGGCTTTCGGCTTTTTCGATTACATCGCGTTTTGCACCAATTAGCTCTACATTATATTTTTCTAAAACACCACTATCGGCCAAATCCATGGCACAATTTAAGCTGGTTTGTCCACCCATTGTGGGCAAAATAGCATCGGGGCGCTCTTTTTCGATAATTTTTGTTACAAAATCAACCGTAATCGGCTCAATATATGTTGCATCGCAAATATTCGGGTCAGTCATGATTGTTGCCGGATTAGAGTTGACTAATATAACCCGATAACCTTCTTCTTTTAAAGCTTTACAAGCTTGTGTACCCGAGTAATCGAACTCGCAGGCTTGGCCAATCACTATAGGGCCAGCCCCAATAACCAAAATGGTTTTTATATCATTTCTTTTTGCCATTTTACCCTTAAGCTCCTTTACTTTTTGCAAAATCACGCACGAGCGATCCGAATTTTTTGAATAAATAAACACTATCATGGGGGCCGGGACTAGATTCTGGGTGATATTGCACACTAAATACGGCTTGACCTTTTAGCGCGATACCCTCCACACTATCATCAAATAGCGAAGTATGGGTTTCTTCTACATTATGAGGAAGGCTTTCTCGGTCAACCACAAAACCATGATTTTGCGATGTAATTTCTATCATACCGGTTTGATTATTCCGTACTGGGTGGTTTGCACCACGGTGGCCAAATTGCATTTTTTTGGTTTTTGCCCCTAAGGCAATAGCAAGCAATTGGTTACCTAAACAGATACCAAAAATTGGAATTTCAGTTTCAATCAGTTTTTGTAAAATAGCTGTTGAATATTCAGCAGTTGCCGCAGGGTCTCCGGGGCCATTCGATAAAAATATACCATTTGGGTTGAGTTTTAAAATATCCTCGGCCGATGTTTTGGCAGGGACAACCGTCACTTTACAATTTTCATCACTTAAATAGCGCAATATATTATCTTTAGCGCCATAATCTATGGCAACAATATGCCCAGCATCCTCTACATTTTGGCTATATCCCGATTGAATATCCCACAAGCTTTGCTGCCAATTTTCATTTCCTTCTCTTGACACTGTTGATGCAAGCTCCGCACCCTTCATACTCGGTAAATTTTTTGCCATTTGCGCTAAAATATCAGCTTGTATTGCCCCATTGGGGTCATGGATAATCGCCACATTTTGTGCCCCATTTTTACGGATATAACGTGTAATGGCTCTGGTATCAACACCCGTTACAGCAACAAGAGACTTTTTAATTAGCCAATCGTTAAAATCTTGCTCGGCACGCCAACTGCTTTGATGATTAAGCGGATTACGGATTATACAGCCCGTTGCAAAAGGTTTTAGACTTTCATAATCCTCTTTATTGGTACCAACAATACCAATTTCAGGAAATGTAAATGTTATGATTTGCCCTGTATAGGAGGGGTCGGTTAAAATCTCTTGATAACCCGTCATTGAGGTATTAAAGCAAATTTCCCCTCCGGCTATCCCAACCATACCGGCTCCTTGGCCAAAAAAAATGGTGCCATCCGCAAAAACAATAGCACCAGTCGCATCTTTAGGAGGCTCCATAATCGGAGAATTTTGAAGAGGTATATTCATATTTTTATCCTTTTGCAAAGGGAGGTTATGTAAATTTCATTTGCAAAGCAACTTTATACGATAAATCTATAAATGGGTCAAGCATGGTGGGAATATTTACAAATATAATTTTATAAAACTTGCAATCAATCCACGAAGTGACTAAATTACTTTCTTTACATTATTGAAAACTGTGTAACAAAAAAGGTGAAAATATGCTACGTGAACAATTAAGCGAATCTTTAAAAACCGCAATGAAGGCAAGGGAAGCCCTTACGCTTTCGACTTTACGCCTAATATTAGCTGCCATTAAAGACAGAGATATCGAAGCCCGTGGTGCAGGTAATGATGAAGGCATTGATGATACACAGATTACGGCTTTATTACAAACAATGGTCAAGCAACGCCGCGAAGCCATTAAGATTGCATTAGAAGGCAAGCGCCAAGATATTGCCCAAAAAGAAGAAAAAGAGATTGAGATTATTCAGCGCTTTTTGCCCGAACCGATGACAGATTCAGAAATTGATTTAGCCATTAAAAATATTGTTGAAGAAACCGGTGCGTCATCCATTAAAGAAATGGGTGCAGTTATGGCAAAATTGAAAGAGCAATATTTGGGGCGTATGGATTTTGGTCAGGTTTCTAAAAAGGTTAGAGACGCTCTTTCTTAAAAAGTATATTCATGTTATTATATAAATTTCATAACTTTAACAGAATATTGTGTAATCATAATTAGTGATCAAATATGGCTATTCCGGCATCTTTTATCGAGCAAGTTAAAAATCGCTCTCGTGTAAGTGATATTATATCTAAGCGCCTGCGTGTTGAGCGTAAAGGGCGGGAGTTTATAGCCTTATGCCCATTTCATAACGATAGTAAACCATCTTTAACAATAAATGACGAAAAAGGTTTTTACCATTGTTTTGCCTGTGGTGCCCATGGCAATGCTTTTGATTTTTTAGTAAATTACGAGGGGTTATCTTTTGTTGAAGCTGTCGAAAGATTAGCATCACAATTGGGTATGGAAGTTCCTAAAGCAAGCCCTAAAGAGGCTGAATACGCCGCTAAAAGAAAAAATTTATCGGAGGTTATGGAGCTTGTTTGTCGTTATTATGAGCAATATCTATGGCTACCCAATGGTAAGGCAGCCCTTGACGAATTACGCAAAAGGGGATTAAGCGATGAAACTATTAAAAAGTTTCGCCTCGGCTTTGCCCCTGATATTCAAGGGCATTTTATAGGGGCTTTAGAAAAACAAGCGGTAACAATTGAACAACTTATTGATACTGGAATGCTAATCCAGCCAGAAGAACGCAATCGCACAGCATACCCGCGATTTCGTGGACGCATTATGTTCCCAATTTTTGATATTTACGGCAAGCCTGTCGCTTTTGGTGGGCGCATTATGGAAGGCGATGGCCCCAAATATCTCAACTCCCCCGAAACTATTTTATTCCATAAAGGCGAAATGTTATTTGCTTATCATCATGCATCGGCTCATGCACGGCAAAAACAGCAAATGATTGTGGGTGAAGGCTATATGGATGTTATTGCAATGCACCAAGCCGGTTTTACTACGGCAGTGGCAGCCTTAGGCACAGCATTGACCGAAAGCCAATTGGCTTTACTTTGGCGCCATGTTAATGAACCCACATTATGTTTTGATGGTGATGCTGCAGGGCAAAAAGCCGCATGGCGTGCTTTAGAGCGTGCTTTGCCTTTATTAAAACCGGGTATAAGCTTACGGTTTGTTACAATGCCCGAAGGTGAAGACCCAGATAGTATCATCCAAAAAGAAGGGAGAGAAGCCCTCGTAACAATCTTTACGCGGAGTATATCAATCAGTGAAAAAATTTGGCAATATTTAGTTGAAGGTCATCATTTAACCACGGCTGAAGAAGCTGCCGATATTGATGGTAAAATTACAAATATTTGTAATGATATAAAAGATGAAACTGTTAAAAATCATATGTTGAATTTTTTACGCCAACGATTATGGAAAAAACTGGGCATGCAACCGCCATCGGGTGGGTTTTCATCATTATCGAATCGAAGCGGAAAAAAACATGATTATTTACCAAAAGATTCTTACAATCGGAAAAACAAAGCACCTGTTTCTAACTTAGAAGCCAAAAAAACAACCATAAATGCTCAAATTTGGCGTGAAAAAATATTATTATTCACTTTAATTTCGCACCCAGACTTATTTGATGATATAGAAGAGCGTCTTAATTTGGTTAATTTTAATGATAAAGCACTTAACTTAATGCGACAAGAAGTACTTAAAATATTAAGTCAAAACCCAACACTTGATTTTAGAGAGTTAACAAACCATCTAAAAATAGTCGGGTATGCCGAGAATTTAAGTCGGTTAGCCCTTGACCATAAAAATGGTTTTGGTGCGGGCCATGCTTTTATTCATCCGCAAGTCGAAAAAAATATTGCTCTCGAAGGTTGGAACGATATTTGGAGACAATGGTGGGTAATACCCAATAAACAAGCCGAACTCGATGATAAAGAACGGTTATCGAATAATTGTACAGAGGAAGAATTAACACGTGAATTTGATAATATTAGAGAAATCAAATTTGGGACTGAAGCAGAGTAATAATAAACTGAAAACTTTATAAATTTGGTAAAAATAATATAGGAAAAGATGAAGTAAAAAATGCAAAGAGATGTGGATAACAACGAACAACCGAAAGATAAAGATATTTTAGCCTCGGCGATTAAAAAGTTAATCACAAAAGGAAAAAAACGCGGTTATATCACTTATGACGAATTAAATGATGCATTGCCCTCTGATGAGCTTACACCGGACCAAATTGAAGATGGTATGGCAGCCCTAAATGAAATGGGTATTTCTGTTGTAGAAGATGATACCGAGGATGAAAATAGCCCGAAATCAGCCGAAGAAAGCTCTGAGTCTGAAGATGACGATGACGATGACGATAGCTCTGGTAATATTGATGAGGATAGTATAAGCCGAACTGATGACCCTGTGCGGATGTATTTGCGCGAGATGGGCTCGGTTGAGTTGCTATCGCGCGAAGGCGAAATAGCAATTGCAAAACGTATTGAGGCCGGACGTAACCTATTATTAAGTGGTATATGCCAAAGCCCGCTCACTTTGCGTGCTGTTGACCAATGGTATAAAGATTTAAAAGATGGTAACGCACAATTAAGGGATATTATCGATTTAGAGGCATCGCTTGGTAGTAGCGATTTGGAAAATGTTGATAATGTATCCGATGAAGAAATTTTAGCACAATCACCCAATAGCGATACTGAATCTGATGTAAACGATAATGACGATAGTGATGATGATGTAAACGATAATGACGATATTGATGATGAAAATGGAGATGATATTGCCGAAGTAGAAGAAGATGATGATGAAGAGGAAGATGATAATGCCTCTCAAGGAATTTCACTTGCAGCAATGGAAGAGCAATTAATGCCGGAAACGGTAGAATCTCTTGCTCGGATATCCCGTCTTCATAACCGAATGGAAAAAGCACAAGCACGGCGTTTAGATTTAATTTTAGATGGTGAGAAAAAAGATCCTGCTTTAGAAAAACGCTATAAAAAAATGCTTAAAGATGCTGTTTTAGAGCTTTCGGCAATGCATTTAAATCCACTACGGATTGAAGAGCTTGTTCACCAACTTTACGATGTTAATAGGGCTTTAATCAGTTTAGAGGGGCAATTATTGCGTTTGGCTTTAGGTGTTAAAATTAAACGCGAAACATTCTTAGCCCTTTATGATGGCCATGAGATGGAAGCCAATTGGTTTGAGCGTGTCGCCAAACAAAAAACAAAAGGGTGGAAACGCTTTTTAGATGAACAGCGCGACGAAGCCGAAGTTATCCGCGAGAGTATTATTGAACTTTCACGAGAGGTTGGCTTGCCGGTTTCGGAATTTAAATATGTTGTGAATATTGTACAAAAAGGTGAGCGCGAAAGTGTAAGAGCCAAAAAAGAAATGATTGAGGCGAACTTGCGCTTAGTAATTTCGATTGCCAAAAAATATACCAATCGTGGGTTACAATTTTTGGACTTAATTCAAGAAGGTAATATTGGGCTTATGAAGGCGGTTGATAAATTTGAATATCGCCGTGGTTATAAATTTTCTACCTATGCAACTTGGTGGATACGCCAAGCAATTACACGCTCCATTGCCGACCAAGCCCGAACCATTCGTATTCCGGTTCATATGATTGAAACAATTAATAAATTAGTACGCACAAGCCGACAAATGCTCCATGAAATTGGCCGAGAACCAACACCTGAGGAACTTTCAGCCAAATTGGGCATTCCTTTAGATAAAGTACGTAAAGTAATGAAGATTGCCAAAGAGCCGATATCTTTAGAAACACCGATTGGTGATGAAGAAGATAGCCATTTAGGCGAATTTATTGAAGATAAAAATGCCTTACAACCCCTTGATGCTGCTATTAATTCTTCGCTCAGAAAAACGACAACAAAAATATTATCATCTCTTACACCAAGAGAGGAACGTGTATTGAGAATGCGTTTTGGCATTGGTATGAATACTGACCACACCTTAGAGGAGGTTGGCCAACAATTTTCGGTTACAAGGGAACGTATCCGGCAAATTGAGGCTAAAGCCTTGCGTAAACTTAAGCACCCGAGCCGATCTCGACAATTAAGAAGCTTTTTAGATACATAGTATTAACAACCATAAATACCCATATTTATTATGGGTATTTTTTTAATGAAAATGCTTGATGATTTCATTATTAAAGTTTATTTTATAGAAAGTTTAAATTAAAAAGGTTTATCGATGCCCGTTCATAAAGAGAGCCGCATTATGAAATATTCGGCTGAGCAAATGTATAATCTTGTTGCCGATGTTGAAAAATATCCCGAATTTTTACCTTGGGTGCAATCGGCCAAAGAAACCGATAAATTTGGTGACGAGGCTGTATATGAACTTAAGGTGGGGTTTGGCCCAATAAAAGAAACATTTTCGACCAAAGATGTATTTAACCCTACAGAGCATATTGCTGTTTATCTGAATGATGGCCCATTATCAAAATTAGAAAATCATTGGTATTTTAAAGATATAGAAAATGGTTGTGAAGTCTCCTTTGAGATTGACTTTGAATTTAACTCTAAATTACTGACCAATGTTATGAACGGATTATTTCATAAAGCTGTGCAAATGATGGTAAAGTCTTTTGAAGAACGCGCAAAAAAAGTTTATGTTTAAATAATCCAAAAACAAATCTCAAGAGTAATAATTGCCATAATAGCTGCTGCAATATCATCAAGCATAATACCAGCACCACCCTTAATATTTTTATCTAGATAATCAACAGGGAAGGGTTTAATGATATCAAATAGCCTAAAAAGCCCAAAAGCCAATAACCAATGCCACCAAATAGTCGGATTAATAAATAAAACAACCATCCATTGCCCAACAAGTTCATCAATCACAACTTCTTTAGGGTCTTCTTTGTCGATTTCTTTACGGTAAACCTCGGCTGACCAAAAGCCAATAATTGTTGCTATAATTAACAATGCAACAAAAACATATAATCCACCAAATAAAATAAGTGGTACCGCTAATAACAAAGAAAATAAAGAACCTATAGTTCCCGGTGCTTTAGGAAAATATCCGACATAAAATAATGTAGAAAAAAAACGCGCCGCTTGATTCATAATTCTTCAACTTCCCTTAATTATAATTACGGATGATACGTGCTTTATCACGCTGCCAATCTCTATCTTTGATAACATGGCGTTTATCAACATTGGTTTTACCAACAGCTAAAGCAATTTTAACCTTAACTTTACCGAATTTGTTAAAATACATGCTCATTGGTACAATGGTTTTACCCTTAGCCCTTGTTGCTTGCCATAATTTAGCAATTTCTTTTTTATGCATTAACAATTCACGCACACGCCGTGGGGCATGGTGAGAATATCCAGCATTAGAATAATCTTCGATACTGGCATTAATCAATTGTAAATTACCATCATTATTTACAGCAACATAAGCCTCGGCAATGCTGGCTTTACCTTCGCGTAAAGATTTCACTTCTGACCCAGTTAAAACAATACCGGCTTCATAAGTTTCTTCAATTTGATAATCGAATTTGGCACGGCGATTTTGAGCAATCGTCGTGCCATTTGTTATTAGATTATTTTTTTTTGTGGTCTTTTTTGCCATTCTACCTAAATGAGCCCAACCATTTTAAGGGCTTCTTCCACTTTTTTACGAGAGGCTTCATCAATCGGTACAACTGGCAGGCGCGTCTCAGCCGAGCATAAACCCAAAAGCTCTGCAGCATATTTAACAGGCCCTGGCGATGTTGAACAGAACATAGCCTGATGCAATGGCATCAACTTTGTATGAAGCTCAAGCGCCTTTTCTAGATCCTTATTTTCCCATGCTTCAAATAAATCAGCACATAAGCGTGGGGCAATATTTGCCGTTACCGAAATACAACCATGGCCACCAGCCGCTAAAAATGGCAAAACCGTACCATCTTCACCGGTTAATTGGTTAAAATCCTTACCCGCTAAACGCCGCATTGTTACAGGGCGTGTTAAATCGGCTGTGGCATCTTTAACACCCACAATATTAGGGTGTTTAGCAAGCTCTGCCATTGTTTCGCAACTCATATCAATAACAGAACGACCGGGGATATTATAAATATATAATGGAATATCCACAGCATTGGCAATGGCTAAATAATGGGCTTTTAAGCCTTCTTGTGTGGGCTTGTTGTAATAGGGGGTAACAATAAGTGTTGCATCGGCTCCAGATTTTTTAGCATGTTCAGAAAATCCAATAGCTTCGCTTGTTGAATTCGATCCTGCGCCTGCAATTACAGGAACTCTGCCCGCAGCAGCTTCAATACATATATCGACAATACGCTCATGCTCTTTGTAGCTTACAGTTGGCGACTCACCTGTTGTTCCAACCGGCACCAACCCCCGAGTACCGTTCTTTATCTGAAACTCAACTAAGTCTGCAAACCGCTTTTCATCCACCAAACCATTTTTAAATGGGGTGATTAACGCCGGTAAATATCCTCTCATCATTTTTATTGCTCCTTAAGTTGAAAACTGTATTCACGTTATGATTCTTTTAACCAATTAGCATCACAATAATGTCTAGATTTTAATATAGTTATGAATCTGGCTATACGATGCCTTAAAAACAATGCTTTCGCAAGTTTTTTATTAAATTTTGGGATAAATTATGAATCAAAATACCATATTTTCAACAGCGATAAAAGCCGGGATGTTAAGCTCGGCAATTTTCCTTAGCTCATTTTCTCATGCACAAGTTCAAACATATTTTAGCGGTTGGAAAAATTATCCGGAACCCAGCCATATTGTTGCGGCACAAAATGCCGGACAATTAGAGGTATCGGATTATTTACGGTGGAAACGCCTAACAACCAATAGTAATGTAGAGATTAACGATGTGGAAGCGCTCAATTTTATCCGCCGTAATGCCGGTTGGCGCTATTGGCCCAATAGCAGCCTAATTAAACGCCGAATAGAAGAAACATTCTCATCCGCAACACCAGCATCGGATATTGTTAATTTTTATCAGGCCGGCATTGTGCCTTCAACAGGGCAAGGATGGTATTATTATTTACATGCATTAGAACAAAATGGAAAGCCCGAAAATTTTGCAAAATTAGTAAAAGATGGTTGGGCATTAAGTCGCTTTAAACCCGCATTAGCTGCTGACTATTTGGGAAGATATAAAGGGTATTTGACACAAGATGATCATATTCGTCGTTTGGATAATTTATTATATTTAGGTGCAGCTTCTGAGGCTCGGCGTATGTATTCTTATGTTCCAAAGGATTGGGAAAAATTATCCGAAGCCCGAATTGCATTACGTTATGATGGTAATAACGTGAATGCACTTATTGCAGCTGTGCCGGCTAATTTAAAATCGAATGAAGGTTTGCAATACGAACGTATCCGTTGGCGGCAAAATAAAGGACTAACCCAAGGTGCGATTGATTTAGCATTTGATGCTGGCCGGCCGAATGACTGGACAACAATGTGGTGGCGTGTGCAAGAAAAAGCCAGTAAAGATGCTTATAACCTAAAAAAATATAAAACGGCTACAAAAATTGCCGCATCACATGGGAGTAGTGATGGTTCTTCATCCGTCTTTACAGATGGTGAATGGCTTGCAGGGCGTGCAGCTTATAAAGTGAATGGCTGGGAAAATATTGCCGCTGAGCATTTTGGCAATTTATATAACAAAGCAAATAATCCGGCACAACGTGCCCGGGGTGCCTTTTGGGCTGGGCGTAGTATGGAAAAAGCTGGGCAATCAGCCGAAGCCCAAGCTTGGTATCAAAAAGGAGCACAATTTGCCCATACATATTATGGTCAATTAGCTGCGGGTAAGGCAGGGGTTTCTGTACCGCAAAAAATTATGGAAGAACGTGCATTACCATTAAAAATTGGCAATGCATATTTAGCAATCCCAACAACTGGAGAAAATAGATTAGCCAATATTGCCGAAATGTTGGTAAAAAATGGACGTTCAAGAGAAGCGCGTGCCTTTGCAACATCGGCTTGCCCCGAAGGTTCGGGCTCTAATGTTATAAAATCCTGCGCTTTATGGGCACGTTCTATTGACCTACCAGATGCTGCACTCTCGATGGCAAAGCAATTAGATCGCTCGGGCGATTATGTGTTGATGAGTGAGCTTTACCCAACAATATCCATACCAACTGTCAAAAACTCGGCCGGTTATGAACGCTTAGAGAAATCGTTGATACATGCAATTATCCGCCAAGAGAGTGCATTTGATATGGATGTTGGCTCTCATGCTGGAGCCAAAGGTTATATGCAATTAATGCCTGCAACAGCCAAAGAAACCGCCGGAAAATATGGCTTAGGTTGGTCGGGAACATCAAAATTATTTACAAAGGATTATAACATTACTTTGGGTACACATTACTTGGCTGACCAAGTAAGCCGATTTGACGGAAGCTATATATTAGCTGCTGTTGCATATAATGCGGGCCCCGGAAGAGCAAACCAATGGATAAAAACTTATGGCGACCCGAGATCGAAAAATGTAGATGCCATTGAATGGGTAGAAAATATCCCGATAGAAGAAACTCGTGGTTATGTGCAACATGTTTTAGAAAATTTGCTTGTTTATCGCACAATTTTTGATGATGTAGATGAAGATGAAACACTCACATCTATCATGGCTAACGGTGGTATTCCAAAGCGGTTGAGATAATATCAATACCGCTTTAACCTCCCTTGATAATCAAGGATATCACATAAACAATTTTCCCATTTAAAGTCATGGTTAGAGTACCATTTACCTTCGGCCCCATGCTTTTGATGGGTTTTTACTTCTTTATCGTAATAATGTGTATTGGTTGTTTGGAAGAAGTCGAAACCAAAAATTGATGCTTTAATATCTAATATTTGAGTTATCCATATAATCGCCCGAAAACCTGTACAAGGGGTGCGATATAAGGAATATAACTCCGTAGATATTTGGGTGATATGATCCATCATCATAAAGTCATTCGCATCTAGCTCTAAACCCGCAGCAGCCCGGCTAATTGTTGTCTGTAATTCATTATTTTTTCTAGCAGATTTTCCACGGCCTAAAATACAAACAATATCCTCTGGCTCAGTATCCTTTTGCAATCCTTTATAAGCAGGGCTCGCAGCTGTGGCCCATAAATTAATTTTAGAACCAACATCTTGCTCATAACCCTTCAGGTTATAATAATTCACTCGGATAATATAATCATGGGAATCTATCAGCTCGCCGAAATTTTTGTTTTTTAAAGATGGCCCATTGCCAACAATGGCAAAAGTTTTACCCTCGTTATAGAGCTGTTTAAGTTTTACCGAAAGAATTTGGTATTTATGGTTATTGGCTTCTACAACCGAATTATGATGATCATTAAGTGATAATAGTTGTAAGTCACTTATAGTTTTTTTAATATATGTATCAATAAGATGCATATAATAGACCGAGGCATTATCTCTTTTACCATCAATATAATCATTATAAATCTTTACGCGTTCCGAAAGCAAAAATAACGAAAGTCGCGGAGAAAAATCTAAGTCCATAATATCTTCGGCATAATATCTGCCTACATCGTGATTATCCAATATCGATAGAGCATCTTCTTTTTTACCCATACGATGCATTGTAGAGGCTGCATGATATAAAAGTTGTGGATCTTTCATCTGCTTGTGTTTTAGCTCATTCAGAAATACCGATACTTTCTGTTCATCCCTTAATGGCAGCAAATATTTTAGTATCTTTTGTGCATATTTATCGGATTTCGTTAATTTATATGCTAGATGATAAAATTGACTTTTAAGTTCTTTATTATTGCCCATTTTAATGCCAAATCACTTTATTATTGAAAACCTGAATATCAATAAATTTTCTTTCCCAATCCAGATCATGTTGTTCTTTCCACACAAGAGGAACATTTTGATTTCCATAATAATAGATATTTTCTGTATCCTGAAAAAAATTAAATCCAAAAATATTTACAGGTTCATCCGTCATTGATAATGCCCATAATATGGCTCTCATTCCCGTTGTAGGGTTCATCATTAACGCCATACATTCATTTTTCATCATTACAGCATAGGGAAGGATTAAAGCGTTTGGTACATTTTTTTTCACATTGCCTTCAAATAAATGGCTAATATGTCCATGATGATCATGTCGCCGAAAATACCAAGAAGAAGGGGTAATGATAACCTGCATATCCATTTTAGGTAAATTATTCTCATCTTCATATCGGCGTGTATTACCACTCATCCATATACTGGTTTTTTTACCTGTGAATTCTTCAAAACCTTTAACTAAATAATTATTAACCCGAATAACAATATCAAAACTATCAATAAATTTACCCAGTTTTTTTTCTTTTAAGCTTGGCGCATTCCCCACAACGGCAATTTTTGTATTGGGTGAAATTTTTGTAATAAATTCCCTATAATTTTTTTCATAAGGTAAATATTCTTTTGGTACTGTATAGTGAGAAACGATATCTTGATAAAAATCATTAAGTTGATTTTTTTGTAAATAAACAAAAGAAGATGCTGCCTCTGAAACTGTATCTATTTGCATAATAGATTGCCGTTGCTCTGCCAAAAATAAATCATACGGATAAGAACGAAAATGCTGTTTCTCAGGTATTTTGATATTTTTTTTTGTCTCAATAAATTTTTGATATAACCTCAAATTTTTCCGTTTAAGAGACATAATTAAAAAATATGTATAATAAAACTCTTTTCGATGAAATAATTGCGGATCAACTTTGCTCAAAAAATTATCAAATCCATTAACATCATTTGTTTTGACAAAATATTGCGATGCCCGATAAATACTTTTTTCGGTTGGGAAAAAGCGATTTTGCAAAAATGCAGAACCAAATTTAAATTTATCTTTTATTCTCAATAGAATATTCCTTAAAAAATATTTGCTCTTTTCTGATAAGCTAGTATTTGTGCATAAATAGCCTCCCAAGAAAAATCATGCCCTACATACCACATTTTTCTATCTTTAAAATCTTTTCCGAGCGGGCGATTAACATCGTAATAATGATGCGCTGTTGTGCTAAAAAAGTCAAACCCGTATAAATCGACATTTTTATTACAAATATTTACCATAAAACTAATAGAGCGCATTCCGGTTGATGGAGTTTCAGTTAAACATTTCACTTCAGCCAGAGTTTGCTGCTCAGCAGGTATCGTAATAAAATCTGTATATGCTTGCCTTAATCTTTCTTCAATTTTTTCGATTGTTGGCAAAAAGGTAGTTTTATTTTGAAGTCCTGATGATTTTAAAATAGATAATATATTTTTGGGTGTCTGATCTAATTGTTTATCAACATAGGCTTCGTTTGCACCTGTTACCCAAATATCCGTTTTTATTCCAGTATCTTGCTCGTAATTTTTGGTATGAAAAAAATTCATACGCACAATAATATCATGCATATCAATCTCTTTGCCAAGCTTTTTATTCAATAAGTTTGGCCCATTACCAATAATAGCGACCGAAGTGGCATTTTTTATATTTTTAATAAAATCATTTAACGAATTTAATATATATGCCGTTTTCGGGCTATCATCTGTTTGTTTTTTTGCTTTAATACGCTTAACGATAACTTTATCCAGCAAATCTTGAACATCGTTAAATACATCTGATGCTATAGTTATACCCTTATTTTGATAAACCTCTTGAATATGAAACCGAGCGGCTAAAAGAATTAGTCTTTCTTTATGCGTAAGGCTTAATCCTTTTGCATGGGGTGATACCAGTTTTTCCCTGTTGATTTTATCGGGAAAATAAGGCTGTAATAATTCTTTAGCTTTTTTAAATTGGTTCAATTTATAGCAAGTAAATGCAAGTTGAAAGCGATCGTTAGAATTATAAGGAAAGCGAATGGGTATTTCCGATAAAATTTCAGAAACCTTATCAAAATTATATAGTCGCGTGTAATAACGCAATAAACGAACTTTTAAAGGCGGATATGGTATATACCGCAACAAAAGCTCCATCTTTTGTGCTTTATTTTTTATTTGTTCCAAATAGGGGTCTTTTGCCATAAATGATTATCTTTCTAAAAATGTTGAGATTATATCTTTCATTTCTTCATAAGTCTCGGCAGTTTTAAATTGAGAAAATTCATCTTTAACATTTTGTGGCGCACGGAATAAAACACCTTTTTGAGCCTGCTTTAGCATACCTGTATCATTATACGAATCACCTGCGGCAAAAACATCAAAATTTAAGCTCTGAAAAGCTCTTGTGGCATGGGTTTTATGATCCTTCATACGTAATTTATAATCCGTGATTTGCCCATCATCGGCAATTTCCAGTTCATGGCAAAAAAGTGTTGGCATTCCAAGCTGCACCATTAATGGTTTTGCAAATTCACTAAATGTATCCGAAAGAATAACCAATTGGGTTCTTTCTCTTATCCAATCTAAAAATTCTTTTGCACCATCAAATGGTTTAAGTGTTGCAATAACATCTTGGATATCTTTTATTTTATATCCATGTTGGTTAAGTATTTTTAACCGATAATCCATAAGCTCATTATAATCTTTAATATCTCTTGTCGTTAGGCGCAGCTCTTTTATTCCTGTTTTTTCGGCAAAATTCACCCAAATTTCAGGAACAATAACACCTTCCATATCTAAGCATATAATTTCCAAAATTTTTACTCCGTTACTTTTTATTCAAACTCATTTTCCCAATCAATACCTGAATCTTGATTGGCTAGAATTTCATCATTGAGTTCTTCATCAATTTTTTTTGTAGAATTTTCATTTTGTGCGTTACCTGATGCTTTGCGTGCAACAATATTTTTTATAGAGAGTAAATCGACAAAATAATCAGCTTGCCGGCGTAATTCATCGGCAGCCATAACTGGCTGAGAACGAACCGTACTAATAACCGTAACCTTTACACCTTTACGCTGTACGGCGGCAATCAAATGCTTAAAGTCACCATCGCCTGAAAATAAAATGATATGATCTACTTTATCGGCAATTTCCATAACATCCACAGCAAGTTCCACGTCTACCGAACCTTTAATTCGGCTTTTACCATTGCTATCGGTATATTCTTTAGCCGATTTTGTTGTCATGCTATAACCATTATAATCCAACCAATCCACTAGTGGGCGTAAAGGAGAATAATCTTGGCCTTCTAATAAAGCCGTATAGTAATAAGCACGCACCAAATTACATTCTTTTTGGAAGAATTTAAGTAATTTTTGATAATCTAAATCAAAACCCAATACACGAGCTGTGGTATATAAATTAGAGCCATCAATAAAAATAGCGGTTTTTTCTTTTTTATTAATATACATAATATTTCACCTAAATAATTTTAATAATAATTTAATTTAATATATAATCTTAATTTATTGTCATATTTTTACAATTCTGCAAGCATATTTTATGAAATGAGGTTATTTTTGATTATTATTTCTATTGGTGCAAACCTAGATATTCACGATAAATCGACAAAATATCAGACCTGCCAGCAAGCTTTAGATTATTTAGAGAAAAATCATATTTGCCAAATAATACAAACATCCGACTGGTATCAAACAACGGCTTGGCCAGATTCTTACAAACCAGCTTATATTAATGCCGTGGCACAAGTAGAACCCTATACAACCAACCCCCGAATATTTCTACAAGAGCTTCATAAGATAGAGGCTTATTTTGGCAGAGAACGCAATGAGCGTTGGGGGGATAGAACATTGGATTTAGATTTATTAATATGGAATGATTATACAACCGAAAATCATGATACTTTACAAGATATTGCCATACCGCATCCGCGTATTTTGGAGCGCTATTTTGTTTTAATTCCTTTAGCACAAATAGCTCCTAATCTCATTATCCCAAACACCCAATTAACATGTAAAGAATATGCCGATAAGCTTGATTATAACCCAGATGATATTCAAATTTATAAAAAAGCCAGTTTATCATAAACTAACTATTGATAATTGATGCTAAATTGATTATTCTACTTGTTCTGTTTTTAAATTATTGGAGATTTTCTAAACTATGGCTCGTGTTACTGTAGAAGATTGTATTGAAAAGGTCGAAAATCGGTTTGATCTTGTTTTGGTTGCGGCTCAACGTGCCCGTGCACTATCATCGGGTGTGGAACCAAAGGTTGACCGCGACAATGACAAAAATCCGGTAATCGCCCTTAGGGAAATTGCTGAAGATAAAGAAGATGCTGGTGAGTTAATGCACGATCTCATTCGCACAACACAACGCTATGTAAAATCGGACGATCCTTTTGGAAAAGACGACGCCGAAGAAGAAAGCCTATTAAAAGATCTTGAACGAGAGGCCGGTATTGTAAGCGATAAAGTTGAAGAAGAAGCAAAAGATGCACAATCGAAAAATGATAGCTTTGATGAAGATTTTGCTAAAGCATTAGAGGCGCTAGCTGATCAGCTTCCGGATGATTTTGATGATGATGCCGATATAAAAGTTGAAGAATAAATTATCAATAAATTTGATTTAAAAAAAAAGCTATTCTATATTTGTAGGGTAGCTTTTTTTTAATGAATGAAAGTCAAAAATACTAATGCTCCGCCAATACGAACTTGTGGAAAAGGTTAAAGCATTCAACCCCAATGCCGATGAAAACCTTATAAATAAAGCCTATGTTTATGCTATGAAAGCCCATGGGCACCAAAAAAGAAAATCTGGGGATCCATATTTTCATCATCCGGTAGAGGTTGCGGGCATATTGGCCGATTTCGGTTGCGATGTTGATACAATTTGTACGGGGTTGTTGCATGATACAATTGAGGACACCGATACCAGTTATGAAGATTTGGTTGAATATTTTGGAGAAGATATTGCCCAAATGGTCGAAGCTGTTACAAAATTAAGCCAATATCACTTTAATACGGAAACAAAAGAAGAAAAAGCAGCCGAGAATTTCCGTAAACTTATTTTAGCCGCAGCAAGTGATATTCGGGTATTATTGGTAAAGTTAGCCGATCGCGTGCATAATATCCGTACGCTCAATTTTACCCAGCCAGAGCAACAACAACGGGTTGCCAAAGAAACTTTAGATATTTATGCGCCTTTAGCCGAGCGTATTGGGATTAACGAGTTTAAAAGTGAGCTCGAAAATACCAGCTTAAAATATATCGACCCCAAAACATGGGAGAATATTGAAGCACGTATTCAATTTATTCAATCACGAGGCGATGATGATATTATCCGTATAGAAAATGGCTTGGTCGATACATTAAGTAATCACCAAATAGATGCCGAGATTAAATGGCGCTTTAAAGAGCCGTATAGTATTTGGAAGAAAATGCAAACCCAAAAAATCCGATTTTCAGAGATTTGGGATATTGTTGCTTTTCGGATTTTTGTGAATACGGTAGAGGATTGTTATCGTGCCTTATGGGCATTACATACATCGGGCTATAAGTTCCGAACAGGCCGTTTTAGAGACTTTATCAGCAACCCTAAACCCAACGGTTATCAATCATTACATACTAGCTTAATCGGCCCGCGTAAGGAGCGTATTGAAGTGCAAATTCGCACCTTTGAGATGCATGAAATTGCCGAGCATGGTATTGCGGCACATTGGCGTTACAAGCAAAATGGTAAACCGCAAGTACATGAATATTTGGGTTTACGCTCGCTGATTAATATTATGAAAGAAAGCCTCACAACCGAGGAAATTTTAGAGCATACACGCATGGAAATGTTCCGAGACCAAATGTTCTGCTTTACACCTAAGGGGGATATTATTCAATTAAGAGAAGGGGCTTTAGTCATTGATTTTGCTTATGCTGTGCATAGTGAAGTTGGTGATAAATGTGTGGGTGCTATTGTTGATGGTATCGAGGTTGGGCCTTTACACCAATTGAATAATAACGAGCAAGTCCAAATTCTTACCGATGATACTACCAAGCCCAAAGTCAGTTGGATACCTTTGGTTAAAACAGGTTCGGCACGCTCCGGCATTCGGCGATTTTGGCGGTTGAATAATCGCGAAAAATATGCCGAGATTGGCCATGGCTTGTTATTTCAAACCTTTTCTCAAGCGCAACAAAATTTTTCGCAAGAAGAGCTTCAAAAAGCGATACGACATTTTCGTTTTCCTGCCAAAGAGGATTTATTTAGTGCAATTGGTAAAGGGGAGCTAGATACAAGGGCAGTTTTATGGTTTTTACATCCAGAGCTTGAAGGCCAAACCGAAAGTGAAACTTTAGATTTTGTATCGAATGAAGATAACTATAAAATGCCGATTAATGGGAAGTTTAAAGGAATTATTACTTTTAGTAATTGCTGCCATCCGTTACCGGGCGACCGTATTGTTGGCATATCAATGCCCGGGCAAACATTAAGTGTGCATTCGATTGATTGTCATCAACTTGCCCATTTTGATAATAATGATGGCCCCAAATATCACTGGCATGATATTGCATGGAACGAAGAAAGCGAAAACCATGAATATATTGCGCGCTTAAAATTAACAATAAAAGAAAATTTAGGCTCACTGAATGATGTCACTTCTATATTAACACAAAATCAGATTAATATTGAACATATCGATTTAACCCTTTCAGGTGGGGATAATCGCGATGTTATTTTAGATATCCATGTTCATTCTTTACGCCATCTTAATAAAATCAGAGAACAATTAAGCCAATCACCGAATATCATGCATATTACACGACCCCGAAGTTTATCAACGTAATGCATAATGATATAGCAAAATGAAAAATTTAATTTGGTCGCTCCGTTATCCGCATCGGTGGTTTCAGTATTTAATATTTAAAATGAGCCGAAAAAATGATGCCGAAGATTCATTGGCCGCAGGGTTTGCATGGGGTGTTGCAATATCATTTACACCATTATTAGGTTTTCACCTTCTGCTAACAATTATTGCTTGCAAATTGCACCGCAAAAATATTTGGGCAGGGATAATGGGAACTTTTATTGGTAATCCTATTACATTTCCGTTTATTTGGCTATTTGTGTATGGATTTGGTCTTTTTATTTTTGATAATAAATATAATGGCGAGTTAAATGATTTACACCAATTAAACCAAATTGGTTATTATTTTCGGGCATCTGTTTTTAATCATGATTTCAATAATTTTTGGCATATGTTTCAAATCATTTTACACGATATTATGCCTTTACTCAAAATAATGATGCTCAGCTCACTCATCTTATTCATTCCCATTTGGTTAATTACCCGCTATATTGTCTATATTATTTTGGTAACTATCCGGCAAAAAAGAAAATTAATATTAGCTAGAGGCAAAAATAATAATATACAGGATAAGGAGAGCATTTAATGGGCATTATTTTAGGGGTAGGTACCGATTTAGCGGATATTACACGCATTGATAATACAATTAAAAAATTTGGCGAGCGTTTTTTAAATCGTATTTATACCCAACAAGAAATTGAATCTTCATTTCGGCGTAAAAATCCATCGGCACGCTTGGCACAACGATGGGCAGCTAAAGAAGCATGTTCAAAAGCTTTAGGTACAGGCTTGCGTAAAGGGGTTTTTTGGCGCGATATGGAGGTTATTCATTTACCATCGGGCCAACCAACAATTCGTCTAACGGGCGGGGCTTATAAGCGTGTTTTAGAACTCACCCCCAAAAATTACTACCCAAAGATTGACGTTTCTCTTACAGACGAGTATCCTTTAGCCCATGGAATTGTTATCATTTCCGCAATTGATAAAAAACTAGCTAAGGAGCTTGGCATTTATGGCCGATAAATCCGAGATTATAGAGAATATAGTTACCGAAGATAACGATATTAGCGGTAGCAGCAAAAAAAATAAAAAACGCAATAAAAAGAAAGAGACACCTCAAGAGATTATTCGCTCAATAGTGGTTCTTTTAGCAATTCTCCTTGCGATACGCACATTTTTATGGGAACCTTTTCGTATTCCATCAGAATCGATGTTGCCCCGATTAGAAATTGGCGATTTTATATCAGTTAATAAAATGGCCTATGGATATTCTAAAAAATCACCTTCATTTTTTACGGCTCCTTTTGTTCCTGATGGCCGTTTAAAAATATTAGGGGGTGAGCCTAAAAGGGGAGATGTCATTGTTTTTAAACGCCCTTCCGATGGTCGCATTATGGTTAAACGGTTACTCGGTTTACCGGGGGAGCGTTTAAAAGTGGTTAATGGTGTTGTTTATATTAATGATGTCCCATTAAAAAAAGAAAAAATCGACCATATTATCAAACATAATCGGAGCGATTCAGTCTTTACACGTTACCGTGAATATATGCCAAACGGGCAAAATTATATTGTATATGAGGTTGAAGCTTTAGATAAAAATAATCGGATACTACCAATATCTGGTGCACAATTTGATAATACACAAACATTTGTTATCCCCGATAAACATTATTTCTTTATGGGTGATGATCGGGATCTTTCTGCCGATTCACGAGATTGGGGAACTGTTGAAGAAACATATCTTTTAGGTAAAGCAACCTATATCAATTTTAACTTTTTCCAAAGTCTAAAAGGAAAACGCATATTTATGAAAATGTATACGGATAAAGATTATGATACTTACCAAAAAAACCATATTATGGATTAATCAATTATCCCAAAAAACTCTTGTGAACGAAAAGCTTTTTCGTACGGCGCTCACCCACGATAGTATCTCTAAAAAAGCGGGGGGCAAGGGAAAGAGTAACGAGCGATTAGAATTTTTAGGCGATCGTATTTTGGGTTTGGTTATAGCCGAAAGCTTATATAAACTTTACCCAAAGGAAAAAGAGGGGCATTTGGCACGGCGTTTAGCTTGGTTGGCCAGCCGCGATGTTATTTCTCAGGTGGCGCTCAAAATTAAAATTAACGAGCATATCTTAATGTCATTTTCCGAAGAAAAATCCGGTGGCAGAGAAAATCCGGCAATATTATCCGATGCCGTAGAGGCATTAATTGCGTATTTCTATTTAGAATATGGTTTAAGTTACTGTAATGAGTTTATTAACGATTTATGGTACAACTTTTTGCGCGCAGGAGATGCCCCTAAAGATGCAAAATCGGCTTTACAAGAATGGGCGCAAAAAAAAGGTTATGATTTACCCTTATACACTATTATCGAACAAACTGGCCCCGACCATGACCCTGAGTTTGTTGTTGAGGTTTCTGTAGGTAATAAAAAAGCATCGGCCACGGCAAAAAATAAAAAAAAGGCCGAGCGAATAGCAGCGCAAAATCTATTAATGAAAGTATCTCCTAAATGACAAAATGTGGATTTGTGACTGTTTTTGGTTTAACCAATGCGGGTAAATCAACACTTGTTAACAAAATTGTTGGGGCAAAAGTCAGTATTACATCGCATAAAGTTCAAACGACACGTAATCGAATTTTAGGTGTGGCAATCGTCAATGACGCCCAAATTATTTTGCAAGACACCCCCGGTATATTCCAACCAAAACGCCGCTTGGATAAAGCAATGGTTCAAGCAGCTTGGCAAGGAACAACCGAAGGGGATATGACTATTGTTATCATCGATGCCAATGCAGGTCTTACCAAAAAATTACGCGAAATGCTATTGCGTTTAAAAGAAGAAGTCAAAACACCTTTGATTTTAGCTCTTAATAAAATCGATACCATTGCCCGAGATAAACTTTTATCTCTTAGCCAAGAAATCAATACGGTTTTATCTTTTGAGCAAAGCTTTATGATATCGGCACTTAACGGTAGCGGCGTTGATGATTTAGTGAAATATTTATATGATCATATGCCCCAAGGTCCATGGCATTATCCGGAGGATCAACTTTCCGACCTTCCTATGCGTATGCTCGCGGCTGAGATTACCCGCGAAAAAATTTATGAATATTTACACCAAGAGTTACCCTATGCAATTGCAGTAGAAAATGATGTTTATACCGAGCAAGATGACGGCTCCGTTCGTATTGAGCAAGTTATTTATGTAGAACGCAAATCGCAACGCGCCATTGTTTTAGGGCATAAAGGGCAAATGATTAAAAATATCGGTAAAGCATCACGTATTGAGCTCAGCCAAATATTAGATACAAAAGTTCATTTGTTCTTGCAAGTCCGTATTCGCCCTAATTGGTCAGAAGATCGCTCCCATTTTGAAAAATGGGGATTAGATTTTTCGGTATAAACCATGCGATGGGTTGATGATGGTGTCATTTTAAATATAAAGCCCACAGGCGAAAATAGTGCTACACTTAGCATACTTACGGCTCAACAAGGCAAATATATGGGCTTGTTTTCGGGTGTAAAAAATAAAAAAAATAAAGCTTTTTTGCAAATCGGCAGCCAAGTAAAAGCCACATGGCAAGCAAGGCTCGATAATCAGTTGGGGCGCTTTACATTAGAGCCGCAACAGCTTTATTGGTCTCAATTAATGGATAATCCCGTATATTTAGATAGTATGGTTTCGGCACTTACCCTTATTAACCAACTATTGCCCGAACGCCAAAGTTACCCGCATATTTATCAATCACTTATTGGGCTTTTAGAACATATCAACTCCCCATATTGGGCAATTTTATATATTCGTTGGGAAATTCAATTATTAGCAGATATCGGTTTTGGGCTCGATTTAAGCCAATGTGCCTTAACTGGCAGCACCGAAAATCTTGCTTGGGTTTCACCCAACTCAGGCAAAGCGGCATGTTATTCGGCCGGATTACCATGGAAAGAACAGCTTTTACCCTTACCCAAATTTATTATCTCTACCAACCATATCCCAACAAATAAAGATTTAATCGATGGCTTTCGGCTATCGGGGTTTTTCTTACAAAAATCATTGGATTTTCATCAGGCTATCTTACCTGCGGCTCGGGAACGATTAATCGTTCGATTAATTTAGTTTTCACTTTAAGTTGCTTGATTTGCTAAGCAATTTTCACTAATATATTGGCTTACACTATTTACGGAGCGTCTATTTTGTCTGAAGAACAACTCGAAACATTAAATGCCGGCGAAATCAGAAACACATTGCTGGGTGAGGCTTTAAGTGAGCGCTATTTAGCCTATGCAATGTCTACCATTATGTCGCGTTCATTACCCGATGTTCGCGATGGTTTAAAACCGGTACATCGGCGTTTATTATATGCAATGAACCAACTGCATCTAGACCCAAACAAAGGGTTTAAAAAATGTGCGCGGGTTGTGGGCGATGTCATTGGTAAATATCACCCTCATGGCGACACTGCAGTTTACGATGCCATGGTTCGTTTAGCACAAACATTTGCTGTTCGTTATCCACTAGTGGAGGGACAAGGCAATTTTGGTAATATCGATGGCGATAACGCAGCGGCCATGCGTTATACCGAGGCGCGCTTAACACCTGCAGCGATGTTGATGTTAGAAGGGCTTAATGAAAATGCGGTTGATTTTAGAGAAACTTACGATGGCGAAGATGCCGAGCCTGTTGTTTTAGCCGCACGTTTCCCCAATATTTTAGCCAATGGTTCATCGGGTATTGCTGTGGGTATGGCAACCAATATTCCGCCCCATAATATTTTAGAGCTTTGCGATGCTTTGTTATATCTAATTAAGTCACCCAATGCTTCTATTGAAACTTTATTAAAATATGTTAAAGGGCCTGATTTCCCTACAGGTGGCGTATTGGTAGAAGATCAAGAAACCATCTTAAAGGCTTATCAAACAGGCCGCGGAAGCTTACGTATTCGTGCCCGGTGGCAGGAAGAAAAACTCAGCCATGGTATGTATCGTATTATCATTACCGAAATTCCATATGCCGTGCCAAAGGCAAAATTAATCGAGAAAATTGCCGATTTAATCACCAGCCGAAAAATTCAAGCGGTTAACGATATCAGAGATGAATCTGATGAAAATATCCGTATTGTTATTGAGCCGCGCACAAAAAATATCGAAGCTGCTCTTATTATGGAGCAACTTTTTAAACTCACCGATTTAGAGAGTCGCTTTGGTTTAAATATGAATGTGCTAGATAGCAACCATGTACCCCATGTAATGGCACTTGATGACGTATTAAAAGCCTTTTTGGTGCATAAGCAAGATGTTTTGGTGCGGCGCTCACAACATAGGTTAGATAAAATCATTGCACGGCTTGAGATTTTAGAGGGCTTATTAATTGCTTACTTAAATATTGATGAAGTGATTAAAATCATCCGCGAGGAAGACAAACCAAAGCCTGTAATGATTAAACGCTTTAATCTAACTGATAATCAGGCCGAAGCCATTTTAAATATGCGTTTACGCCAATTACGCAAATTAGAAGAATTTGAGATTAAATCCGAGCATGATTCTCTTTCGGCAGAACGTGATGAGCTTACAGCATTAATTGCATCTGATGAACTTCAGTGGAAGGCTATTGCGGCGGACATTAAAGAAGTTAAAAAGATATTTACTGCCGATAAAGCGCTCTCGTTACGCCGAACCGAAATTGCAGGCTCCGAGGCAATCTCTGACGATGTTGATTTTGATGCTTTAGTCGAAAAAGAGCCGTTAACTTTTATTTGCTCTAAACAAGGTTGGGTACGTGCGATTAAAGGACATAACGTCAATTTAGATGATATAAAATATAAAGAAGGTGATGAAGGTCGTTTTGCCCTAGAAGCTTATACAACCGATAAATTACTTATCATTGCATCTACAGGGCGCTTTTTTACCCTCGCTTGCGATAAACTCCCTGGTGGGCGTGGTTTTGGCCAACCATTAAGCATTATTGTTGATTTACCCGAAGATGGAGACATTGTAAAAATTATCCCTTATCAGGCCGAGCAAAAATTGCTTGTGGCATCGAGTGATGGGCGTGGTTTTGTTACCGAAGCCGATAGTGCCATAGCCTCTACAAAAACCGGAAAACAAGTTCTTAATCCGGCCAAAGGAGAAAGAGCACTTGTTTGTTACCCAATTGGTAAAAATGACGATATGATTGCCGTTATCGGTCAAAATAGACGCATGTTGGTATTTAAGCTTGATGAACTCCCCGAGATGGGGCGTGGCCGTGGTGTTATTTTACAACGTTATCGCTTAGGCAAACTCTCTGATGCAAAAACATTTAATAGTGCAGAAGGTTTAAGTTGGCAACTTGGTGAAAGAACCCGCAGCGAAACAGATTTAACCATGTGGGTTGGAGCACGCGGGCAAGCTGGGCGCATGCCGCCAACGGGCTTTCCGAAAAGTAACTTATTTGCCTAAAAAATTTAAAAGAAAAGACCTTTTAAAGAAAAAGCTATATTAGCTTTACCAAAATATTGTGAAGATGATAGCGAATTTAAAAAAGCCCGAAAAAGGATATTGTAAAGTGATTGGTTTTTTAAAATTTATTGAATGGATTTGTGGTTATATCAATAGGGCTTTTGGCTTTATTGCAACAATTGCAATGGTTGTGTTTATTTTAGTAACATTTTCCATATCCATTTTTCGGGAGCTCTTTTTATTTACCAGTAGTAAATTAGATGATAGCGCTATTATTCTGTTTGCCATAACATTCACTTTTGCCACAGGCTATACAATGTTGCATCATGGCCATGTACGTATTGATATTTTTTACGCAAATACAACACCGCGTGTACGGGCATGGGTTAATATTTTGGGTAGTTTTTTTCTGGGTTTACCTTGTACAATCTATCTTTTTATTAAGGCATTAAGTAAGGCTCAATATGCTTATAGTTTAAAATTAACCTCACAATATAGCGATGGACTTTCATTTTATTGGATATTAAAATATTTTATTGTTTTGGCGGCATTACTCCTCATTTTACAAATCATTGCCCTTATATGTCGCAGTTTTTTAGTTCTTTTAGGGCAGCCCGAAGCTGGCGCACAATTTAAAAAACCAGTTGTTGCCGAAGTCAGTGAGGAGCAAGTATAATGATTGAATTTTTAGGCTCCTTACCACCCGAATATTGGGCTATTGCCATGTTTAGCACAACATTCATTTTATTATTAACAGGCTATCCGGTGGCTCTTGTTTTGGGTGGAAATGCATTATTATTTGCTTTTTTAGCCTCTTGGATTGAGCCAAGCTTAATTAAGTGGTTTCCTATAAGAGCTTACCCCGATAGAGTTTTTGGTATTATTGAAAACCAAACATTATTGGCTATTCCGCCTTTTATTTTTATGGGCATCATGCTCGAAAAATCCGACCTTGCCAAAAATATGCTTGAAACAATGGGTAAAGCCTTTGGTAACCGCCCCGGTGGGTTAGGGTTATCCATCATCATTGTGGGTATGTTGCTTGCGGCATCTACCGGTATTGCAGGTTCTACCGTTGTGGTTATGGGGCTTATTAGTCTACCCACTATGCTTAAAGCAGGTTACGATAAAAAATTAGCCACAGGCTTAATCACAGCATCGGGCACGTTAGGCCAAATTATTCCCCCATCTATTGTACTTATTGTATTATCTAGCCAAATTGCGGCTGTTATGCAGTCGAGCAATACAAGCCTTATACCCATCACATCAAAAGATTTATTTGCAGCCGCTTTTATTCCGGGTTTTATTTTGGTTGGTTTATATATTTTATATCTGCTCTATAAAGCGATGACATCACCTAAATCTTGCCCACCTTTATTGCAAGAAGGGGAAAAAGTAACAATTGGTGAGTTTTTGATTGCGGTTATTATTCCGTTATCACTCATTTTAGTTGTATTGGGCTCGATGTTTTTAGGCATTGCGTCCCCCACAGAATCAGCATCTTTTGGTGCAGTAGGGGCTATGGTACTTTCTTTCATTAATGGGTTTATCCGTAAAAATTTCTCTTTTAAAACACTCTTTCGGGTGAGCCAAGAAAGCGTACGCATTACCACAATGGTATTTACTATTTTAATCGGCGCAGCTTTGTTTAACTTAGTTTTTCGCGGTTTTAGTGGCGATAGGGTGATAGAGGAATTTTTAACCAATCTCCCCGGTGGTAAATATGCCGCTTTGTTTGTTATTATGCTTTTTATCTTCTTTTTGGGTTTCTTTTTAGATGTTATGGAGATTATTTTTGTTATTATTCCCCTTGTTACGCCGGCAATTTTAATCCTTGGGGTGGATCCGTTATGGTTTGGTATATTGGTGGGTATAAATTTACAAACAAGCTTTCTAACGCCCCCATTTGGATTTGCACTATTTTTTCTATCGGGAGTTGCTCCCAAAGAAATCCATACAAGCGATATTTATCGGGGCGCAATTCCTTTTGTTATCATCCAAATTATTATGATGATATTATTATTTTTAGTCCCGAATATGGTGCATTGGCACGAATATTTGTTTTAAAAAAATGGAGTGATAAACACCCCATTTTTTATTGTATTTTCTGGTTAAAAAGAGCGGGCTCGTGCATAGGCAAGGCTTGTATATTCGGCATATTCCAACATTGTTTTACGATAATTGACAATGCTTTCATAAATAGCTAATCCTAATGGGTCTTGCGCAGCCCAAACTGGCAATAGTTCATCTGTTTTTTCTTTAAAAGCCTTTAAAATATCATCACTAAATGTACGTAATTCTACGCCTTCTGTAATGAGTGTTTGTAGGGCTTCGTTATTTTTCGCTAAAAACTCTTCGGCACAGGCATAAATAGCTAAATGAGATACAATCTCAATCGCTTGTTTTAAATCATCATCAAGCTCGCTCCAAACATCTAAATTGATAAATAAATCAATGAAGGAATGGGGCTCTTGCCAACCGGGGCCATAATAATATTTGGCTGCTTTTTGTAAACCAGCACCCAAGTCGGCCACAGGCGATACCCATTCTACACCCTCAACTACACCGGTGGATAAAGCTTGTAAAACCTCTGTTCCCGGAATATTCACGATAGACGCACCAAACTCTTTAAGAATTTCACCACCCAAGCCCGGCATACGGAGTTTTAAACCTTTAAGGTCATCTAATGTATTAATTTCTTTATTAAACCAGCCCCCCCACTGAAAAGCTGTATCGCCAGCTGCAAAAAATTTGGTGTTATTAGCTGCATATAAAGCATCGGTTGCTTCTTGCCCGCCACCATATTGTAACCAAGTAACGGCTTCATCTAAGGTTAAGCCAAAAGGAATGGTCGATGCATACTGAAAAGCTTGTGTACGGTTAGCCCAGTAATAGGGGGCACCCACACCGATTTGTGCTTCGCCTTCGGCGACAACATTAAAGCTTTCGTAAGCACCAACAACTTCACCCGCATAATAAAGCTCTATGTTAATGCGTCCGTTTGATGCAAACATAATCCAATCCGCAATACGTTTTACATGGTCACCCAAAATACCACCTTTACCAAAGGCTGTAACCATTGTCCACTGATGCTTTTTACCTTCAGCCGAGGCGACAACCGGCACTGCTGCAGCGCCTAAAGCCAAACCTGAGAGTGATGCATTTTTTAAAAACTTCCGTCTTTCCATAATTTTCTCCTTTTTTATTTTTTCGATTGTAAATATTTGGCAACTTTAGGGGCAAAATAGGTTAATATTCCATCTGCACCCGCGCGCTTAAAGCAAATTAGGCTTTCTAAAATAATTTGTTCTTCATCTAACCAACCATTTTGTACTGCGGCCATAATTTGTGCATACTCGCCCGATACCTGATAAGCTAATGTGGGCACACCTAGCTCTGTTTTAATACGATAGATAATATCCAAATAAGGTAAACCGGGTTTCACCATAAACATATCCGCACCTTCATGAATATCCAATGCAGCTTCTCTTATAGCTTCATCACTATTGGCTGGGTTCATCTGATAATTTTTTTTATCGCCTTTTAAATTACCCGAGCTCCCAACCGCATCACGAAAAGGCCCATAATAGCCCGATGCATATTTAGCCGAATAAGCAATAATTGGTAAGTCTTTATATCCATTATCTTCTAATAATGTACGTATATAACCAATTCTGCCATCCATCATATCGCTTGGTGCAACAGCCGATGCGCCATTTTTTGCCATACATAAGGCTTGTTTACCTAAGGCTTCCAAAGTTTCATCATTAAGCAATGTTCCATCTTTGGCGGCAAAACCATCATGACCTGTGATGTTGTAAGGGTCTAAGGCAATATCGCAAATTATACCCAATTCCGGAACCTCGGCATTTAACCGCCTTAAACAACGGGCAATTAAATTATCATCACTCCAAGCCTCACTGCAATCGGCGGTTTTTAAATGCGATTCCACATAAGGGAAAAGGGCAATTGCAGGAATACCGAGCGCATAAGCCTCTTTAGCTGATTCGATTAATTTATCAATCGATAACCGAAAAACCCCCGGCAAAGATGCAATTGGTTCGGCATAATCACCTTCATTATCACATACAAAAATTGGCCAAATTAAATCGCTTGTTTGCAAGCAATGTTCTTGCGTTAACACTCGTGACCACGATTTCATTCTGTTACGGCGTAGGCGAATATTCGGAAATTTTCCATGATTTTTTATCATTTTTCTACCCATTAATATTTACTTTTTCTCACAAAGACCTATAGTTTAAAACGCAATACGCTTTTTTTAAAGAGATTTTAATCAAAAAGGCAAAATAATGACATTACAAACACATAAAATCTATATTGCATGCGACCAAGGTGCGTATGAATTAAAAAATTTTCTTCATCAAAAGATGCAAGAAGAATATCCCAATTTAGAAATTACCGATTTTGGCGTTAATGATAACCAATCTGTTGATTATCCGGATAAAGCCAAAGAAGTTGCCCAAGCCATAAAATCCGACAAAACCGCTTTTGGTTTACTTTTATGCGGTACAGGCATCGGCATTTCTATTGCGGCTAATCGCCACCCTTGGATACGTGCAGCATTAGTACATACCACTTATGAGGCCGAAATTACACGGCTACATAATAATGCCAATGTTATTGTGTTTGGCGGGCGCACTATTGGCCCCGATGCCGCATGGCATGCATTAAAAGCCTTTTTAAATACCGCTTTCGAAAGCGGCGGCCGCCACGAGCGCCGTGTTGCAAAAATAAATGATTTATAAGGAAAATCTTATAAACCAATCAATCTCAAAAGAGGATACAAATGACTACATACCCTAATGAATATACAAAAAAATACTTTACGCAAAGCTTAGAAAGCCGTGATCCGGATATTGCTAAAGTATTAGAGCAAGAGAAAAATCGCCAGCAAGAGCAGGTAGAGCTTATTGCATCGGAAAATATTGTTTCCGAAGCTGTTATCGAAGCCCAAGGCTCAGTTTTAACCAATAAATATGCCGAAGGTTATCCGGGCAAACGCTATTACGGCGGTTGCGAAGTTGTGGATATTGCTGAAGAACTAGCGATTGAGCGTGCCAAACAAATTTTTGGAGCTAAATATGTGAATGTACAGCCGCATTCTGGCTCACAAGCGAACCAAGCAGCTTTTATGGCCTTATTAAATACAGGCGATACTTACATGGGTATGGAGCTTACTGCGGGCGGGCATTTAACTCATGGTTCACCGGTTAATCAGTCGGGTAAATGGTTTAATGTTGTACCTTATGGTGTTCGCCGCCAAGATGCACGCATTGATTTTGATGAATTAGAAGCTTTGGCCGTTCAGCACCAACCCAAACTGATTATTGCAGGCTCAACAGCTTATCCCCGTGTGATTGAATTTGAAAAATTTAGAGCGATTGCCGATAAAGTTGGGGCTTATTTAATGGTAGATATGGCGCATTTTGCCGGGTTAGTTGCCGGTGGTGCACACCCAAACCCCGTTGAAATTGCCGATATTGTAACCACAACAACCCATAAAACCCTCCGTGGCCCCCGTGGTGGTATGATACTCACCAATAACGAAGAGATTGCCAATAAAATCCGCATGGCTGTATTCCCCGGCTTACAAGGCGGGCCTTTAATGCATGTTATTGCAGCCAAAGCCGTTGCATTTAAAGATGCCTTAGCACCCGAATTTAAAGATTGGGCGCACCAAGTGGTTAAAAATGCCCGTGCATTAGCCGATACACTTTCTACACGCGGTTTAGAGATTGTTTCGGGCGGAACGGATAATCACTTATTACTTGTTGATCTTCGCCCTTATGGCGTAACGGGAAAAATTGCTGAAAAATCTTTAGACAAAGCAGGGATGACTTGTAACAAAAACACCATTCCGTTTGACCCAACATCGCCATTTGTAACCTCGGGTATTCGCTTAGGAACACCGGCGGGAACAACACGTGGTTTTAAAGAAAAAGAGTTTATCTTAATTGGCAACCTCATCGCCGATGTTCTTGAATCTTTAGCAAAAAACGAAGACGATAATAGCGTAGCCGAACAAGCTGCAAAAGAAAAAATTAAGGCTCTATGTGCGCAATTTCCTATTTATGAATAATTGACGTATCTTTCTTTTTTAATATAAAGAGCAGGTTTTACCTGCTCTTTTTGTATCTTGATATCTACGACAATCAGATTATATCTTATGCGTATAATATGGAGAATAATGATGGCTCATAAAATAAAGAAGTCTCAAAATGAATGGAAAGAAATTTTAACCGAAAAACAATTTGACGTCATGCGTAATCAAGGTACAGAGCATGCCTTTACCAGCCCACTTAATGGGGAAAAGCGTGAGGGGATATTTACTTGCGCCGCTTGCGGTTTACCCTTATTTGAGAGTATCGCCAAATATGATAGCGGGAGCGGTTGGCCATCTTTCTTTCAGCCAATTGACCCCAATAATATTGAAACACATATTGACCACAAACTCGCAATGCCACGCGTAGAATATCATTGTGCCCAATGTGGTAGCCACCAAGGCCATGTATTTACCGATGGCCCCGAGCCAACAGGCTTACGCTATTGCAATAATGGTATTGCTTTACAGTTTGTTCCCAAAGATGAATAGGGGCATGATATGAGCAAAAAAGAACAAAAATTAGAAACCGCAACATTTGCCGGGGGCTGTTTTTGGTGCATGGTTAAGCCATTTAAAGCCACTGGTGTCCGTTCAGTAACTGCCGGATACGCCGGTGGCCATGTTTTATCCCCAACTTATGAGCAAATTTGCAGCGGAACGACTGGCCATAGAGAGGTTATTCAGGTAATTTATGATGCTAATATTGTAGATTATCGGACTTTATTGGATATATTTTGGCAAAATATTGACCCATTTGATGCCATTGGACAATTTGCCGATAAGGGCTTTCAGTATACATCGGCAATTTATGTGCATGATGATGATCAGCGTAGATTGGCAGAGGAAAGTTTAGCTAAGATGCAAAGCAAGTTTAGAACCAACGAAATACAAACAAAAATACTCAATTTTACAAATTTTTATCCGGCCGAAGATTATCACCAAGATTACTATCAAAAACAACCCGAACATTATGAAGCTTATTATATTGGTTCTGGCCGTAAATTTGGGCTTAAAAGAATATGGGAATAAAAAAACCTGCATTAAGCAGGTTTTTTTTATAATATATTTCTGGTTATATTAATTAGCGAATTTCACCACCATCTTGCGGTAACGGAGATAATCCCACATGGCCAAACAATTCTTCTAAAACACCTTTTTGCGTACCATAAGACTGCGTTTTGCTATTGACCACTTTAACTTTCTCGCCATCGGATAATGTTTTGCGTTCAATTTCAGATACAACTTCATTTTTATTGAAATGAATAGCAACAACTTGCCGATTCTGCACCTTAGGATCCATAAATGCCGTTTGTGAGCGATAATCGCCAACATAATACCAAATATCCCGATCGAAACTACCTTTAGAAGAGGGGCTACCTAAAATATCATAAACATCGGCTTTTGATGTTTTTCCGACTTTAATCAGATCAACATTTTTAGATTCGACGATATGACCACTAAAACCTCTTTCGGTAAAGCAACCAGATAAAGATACCAATGTCACAACAACCAAACTAGCTTGGGCTATGCGTTTAATCACATTATTCTCCTTAGGATTTAGAATAATATTACAATAATTATTGCAACAGAATACTATTTATATATATTCTGTCAACAAATTGCAGCTTAAGCTGCCTCTTTATGTAAAGAATATAGCCTAAATGTTTATTTTTTGTAAACTATAATTTAATTTTGGCATAACAAAGGTGAAAATGGAACAAAAATTACCCATTAATTGGCAAATCAATATTGCCCCAAATGATAAACAACCCAAGATATTTGAATTTGCGTTAGAACCATCGCAATATTCCCAAGTGGCCAATTGGTTGAATATTGTTGCTATAAAAAAATTATCGGCAAAAATCACGGTTCAGCGTAATCATGCGCAAAAGGCGGTAGTCAAAGGTAAAATCAACACAAATTTGGTGCAATCTTGTATTATTTCATTAGAGGATATAAGCGAAAATCTAAATATTATATTTGAGCGTCACTTAACCGATAATATTATATTGCCTGACTCTTTAAATGAAGAAGATTGGGAAAATTTAGATGATGAACAAGAGCTATGGGATGGTAAAAATATTAACTTAGGTGAAATCATTTTAGAGGAAATATTGATTAATAAAAACCCATATCCACGTAAAAAAGGGGTATCATTTGATGAAAGTAACTCGGTTGAAACAACCTTTAATATTAAAGAAGATGAGGTAAAGACAGATAATCCTTTTGCTATTCTTAAAGATTTGAAGTTAAAAAAATAATATTTTTAACGATTTTACTTGCACTACCGTCAAGTTTAAGATAGAAGATACGTTCAATTTTGTTTAAATAATATAGATTATGAGGTAACGACCCATGGCTGTTCCTAAAAAGAAAGTAACAAAGTCTCGTCGCAATATGCGCCGTGCACATGATGCTTTAAATTCGGTAACATTACGCGAAGATAAAGAAACTGGTGAAATTCACCGCCCACATCATATTGACCTTAAAACAGGTTTATATCGTGGTCGTCAGGTTATTGAAGGAAAAGGTTCTCTTTAACTTTAGAGCATCTTTTGCGAAGTAAACTTAAATTTAGTGAGTGACAATGATTACACTAGCTTTAGATGCAATGGGCGGGGATAATGCACCCGCCCTCGTTGTATATGGTGCACAAATTGCCCTTAAAGAAATTGATGATATTAAGCTTATTTTTTTTGGTAACAAAGAAGAGCTGATACCATTAATAAAAAAAGCTCAAATCGATGAAAGTCGCATTGAAATTCATCATACCGAAGATAAAATAACCAATGAAATGAAACCATCGGTGGCGCTTCGAAAGGGGCGTAATTCATCGATGGGTTTAGCAATTAAAGCTGTTAAAGATGGCCAAGCAGATTGTGTGGTCTCGGCCGGAAATACAGGCGCATTAATGGCTTTAGGTTTGTTTGGTTTACGTATGCTCCCGGGTATTGACCGCCCAGCAATTGCTGCGGTTATGTCGGCTTATGAGCGCGATTGTTTAATGCTTGATTTGGGCGCTAATGCCGAATCTAGTGCCCGTAACTTAGTTGAATTTGCCAGTATGGGGCATGTGTATGCCGAAGCCGTAATGGACGTTAAAAGCCCACGTATCGGGTTATTAAACATTGGTGCAGAAAGCGGTAAAGGCAATAAGCTTATCCAAGATGCCCATAAAATTTTACAAAAAGATAGCTTAGGTATCAATTATGTTGGCTTTGTTGAGGGTGACGATATTGCTAACGGCACAGTTGATGTTGTTATTACCGATGGCTTTACAGGCAATGTTTCGCTAAAAAGTATTGAAGGCACATTAAAAGCCAGTAAAAAAATTATTGCTGACGAGATTAAACATTCCATTTTAGCTAAAATTGGTTTGTTTATTGCGCAAAAGGCCTTACGTAAAGCCTATAAAAGGGTTGATCCGCGCCGATATAATGGTGCATGGTTATTAGGGCTTAACGGTGTTTGTGTAAAATCTCATGGTGGTACTGATGAGTTTGGTTTTTATAATGCAATTAAAAATGCATATTCAACCACTAAAAAAGATCTTTTGCCAAAAATGAAAGCACATTTAGAAAGTCACCAAGCCGATTATTGGATTGAAGAAGAGGGGTTTTAATGGTTTTTTCAAAAATAATCGGGACTGGTAGCTACTTACCCGAAAAAATTGTAACCAATGACGATATGGCTAAATTTGTTGATACGTCTGATGAATGGATTTCTTCACGTACAGGGATTAAAGAACGGCGCTTTGCTGCTGATGGTCAATTAACATCGGAGCTAGCCTATAATGCCGCCATTAAAGCATTGAAAAGCGCACAAGTAGATGCCGAAGATATTGATATGATTATTGTGGCAACAACCACACCGGATAATACTTTCCCTTCAACGGCTGCAAAATTACATTTACTATTGAAAATTAACGAAAATATTCCTACATTTGATATACAGGCTGTATGTAGTGGTTTTGTTTATGGTTTATCGGTAGCCGATAGTATGATTAAAAATCATCTTGCCAAACGTATTTTATTGGTTGGTGCCGAAACAATGAGCAGAATTTTAGATTTTAATGACCGAGCAACCTGTGTATTATTTGGTGATGGTGCGGGTGCTGTTGTTTTAGAAGCCACCAATAATAACCCAAAAAAAAATAACAACCCGGGTATTTTAAGTACACATTTACATTCTAATGGTAAACATTATGATATATTAAAGGTTCAAGGCGGGCCTTCGCTTGGTCAAGAAGGTAAATTATATATGGATGGCCCCGAGGTTTATAAGGTTGCTGTTAATTCGCTTTCTGCCGTTGTATCAGAGGCTCTAAAAGCAAATGATATGGAAAAGGCAGATATTGATTGGCTTGTGCCGCATCAGGCAAATAAACGGATTATTATGTCAATGGCGCGCAAGTTAAATTTGGGTGAGGATAATGTGATTATCACCATTGATAAACATGCCAATACATCTGCCGCTTCTATTCCACTTGCACTCGATGAAGCGGTGCAATCGGGTCGAATCGAGCCGGGGCAAACTATTTTAATGGAGGCCGCAGGTGGCGGAATGACATGGGCTGCAGCTTTGGTTCGCCTATAATTTCGTATTTTTAGGTCAAAAATGTACGAAATTGCTATAGTTAGTTGACCGATGAAAAGAATATAAGTAATAGTAGAGAGTCAGTTTTAAATTAAAATTAACATTAAACATATTGGGAAGGAAAGGCTCTATAATGTCTAATACTCTAACACGTGCTGATATTGTTGATTCTATTTATCGCGAGGTTGGCTTAAGTAAAAGAGAATCAGCCGATGTGCTACAAATGATTTTGGATGAAATAACCGATACATTAGCCAAAGGCGAAACTGTAAAAATTTCATCTTTTGGTCGTTTTTCTGTTCGTCAAAAGAAAGAACGTACAGGGCGGAACCCTAAAACAGGGATTGAAGTTCCGATTAGTGAACGTACCGTTGCCGTTTTTAAACCATCGCAACTACTTAAAAAACGTATTAACAATTAAACGTCAAAGGTAGATCTATGGCCGTACTTTCGGCAAAAAAATCAGCAAACGCTTTAAAGAATATTCGTGAGGTCTCCGATCTATTGCAGGTCGAGGCTCACGTTATTCGTTACTGGGAACAACGCTTCCCATGGATTACACCAGTTCGGCGTGCAGGTGGGCGACGTTATTATCGTAAAGATGATGTTGAACTACTGCAGATTATTAAAATTTTACTTAAAGATGAAGGCTTGAGTATTCGGGGTGCCCAAAAGCTCATTCGCGAAACAAGCCGGCAAAATTTAGTGAAATCTTGGTTAAAAGATACTGACCAAGCCACATTTGATTTATTTGATGATGCAGAGGACGAAAATCAGGCTATTTTGCCGTTAGAGGTTGATGAGAATATGGTTAATCTGCCGGCAAAACAGAAATTAGTCTTACGCGAAATTATGGATGAGCTTGTCAATATTCATATTTTATTACAAAATGAGAAAATTTCTTTGCCAAATAAATAAAAAATTATTGCAATATTTTTGCTCTTCTTATATAAGAAAACCCTATTCGGAGCGTAGCGCAGTCTGGTAGCGCACTATACTGGGGGTGTAGGGGTCGTGGGTTCAAATCCCGCCGTTCCGACCATTTAAAAAGCGGTAAGTAAATTACCGCTTTTTTTATTTTATCCCGATGACAATAAGCTTGCCGCCGCATCGCGCTCAAATAAATAAAGCAAATTTCTTAATGCGTGCCCACGTTCCGATTTAAGCTCGGGGTCTTTATTTAAGATTAAATTTACATCATCTGCTGCAGCCAATAACAAATCTTTATGGGCATCTAAATCCACAAATTTAAATTCAGGCAACCCCGATTGCCTTGTACCTAAAATATCACCGGCTCCTCTAAGCTCTAAATCTTTTTCGGCAATTAAAAAACCATCATTGGTATCTCTCATGATTTTCAAACGCTCTTTAGCCACATAACTTAATGGCCGACTATAAACAAGCAAACATGATGATTGTGTGGTATCGCGCCCCACACGCCCACGTAATTGGTGCAACTGTGCCAAACCAAAGCGCTCGGCATGCTCAATTACAATAACTGTGGCTTCGGGTATATCAACACCAACTTCAATCACTGTGGTCGCTACCAAAATGCTTGGCGGGCCATCTTTAAAAGCATTCATTGCTGCATCTTTATCTTTACCCTTCATTTTACCATGAACCAAATGTACTTTATCGGTACCAAAATAATCTTGGAGCTGATGGTATCTATCTTCGGCTGCGGCCATATCGGATTGCTCAGATTCCTCCACTAACGGGCATACCCAGTAAATTTTCGCTCCCTTTTGCATGGCTCTGCCAATCGCCTCGGTTACATCATGTAAGCGCTCATTCGATATGGTCCGGGTTTCTATAGGTTTGCGACCATGGGGTTTTTCATCGAGCCTAGAGCTTTCCATATCGCCCCACATGGTTAACATAAGAGAACGCGGTATGGGAGTAGCGGTCATTACAAGCAAATCTACCGCTTTGCCTTTACTTGTTAAGGTTACGCGTTGCTGCACCCCAAACCGATGTTGTTCATCAATCACCGCTAAGCCTAAATTATAATATTGCACATCATCTTGGATTAAAGCATGGGTTCCAATAATAATCTGGGCTTCACCATTCGCTATTTTTTCTAATATAGCTTCGCGGGTTTTTCCTTTTTCTCGCCCCGTAAGTAAAACCGTTTCTATACCAGCATATTGGGCAAAGTCGGAGATTGTTTTATAATGTTGCCTTGCTAAAATTTCTGTTGGTGCCATCATACAAGCCTGAAAACCTGCCTCATTGGCTGTTATCATTGCAAATAATGCCACCATGGTTTTCCCCGAGCCAACATCACCTTGGATAAGCCGTATCATTTTCGAAGGCTCACGCATATCCGTTAAAACTTCCCTCAGCGATCTTTTTTGGGCTTCGGTCAGCTCAAAAGGGAGTTGTTTTAATATGGCTTTGACCATTTCGCCATTACCTTTAATTGCAACACCATTTTGCGCTTTGATATATTTGCGCAATAATCGAAGTGCTAATTGGTGAGCTAAAATTTCATCATAAGCCAAGCGGCGATGATAGGGATGGCTTAACTTTAAAAACTCCGCAGATTCGGGATTATGTAACCCCAACAAACATTCTTTAAAACCCGGCCAAGATTGTTTGTTAAGCCAATGGACATCCTGCCATTCTTCTAAATCGGCTAATCTTTCTAAGGATTGCGTAACCAAGCGCCCCATCAATTTATTGGTTACCCCTGCAGTTAGCGGCCAAACAGGCTGAATACGGGCGATATGGGCAATGTCATCAAACGAACCAATATAATCAGGATGGCTCATTTGCAATGTTCCATGCCAATAATCTAATGTGCCAGATACCACACGAATCTCACCAATAGGAAAAGTTTTATTAATCCAACTTTCCGATGCGCGAAAATAAGAAATTACCATTTGCCCCGTACCGTCCGAAGCACCAATTCGCCAAGGTTGGCGCGGATTACTGGGCTTTTCGATACCATCTATGCGTATTTTTATGGTTGCAATATTCCCGCTTTGGGCATCGGCAATTTTGGGCATATAACGGCGGTCTTGTATTTTTACGGGTAAATGCCATAATAAATCGATAATCCGCGTAATATGAATCTTCTCGAGCTTTTTACCTAAAGCCGAGCCCACACCTTGTAAATTTTCAATTGGTGTAAATAAAGGGTATAATATTTGCGGGCGCATATTGCTCCTAACACATTTTTTTTCTATATTCTTTATACCGTAAAAAAAACAAAACAACAAATGAGAGACAAAAGCTAATGGATAATTTATCTGACCGCCAAAAAAAATTACGATGGCATGCATGGCATAGGGGCATGCGTGAGCTAGATATTTTAATTGGTACAACTGCCGATAAACATTTAGCCACAATGAGTACCGAGGAAATGGATATGCTTGAGCATTTTTTAGATGCTGATGATGCCAAAGTTTGGTGGTGGATAACCGAGAAAAAACCTATAGAGCCCGAATATGACAATATCATTTGGCAATGGATAAAGGCCGAGCGTGGAGATATATAATCCGTTAGCCAATGAATGGCTCCAAACATTATCTGCGGCAGATAATGGTACATTTTCTATTGGTGGTGTAACCGAAGGTGCCGAATCATTTATCATCAAGCAAATGTTACAAAAAAGCTCTTGTGTATTTGTGGCAAGGGACGATAAACATTTAGCACTTGTTAAAGATTATCTGATTGCCATAAATAAAGATTGTGAGATTTTAGAGTTTCCCGCATGGGATGTTATTCCTTACTCGCGCAGCTCTCCGGCAAGCCATATTCAGTCATTACGCTTAAAAACATTACATAAGCTTGCCCAAAATCGCATCAAAGATAATTGTATTATTCTCACAACAATTAATGCTATTACCCAACGCACATTACCCAAAGCTTATATTCAATCCACCGGGCAAACGTTAAAAATTGGCTCTACAATCCCACTCGAGCAGCTCACTAAGCTACTTTCAACCTTAGGATATACCCGTACATCAACAGTGCGCGAGGCAGGCGAATTTGCTGTAAGAGGGGGCATATTAGATATTTTCCCAGCAGGGGAAACATCGGGGTATCGTATCGATTTTTTTGGGGATGATATTGATGATATTCGGCTATTTGATCCATCGACCCAACGCAGTAACAAACATGTCAAAACTCTTACGCTGATTCCGGCAACCGAAATTTTATTATCGGAAGAATCTATTGAGCTATTTCGCAAAAATTATCGTAATCTTGCAGGCACAATAGAAAAATCCGATATTTTATACCAATCGATATCCAATGGTGTGGCTTGGCCAGCTATGGAGCATTGGTTGCCTTTATTTTATAAAAAGTTAGATAATTTATTGGATTATTGTCCAAATCTGCCAGTTATTATTGCTTACCAGTTTGAAGAACTTCAAAAAAATCGTTTAGAAACCATACATGATTATTATCAGGCAAGGCAGAGCCAAAAAGATGAAAAGAATATTGATGAACGTTATGTGCCTGTACCACCTGAATCATTCTTTGAAAATACCGAAACTTGGTGGGAAATTTTAAAAAGCAAAAAAGTCCTACAGCTTTCTCCTTTTGTAGAAGAAGGGAATTTGTTTCATCTCAATAGTAAAATAGTCCCCCGATATTACGAGATTGCGCCAACCCATTTACCCATTGGTGAACGGATACAAAATTGGATAAACCAGCAAAATCTTAAGCATATTGTTACATTTTCTAAAAACCCCAATGCGCAAAACCGGTTGATACGTTTACTTAAAGATACTCATGGGCCACAAACAAGTGTAATTGAAACACTGAGCGATGCAGCACAGTATGGTAGCTCAACAATGGCTATTATTCGCGGGCGAATATCCCGTGGTTTAATTATTAATAATATCGCTTTTATCTCTGATGATGATATTTTAGGGAAAACATACGGAACAGCCCGGCGGAGCTCGCAACGGGCAGAAGATGTAATATTACAGGCCTCAGCACTTAATGAAGGGGATTTTATTGTCCATATAGAGCATGGTGTTGGCCAATATGAAGGCTTAGAAACTGTAACCGCCTTAGGTGCCCCCCATGATTGCCTAAAACTTTTATATAGTGGCGGGGATCGCCTTTATGTTCCGGTAGAAAATTTAGAGCTACTTTCGCGATATGGCGGGGATAATAAAAGCGTTGCTCTTGATAAATTGGGTGGTGTTGCTTGGCAAGCCCGCCGAGCCAAAGCTAAAGAACGCATTACCGAAATGGCCGGTGAGCTGATGAAAGTTGCCGCACAACGTGCAATCAAACAAGGAATTGTAATGGATGTGCAAGAGGGGGCGTATGAAGAATTTTGCTCTAACTTTGGCTATCGCGAAACCGATGACCAATATAATGCGATTAATGATGTCCTTAAAGATTTAACCTCGGGTAAAGTGGCCGATCGTTTAATTTGCGGCGATGTTGGCTTTGGTAAAACCGAGGTTGCTTTACGCGCTGCCTTCATCACGGCTATGAGTGGCTATCAGGTGGCGATTATTGTGCCCACAACTTTATTAGCCAAGCAACATTATCAGAATTTTGTTAAACGTTTTGAGGGTTTCCCGGTAAAAATTGCCCAGCTTTCTCGCTTAATTACCGCAAAAAATGCGAAAGAGATTAAAGAGAATGTGAAACAAGGTAAAATTGATATTTTAATCGGAACCCATGCACTTTTGAGCAAAGATGTGGAATTTGACCGCCTTGGATTAGTGGTGGTAGATGAAGAACAGCATTTTGGTGTAGCTCATAAAGAAAAACTCAAACAACTTCGCAATAATGTGCATGTGCTTACACTCACAGCAACGCCCATACCCCGTACTTTGCAAATGGCTCTTACAGGCGTACGAGATTTAAGTATTATTGCCACGCCACCAGTAGATCGCTTAGCTATCCGTACCTTTATCCAAGCTTACGATAGTGTAACCATTCGCGAGGCTATTTTAAAAGAGAAATACCGGGGTGGGCAAAGCTTTTTTGTATGCCCAAGGCTTAAAGATGTGCGCCGTATGGAAGAAAAACTAAAAACCCTGTTACCTGAAATAAAAATTGGTATTGCCCATGGGCAAATGCCGGCTCGCGCGTTAGAAGAAACCATTGCAGCTTTTATTGATGGAGAGTTTGACGTTTTACTTTCGACCCAAATTGTAGAATCCGGCATTGATATGCCCAATGTGAATACAATTATCATTTATCGGGCGGATATGTTTGGCCTTTCGCAGCTTTATCAATTGCGCGGGCGCGTTGGTAGGGGAGATATTCGGGCTTGGGCTTGGTTGGTTACCGAACCTCACCGATATATTAATAAAACTGCCTTACAACGTTTAGAGGTTATGCAGACCTTAGATAATTTGGGTGCAGGGTTTTCGGTTGCCAGCCACGATTTAGATCAACGTGGAGCGGGTAATTTACTTGGCGATGAACAATCGGGGCATATTAAAGAAGTCGGTATCGAGCTGTATCAGAAAATGCTTGAAGAAGCAGTAGCAGACGCAAAAATACAAAAAGCGACTGATAAAGAAAGTGAAGAAAGACAATTATGGTCCACCCGAATTAATATGGGTTTAGCAATTATGATCCCAACCGATTATGTGCCGGATTTAGATTTACGTATGAATCTTTACCGAAGAATTGCGAATGTCAATGATGCAGCGCAGCTAGAAGATATTGCAACAGAGCTACAAGACAGATTCGGGCAACTCCCTGATGAAGTAGAAAATTTATTAACGATATCTGCCATTAAAATCCAATGTAAATATTTGGGCATTGAGCAATTAGATGTTGGCCCGAAGGCCATTGTTATTAAATTTTATAACGATATTTTTAAAAATCCGGTTGCGCTCATTAACTATATACAGCAACATGGGCAAACAACTAAAATTCGGGCAGATCAATCGGTTGTATTTAGTCAAAATTTGACCGATAAAACACAAAAGTTAGATGCTGTAAATAATATTTTGGACTGCCTAAAAAATATGCTAAAATAATTGGATAATATATGAGGACAAAATGGAAAAAACAAAAACACAAAATATACTCGTAAAAGTTATTTTAGGCTGTGTTGCCGCCGTAGTTTGGGTGCGTGCTCTTTTTGGCCGTAAGCCAGAAAAATGGCCACAAAAATCGCAAAAGTAATTTTATCTGATTAATCATTAATGCGATATTCTAAAATAATTTTTGTTTTAATGGTATATTTACTGCCAGTAATGGCACATGCCGATAATGATGTTATTATCGATAAAAATATCGTTACCACCCAAAATGATGAATATTATCTGTACGGATATTATATAAATAATGAAATTCGACTAAATAATTTTTCATACGATGATATTGCTATGCCATCAATACCTATGCAAGCGATAAAAGCACAGGTGCATCCGCAGCAGATGTTTGCATATGGTTTTGAGATTACGGCAAAAGATCTAAATGAAAAAGATTTTGAAACTTACTGGAATGCCCGTTTAAAATTACCAATATTTACAACGGATGATGCAAAAAAACATTTATATGAATATAGGGTCATAAAAGGGGATTTGGCTGAATATAAAAAATCATCATTTGCCTATTCATTATATCTTAAAACAAATAATGAAATAAAATTGCGTATATATATCCCCAAAAATGTCTATGCCACCTTTAAATTTAAAAATTTGAGACCTTATATTGGTAAAGAAATTTACGCCATTGCTCAAATAGAAAAATGGGATGATATAGTTATGCAAATTCATCATCCCAATCAAATTATTTATAAAGAAGATAATACTATTTTTAGACTATTCGAAAAAAAAGAATTAGGGCTGTAATTTTAAAGACGCATATAGCAATTGTGCGGCTTTATCTTTATTGTCATAATCACGCGATGCCGCAACTTCATTTGCTAAGCGATCAAATGCCTGCTCGTAAATTTTCCGTTCCGAAAAACTTTGCTCTGGCTGGTTAACTTTGCGATATAAATCCCGAATAACCTCGGCAATAATTACAGGGTCACCCGAGTTGATTTTTTGTTCGTAATTTTGGGCTCTACGTGCCCAAATTTCTTTGCTTGTTTTTGCCTTACTTTTTAGCACAGTTAAGGCTTCTTCGATAATTCCATCATCTGAAAGCGCACGAAGCCCACATTTTTTTGCTTTCATCATGGGTACATGCAAAGTCATACGGTCTTCGCTAAATTTAATTGCAATGAGTTCGAGCTTATGTCCGGCAACTTCTTGAGTTTCAATTCCTTCTATTTGTCCAACACCATGGGTCGGATAAACAACATAATCTCCAATATTATAGTCTGTCATAAAAGCCTTCTTTAAATGATTAATAGCTTGGTAAGGTATAATAAAAATATACTTAAAATTATTCTTTTAAAATGATAATAAGAAAAACTTATAAGGTATGTAAAAAATAATAATAACAGTTTTCCCTACTTTTTTCAAGGAAATTGATAAAAATAGAGGCTACTCAATTTGCTTTTACAGATTATTCATCAACTAAGATGTCTTTATATAGATGATGCACAAATTTTGCGGCTATACGTTGATGACTTAAACCAATAATTTCAATCATATAAAGGTTATTTTGTTTGAAAAAAACGATTATATCTCCCACCTTTATTTTTATGCTTATGTTATTGGTCGGCTCACCATTGATACGCATTTTACCTTTTAAAATAATCTCTTTGGCCACATTACGCGATTTTGCAAAGCGGGCATAAACCAACCACTGATCAAGCCTTTGTTTTTCGTAAGAAACTAAATTCACATTTTTATTTCCTGTAATTTTGCAAATGGCGAAGAAGGGTCAATCCTTTTGGTCTCTTTAGCCTTTGGCAAATAACCCCGCCAAAAATAAGTATCTGTATCCTTTTTGGCTTTAACAAATCCGATATTTTTTAAGATATTTTTAATTTTTTCCTTTGAAATACCAGAAAAATTTGCCGCTTGCTCTAAAGACAAATGTTCTTTTTTTCTGCCTTGTGCAATAAGTTTTTCGATAATATCTACTCTTAGCCAAATATTTTTTAACGGATAATAGCCAAGAGAAATGGCTATATTTTCTGAAAAATTTGGGTTTATAATCGATCGTTCATTGCTGAAATATGTATAAGATACTGTTTGATAATAGATATTACAAAGAGCTAACCTTAGTGTGATATTTTTTTGAGAAAGAGATGATATACTATAAATAAATGCTGCCCCCCAATGAATATTTAGCTGTTTTAAGCGTTTATAATCAAAGCCTTGTCTTAATTGACTTTCTGATATCGCAAAAACGGTACTTCCTAAATTTTGCTCTAAACTATAAGCAACACCACGCAGATATTTGGCTTGTTTTTCACTATATTTTTTTAGCTGGTTAATTGGGTGGAGCAATGTTTTTACTTGAGTATTCATCCATTGTTGTAATTTTGCAATAATCAACTCTGCCTGTACCGGTTTAAGTAATGGAGCATCAATCAGCTTAATTATCGGCGATAAAATATCGGGACCTTTTTGCAAATAAGCAATAACATCGCCACGCCATAATAATTGATTTTGTGCATTAAGGTTCATATCTTTTAAATTTCCATTTAAAAACTCATCAACACGTATTTTTAAATTAACTTTAATCGCGCGGTTAACTGCCGATTGTACGGTTTTATCGCTAAAACTCTCGCTTGCCTGTTTATTCTTTTTACTTTTATAAGCAAAGCCATCTAAATGACCAAACTCATGGCCTTCAATTTCTACTCGGCCATCGTTATGAACAATCGCTGAGACCTCATTATGCTGTTTGATTTTACCCAATAATGTTGCTGTTTTCCTGTCAACAAAACGCTTAGTAAGGCTATCATGCAAGCGGTCGGATAATTGATCCTCTAGCGATCGGGTTTGTGCTTGCCAGCTCTCGGCATTGTTTAGCCATTGTTTTTGGTAAGATATATAAGTTAGTGTTCGAACGGCAGCAATATGTTGTAATAATTTTTCTAAATCATTGGTTTCTTTATTTAAGCGTGTAAATTGTTTTTCCATCCATTGCGCACGAATAACACCTTTATCTAATATATCAATTAAAATCGGCTTTAACATATTAGCATGGGCACCCGCATGGGTTTTAGAAAAATCGGGTATTCGGGCAATATCCCATAGGGTTTTGATATTCGATAATCCATTAAGCCGAATTTTGATATCACTATCTTGTGCCAAAATCCCCAAAACGGCTTCATCTTCGGCATAGCGGGGGCGCTGCATATTTTTTTTGGGGGGCATTTTTTTTAGACTATAAACAAGTGCCTCAACCGAGGCAAAATTTAAATCTGTATTGCGCCAGTAAATATGTTTGGGGCTTTGGAACTCATGGGCTTCAATCGCATCAATCATTTCATCATCTAATGCCGCAATGCCACCGGTTGTTCCAAAAGTACCATCATTACCACCACGGCCAGCACGGCCGGCAATTTGAGCAAGCTCCTGCGCATTTAATGGGCGAAAATTATGGCCATCAAATTTTTTAGTCGCCGCAAAGGCTAAATGATTTATATCCATATTCAGCCCCATACCAATGGCATCGGTTGCAACAAGCCAGTCCACTTCGCCAGCCTGATACATCTCTACCTGTGCATTACGGGTACGGGGGCTTAAAGCACCAAGCACAACTGCTGCACCACCTTTTTGCCGCCGAATAAGCTCGGCAAGGGCATAAACATCATTGGTCGAAAAACTCACAATTGCCGAGCGCGCCGGTAATCGGTCTATCGGTTTTTTACCTGCCCATCGTAAAGTCGATAATCTTTCCCTTGTTTCAATCTCTGCTTTAGGGACCAACATACGAATGAAAGGGGTTATAATTTCGGCGCCCATAAACATGGTTTCAAAACGCCCACGGGCATGTAATAGGCGATCGGTAAATATATGCCCACGCTCAGAATCAGCACAAAGCTGAATTTCATCAATGGCAACAAAATCAACATCGCGATCCATCGGCATAGATTCTGTTGTGCAAAAAAAGTATTTTGCTTGCGGTGGAATAATTTTTTCTTCGCCAGTAATTAAAGCAACCTCACGAATATTTTTTACTTTTAATGCGCGGTCGTAATTTTCACGTGCCAATAAACGCAATGGAAAGCCGACAATACCCGAACTAAACGAGAGCATACGATCAATCGCCAACCAAGTTTTGCCTGTATTTGTAGGGCCTAATACGGCTCGAATTTTTCCGTCTTCATATATATTAAAATTGTTCATAAAACTTTACTAACGTTGCTTTGATGAAAAATCAACGCTAAAATATAAATGGTTATAATTTCAAAAGGTTTGTTTATTGACTGAAGTTCCTATTTTGCAATCGAAACGCTTAACCCTAAGGCCATTTACGATAGGCGATTTTAAAGATTTAAATGAATGGCTAAGCTTAATAGAAGTTCGCCGTTATTTAAATATGGATGATGGCTCTAAAGATGCAATATATGATTGGCTTAATGCGCGTTTAATTCATAATGAAAATATGGGAATCAGCTCTATGAGCTGGGCTATTACACCCATGGGCAGTTATAAAGTTATTGGCAATATTGAGCTTTGGGCAACAGGCATTGGCAGCCCCACAGCCGAGATTGGTTTTGCACTTAACCCAGCATATCAGCACCAAGGGTTAATGACCGAAGCACTACACATATTATTGGATTATTGTTTTATTCATTGGAGTTTACCCCGCATACAGGCTGTGATTGTTGTGGATAATCTGGCTTCTATTAAATTAATAGAACGGCTTGGCTTTGTACGCGAGGGTCGGTTACGCGCACAAGTACAAACCCAATATTATCAAGGTGATTCTTATATATATTCTATTTTGCCCCATGAGTGGAAAAAATTAAATAACCAATAAGGCATCGGTTGCATATATATATTCAAAAATGCTATATTTTTTACATAATTTTATAAATAGGGAAAAACAATGAAAAAACTATTACCAATTATTGCTTGTTTATCAATTTCTATACCTGCCATTGCCGAGGTTTCGGTTAGTGATTGCCGAATACGTGAAGCCATTGATGCATCGGACATGACAGCGGCTTATTTAACAATTATCAATGGCGGGACAGAAGCAATAGAACTAAAATCGGCATCAATTGATATGTTATCTGATCATATTGAGCTTCATAATACCGAAATGACGGATGGTGTTATGAAAATGTATCCGGTGGATACAATTCCGTTAAATATAAACGAAGAAACTAAGCTTCAACCAAGTGGTTTACATATCATGATAATGAATTTAAAAGAGCACCCTAAGGCTGGTGATAGTTATGAGATAAAGCTCAAATTATCCGATGATAATATATTAAGCTGTGATGCACCTGTGATGAGCTTACAAGATATAAAAGGGGATAAACATATGGATATGAAACATATGGATATGAAGCATTAAGTTGATGCTTAAAAAGCTTTTTATTCTTTTTGCGTGGATTTGTCTTCATTTCAATGCCATTGCCCTTGAAGGTTATGAAGATGGAAGCCGTTGGGCTTTTGTTTCCGATGAAACATCAAATAAAATAGCAATTATAGATACGGTTGAAAAAACATTTGTTGAACATTATGATTTAAAAAACATTCCTCAACAAGTTATTGTGAGCGATATCAAAGATATTCTTTTATATCATGATGGTGCAACCCCAACTATTTTTGCCATTGATTTAAAGAATGGAAATGAGTGGGAAATTAAACTCACTAATTTACCCAAAGAAATTATCTTTTACCCAGATGGCTCAAAAATTGCGGTTCTCAGCCAAAATAAAATCACGATTATAGACCCAATGACACAAGAAATTAATGAGGAGTTAGAGAATATTGCGAATGATGTGAGTATTAATTTTTCATCAGATGGTTATAAGCTATTTATTACCGATAAAAATACGGGTGAAACTTTAATTTGGAGCGTGTATCATAAATTCTCACGCAATATCGCGCTTGGTAATCATCAGCCAGTCTCCGATATCAGCCTTTCAGCCAATTCATTGCTGGCTTTGGTATCTTCAGATAATCAGCTTATTATGTATAACCGCGTGGAAAAACAGCAATATAGTCCTATTATTTTAGATGGACAACTAAACCGACCCTATATGAGTGCAGATAGTAAAAATATTCTTGTCGCTTCTGATAATGGAAAAGCCTATGTGATTAAACCTTGGCAACCATTTGCAAAATACAGTGTTAATATCGGTGCTGCTCCTAATATTATCCGTACCGGTTGGCTAGAAAAAGTTGGGGTAATCTCGGGGTATAATCAAATTGATATTTTCCCTATTGATGATAAAGGAAAAAACACCACAATAAAAGCAGAAGGGTATATTAAAGATATGGTTGTTACCACTGATAGCAAAAGCCTTTTTGCCGTACAAAGCCAAAGCACAAAGATTAAAGCGATTAATTTGCGTAATCATGAAGTTTTAGATGATATCGAAACCCACTTAACCAAACCTAAGCAAATTATTATGGGTCGAACCAACACTGTATGCAATTAAGGAAATAAATATGTATAAACTATTATCGATTTTTTTACTTATCTTTGGATTTGTTGCATTGGCGGATGATAAATTATCATTTAATCTGACCGATAAAAATTTAGGGGATGTATCGGAGCAAACATGGCCGGATAAATATTTGTATATCGCTGTGGGATATACATCTTGCCCCGATATCTGCCCGACAACTTTATTAGATATGGCAAATGTAATAGGGCGTTTAGGAGAAGAAGCCAATAAGATTGCCCCTATATTTATTTCTATTGATCCCAATAGAGATACAGCAGAAAAATTGAATGATTATGTTCATTATTTCTCACCCGCAGTTTATGGGCTTGTTGGTGATTGGGAACAAACACAAGCGGTTTCTGAAAAGCTAAACGCGACTTATGGATATACACTTGATGGCGAACCTATTGAGCCGCCATTACCTGCACGTTATGAGGTTTTTCATTCAACCTATACATATTTATATTCCCCCAAAAGAGAATTGATTGACGTTTTTGGTTATGGTTCCGATACGGCACAAGTTGCGCAAAGCATTAAAGAATATATTGAGGAAAAACCATAATGAAATATATGGGGCTTATATTATTTTTTTTCGGTTTTTCATCTTTTGCAGAAATATGTAACACACCCGCAAATTTTATAAAAATAGATTCTAATTTATCTATTCAAGACTTAACTATTTATGAAAATGAAACACGAGTAACCGAAAAACTTAATGATGTATCCTTAATTAACTTTTGGGCCTTATGGTGCGCCCCATGTTTAACCGAGCTACCATTGTTAGCCGAGGTAAAATCAATGGGTAATCAATATGGTGTATATACGATTTATTTGGGGAATATTCCCGAAAGCAAAAATTTATTATTTCTAGATACAATCAAAGATTTAACCGCTTGGTATATACCCGATACAAATATACTTTCTCGGTGGCATGCGCAGGGTTTGCCTTTAACATTGGTCAAAGAAAATAACGATACATTATTTGCCCATTATGGTGTTATAAAACAAACATCATTACAATTAAGTGAATGGCTCAATTGTCTTACACAACAAAATAAGGTAAAGCAATGAAATTACAGATACTAATTCCGGTTATTTTTACACTATCACTCAGCATTGCTCACAGTGATGAAGCCAAAGGTAAAGAACTTTATTTAAGTTACGGCAAAGGTGGTTGTGTTGAATGCCATGGAGAAACTGGTAACGAGCCCATTGTACCCATTTATCCTAAAATTGGTGGGCAATCTTATATTTACCTATATAAACAAATGCTTGATTACAAAACCGGCCTGCGGACAAATGGGCTTGCTGTTACCATGAAAACCGCCCTTGAGCCTTTTACAGAAGATGAAATCAAAGCTATTGCCGAATATCTAGCCAATCAAGAACCATTTTAAGCTAAGATAAAAGTGCAGTTGCTTCTTTTAATATCCGCTCGGCATGGCCTTTTGCACGCACATTGCGCCATTCTGCAATAATTTCACCTTTTGTATTTATTAGAAATGTCGAGCGAATTAATCCAAAATAGATTTTTCCATAATTCTTTTTTTCACCCCAAGCCCCAAAAGCTTCTATTAGTTTTTTATATTCATCGGAAATAAGCTGAATATCTAAATCTTGTTTTTCAATAAAACGCTCATGAGAGGTAACATTATCGGCACTCACGCCAATGATTTGTGTATTTAGCTTCGCAAAATCATCTTTAAGTGCCGTAAAATCTTTAGCCTCGGATGTACAACCGGGTGTATTATCTTTTGGATAAAAATAAAGTATCGTATTTTTACCAAGCAAATCTTTTTCGTCTATATGCTTTCCGCCATTTGCCGGTAAAGAAAAAGAGGGTACTTTATTGCCAATTGTTAACATCATATATTCTCCTTATTAAAGCCATTCATTGTAAATTTCTCTTACTTTTTGACAATTTGTCAAATAATTTTCGGTTAATGCCGATGCCGATGCCATATTGGTTTGAGACAATATGGCTTCTAAAATACTATTTTCGTTATTTTTTTCTTCTAAATTAAATAATTCGCTTAAATCGATCTTTCCATAGCTTAATCTTTGATACAGCTGTAAAATTTGACATAAATTTAAATGTTCTTTGAGTAGTTCATAACAATAATCATCTAATAAATCCGATTTTTTTAAATTATCCAAAGCCGATAAAGGGTTTGTGCTGAGTATTTCGGGATATTGATGCGCACTACTTAATAATTGATATTGGATCATAAACTCCATATCAAATATTCCACCTTCGCAATGTTTAACGTCCCATATATTTTGTGGTGGCTTTTCTTTATATAAACGATTACGCATATCGCTAATATCTTCTTTAAGTGTGATTTTATCTCTTTTTTGAGTCAGAATTATTTGGATTTCTTGGGAAATCCTTGCTGAAAAATCAGTTTTTTTACTTACAATCCGCCCACGGCACAATGCCATATGCTCCCATGTCCAAGCCTCGTTATATTGATAGTTAATAAAACTATCCACACTTACAGCTAATGGCCCTTTATTACCCGATGGCCGAAGGCGCATATCAACCTCGTATAACATACCGGCTGTTGTTGGGGCGGTTAACGCACTAATAATTCGTTGGCCTAATTTACCATAATATTGCGAACAAATAAGGCTTCGTTGGCCATCGGAGCTTGATAAATAATCGTCAGCCTTATAAATGAAAATAAGATCCAAATCCGATGTTGGGGTCATCTCCATACTGCCTAATCGTCCCAAAGCAGCAACTGTAAGCTCGCCGCCTTTAATAACCCCATGGCGACCCTTAAAATCTTCGGTTATATAAGGCAAAATAAATTGCAAAGTAACCTCGGCAATATGACTATATGCCATAAATATCAACCTTGGGTTCATATCGCTATAAAGAGCCTGAATACTTAAAATAAATCGGCGATCTTGCGACCATCGCGCTGCTAGTTCTAAATAATCCTGTAAAATAACCTGCTTGTTATACGAAAATGATTTTAGCCTGCCTTTAAGCTCTTTTTTCATCTCATTTAAAGAAGGGGGCGGATTTAATAATTCACCCTCCAATAATGCATCGAGCAAATGGGGATTAGCCTCCAAATATAAGCTTAGCATGGGGGCACCATTTAATATCCGCATCAATAAATCAAAAATTGATGGATTGGCATGGATAATAGCCAAAAGCTGCACACCCCGATTAATATTTTTTAAAAATTGATCAAATCGCATAAAAGATTTTTGCGGGTCATCATATTCGGCAAATGCCAACAATAAATTAGGGATCATTTCTAATATTAATGTTTGCGCATGTTTTGACCTTGTTGCCCGATAAGTGCCATTGAGCCATTGGCGAATTTGCATATCAATAATTTTTGGATCTTTATAACCAAGCCCTAAAAGTTCGTTAAAGGTCGCTTCATCAATCTCTGATGTTGAAAATATAAATTTTTGTTCTGTGGTATTGCTTTGGCTATCTTCAAATAATTTACCATATTGTTTTTCGACATTCGAAAGATATTTTGTTAAATTTTTGCGAAAATCTATTGCATTTTCATATCCGCAAAAAAGAGCAAATTGATCAAACTTATCTGTTTCTAAAGGTAGCGTTTGTGTTTGCTCATCCATTTGCATTTGTAATCTATGTTCAACATGACGCAAAAATAAATAAGCTTCTTTCAGTTCGTTATAGGTATCGGCCTCAATAAACTCTTGTGCATAGAGCGTTTTTAAAACTTTTAAGGTTGGGCGTATCCGCAAATTTAAATTGCGCCCCCCCCAAATAAGTTGCCAAGCCTGAGCAAAAAATTCAATTTCTCTAATACCCCCACGGCCAAGCTTAACATTATGACCCTCTAAATTTTTAATAACATAACCACCCCGGTGATCATGAATTCGTTTTTTTATCGCATGAATTTCCCGAATAGCCGCATAATCAAGATTTTTTCGCCATAAAAATGGCGTAAGCCGCTTTAAAAAATTTTCACCAACTGTTTTATCACCAGCAATGATACGCGCTTTTATTAAGGCTGAGCGCTCCCAATTTTGACCATGCATTTCATAATATTGCTCTGCCGCATTCACCGTCATTGTTAAGGCTGTCGATGCTGGGTCGGGGCGCAAACGAAAATCTACCCGAAAAACATATCCATCGGCATCGCGGGTATCAAGCATTTGGACTAACTGCCGGCAAAGACGTACACAATTATCTTGCAACATATCCGGAGCTTCGCTTTCAAAGGATAAAGGATCATAAAAAGCAATTAAATCAATATCCGATGAATAATTAAGCTCACACCCACCCAATTTACCCAAACCCAAAATAAAAAATCCAAAAGGTATATCGTTTGAACCATTGGTTATTTTTGCGCGGCGATAAAAATTAGGCCAGAGCGCAGTTAAAGCTGCTTGCACTGCAATATCGGCAAATAAAGATAAATATTTACACACCGACATTACATCCATATTTCCGCAAATATCGGCAATGGCTAAATATAAAGCGACACGCCGTTTTGCTATACGCAATGCTTTATGCGTATCGGGGGCTGATGCAATAGCTTCTTTTATTTTATCAAAAAAAATCTGCGCATCTTGCGCAAACATATCCGGTAAAAAAGCAACTTCCCTTTGGCATAACATCGTTAAATAGCTACTATGGCATTCAATAAAATTTAAACAATCAATAATGTCATTATCTTGCCAAAAATCATCTTTAATATCTTCACTTAAAGGGAGATCCTTTAGCTTTTCAACTATTGAGGGGATAAAGTTTTCTCTGAGCGAATAAATTTTATTCATTTTTCTTTAAAATCCTAGTATCATAGATGTTACCTATGTATATTATACAGGAAAGAGTGATAAAAAATAAGGAATAAAAATTGCTAAAAGCTATATTCATAAAACTTTTAAAAAGTTTTTGTATTTTTATTTCTATATTGTTATTGCTTTTTAGCCTTTTATTCGTTTGGATTGCCATTAAGCCAATTAACCTAAATTTTGCAATGGATTGGGCTGACAATAAATTTAATATCCCTAATGAATTAACATATTCCGATTTTGAACTCGCTTGGGGTCAAAATTCTTGGGGGCCAGAGCTACGATTAAATAATGCAAAATGGCAAGAGGCCAATAGCTCTATCTATCTGGGTGATGTTGCCATAAGCTCCAATTTTAAAAAAGCGCTCAGCTTTCAATCAATACTCGAAGACATATCGATTAAAAACTTAACAATAACCATTGTGAAAGAAGACGGTAAAGTTTTTTTACGGGCTTTCAGTCGGCGTAGTAATGGAAACCGCCAAGAAATCTCAACACCCAATATCAATTATAACCAGCTTTATAATATTTTAGGGCGCATTGGTGGTATTTCTGTTCAAGATATCCAGATACAATTTCAAGATAATGATAGTGAACAAATTTATGTTTTTCCTTATATTTCAGTTAGCTTGCGTGCAAAAGACGATGAATTTCAACTCTTAGGCTATCTGCATGATAATGAGATGATACTTAAAAAAGGCGCACAAATTTTTGCGGGTATAAATAAACAAACCCTTGCACTTCATGGGCGCATGCTCATAGAGGATTTTGATTTTGTCGATTTTAGTGAATATGGTCCTTTACCCAAAATGTTGGTACCATATTGGCCCACAGGCAGTGCGCCGGCTACTTTTTTTGCTACATTTGAGGGCTCAATAGAAGATTTTAAAAATATTCAGCTAACCTCTCATTGGAATTTAAGGACAAATGAAGTTGAACTTATTTTTCCCGATTGGCCAAATAATCCGACATTTGCCAAAGAAATTCTGATTGATGGTGATTTTAATTTTAAAACCATGATTTTAGGTATTAAGGCTATTGAAATTCAAGCTGATCCTGAAAAACCTATGTATTTTCCTAATGCAAAAGCAGCCTATCGGGTTAAAGAAGGGCAAGCATCAGGTTACTTAAATCTCAAAAATAGATATTTAGATTTAACAAATATTTCCATTGATACAGGCCGATATAAAGCCGAGGGCGCATATAAAACACAAATAGGCTGGCCAATTACAAAAAATGCTTTTTCGGCACAACTCCCCGAAATTCATATTACCGATATCATGGATATGTGGCCGCAAAATGCAGGCGAGCCTGCATGGCAATGGATAAAACAAAATGTTAAAGATGGCTATGCAAAAGGCCTGCTTGCGATGCGCATTGACCATGATGCTGATAATATGTGGAAAACCGACTTTAGCAGTTTTTTATCTTTAAAAGATGTTATTCTTAATTATACAGCAAAAACACCGGATATCATGGTGCAAAATGCATCGGTTAAAATGCAGGGTGAAAATATTATCATTGATAATATTGATGCCAAAACTGATGATCTGGTTATTAACGATGCGCAAGTGATGGTTGGAGATATTCAACAGGGTAAGTCACCATGGTTAACCACCAATATCAACATTAATCACACAGTATCTTCTATTTTAAAATATCTACAATATTTTAACGAAAATATGCTAAAAAATACCAATATCAAACTCAGCCAAATTACAGGACAAATTATTGGGAATTTCAGCCTAAAACTTAACTTTGATAATACAGTTGATTATAATAACCTCAATATTGCCGATTTAAATTTGAATGGAGAAGGGGTTATTTCAAAAGCCTCAATTAAAGATATTTTTGATGGTAAAAATATTACATCCGATAATTTAAAATATATAATCAATGGCGAAATAATTCAATTTTCTGGGCCATTCACATTTCAAGACCAACAGGTAAATATTGATGATTTATCAATTAATATTGCCGGAAAAGAACCTTTATGGTCTTTTAAAGCAACCGCGAATATCCCTATATCATGGCTTAAATCCTATAGTCCCGATGCAAAAAAAGCATTAGAAGCTATTTATGCAAAAGGGTCATTAGTAGCGACTATTACAGCAAATAGCAGTAATCCGAATAAAATTGATGTATCTATAAACCTAAATAATACCGATTTTAATATTGAAGCTATCTCTTTTAAAAAACCTGCCGGAACAGCCGGAAAACTTAACTTAGAAATTCATCTGAATGGTAATAATATCGATATTCCTAAAATTTACCTTAATGCAAAAGATTTAACTTTAACAGCAAAAACAAGCATAAATAATGGCAAGTTAGAAACTATTGATGTTGAGAGCTTTACTCAAAAAGAAACAAATTTAACCGCAAAATATTATACGGGTTCATCACAAAATACAGCCGATGTTAAAGGTATACTCGATTTACGCAGAGAGAATTTTACAGCTGATTTGGCGGATAAAAAAATTAATAAAAACTCCAAACCAACCAGAGTTAATATTAACCTCAGCAAAATTTATATGAATGCAGCAGAGTTTAACGATGCTAAAGGCTGGCTTGTTTTTCAAGGAAATACCGCTATTCAGGCCGAAATTACGGCCAAAGCCGGAAACTCAGCCCCTATAAAGATAACAATCACTCCAAGGGGGAATTTACGCGATGTGCGGGTTGTTTCTAACGATGGCGGCTCTGTTATCCGCGGGTTTGGCATTAACCAATCCATTTATAATGGCATATTAGAAATATCGGGCATTATTGATGATAGTAAAGCATCTCAACCATTTGAAGGCGTGGCAACACTTACCAATTTTACAGTAAAAGATGCCCCCGCATTAACCCATTTGCTTGGTTTTTTGAGTCTATCGCAGCTCAGCAATTCATTATCGGGCAATGGATTGGTTTTTGAAAAAGCCAATATTCCGTTTAAAATGGAAAATAAAATGCTTTCTATAAATGATGCCGAGGTGGCCGGTAATGCATTGGCTGGTACAATTGATGGAACAGTTGGGTTAGATGATAATGGGCTTTTAAATCTGAGTGGCGTTATAGTTCCGTTTAATTCATTTTCTAATACAACAGGTAAAATACCTGTATTAGGAACACTACTTACAGGCGTGCAAGGCAAAGGAATTTTTGCTGCTGATTATAAAATCAGAGGCACCAAACAGAATATGCAAATAACAAGCAATCCGTTAAAAGCTTTGGCTCCGGGTGTTTTACGAAATATCTTTGATGTTATTGGGGGTGTTGCCCAATAAAGTTATTCAACAGGAATAATTAATGCATGTTTCTTTTTACCAAGAGATATCATAATCACATCTTCATTATTAATATCATCAAGGGTTACAAGCTGGTTAGCATCGGCAAAGGCTGCACCATTTACACGGCCACCACCACCTTTAATTTGTCGGCGTGCATCGCCATTAGAGGAACAAAGATTGGTTAAAATCAAAGCTTCAAAAGCTTTAATCCCATCTTTAAGCTGGGAGCGTGCAACCTCAAACCGGGGCAAGTCATCACCAATGCGGCCTTGCTCAAACATATTTTCGGCAGTTTCTTGAGCATTTTTTGCGGCCTCAACCCCATGAACCAATGTTGTAATTTCATTTGCTAAAACTTTTTTGGCCTCGTTAATTTCTGCACCTTCTAAAGCCTCTAATTTTTTAATTTCATCCATAGGCACATCAGTAATCATACGTAATAATTTACCAACATCGGCATCATCTACATTACGCCAATATTGCCAAAAATCATAAGGGGTCATTAATTCGGCATCTAACCATACGGCACCCGATTCTGTTTTCCCCATTTTTTTGCCTGCAGAGTTTAAAAGTAGGGGACACGTAAGGCCAAATAATGGTTTTGCATCAATCCGGCGGCCAAGCTCCACACCATTTAAGATGTTCCCCCACTGGTCCGAACCACCCATTTGTAGCCGCACATTATAATCACGCGATAGCTGTAAAAAATCTACACCTTGGAGCAACATATAATTGAACTCTAAAAAGGTGAGGGGCTGTTCTCGGTCGAGCCGAGATTTCACAGAATCGAACGCAAGCATACGATTAATTGTAAAATGAGGGCCAAAATCACGTAAAAACTCTAAATAACCAAATTTTTTGAGCCAATCGGCATTATTCACCATAATAGCATCTTGGTTACCATCGCCAAAATGAATGAATTTTGCAAAAGTTCCTTTAATGCCTTCAATATTCTTAGCGATGACTTCTTCGGTTAACATGTTGCGTTGTGTGTCTTTACCTGTAGGGTCGCCAACCATACCTGTGCCCCCCCCCACAAGAACAACAGGGCGGTGACCCGCTTGCTGAAAACGACGCAACATGATAATAGAAATCATATGCCCCACATGTAACGATGCCGCTGTGGGGTCATAACCAATATAGGCCGATACGGTTTCGGTTGATAATAATTGGTCTAAACCTTCCAAATCCGTACATTGATTAATAAGGCCACGTTCGTCTAAAACACGCAAAAATTCAGACTGAAAAGACATCAGGTTACTCCTAATTGATTATGATTACGCACCTAAGCGTTTATTGAGATAGCTATTGATAGTTTTATTGAGATCAGGTAGTCGATCGGTAAAAAAGTGATCGGCATTTTTAATCGAATGCATTTCAACCTTAATATTTTTTTGACTAGATAATCGTTTATGCAATTTTTCTACCGACTCTTGTGGGATAATTGAATCTGCACCACCATGAACCAACACACCCGATGCCGGGCAAGGTGCCAAAAAGCTAAAGTCGAACATTGATGCCGGTGTTCCTAAAGAAACAAAACCCGAAATCTCAGGGCGACGCATCATTAACTGCATACCAATCCATGATCCAAAAGAGAAACCACCCATCCAAACATCTCTGGCGCCCGGATTATGAGATTGTAACCAATCAAGTGCCGCAGCAGCATCGGTTAATTCACCTTCGCCATTATCAAATAAACCTTGTGACTTACCGACTCCACGGAAGTTAAAACGAAGAACAGAAAATCCGCGTTCAACAAAAGAATGAAAAAGCAAATAAACCAATTTGCTATTCATATTACCGCCATGCTCGGGGTGAGGGTGCAAAACAACTGCAATTGGCGCATCCTCACGTTTATTGTGATGATAACGACCTTCTAATCTTCCTTCAGGGCCGGGAATAATGACTTCTGGCATTAACATTCATCCTTATATTAAAACATTTTGTCCATTGTTGAAATATTCAGGTAAAAATACTTGACTATTTCACTTGGTTATATTATATATAACCTTATAGAAACAAAGGATTTATATTTTTATAAATCTATGAAATAAAGAAGAATATACAAAAAGACCATGATTTTCAAGAAAATTAATACAGATTTAAATGCTTTTCTTGAGCGCGACCCGGCAGCTCCTAACAAAATATCGGTAATTTTATTATGGCCGGGTTTTCATGCAATTGTATTTTATCGTCTTTCGCATTGGTTTTGGAAGAGAAAATACACACATTTTATTGCGCGGCTTTTATCAGGGATGGGGCGTTTTTTAACCTCGGTTGATATTCACCCCGGCGCACAAATTGGCGAAGGTTTTGTGATTGATCATGCCACGGGTGTTGTTATTGGCGAAACCGCGATTATTGGCGATAATGTGACTCTTTATCATAATGTTACATTAGGTGGTGTTTCACCCTCTATTAATAGTGCCGCGCAAGTTGGTGTTAAACGCCACCCAACAATTAGAGACAATGTTATTATTGGCTCTGGTGCTTCCGTATTAGGGGATATTATTGTTGATGATAATGCCCGCATTGGTGCCAATGCCGTTGTCACAAAAAATATTCCGGCTAATACAACAGCTGTTGGTAACCCGGCACGAATTATTGGGCAGGCCAAAGATAACGATGCAAGTGACTTTCGTGCTTATGGCATTAACCCCGATGGTCTACCCGATGTGACAATGCAAGAGATTATATTGATTAAACAACGTCTTGAAGTTATTGAGCAAGCTTCTATGAAAAAAACTGATGAAGACCATCAAAATTTTTCTGAAGCCGCCCCCCTACAATCAGACACAAATACAGATTATATTGGAGACAGTAAATGAAACTCAGTACACGCGGCCGATATGCCGTAATGGCAATGGTAGATTTAGCCCAAAATTCGGGCGATCGCCCGGTATCACTTTCAGATATCGCCGACCGGCAAGGGATTTCTCTTTCCTATTTAGAGCAACTTTTTTCGCGTTTACGCCGCGAGGAGCTTGTTCGCTCTATCCGTGGCCCCGGTGGTGGTTATCATTTAGGACGTGAAGCCAACGAAATTAGTATTTCGAATATTATTTTATCGGTCGATGAACCTTTAACAGCCATGGGTTGTGACCATAAAGAAGATGATGACGAAGGTTGCACAGGTACAGGGCGTTGCGTTACCCACCGCTTATGGCATGAGCTTACACGCCGTATTCATGCATGGTTAAATGAGGTAACATTAGCTGATGTATGTGCCGATAATTTTGACCATGATGAATCAGCCCGTTGTTCTTCTGCTGCTGATGTCGTTAACCGAATGTATGAAATACAATTATAAATTAATAACCAATAAATATAAGGTAAGATTAACATGGCAGAAAAAGCCCCAATTTATTTCGATTATCAAGCAACTGCGCCAACTGATCCACGTGTTGTTAAAGAAATGTATCCGTATTTTTTCGAAAAATTCGGTAATCCGCATTCGCGCTCTCACCCTTATGGTTGGGAAGCCGAAGAAGCTGTAGAAAAAGCACGTGTGCAAGTTGCGGATGTTATTGGTGCCTCATCAAAAGAGATTATTTTTACATCGGGGGCAACCGAGAGCAATAATCTTGCACTTAAAGGATTAGCTAAATTTTATGGTGACGAAAAAAAACATATTATCACTGTTGCCACAGAACATAAATGTATTATCGATACATGCCGCCAACTCGAAGAAGAAGGTTTTCGTGTAACTTTTCTTCCGGTACAAAAAGATGGTTTACTTGATTTGCAAGTGTTAAAAGATGCTATTAGCGATGATACTTTAGTGATATCGGTTATGGCTGCAAATAACGAGATTGGTGTTCTGCAACCAATTAAAGAAATTGGTGCTATTGCAAAAGAAAACGGAATTTTCTTTCATACCGATGCCGCCCAAGCTTTTGGTAAAATTCCGCTTGATGTCAACGATATGAATATCGATTTAATGTCAATTTCTGGCCATAAAATTTATGGCCCAAAAGGGGTTGGTGCCTTATATGTTCGCCGTCGCCCACGGGTACGCATTTTGGCCCAAATCCATGGGGGCGGGCAAGAGCGCGGAATGCGCTCGGGCACATTACCCACACCGCTTATTGTGGGGCTTGGTAAAGCCGCCGAACTTGCTAACCAAGAAATGGAAGCTGAACATAAACGCCTAAAAGCTTTGCAAGAGCATATGCTTAATCGCTTAAATGCAGAGCTTAATGAAATCCATGTGAATGGTTCTTTAGAGCATCGTTTACCCAATAGCTTAAATATTTCATTTGGTTATATTGAGGGCGAAAGTTTAATGATGTCGATTAAAGATATTGCCGTTAGTTCAGGCTCGGCATGTACATCGGCCAGTTTAGAGCCTTCTTATGTATTGGCTGCACTTGATGTATCGGATGAGATGGCGCATTCATCTTTACGCATGTCTTTTGGCCGTTGGACGACATTAGAGGAAATTGATTATGCATGCGATTGTTTAATCAAAGAAGTTAAGCGCTTACGCGAGCTTTCACCCCTTTGGGAAATGCATTTAGCTGGCATTGATTTATCAACAATTCAATGGGCAGATCATTAAGAGTTATAGAAAGGATAAAGAAATGGCATATAGCGAAAAATTATTAGATCATTACGAAAATCCACGGAATGTGGGATCTATGGATGAAAATGCCGAAAATATCGGCACAGGGCTTGTTGGTGCACCGGCATGTGGCGATGTAATGCGTTTGCAAATTCAAGTGAGCGAAGATGGTATTATTGAAGATGCAAAATTTAAAACATTTGGCTGTGGCTCTGCCATTGCATCTTCATCGCTTATCACCGAGTGGGTAAAAGGCAAAAGCCTTAACGAAGCCGGTGAAATTAAAAATACCGATATTGCTAAAGAGCTTGCATTACCGCCCGTAAAAGTTCATTGTTCTATTTTAGCCGAAGATGCAATTAAAGCTGCAATTTCTAATTATAAAGAGAAAAAAGTAAAATAAAGTCAATTTGGGGGAAAAATGGCCGAACCAATCATATCCGTATCCAATGCAGCTGCCGAGCAAATTCAGGCCTTATTAGCAGCACGCGGTAAAGAGTCTGCTGGTATTCGTGTGGGTGTTAAAACTCGCGGATGCTCGGGCATGAGCTATACATTAGAATATGCCGATGACCAAGGTGAATATGACGAAGTTGTTACCGATAAAGGGGTTACCGTATTTATTGACCCGAAAGCGATTATGTTTGTTATTGGTACAGAGATGGACTACAAAGCCGAAAAATTAGCCTCGGGCTTTGTATTTGAAAACCCCAATGAAAAAGGAAGATGTGGTTGCGGGGAAAGCTTCCATGTCTAACACCGCTATTTGTTGGAGCTGCCATAGCCAAACAGCTCCAGCATCATTTTTTTGCGATGCTTGCCATATTGTCCAGCCACTAGTTGGGCTTAATCCATTTGAGATAATGGGTATAAGTGAAGCTTTTATCATTGACCCTAAATTATTAGATCATCAATATTTTGAACGCCAAAAATTGCTCCACCCCGATCGTTTTGCAACCAAAACATCAAAAGAAAAAATGTATGCATCTCAACAAGCAATGGCGGTAAATGATGCCTATAATTTACTAAAATCACCTTTAGATCGCGCCGATTATCTATGTGTTGTTTTGGGGGGAGAATCTTATAAGGACGAAACCCGAAAAAACGTTAATCCGCAAATTCTTATGGCTTCTATGATGATGCGCGAGGCATTAGGCCAAGCAAAGGATGAGGCTGCTTTAAATGAGATGCTCCAAAAAAATCAAAAAAAACAAGATGAAGTCGTTAATAATATTTCAAAATTTTATAACGAAAAAAATATTGCAGCGTTAGAAAATGAAATATTAAGCTTTCAGTATGAACGGCGATTTATGCAAGAAATCAAAGAAAAAATAGCAAAGGTAAAAGGGGGGAACATGGCAACACCCATGGCTTTTCCTTTATAACGAGATTGATATATGGCAGAATTATTACAAATATTTGAACCCGGGCAAACACCCGACCCCCATGAAGAAATTTTAGATGATATTGCGATTGGTATCGATTTAGGCACAACAAATTCGGTTGTGGCATGGATTGATGATGAAGGCAAAGCGCAAATAGTTCCTGATGAAAATAGTGGCTCCAATTTAATTCCTTCAGTCGTTGCTTATCCCCCAAAAGGGCAACCGATTGTTGGGTGGTTAGCCAGCCAGCTTTTATTACGCCAGCCCGATGCTGTAGTTAGCTCGGTTAAACGCTTAATGGGGCGGGGTGCTGGTGATAAAGTATTAGAAACAATGCCGCTAAAACTGATGATACAAGATAATGATATACGTATTGATGTGGGGACAAAGTTACTATCTCCGGTTCAGGTCTCTGCCGATATTTTAAAAGAGCTTAAACAACGTGCCGAAGAACATTTAGAGCAAAAAATTCATCGAGCTGTTATTACGGTTCCGGCTTATTTTGATGACGCTGCCCGAACAGCCACCCGCGATGCCGCCCGTTTAGCTGGGTTAGATGTCTTGCGCCTTGTTAACGAGCCAACAGCAGCCGCTTTAGCTTATGGGCTCGATAAAGGGAGCGAAGGTATCTATGCCATTTACGACTTTGGTGGCGGTACTTTTGATATTTCTATCCTACGGCTCGAGAAAGGTATCTTCCAAGTATTAGCAACCGGTGGAAATACGGCCCTTGGCGGAGATGATATTGATAATGCAATTGCAGCACTTATCTTAGCTGATAGGCAAAAACAAATTGGTGATGAAAAGCTTAATAAAACCGATATTCGCCAAGCGCAATTATGTGCAAAAGAAGCCAAAGAATACCTCACTCATCACGAGATAGGGGAATGGAAAATTGACCCGAATGCTGTTGAAACAACACATAAATTAACCAAAGAGCAGGTCGATAATGCTTCAAAAAATATCATCGAAAAAACTCTTAAAATTTGTACCAGTGTTTTGGCCGATGCCAATCTTGATGAAAATGATATCCAAGGTGTAGTCATGGTTGGTGGCTCTACAAGGCAAGAGCTTGTGCGCCAAATGGTTGGGGCATTATTTAATGCACCGGTTTTGGTAGATATTGACCCAGATATTGTTGTGGCAGCTGGTGCAGCCCAACAAGCCCATGGTTTAACCAAAGGCTCTGATATGTTGTTATTAGATGTGTTGCCATTATCATTAGGTGTAGAAACGATGGGTGGAATGGTCGAAAAGCTTATTCATCGCAATACACCAATACCTGTAGCCAAAGCGCAAAATTTTACAACTTTTCAAGATGGCCAAACCGCTATGATGATCCATGTATTGCAAGGTGAACGCGAAATGGTGAGCGAAAACCGTTCTTTAGCGCAATTTGTTTTACGCGGTATCCCCCCAATGGTTGCTGGTGCCGCACGGATACAAGTGACATATTCGGTCGATGCCGATGGTTTATTAAGTGTTTTTGCCAAAGAGGAAACAACGGGTGTAGAGCAACATATTGATGTAAAACCAAGTTGGGGTTTATCGGAAGAAGAAGTGACACAAATGCTCAAATCTTCCTTACAAAATGCTCAGGACGATATGAAATGGCGTATTTTGACCGAAAGCCGTGTTGAAGCTGAGCGGGTGATTAATGCGATACATACGGCTATTTCGGTAGATGGTAATATGTTATCGGCTGAAGAACGCCAAAAAATGGATACGGTTGTACAAAACCTAGCGATTGCTAGCCAAGGGAATGACCGTGATGCTATTGAAGATGCTTTAGAAAAAGCTGAAGAACAAACCAAATTTTTTGCGGAACGCCGCATGGATAATACAATACGCTCTGCATTAAGGGGCGAAAATATTGATAATATTAACTAAAAATATTCTGTTTAAGGAAAAATTATATGCCTAAAGTCGTTTTTGTTTTTGCCGATGATAGCCGAAAAGAAGTTGAAGTTGCTATTGGCGATAATTTATTAGAGGCCGCCCATCAAAATCATATCCCCTTAGAGGGCGCATGTGAAGGCTCACTGGCTTGTTCAACTTGCCATCTTATTGTGGAGCCATCATGGTATAAAAAATTAGATGAACCATCGGAAGATGAAGAAGATTTGCTTGATTTGGCATTTGGTTTAACCCGTACATCGCGCTTAGGTTGCCAAGTGGTGATGACCGAAGAATTAGACGGCATAGAAGTACGTGTACCCGAAAAAACACGCAATGTTATCTCTGGTGGGCATCATTAAGGAGCATAATCATGAAGTGGACTGATATTTTAGATATTGCAATTGAACTCGATGACAAATTTCCGGATACCGAAATTTTATCGCTGCGTTTTACCGAGCTACACCAGATGATATGTGAGCTTGATGATTTTAATGATGAGCCAGAAAATAGTAACGAAAAAATTTTAGAAGCCATCCAAATGGCTTGGCTTGATGAACGGGATAATTAAATAGACTTTGGCTCTAAAGCCAATGATATCTTATTTAAATATAAAATTACTGGCCATTACTGCTTTTATCCGTAAGTTTAGATATTCATTTTCTCTAAAGTTTTTGTTTCTGTATTAATCTTTAGCTCAATCTGATGAAAATGACGCACCGATGATTTATGGGCTACCGAAATAATCGTACTTTCTTTCAGCTCCGATGTGATTAAAGAATAGATTGTATATTCTAAACCTTCATCTAATGCCGATGTTGCTTCATCTAAAAATAGCCATTTGGGTTTGTTTAAAACAATCCGAACGGCAGCTAAGCGTTGTTGCTCACCGGGCGATAGCCGGTGCAACCAATTATCGCTATTATTAAGCTCATTTGTAATATGGCCTAAATTTACTTTTTGGAGCAAATCTTTGATATAATCATCATCAAAATTTTCGGCATCCATTGGATAACATAGGGCATTTTTTAATGTACCCAAAGGCAAATATAATTTTTGCGGCACAAATAATGTTTCACTTTGAGCAGGGCGATTAATTGTACCCGATGCATAAGGCCAAATACCTGCAATAGTGCGTATAAGTGTGGATTTACCCGCTCCCGATGGCCCTGTGACCAACACTTTTTCGCCCGGATTAATTGCAATATCCTTGGCTTTAAATAAATAGCTACCATCATCTAACATTACATTCAAATTGATGAACTCTATTTTTTCATAACCTTCATCGAGTTTCAATTGATTATTTGCTAACAAATTTTCACCTTTTGTCATGGCATCTTCAAAAGTAAGCAAACGATCAACAACTGACCGCCAACTAGCAAGCACTTGGTAATTATCGATAAACCAACTAAATGAATCCCGTATTTCACCAAAGGCGTTAATTAAAATAAATATGGCGCCAAAGGAGATAACATAAGGAAAGTAAATGGGTGATGCGACAACAAATGGGAATAACACCGCCAATTGGCCATAAAAGCTGCGATAAGCCAACAAACGCTTTTGATATTTTACCAACTGCCAATAATTATACCAAATACGACCAAAACGTAAATCGAGCTCTTTACGCTCTAATTTTTCCCCCCGATAAAGAGCGATACCCTCGGCATTTTCCCGAATACGAATAAGAGAATAACGGAAATCGGCCTCGTAATGCTGTTGTTGGAAGAATAGGCGAATGAGCGGGCGCGCAATTAAATGGGCAACAATCGTACCCAAAATAGCATAAACAAAAGCCACCATTACCATAAAAGGGCCAATGATATTTTCTACCGATAGCCAACGGAAGAATGCCATGCTAATATTATGGGGTTCCACAAAATTTTGGCCATCAAATAAAATTGCAATTTCTGGCATGGATAATTTATAGGCCGACCAATAACCAACAACGCCGTCTGGGGTAAAGTTCCACAGTAAGAATAAAAAGGCAAATAATGTATAAATCGCTTTGAATAAACCCAAGCTTAAATCGAGCGAGCTTGATGTAAAGCGATCTATATCCTCTGATATCCGTTGGTCAGGGTTATCACTACGATGATCATGAACTTCGGTTTGATAATATACACTTTTATTTAACCAACGGCGATCAAAAGCCTCGGTCATAAAACGCCGCCAATCCACTTGTAAATATAGGCGGTAATAAAGTTGTATAACAAGTACCGAGATATATAAGAACAAAAATGGCGTTACCAAGGTAATCAACTGCCAAAACATATTTTCGTCTCGACCTTGTAATGCATTATAAAATAGGCGATACCAATTGGCTAAGAATACCAAAATTTTTACCGAATATATTGTCGTAAAAACATTAAACAAAAGCAAAAATGCCGCGCGTCTTTGTGTTGTTAGTCTTTTGTTTCGTAGTTTATAAACAATATAACATATTGAAAAAACAGTCATAAACCAAATAGATTGAATATAAAATTCGGTAAAAACCAATTTTGTTGGAATAATATGATCATATTTATCGGGGGTAATAGCTAATAATATCCACCGAAAATTCTGCTCAAACGAGATACTCTGCCAATTTTTCACCCAACCCATTTGGCCATCTAAACCCAGCATAGCAATAATAGTATCGCGTTTTACAATTAATGCCGTTGGTATCTCTAAACTTAAAACAATGATAGCTAATAATAATATATAAATCCAAAAAACTTTAAAAGGTGTTATGGTCTTAGTAAACCAATAAGGGCGTGCAAGCTCTAAAATTTTTCCACTAATCGTTTTTGCATGGCTTAAATCCACGGCATTTTCATTATCTTGCATTGATGTTACCTATTATTTATTAAAATCTAAATATCAATATCGGTGATAAATTCGGCATTTTCTTGAATAAAATTAAAACGCCCCTCAGGTTTTTTACCCATTAATGTTTCAACGATATTTTCAGTCTCTTTATATTCTTCTACCGAAAAATCATCTAAGGCATCAGGCAAAGTTACCCTTAACAATGTCCGACTGTCGGGGTTCATTGTTGTTTCTTTAAGCTGAGCAGGGGGCATTTCGCCCAAACCTTTAAACCGGCTAACATCAATTTTTCCGCGGCCGGTAAACTCCGTTTTTAAAAGCTCTTCTCTATGAATATCATCCATGGCATACATCGATTTTGTACCCTGAACAATGCGATATAATGGTGGCATTGCCAAATATAGATGGCCTGTTTTAACAAGCTCGGGCATTAATCTAAAGAAAAACGTCATCAAAAGAGAGGCGATATGGGCGCCATCTACGTCCGCATCGGTCATAATGATAACACGTTCATAACGAATATCATCAATATTAAAATCCTTACCCATACCGCAACCAATAGCCTCAGAAATATCTTTAATTTCTTGGTTGGCTTTTATTTTATCTAACGATGCCGATGCCACATTGAGGATTTTACCCCGAATAGGCAATATCGCCTGTGTTTTACGATCACGCGCTTGTTTGGCGGAACCACCAGCCGAGTCACCTTCTACAATAAACATTTCTGTCCCTTGGGCAATAGTACGGGCGCAATCGGTTAATTTACCGGGCAGGCGAAGCCTTTGTGTGGCTGTTTGCCTTGTTGTTTTCTTTTTCTCACGGCGTTTAAGGCGGCTATCGGCATGGTCAATGGCAGCATCTAACAAAATATTGGCTTGCTCCGGTGCGCTTGAAAGCCATAAGTCAAACCGATCTCTAATGGCATTTTCAACCATGCGTTGGGCAGAAACTAAAGTGAGTTTTTCTTTGGTTTGCCCCTGAAATTGGGGTTCTTTTAAAAAGATAGAGAGCATAATATGCCCACCCGCCAAAACATCATCGGCTGTTATTTTAGATGCCCCCCGATTATTGGTTAGCTCTCCCCAATTACGCAAGCCTTTTGTAAGTGCGGTGCGCATACCGGCCTCGTGGGTTCCACCAAGGGGAGTAGGGATAGTATTACACCATGTGTTTATGGATAAATCATTGGTGTTTGTCCAAGCAATTGCCCATTCCGCTTTGCCCTCACCATTCGGGAATTTTGCCTCGCCCGAAAAAGCCGTATTGGTCATAGTTGGGCGACCATTCAAATGAAACTGCAAATAATCCACCAAACCACCGGGAAAATGTAATGTTGCCTCTTGGGGCGTTTTATCGTCACTTGTTAAAAGATTTTCGGCACATTTCCAACGGATTTCCACACCTTTAAACAAGCTTGCCCGAGAACGTGCCATCTCATACAAACGATAAGGCTTAAATTTATTGGTTGCACCAAAAATATCACCATCGGGGTGAAAAGTAATGGTGGTTCCACGGCGATTTCTAACCTCACCAACAGTTTCTAACGGTCCTGATGGGCGACCCTTTTGATATTCTTGGCGAAACAATTGTTGCTCGCGGGCAACCTCGACCACAACTTTATCCGAAAGTGCGTTAACAACCGATGTTCCCACACCGTTTAACCCACCCGATGTTTGGTAATTATCGTTATTAAATTTACCACCAGAGTGCAGATTAGTGAAAATAATTTCTAATGCCGATTTTGTCGGATCCGAAGGGTGGGGATCCACCGGAATACCCCGGCCATTATCACGTATCGTTACCGAGTAATCCTCATGTAATTCAAGCTCTATACGGGTTGCATAGCCTTCAACGGCTTCATCCATTGCGTTATCCAAAATTTCGGCAACCATATGGTGCAACGCACGGCTATCGGTACCCCCAATATACATGCCCGGCCGATGCCGAACAGCCTCTAGCCCCTCGAGTAATGTAATATTTTTTGCCGAATAATTATTTTCTAAATTCTCTGCCATTCTATGCCTATTATTATTTTTATTATCTCTATATCGATATATAGTTTTAATCGTTTTTGTCCATAATTGCAATAAAAGAAACAAAACGGCAAGCTTGCATAAATGGGGAATTTGTTTCAATAAACTTTTGCATAGAAACATATATTATAAAAAAATTGCGCAAAATATATTTGCGCAATTTAAGTTTACTTCATTTATAAGGGAGGGCAATAGGTTTAGTGAATAGCCTCGCCATGAATAGCTTTATCAAGGCCTTCAACTTCTTCTTCTTGGGTAACACGCAACCCAATAAGGGCTTTAATGGCAAATAAAATAATAGCTGTACCGATAATCGAAATAACGATGGTGGCTATAACACCTTCTATTTGTATCCAAACTTGCATTAAGTTACCTTCTAACGCACCTTTTGTTCCGCCAATGGCTTCTTTAGCAAATACGCCTGTTAAAACAGCACCGACAAGCCCACCAATACCATGTATACCAAAGGCATCTAAGCTATCATCATATTTAAGGGTATTTTTTAATGTGGTTGCACCAAAGAAACATGCAACACCGGTAATTAAACCAATGAATATAGCCCCCATTGGGTCAACAAATCCCGAGCCCGGTGTAATACCAACTAAACCAGCAATCGCACCTGAAACCATACCTAAAATTGATGGTTTTTTATGAATGAGCCATTCACTTGCTGTCCACGCTAAACCACCGGCAGCAGCGGCAATTTGTGTAACTAATATAGCCATACCCGCCGAGCCATTAGCAGCAACTGCCGAGCCCGCATTAAAGCCAAACCAACCAACCCATAAAAGTGAACCACCTAAGATTGTATATGTTAAGTTAGATGGTGCCATATTGGCTTGACCAAAGCGATAACGTGGGCCAATAATAAGGGCAGCAACTAAACCTGAAACACCCGCTGATATATGAACAACCGTACCGCCAGCATAATCTAACACGCCATCGCTGCTTAAAAATCCGCCACCCCATACCCAGTGCCAAATTGGACTATATACTAAGATAGACCAAGCGGTAATAAAGAGTAAAAAACTCGAAAATTTCATTCTATCGGCAAAGGCACCGGTAATAATTGCTGCTGTAATAATAGCAAATGTCATTTGAAAGGTAATAAATAGGCTTTCGGGCAAGCTTCCGTTAACACTATCAAGCGTTACATGGTTTAAAAATACCATCGAAAGGTCACCAATATAGGCATTGCCTTCACCTGCTGCTAAACTATAGCCAATGACAACCCATACCAAAGAGATAACAATAGCGGTTGCAAAAGATTGCCCAGCTGTTGCTAAAATATTTTTTCGGCGCACCATACCACCATAAAACATGGCAAGCCCAGGGATTGTCATCATAAGAACCAAGGCTGTTGCTGTTAAAATCCAAGCAGTATCACCACTATTGACTTCATCGGCAAATGCATTAAGCGATCCGATTATTCCTATTGCTATTGCAGGAATGTAAAGTTTACTTTTAACGATATTCATCAATTTAACTCCTAAAATTGGCTTTTCTCGCAAAATATATTGCAAATATCATGCCAAAAAATAAAATGTTAAATATCAACAACATATAAATATGGTCAATTTATTTATAATTGATTTTGATTACTTTTTAATCTTTGCGTTTTTGCATGATTAAATTTTATGCATTTAGCTTTTTTTTGGGATATAAATGGTAAATTTCCCTAGTCACAGATAATGAAACTGTGTATGATAAAAGCTTAATTACTCAATTTGGATAAGAAACTAATAAAAATGCAGGTCTATCTACCTATCGCCGAAATTTCGATGAATATATTTCTCCTCTTAGGCCTTGGTTTTGGCGTGGGGATACTCTCGGGGTTGTTTGGTGTTGGGGGTGGTTTTTTGCTCACACCTTTATTAATTTTTTTAGGTGTACCTGCACCTGTAGCCGTGGCAACACAATCTAACCAAATATCAGGGCAAAGTTTAGCTGGGGTTATTCAACATTGGCGGCGGCAAAATGTTGATGTCCCGATGGGGCTTATCTTACTGGTTGGTGGTATAACAGGCTCTACGCTTGGTGTTGCGATATTCTCGGCATTACGCAAAATGGGACAAATTGACCTTCTTATTAGTATTTTATATATCGTCTTTTTAGGATTTATCGGGATTACAATGCTTATTGAAGGTGTGAATAGTCTAAGAAAAACCAAACAACATATCGGCTCGCGAACTTATCACCATATTGGCCACCGTTTACCCTTTAAAATGCGCTTTCGGAAATCCGGCCTTTATATGAGCGCTCTTTTGCCACTAATCGTCGGGTTTTCCGTTGGTTTAATCTCTGCTTTAATGGGGGTTGGTGGTGGTTTTATTTTAGTACCCGCAATGATTTATATTATCGGCATGCCCACCCGCGTAGTGATTGGTACATCACTTTTTCAGATTATTTTTACAGCAGCTAACGTAACCATATTACAAGCCGTATCCACCCAAACCGTGGATGTTGTTTTAGCGCTTGTTCTCTTAATTGGTGGTGTTATCGGCGTTAATATCGGGGCAATATTTGGCTCTCGTTTAAGGGGCGAGCAATTACGGGTGTTATTGGCTCTTGTGGTTTTAGCTGTTGCCTTTAAATTATTGCTCGACCTTATCCTTACACCATCGGATATCTATAATATTCGCTTTATTGAGGGAATATTACAATGAGAATAACCCGATTTTTCATCGTATTTTTTACCTTTTTATTTTCACTTAATATATATGCTAATGAGCAAGTTGAGGCTGCATTATCCAATAATTTGGTTCCGGTGACAATGAGCTATAAAGGCTCGGAAGTTACATTGATGGGTGATATCATTGGCGATTCAGAAATTATTATTGAGGTTAGGGGGCTACCCGGGCAAGCACAGGTTTGGAAAAAAGAACGTGTGTTTGGCATTTGGGTTAATCGGCGCTCGGTTACTTTTGAATCTGTTCCTGGTTTTTATATGCTGGCTGCAAGCAAAGATATCAACGAGCTTATGGATCCGGAAGTTTTACGGCAAAAGCGCATCAGCTTAGCGTCTGTTATCGGGCGACCCATTGAAAATATTGATGAAAGTGAGCTTGAATATTGGCGCCAAGCCTTGGTGCGTAATATGCAAAAGCAAGGGCGATGGGTAGAGGAAGTCTCGGACGTTAATTTTGTCGGCGATCATCTCTTTCAGGCACGCCTTAACTTTCCGGCTAATGCACCAATTGGTTCTTATGAGGTATATATTTATGCGGTTAAAGACGGTGATGTCGTCTCGGCACAAACAACATCGCTCAGTATCGATAAAATTGGCTTACTTGCCCGTGTGTGGGAGTTGGCGCAATTTAAGCCGCTTCTTTATGGTATTTTAGCCACAATTATATCTTGTATTGTTGGCTACGGCTTAATGACTTATTTACAAAGGAGACGTTAAATGGTCGGAAAAACAGATTGCCGTATTTTTTTATGTGTTGTTGATGACTCTGACGAGCTAGAAACTGCACTACATTACGCCGCCAAGCGGGCAAAATCGACCCATGGGAAAGTTGCATTATTCTATTGTATTGAGCCACAAGAGTTTCAGCATTGGATAGGCGTTGGCCGTATTATGGAAAAAGAAGCCGAAGAAGATGCCAAAATTTACCTACGTAATGCAGCTGCTTATGTGAAAACAATCACCAATGAAGAGCCGATTGAATATCTGAAAAGGGGCAAGGTAGTTGATACATTGATGGAATTACTGCTGGATCAAAAAGAGGGCATATCGACCCTAGTTTTAGCCGCAGGATCTTCTAAAAAAGAAGGGCCGGGGCCATTGATTACCCATTTTATTTCTAAACAAGCCTACCAAATGCCTGTTCCAATTACGGTTGTTCCTCACCATTTATCCAAAGAAGAAATTGATAAAGTAACGGAGCTTTAAAACCATTATTTGCCAAAATACTCCATAAAAATCCGTTATGGGTATATTGTTGAGCATAATAATTCCAAAAAAAAATATCATTTTTACTGTTTTGTGATGGCAAAAATGATATTTTTTTATATGACTGATGGATAATTTTGGATTAAATCGGATATTTAAGATACAGCATTTCGGATAGCTTGCATCTTGGCCTGCACATCACCGCCAAAAATAGCCGAGCCCGCAACCAAAATATTTGCACCCGCTTTAGTTACTAAAGGGGCAGTCTCGTCAGTAATACCGCCATCGACCTGAATATCAATTTTCCCTTCGGTCATTTGGGCTATACGCTCAATTTTTGCTAATTGAGAATGCAAAAACTTCTGCCCACCAAAACCCGGATTAACCGTCATCACTAAAATAAGATCAAGTTTATCAAGTAGATACTCTAAAACATTCTCATTGGTTTGCGGTGTGAGTGCGATACCCGCCTTACAGCCTTTCGATTGAATAAGGCTCAAGCTTCTATCTAAATGTGCTGTCGCCTCGGCATGAATGGTAATATAATCCGCACCCGCATCAGCAAATTCTTCAATCCACATATCGGGGTTTGAAACCATAAGATGGGCATCCATAATTTTTGTGGAAAGGGGACGGATAGTTTTTAAAACCATTGAACCAAAAGAGATATTTGGGACAAAATGACCGTCCATCACATCAACATGAATCCAATCGGCACCAAGGTTATCAACAAGTTGAACCTCGGCACCTAACTGATTAAAATCGGCGGCTAAAATACTTGGAGCAATTTTAATAGAGCGTCTCATATTATGCCAATGCTTTCTCTACTTTATGCACGATATTTTCGGCTGTAATGCCAAAATGCTTATAAAGTAATTCTGCCGGAGCTGATAACCCAAAGCCTTCCATACCCACAAAAATATCATCTTCGCGTAAGTAACGATCCCATGGTTGGCGAATAGCAGCTTCTACCGCAACACGCAAGCCATGGCCCAATACTGCAGATTTATACTCTGCCGATTGTTCCTCGAACCGATCCATACAAGGTACCGAAACAACCCTTGCACCAATACCCTTTGCATTTAAATTTTCGGCAGCTTTAACAGCAACTGATACCTCAGTACCGGTAGCCATAATTGTCACAACAGCATCACCTTTAGCTTCGCGTAAAATATAGGCACCCTTGGCCGATAAATTTTCGCTTACATAAGTATCACGCAACATCGGTACAGCTTGGCGGCTTAAAACGATGCCTGCAGGACGTGTTTTGCTCTCTAAAGAAAGCATCCAACATTCTAAAGTTTCAATAACATCGCATGGGCGCATTGTATCAAAATTAGGCATTGCTCTTAAAGAAGCTAAAGTTTCTACCGGCTGGTGCGTAGGGCCATCTTCGCCAAGGCCAATAGAATCATGGGTTAAAACATAAGCTACATTCGTACCCATTAATGCTGATAAGCGAATACTGCCGCGCATATAATCGGCAAATACGGCAAATGTTCCACTATAAGGTAGAATACCGCCATGCAGGGCAAGGCCGTTCATACCAGCAGCCATGCCATGTTCGCGCACACCCCAATGAATATAACGATTTTCGTAATGGTTTTTATCTAAAGAAAGGGTAGATGATGTTTTGGTATTAACTGAACCTGTTAAGTCAGCTGAACCACCAACAAGTTCAGGAATATGAGCCGTTAAGACCTCTAATACTTTGCCCGATGCCGCCCGTGTTGCTAAAGAAGGGGCTTCTTCGGTCATTTTCTTTTTAAAGTCATCAACAACGCTATGAATATCCGTTGGTAAATCACCCTTAATGACAATACGCGAAAATTCCTTTTTATATTCCGAGCTATTCAAGCGTTGTTGCCAAGCATCATATTCGCCTTTATTTCTATGAGCAACTTCGCGCCATGCCGATAGAATATCTGCAGGAACTTCAAATGGTGCATAATCCCAACCGAAAGCTTCGCGCATTTTAGCAATTTCTTCATCGCCCAATGGTGCGCCATGAACATCGTGAGAATCTGATTTTGTGGGTGCGCCTTTACCAATAATCGTTTTGCATGCCACCATAGTGGGCTTACCATTATTAAATGCTTTGGCTTGTGTTAATGCTTGATGAATATCATCGTAATTATGACCATCGCATGAAAGAACATTCCAACCGGCAGCCTCAAATCTTTTTGCTTGGCTTTCCGAAGAGGCAACCGAAACATGGCCATCAATTGTGATATCATTATTATCCCATAAAACAATGAGTTTTGATAATCCAAGGTGCCCCGCTAAGGTAATGGCTTCTTGGGAAATACCCTCCATTAAACAGCCATCGCCTGCAATCACCCAAGTATAGTGATCGACTAAATTATCACTAAAATGAGCATTCAACATACGCTCGGCCAAAGCAAAACCAACCGAGGTTGCAATACCTTGCCCTAAAGGGCCTGTTGTCATTTCGGTACCTTTAAACTCACCATATTCGGGGTGCCCTGCAGCAAGTGAGTGTAATTGGCGGAAATTTTTGATTTGATCAATCGTTGCATCTTCATAACCTGTTAGATAAAACAACGAATATAAAAGCATAGAGCCATGACCCGCAGAAAGAATAAACCGATCGCGATCAGCCCATTTTGGATCTTTTGGATTAAATTTTAAAAAATCTGAGAATAAAACAGTCGCTACATCGGCCATACCCATAGGCATACCCGGATGCCCTGATTTGGCTTTTTGCACGGCATCGGCCGATAAAAAACGAATTGCATTTGCCATATTTTGATAGTTTGAAGTCATCTTCCTTACCCCTTTAATTTCTATAATTATTATTTAGTTGGAATAATAACGAAAAAGGGAACAACTGCCAATAAAAAAAGCAATTATTTAGACAAATAACGACAATAAAAAGGAGAAAATAATCTGAAAATATAATAAATAACTGGGGTGGGTAACCGGATTTGAACCGGCGACCTCTGGTGCCACAAACCAGCGCTCTAACCAACTGAGCTATACCCACCATATATGAACTGCATGTTTACCTATAAATCGGAAAACTGTCAATATTTTTTTATTATTTTTTCCGATAAAATCAATCATCTTACTTATTTGTTGTTGGTAAAACTTTATGTTATGCTAAAATTATTATAATATTGTGATGGTCTGTTTAATTTTTAATATTTGCACAAAATATAAGCATTTGGTTAAAAATTAGTCAGCAGGTGATTTCCGAACATAATAAATAATATGGATAAACAATCTATTTAATAATTTATTACTTATATATCAGTACATTACATATAAATCATTTATATTATATATTTTGGCATGATATTTGCTTTGTTATGTTCGAATGAATTTATTAACCACATCGGGGGTATTTTTATGAAAAAGATTGAAGCCATAATTAAACCATTTAAACTTGATGAAGTAAAAGATGCTCTTCAAGAAATTGGATTAACCGGTATTACTGTTGTTGAGGCTAAAGGATTTGGCCGCCAAAAAGGGCATACCGAACTTTATAGAGGGGCAGAATATGTTGTTGATTTTTTGCCTAAAGTGAAATTAGAGGTTGTTGTGAACGACGACTTACTTGAAAAAGCGATTGATGCTATAAGCCAAACAGCGCATACGGATCGGATTGGGGATGGTAAAATTTTCGTCTCTGAAATATTAGATGTTATTCGTATTCGTACTGGCGAACGCGGCGAAGATGCAGTTTAGTGATAAAAATTTGATAGAAAGGTCAAAAAGAATATGTCTTTAGGAATAAAAACGGCTGAAGAGTTATTTAGCTATATTGAAGAAAACGAAATTGAATATATTAGTTTACGCTTTACCGATAGTAAAGGTAAGTGGCAACATTTACCAATGTATGCGCCAATGATGGATGCAGACGATTTGGAAGATGGCATTATGTTTGATGGCTCTTCTATTGCTGGGTGGAAATCGATTAATGAATCTGACATGGTTCTTATTCCTGATATTACAACGGCTATTATCGACCCGTTTTCTGCACGCGGAACTGTTATTTTATTCTGTGATATTTTAGAACCTTCTACTGGCCAAGGTTATATCCGCGACCCACGCTCTGTTGCTAAAAAAGCCGAGGCTTATTTGGCATCAACAGGGCTTGGTGATACATGTTATGTAGGTTCTGAACCAGAATTTTTTGTATTTGATGATGTTCGCTATAAAAACTCTCCCAACGAAACTTTTTATAAAGTTGATAGTTACGATGACGGCCATTGGAATAATGCCAAAGAAGTAGAAGGTGGCAACCATGGTCATCGCCCTGGCCCTAAAGGTGGGTATTTCCCAGTACCACCTGTGGATTCAGAAAATGATTTACGTGGCGAAATGGTCGATGTAATTACTCAAATGGGTGTTAAGATGGATAAACATCACCATGAGGTTGCACCTGCACAGCATGAACTTGGTATGTTATTTAATACACTTGTTAGCGCTGCCGATTGGGTACAAATTTATAAATATGGTGTGCAAAATGTTGCCCATGTTTATGGAAAAACAGCTACATTCTTACCAAAACCAATTTATGGTGACAATGGCTCGGGCATGCATGTGCATCAATCAATTTGGTCTAACGGTAAACCATTATTTGCAGGTTCATCTTATGCTGACCTTTCAGATATGGCTTTATATTATATTGGCGGTATCATTAAACATGCTAAAGCACTTAATGCTTTTACCAACCCATCAACTAACTCTTATAAACGTTTGGTACCGGGTTACGAAGCCCCTGTGTTATTAGCTTATTCTGCCCGTAACCGCTCGGCTTCTTGTCGTATTCCTTATGCAACAAGCCCTAAAGCAAAACGTGTTGAAATTCGCTTCCCTGATGGTACAGCAAACCCATATTTAGCATTTTCTGCTATGTTAATGGCTGGTCTTGATGGTATTCAGAACAAAATTCACCCCGGTGATGCAATGGATAAAAACCTTTATGATTTACCAGCTGATGAATTAAGTGGTATTCCAACAGTTGCCGGATCACTTCGTGAAGCTTTAGAATGTTTAGATGCCGACCGCGACTTCCTTAAAAAAGGCGATGTATTTACCGATGATTTAATCGATGGCTATCTTGAACTCAAATGGCAAGATGTGAAAAAAGTCGAGATGGCTCCGCATCCGATTGAATTTGAACTTTATTACAGCTTATAATCTATAATATACCTATAAAAAAGACTCGCAAATTTGCGGGTCTTTTTTATTTATAATAAATATACTTGAAACAAATATCAGATAAGGGTATCAAATAATAAGATTATTAAGCAGGAATTTTATATGAAATCTTACGGACATTTAACTGTTATTTGTGGCCCGATGTTCTCGGGCAAAACAACCGAGCTTTTAAAACGTATTTTATGGGCAAAAAACGGGCAACACCGTTCTATTCGGGTATATAAAGCGTCTTTTGATGTTCGATATAAAAAATTCTCTTTGGTTTCTCACGAAGGATTATCGGCACCAGCTGAGGCTATTAGTGAATGGTATGGTGTAGATGAAAACGTAGAAGCTGTATTCTTTGATGAAGTTCAATTTTTTGATAAACCCCATTATTTAGGGAAAAATATTGTAGAAGTTATTGAAGGCTTACTGGAAAATAATATTGATGTTGTCGCCTCAGGACTAGATATGGATTGGCAAGGCAAACCCTTTAATATTGTTGCACAATTAATGGCTATGGCTGAAGATGTATATAAAATCAGAGGGATTTGTGCTGTATGCGGTCGGCCATCAACGCGTTCATATAAAAAAACACAAAGTGGTGAGAGTGTAGAGCTTGGCACTACCGATTTATATGAGCCTCGCTGTACACACCATTGGGCATCACCAGAGGATGAATCGCAGCTTACTTTTAATTTTGATACCGATAATCCGAAAGATATTATTATAAATTAAAAAAGCCCCTTAAAGAGGCTTTTATTTTATATCTCGTTACCCGTATATACATTATTCAATTGTCGATTAACCCGAATAAAGGTTGTTCGCTTAGAAATTTCTTTTAATCGCCTTGCCCCCACATAAGTACAGGCCGAGCGTAATCCGCCTAAAATATCTAATACAGTGTATTCTAGGGGGCCTTTATATGCCATCTTTACGGTTTTACCTTCCGATGATCGATACTCAGCAACACCACCGGCATATTTGTTCATGGCGGTATCGGAGCTCATACCATAAAAGAGTTTATATTTTTTTCCATTTTCTTCAATTAATTCACCGGCACTTTCATCATGGCCGGCCATCATACCGCCAAGCATTGTAAAGTCCGAGCCCGCCCCAAAGCTTTTTGCTAAATCTCCGGGTACAGTAATGCCGCCATCGGCACAAATATGACCACCTAAGCCATGGGCGGCATCGGCACATTCTATAGCTGCAGAAAGTTGCGGATAACCCACACCTGTTTGCCGCCGAGTGGTACAAACAGAGCCCGGGCCAATACCCACCTTAACAATATCGGCACCGCTTAAAATAAGTTGCTCGGTCATCTCGGCCGTTACAACATTACCTGCCATGATAATTGCATTGGGCATCTTTTTGCGCATTTTTTCAATAAAACCAATAAATCTTTCTGTATAACCATTAGCAACATCAATACAAATATGGGGTTCATAATCACTACCTGCTTTTTTAATAGCCGATAACAGCTTGTCGAGCTTTTGCTCATCAGGCTCCAAAATACCTATTGTGAAAAAGCAGTAATCCCTTATATTATCTGGTTCGTTCACAAAAAATTTGCATAATTCATCTACTGTATAATGTTTATTAAGCACGGTAATCATTTGATGTTTCGCCAAAATACGTGCAGTTTCTAATGTACCGGTTGTATCCATATTGGCAGCCATAATCGGCACGCATTTTAAAGTTTTGGGTGAGTTAATAAAAGTTATATCTCGGCTTAAATCAACCTCGGAGCGAGATGAAAGCCGAGACCGTTTTGGCCGAATTAAAACATCGCTATAATCTAGCTTAATATCTTCTTCTATACGCATTTTGGATTCCTAAATCATTATGGTCAAACAAAAAGATAATCATGATTTTTAGAAAAAAATACAAGTCTAGACTTTAAAATAATAAATGATATACTGGTAAAAATAACTTAAAGCCATTATCTCACCAAGATACAATAAACCCGCCAATGTTTATGCATAGGCGGGTTTATCATTCATTATAATAGAATAAGTGATACCAGATATACAGCCAACATTGTAACTAAACCTTGCGCCAAGGTTGCCAACGTAAATGCTCGGTAAGCTGTTTGCACGCTCATTTTACTAAATTGAGAAACCACCCAAAAGAAGCTGTCATTCGCATGAGAAACCGTCATTGCACCTGCACCAATGGCCATAACGGTTAAAACAGCACCAATCTCACTATCTAACCCTAACGATGCTAACATTGGATAGATGATTGATGATGTAACAACCAAAGCAGTTGTTGATGAACCTTGCGCGGTTTTTAAAGCTGCTGCAATGATAAAAGGTACAAAAATACCCAAACTTAAACCTTGAAGCACCGAGCCAAGATAATCACCAATTTGTGTGGCTTTTAATACAGCCCCTAATGCACCACCGGCACCAGTAATGATAAGAATACTACCGGCAGATGTAACGGCTTCGCTCACCCAGCCCGATAATGTTTCTTCATTCCATTTTGGTAATAAAAATGCCGAAAAGAAAACACCAATTAATAAAGCATTTACGGGTGTACTAACAAAAAGAATAATTTTTGTAATAGCAGAAATTTCATTGGCTGCAATTTGTTGTTTTAAAATCAGTTGTATTGCAGAACCAATACCCATTAACAGAATCGGAATAAAAATTGGGGCAAATGATTTAAATGCCGATGGTAATTCACCAAATTGATCAATAACAGCTTGATCATTCTCTAAATCCACATCGCTTAAATTATCAAGCCCACTTTTATATTTACCACCAATATGTTTGGCCCATAAATAGCCAACTAAAACGGCAACAACCGAAAAACCTAGACCGAATAAAATAACCAAACCAATGTTTTCGATATGTAAATTACCTGCAGCTGCAATAGGGCCGGGGGTAGGGGGAACAAGCGTATGTGTGGCAAACAAGCCTGTTGCTAAAGCAACCGACATTGCCACTGCCGATGCACCTGTGCGACTAATTAATGAACGCTTAAGCGATGATAAAATAACAAAGCCAGAATCGCAAAAAACCGGTATAGAAACAATCGCACCAATAATGCTCATAGCTAAAGTTGGATTATTTTTTCCAACAACTTTTAGAATAACATCGGCAATACGAATAGCTGCACCCGATTTTTCTAAGATTATCCCGATGATTGTCCCTAAAACAATCACAATACCAATATAGGCCAAAATACCGCCGAAACCTTGGGTAATTGTTGACGCTATATCCTTAAGCGGCATGCCTGCCGATAATGCAATAGCATAAGCCGCTAAAAGTAATGCTAAAAAAGGATGCAACTTAAATTTTGATGTTGCAACGATAATAAATAATATAGCGACAACGAGTATCACTATAAGTAATGGACCTGTGACCATTAATACCTCCCTAATTATTACAATAGTATCTATAATTACTTATATATACATGTTACATATGTTTGGTATTTAATGAATGAGTTTCAATATAAAATTTATTTTTGATGAAAAAAAAGATGCAGTATTCAAACTATATCTTTAATGACTGAAATAATATCTAAAACTTAAACGATATACCAAAGCTACCACCATAGCCAACATCGGAACCAACATCTTTAACGATAGGGGAATCTTTAGCGCCATCGAGGATAAAGTCGATATAAGCATCTAGGTATAAGCGGATATTTTCACGAATTTGAAAAGTATTCTCTAAATAAATACGGGCATCCCTAAAGCCGGAATCGGCATCATAAGCCGATAAATTTGTTGCTGAACGATAACTTTCTTCTGCTGAAATACCATAGTAATTATCCATATATTCGTTACTACCCCAAGATACAGCAGCCCCCGGCGTAACCCGCCACCATGATGAAAGCTGCAAATCTTGCTCAATCTTACCAGTAACAAGCATGCCCTTAACATCACCTGTAATTCCCCAAGAGGATATAATTTTTGCATCTAATCCATAACGATTTTCATACCCAATAAGTGCCGATGCTTGCAGGCCAGAGTCTCTATCGTCCAAACCTTTTAAATCATCTTTTGCACTCCAGCCGGGGCGCCAATATCCGGCAACGCCTAAATAGGCTCCTTGGTAATCAAAAAGTTTGATACCCGCACCCGCAATAGAATCAAAAATAAACGGGCTAGGGCTTTTATCGTAAGTTTCTAGCTGAATAATCGGTAATGGATAATAACGATAATCATCGCTACCAAAATAAGTTGGGGCAGCGAGCCCTTGAATACCAATCCATAGATCGAATTGATCTTTAACAACTTTATCTTCAAGCCAAGATTTTCCCGGGAAATCAGCCATTGCCGATAAAGCAAAAATAGAGATTAAAGATGAAAAAATAATTTTTTGTCTCATGATATTGCAGACTCACTATTTATTAAGTAAAACTTTAAGTTACTATATCACCGAAAGAATTATAATCCAACATCATTGTGAGACATTTGAATTTTATGCGATTGTACAGGCATTGCTGTACGAATTCGCTGTAAATACTCAATATCCAATCGCGATGTTACTGTGCCAATGCCACCCGCACGGCGAGCAATCACTTGTCCCCAAGGATCAACAATCATTGTATGGCCATAAGATGACCTTTTACCATTATCATGTTGCCCTGTTTGATTGGGTGCAATAATAAAACACTGATTTTCTATAGCACGGGCTCTTAACAAAACCTCCCAATGCTCCATACCCGTTTGTAAGGTAAAGGCCGAAGGAATAACAACGATATGCGCCCCTTTTTCGCGTAAGTTCTGGAATAGTTCCGGAAAGCGTAAATCGTAACATATCGCACAACCAACCCTGAGCCCATTCGGTAAATCATAGGTTATCGTGCGTATATCTCCTGGTGCCACACGATCTGACTCTTTAAAGGTGGGGCCACCGGGGATGGCCACATCAAAAAGGTGAATTTTACGATATTTTGCTACCTCTTGTCCTTCATTATTAAATACAACGCTACTATTATACCAACGCTCTCCGGCTAGCTCATGCATGGAACCCGCATGTAACCAAATATTATATTTTTTTGCTATATTTGCCATAGTATTATAGGCCTCACCATCAGGAAAAGCCTCGGCTTGTTTTTGTGAGTGTTGTGCACCACCCCCTAAACAATCAAATGTTTCGGGCAAACAAACTAGCTGTGGATTCTCTAACTCTACAATCTGGCTAATAAGATCTTCTGCCTGCTTAAGATTAATTATTTTTTCAGATTGGCTATTCATCTGAACAGCCGAAACTTTAAAATGTGCCGGTAAGTTTATCATTCGGCTCCTTCTTCCTTTATAAAGCATAATATCTGATAAGGCTTTAATGTAACCTCATGTTTATTATTAAGTTTAAGATCCTTTTGCGCGATAAAATCAAATAATGTATCTTTTTGATATTCATCATAAACTTCTTTTAATGAGATTTTTTGCACATTTTCAGAAAAACTTGCAATAAAATGAAATGAATCTGTTTCGTTTTTTCGTTTATATGCAAAGATATGTTCATTATCACAATCAAAAATCTCTAATTGATTTTCAACGGAAAATATATGGTGCGCTTTTCTTAAATTTATTAATTTTTTTAGTCCGCTATTCACTTGCGATGCCGCATGCTCATAAGCAGTTTTCTCTTGATGTTTCTCAATTTTTTGGACTAAATCCCAATTCATTTTTGGGCGATGAACCCATCGGTTATCATTTTGTTTGGCTTTATCTTCAATATAATCATAATCATTCAATTGCGCAATTTCATCGCCTATATATATCAGCGGGACACCGCCGATTGTGAGGATAATGGCATGCATCATTAAAATCCGTGCAATTGCCAATTCAATTTCAATTTGATTATTATGGGCGAGCGCACTCTCTAAGCCTGCAAGAGAGGCGAATGTCCCCGATATCCGAACATCACCATTACTTAAATTTTCTTGGAAAGGAAGACCACTTGCAAAGCTTCCTTTAAATCGGCCTATATAATAATTGGCAACAAAGCTACGATGGCCATGGGCATCAATCCCAACCTCCCAAGCATCTTCATTAGCAAAACCAACACCAATATCATCATGACAACGGATATAATTCACCCAGTCTGATCCATAAGGTAAGTTCATTCGTTTTTGACAAGAATGAGATATTAGTCGGGTTTCTCTTGTTGCTAAAGCCTCCCATAATAAACACATTAAATTCGGATTATACGAAAGTTGGCTTTCTTTGGCATCAATATAACTACGGACAATATCCGGATGCACAATGGCCTCGGATTTAAATATCAAGCATGGTGCAGCTATGCGCATTAAAGCATTCATCGCCCGAATAATATAATGAACTTCCTCTTGGTTTTCACAGCTTGTTCCGAGTTTTTTCCATATAAAAGGTACCGCATCTAAGCGTAAAATCTCAACACCTTGATTGGCTAAAAAGAAAATTTCATCGGTCATTACGCAAAAAACTTCGGGGTTGCTATAATTTAAATCCCATTGGTAGGTATTAAATGTACTCCACACCCATTTTCCACCATTTTTTCCTTTTACGTCTGAGCGCCAAATAAATGCTTTTTCTCCACGGTCAGGGAAAATTTCGCGTAAATTTGGCTCAAACTGATCCGGAATGCAACGATCATCATACATAAAATAAAATCGCTGAAAATAAGGGTCTCCAGCTTTTGCTTTTTCTGCCCATTCATGTTCATCAGATGTATGGTTACATACATAATCTAAAACAATCGATATTCCATTTTCTCTATAATATGTGCAAATATCTTTTAATTGTTCCATTGTTCCGACATTGGGGGCAATTTTACGATAATTGGACACCGCATATCCACCATCATTTTCGCCTTTAGGCATATCGAGTATGGGCATTAAATGTAAATAAGTGATGCCTAAATCTTTAAAATACGATAATTTAGATTTTAGATTGTTTAGATTATCACAGAATAAATCCACATATAATACGGCACCAATAACATCATTACTTGCAAACCAATCCGGACTTTTTTCTCGTTTTTTATCTAATTTTTTTAAATCTGCATCGCGTTCTATATATGCACGCGCAGCTTGTAGAATTGATTTTTCAACTATATAAATAAAATCGAGCCGATCACCATATAATTTATAAAGATTATCAAAAAAATCTGAAAAATGATTCTGAAAGCGCTTTTCGAAGTCAGCTTCTAATGGTGGATAACTCGCAAATATCTGCTTTAATTTAGAAAAAACATATTTTTTAATTTGTTCTTTCTCGAAATAATAATCCCATACTAACATTTTTTGCTATCTTTCATTAATAAATATTATGGTTTTCTCTATGCATTTACCGCCATTATTATTATGAAAAAGTGGGGAAATAAGCAATAAAAAAATAAGGTGATAATCAATTTGTTTTTTGATATACTAATGTGGTTTTTAAATATAAATGAGGAAAAAATGGAAAATACAGAAGGTTTAAAAGACCTCCCTTGGAATCCCCAGCAAGATAGGCGACCATTGAGTGACCAGGTACATGATTGGCTACGTTTGGGTATTGTAACATTGCGATTTTTACCGGGTGCAATGCTCTCGGAATCGAATTTAGCTAACTATTTAGGTACAAGCCGAACACCAGTGAGAGAAGCACTTATTCGCTTAAGTCAAGAAAGTATGGTTGAGATTTTAGCACAAAGAGGGAGCCGAGTAGCCGCAATTTCTGTAATGTCCGTAAGGAATGCACGCTTTGTTCGCTTAGCTCTCGAAAGTGCAATTGCATCCGACCTATGCGACAAAGGGTTAAACCCCGCAAGTTATCATGAGCTTCAAGCATTAATCTTTCGGCAAAAAGAAGCCGCCGATAATAACCAATTAGAAGACTTTATGAAACTTGATGACGAATTTCATCAGAAAATATCTGTAGCCTCAGGAAGAGCCGCCGTTTGGAACTTGGTTGAACGCGAAAAAGCCCAAATGGATCGGGTAGTGTTTTTAAGCCTTTATGAGGTATCGGATCTTAATGGACTTGTTAGCCAACATGAAGGTATTTTGGATGCTCTCCATAAAAGGAATAAAGAAAAAGCAAATGAATTGCTTGATATCCATTTTGGAGCTGTTTTAAGAGCTATGGAACAATTATCGGATCAATATCCCCAATATTTTGAACAATAAGCTTCACCACATAAAAAAAGAGGCCAAATAAATGGCCTCTTTTTTTATTTGAATTTTAAAAACTATTTAATTTTTGTTTCTACAAACTCAACATGCTTACGAACAACGGGATCATACTTACGAAAGCGTAATTTTTCTGTATGGTTACGTGGGTTTTTCTTTGTTGTGTAGTAATAGCCCGTACCCGCTGTTGATTTAAGCCGAATTAACACAGTATTTGGTTTTGCCATAGATATTTTCCTGTTTTATTCTTTATTTAACAATGCAGGCGAAACTATATGAATTTAGACCAAAGTCAAGAAAAATTTATCAAAAAAACCGAAAAACTAAAGATTATTTCTATAATATTTTTTTCTGTATAATTAATCACCCGAATTATTAATTAAATTGCACAAATAACTTATTTTATTTCGTCTGTGCAATTTAAATTTTGTTCATAAATTATTTATGATAATAGCATTCAACATTTAGATATTTATTAAATGCCTCATAGAGTATATCGGCTGTTGAGGAATGATTCATCGCCACATGATGTTCAAAACCATTGTTACAAATATATGCCATTAAATTTTCAAGCTCATTAACCCGAACAACCGCCCGACAACCAATTGTATCTAAATCGTCATCAACAAACTCACCTTCACCTACATAAGCTTTAATTTTTCCTTCAAAATCATCTGTAGATAGACGGAAGTATGTTAGAGGGCCCGCTTTTGAGCGCCCATTGATTGCACCACATGTATTTTCACACCCGACCGTTGTACCTATGATATCTGCTGTGCTCATAAATGGATTTTTAAGTTCATCTGTAGCAAAGTTACCGCAATGAAATAATACACACTTATCGGGGTCATTACCATAATTGTTGTTCCAATCAGCAATAGAAGCCGGTTTTTGCGAAGCCACTGAAATTGCATACATCGAAATGGCTCCCATAACATCAACTTCACATGCACTTGGGATTAATTGCCCTGACATAACGCTCATAATAGAACATACATTGATACCTAATGTTTTTTGTAATGATGTCCAGCATTGAATGGCCGTTGTGTGAATATCATTTTCTTCAATCCATTGGCTAATAACAACAAATAATTTAGCCATAGTAAATAATTTATCTGCAGGAATAGACTTTGTATCTGCATTACTTTTTAATAGCTCTAATTTATCGGATATCCGGCTATCGCCATTATCCAAAGCCTCAACACACGAAAAAATCTCTGATAGATCAATCGTTTCTACCGATATACCAAAACGCTCTAATAATTTTTCGCTGTAACGAACCGTATTAAAACCTGCGGGTCGCGCACCAATAGCACCAACACGGCAACCCTTAAGTTTATCAACAACTGTACATAATTGCGTAAAATTTTGTAAATCTTGTTTAAAAATATCGCTTTCAACTGCACAAACATGCTGCGTTGTTAATGTAAACGGAATATCATATTGGCGTAAGTTGTTACATAATGATATTTTACCGCAAAAACTATCTCTACGTGTAGCAAGCCCCATTTTATCTAAATCATCCGATACCGCTTGAACCAATACCGGTACCGATAAATTTGCTTTTCTAATTACATTTGCCATGGCTTTTTCATCGCCAAAATTAGGTAAAATAACCACAATTCCTTTGATTTCATCACGATGTTTTTTTAGAAAGTCAGCACCAGTTACGGCATCCTGATAAGTTTCTATACCACCATATGGTGTTTGTGCATCATTTAACATAACGGATTGAATATTAAGTTCATTCAATATTTTTTCAGCGGCTGTTCTTGCTTCACCAACAAGATAACTTGGAAAAAAATTACGGTTTCCAAAAAGAACAGCTAATTTTTTTTTTCGATTTTATTGCTCATATTAACCTCCATCTCAATATTATTTTTTTAAGCGGGCTTGCTCAACTGCAGCCTGCCAATATTTATAATTTTCTAAAAGATATTTATTATTTGGGTTCGGATTAATCTGCTCGGTTTGTCTGGGTAAGGATTGTAGCTTTGTATAATCTTCCCACCAGCCTATTGATTTCCCTGCTAAATAGGCTGCTCCTAATGCCGATACCTCTGCGACATCACTCCGAATAATCGGCCGTTGTAATAAATCGGCTTGCATTTGCATCAGCCAAGTATTTTTTGTAGGCCCACCATCAACATACAAAACTTTTAGTTGTTCGCTCGCAGCGTTTTCCATTGCAAAAAATAAATCAGCTATTTGATAAACCACAGACTCAAAACCTGCACGAGCTAAAGTAGCAGGGGTTGCGGCATCGGTTAATCCACAAATAATGCCTCTCGCATCCGCATCCCAATAGGGGGCTCCTAACCCTGCAAGTGCCGGGACAAAATATACGCCATCTGAGTTTTTTACAGTTTGTGCTAAATGGCTAAGCTTATCAATATTCGCAATATTAAGTAATCTCCCCATAAAAGCAATTGCTGCGCCTGTATGTGTAATATTACCTTCTAAAGCATAAGAAATTTCACCATCATGCCATGCAACCGTGGTGGAAACACCCGTGTTTAATGTAGAAATTTTATCGATACGTGTCATTAACGAGCTACCCGTACCATAAGTGGCTTTAACAACTCCTTTATTAAAGCCACTTTGGCCATAAAGGGCACCGTGAGAATCTCCAATTTGGGAGAGAATTGGAATATTATCTTTTATGCTACGGCACCCTTTAGTTTTTCCTCTCTCACCACAAGAAGAAATAATTTTGGGTAAACATTCTTTAGGAATATTATATATTGAAAGAAGTTTATCATCCCATGAAGTTGTATGGATATTAAAGAGCTGATAACGTGAGGCATTCGAATAATCAGTAACAAAAGATTCACCTTTTGTTAAGCACCATACTAGCCAAGAATCAATAGTTCCTACACAAATTTCTCCTTTTCGTGCACCTTCAATGCCATGTTCCAAATTCATGAGTATCCATGAAATTTTCGATGCCGGAAATAGGGGATCTATCACAGAACCTGTAAGTTCTTTTATTATTTTTGCTCCTGGTTTTTGTGCTATTTCAGCACATAAATCCTCTGTCCGGTGGCATTGCCAACTGATTATAGGTGATAAAGCTTCACCCGTAATTTTATCCCATGCAACAATCGATTCCCGTTGATTACTAATGGCAATACCTTCAATAGAATAGTCGGATAATTGTTTAAGACAATTTTCAATAGCTGTTTCAGTTGCATTCCAAATTTGCATTGGGTCTTGCTCTGCCCAACCGGGATGCGGATGGGACAACTGAACAGCCACACCTGCTTTTGCTAAAATATTGCCAGACTTATCTACAGCAATAGCCTTTGTGTTGGTTGTGCCTTCATCAATTGATAAAATAATTGGTGTACCCATTTTATAACTCGTTTAAATTTTTAACTGCAATTTCGGCGATACTTGAGGCATCAAGATGATGATAAGCCCGAAGGCTCACTCTATCCGCAGCCAATGCATATTGTCCATCGCCAATACCTAAGCGTACAAGTTTCGTACTCAGATTATTCTCAGCAATAATTTCGGCTACCAAACTACCAATACCACCATTAATATTATGTTCTTCTACCGTAATAACAATAGGGATACCTAATAAATATTTGGCGATTTCACTTCGGTTACAAGGCCTTATAGATGGAATACATAATAATTTTGCAGAAATATTTTGTGCATCCAGTATTTTTTTAGCATCAACAATCTCATGTACAACCGACCCTAAACCAATAATGGCAATATCATTACCATCGGCAAGCAAGTCTATTTTGCCGGGAACAAATTTATAGTCATCATTATATATTTCGGGCAGGGCTTTTCCGTCTAAACGGATATATACAGGCCCTTCTTTATATAAGGCATAATTAATGATTTGCTTGCATTGCTCAGGGGATGCCGGCGCATAAACTTCGATATTACCAAAACCGCGCATAATACTAATATCATCTATACTATGGTGTGTACTTGCTAAGGGTCCATAGCTTGCACCAGAGTTAAGACCAAATAACTTAACATTTGTATTATTATAACAAACATCCACTTTAACTTGCTCATTTGCACGCGAAACTAAAAAGGGGGCAGCATTACATGTTGCAGCAACCTTTCCGCCTAAAGCTAACCCTGCAGCCGTACCCACCAATACTTGCTCTGCAATACCCACATTAATCAAGCGATCGGGATATTTTTTCATGAATGGTCCAATTTTGGCTGTAGATGTAGAATCTGAAACAACAGGAATAAGATCCAAACCATTTTCAACTGCTTCCATAAAGCAATTCACCATTACTGTCGCTAAATGCTCTGAATTACTCATTATTTAACTCCTCTAATGCCAACTGAACTTCTTCGCCTTTCGGTACACGATGATGCCACTCGGGGCGATTTTCAATAAATGAAATACCCGCACCCTTTGTGGTATTTGCTATAATCACATGGGGCTT
>JBKEAR010000060.1:0-3501 GCA_047972425.1 Alphaproteobacteria bacterium | reverse complement strand
TTCATATTCGTATAGGCCTTCTAGGGTTTTACATTGTGCGGTAGCCACTTGTTTTTGAGGCTCGCTCGCAAAACCCGATAATTCATCGCAACTAAAAGGAGAAGTCGTATCTTGCGCATTTGCAATAATCGGTAATAAAATTGCTAAATACCCATATTTGTATTTCATTAAGTGCCCTCTTATTTCGTGCAACCCATTTTAATATTACCTATTTAATAAAATATTTTATGGCGAATATAAAGTTAATATTTATCTTTATTGGAGGTATTTAAGAGTCAAGAACCGGTATAACAATATTATGGGTTTGGTTGTTACGGTGAATTTGATCGACAATGACATCAATATTAAAAATTTCCTTCAGATTATTCTCGGTACAAATATCTGCTGTAGCACCAAATAATGTATTTTTTTGCCATTTATTAATTAGTAAAGTTTTATCGGATATTTTAAGGGCATGATCCGGATAATGGGTATTGATGATACAAGTTAGATTAGCCCCGTTAGCAAGGGTTTTTATTTGTTTAAGTATCATCATTTGATTTTTAAAATCTAAATTTGATTCTGGTTCATCTAAAATAAGTACTTTTGGCTCTGAGACCAATGCGCGGGCAAGCAGAACCATTTGATATTCTCCTCCGCTTATCTCATCGCAGCGTTTATGTGTAAGATATTGAATATTAAGAGATGCAATAATATCTTCCGCAGCTTGATAATCGGATTGTTGCGGCTGCTTAAACCCCTGAAGATACGGTATTCTACCTAAGGCTACCATTTCAAGAACATTTAACTGTGTGCTTACCCCTTTTGCTTGCGGAACATATGAGATTATTTTCCATAAACCTTGTGTGCTATATTCATTAACCGATTTTCCTTTAATGTAAATTTTCCCCGTATGAAAATGGAGAAAATTCATAACACATTTCAGTAAAGTTGTTTTGCCACAACCGTTTGGGCCGAGAATAGAGAGAATTTCTCCGCTATGGACTTTAAAATGAACATTCTTATATAAAAGTATATCTTTTGAATAACCAAATGAAGCATTCTCTACTTTAATCATTATCGCCATTTTCCCGCTAACTTTATCATAATAAAAACAAAGAATGGTGCGCCGATAAGTGCCGTAATAATCGAAAGTGGTATTTCTGTATGCACCAAACTCCGTGCCATTGTATCGACAACCAACATAAATGAAGCCCCAATACTTAACGAAAGAGGTATAACTTTGCGATTATCGTAACCAACCATAAATTTACATAAATGCGGAATAAGTAAACCAACCCAACCCACTTGCCCACACATGGCAACCGATGATGCTGTAATGAGGGTAGCGCAGCATAAAACACTGAAACGAATGCGGTTAACATTTAAGCCTAATGAGCGTATTTCGTCCTCGGGCAGAAGAAGTGCATTCATCTTCCACCTTAACATAAATAAGATGCTCATCCCTAAAATGATTGGGGCGCTACCGTATCGGAGCTTTTCAAACGTGGAGCTTGCCATGCTACCCATAAGCCAATATACAATAGAAGGTAGCTCGGTATCGCTATCGGCCATTGTTTTAACCAATGAAGTTAAAGCCGCAAAATATGATGCAACAATCATACCCGCAAGAACAATCATAATAATGCTGCTGTTTCGGGCAAGCTTGCTGATATAAATAGTTAATATTGCCGCAATTATACCCATAATAAAAGCCAATGCTTGTACAGCAATCATATTATTAAATAAAATAATAGCCAAAACGGCACCAAAAGAGGCTCCGCTACCCACACCAATTGTATCGGGGGTAGCAATAGGGTTAGAAAATAAGGCTTGCATTGCACAACCAGCAAGCGATAATCCCCCCCCCACTAAAATAGCTGTAATGACCCGTGGTAAACGTATATTAATAATAATATTTTTAACAACTGGCTTAATATCGGCCATATTACCTAGGGCAAGCTGATACATATCGGCTAAGGTTACCGTATACCGCCCAACAGACATAGCCACAAGAGCAATAATCACCGGCATTACAACGAGTAATATGATATATAATTTATTTTGATTTAACGACACATTTATTGGACTTCTAAACTATTGCCAAACATAAATTCTATATCTGCCTCGGTTATATCATAATTATAATTTTTTTTGTAATGTTCTTTGGTAACTTGCACGATATTAATATCCTTAAAATATTCCGGATACATCATTTTTGCATGCCAAAGAAACGATACCGGCACATCGGTGCTTGGGCCATACCAAGAAAACATTCCTAAAGGAGCCTGATAAACCCGTTTATTTTTAACGGCATCTATATCAGCAAAAAGAGGATTATTCATAACATCTTGGGGCGTGGATTTAGAGAATGTCATAAAAATAACCTGCGGGTTATATTCATAAAGCTGCTCAATAGAAATCTGCTTAGCCCCGTTAATATCTTTAGCGGCAACATCGTTGGCCTCGGCAATCTCTGCCCAAAAATAACCGAATAAGCCCTTACCAGAAACCTTAAGGATATTCTCATCGGCCGATAATCCGTTAAAATAGAGTATTCTTACTTTTTCTTCCTCTGGAATATTCCACATACGCGATTGCACAATACCTAAGCTTTCATAGGCTTGGCGCTTAAGGCGCTCGGTTTGCTCTTCTTTATTAAGTATTTGCCCTAAAGTCTCTAGCCATGCAACAACGGGAGCTACTGTATTGCCGCCGTTCATATTAAATGTCTGAAAAGCCACCGCAGGTACACCTGTATTACGTATCATCTCGCCCGATTGTGCGTTATCGGAGCGATATAAAATTAAATCCGGCTCAAGGGCAAGCAATTCTTCAATATTCACTTCGCCATCCTTCCTAAAGCCAGTATTTAAATCCTTTACCTCAGGGTATACTTTAGGCAGCATTGTATCGACTAAAGCATTATTTTGCGGACCACCAATCAAGCCCTCTATTCCGCCATTAGCCACATAATATGTATGTACCAAAGGTGGGAGGTCGGCAATAATAATCCGCTTGGGCTCTATAGGGATTTCTACGGTTAAGCCGAGATCATCAATAATAGTTTTTGTTCCTGCAAACGCTAAAAGTGGTATTGTGAATAGGCTTATAAATAAGCCCATTATACAAACAATCTTTTTCATTTTTTTGGTACCTTGTTGAAAAAATAAATAATATTCAATATAAATTCATATTCAATTAAAGTCTACCGAAAATGATAATCATTTGCAAAAAAATAAATGAAAAAAACCTTTATTTAGTCTCTTCTGCCATTTGGAGTTCTACGGTAAGGCCGGCATTGCGTAAGGCTTGTAAAATGCTATGGGCGTGGGCTTTATCTTGGGTTTCTACCGTAACATCTAATGTTACTTGGTTTCCTGCAGCATTACCAAATTGGCGCTGATGTTGCACCTCTATCACATTACCGCCGTTATCAGATATCGTTTGGGCGGTTAAAGCCAGCCCACCGGGTACATCATCTAACAGGACGGATAAGGCAATAATCTTTTGGCTGCGCAC
>JBKEAR010000023.1:0-19767 GCA_047972425.1 Alphaproteobacteria bacterium | reverse complement strand
GTATCGCAAAAAGCTCTTGGGTTTTCTGATGAAGCTGTTTTTCCATTTTTTGCCGATTATCAGAATTTTCACCCTGTAAGTCGATGGATTGTTTTTGTAGCGATGAAAGCTCAGTTAAAAGCCGAATATCATGGCTTAATTGTAGATCCGCCAAATCATATAAGGCGGGTACTAAATCGGCACGGCGTTTAAGCTGCACATCTACACCGCTAAAACCTTCTTTAAGCTGATGATACGCCTTAACCATACGGTTATAAGACATTAGGCAAAATACGGCAATAAAGGCAATGATAAGTAATATGATATAATACATTCTCTACCTACTTTTTTCGGGTTTCGTTTATCATAACATGATAATAGATAAAAGCATAAAAAAAGGAGCGCATAAGCGCCCCTTTACAACGAAAGGTTTGTTATGCTTTCCAACCGCCTTTATGCAAATAATCAAAAAAGGCATTAATATCTTTTTGCTCACTTTGTTTAAATTGATTGTCCATCTCAATATCCCAAGCGGGGGCAGGGTTGTTATAAATAACCCCCGTTACTTTAGGAAAGTTTGGGGCATCTAAACGCACCAACATTTCGGCTAAAGCCAAATTGGTTTGGTCATGGATCAAAATATCATCTTCGGTTATACCATCTTCGCCAATGGTCACAACTTCCATTGTCCATGTTTTGGGGTTAATGCGTAAACCTTTATTGCTATCCACACCAAAAATCATAGGTTTGCCATGCTCTACATTCATCCGGTGGTCTGCGCCGGTTTTGCGGTCGGTAAAGATACCAAAGGCACCATCATTAAATACAGTACAATTTTGTAAAATTTCCACAAATGCCGTACCAGTAACCTCATGGGCAGCTTTAAACTCCACCAACATTTCTTTGGGTTTATCGCTCATGGTGCGGGCAACAAAGCGCCCACCAGCACCCAAAGCCAAAGCAAGGGCATTTACAGGCTCAGAATCCACACCATTGGGCGTGGTTACGGTTTTTTGCCCAATGCGCGAGGTGGGCGAGGCTTGGCCTTTAGTCAGACCATAAATCTCGTTGTTAAATAATACGGCTGTCACATTGATATTACGGCGGATCATATGGATAAGATGATTACCCCCAATAGAGAGAAAATCGCCATCGCCACCCATTACCCAAACATCTAAATTAGGGTTGGCTAATTTTGCACCTGTTGCAATGGCAGGGGCGCGGCCATGAATGGTATGAAAGCCGTATGTCGACATATAATAGGGAAAGCGCGCTGCACAACCAATACCTGAGATAAAAGCCGTATTGGCTTTATCGGCTTGTTCATCGGCTAATAATTTTTGCACTGTACGCACAATTGCATGGTCGCCACAGCCGGGGCACCAACGGATTTCGGCAGATGATGCATAATCTTTTGCGGTAATTTTTTCTGACATTTCTTTATCCTTCCACAATCTCATCAATCGCCGCTTTAATTTCGGCAATGGTAAAAGGCTTACCAGTCACTTTACTTAGGCCTTTCGCATCAATAACGGTTTCGGCACGTAATAACTTGACTAGCTGACCATTATTAAGCTCTGGCACCAAAATTGTTTTAAATTGGCTCATTTTTTCTTTTAAGCCGTGGGGCAGCGGCCAAATATGTTGGAGCTGCAAATGGCTCACTTTTTTGCCCTCTTTAATCGCCCGTTTTACGGCTTGGTAAACAGGGCCCCAAGTTGAACCCCAACCAATCACGAGTAAATCGCCGCTATCTTCTCCTTGCTCTAATGTTAAATCACCATATTCATCGGCCACTTTGGTAACCTTAGCTGCCCGTAAATCGGTCATAATTTGGTGGTTTTCGGCATCGGTTGATACCGCACCGGTTACAGCATCGCGCTCTAAACCACCAATGCGGTTTTCTAAGCCGGCTGTGCCGGGTTTTACCCAATCGCGCGCTAAATCATTATTTCTTGCAAAAACCTGATAACCCTCTGGGTCGGTGCGGAATTTAACAGGAAATGGGGTGTAATCGGTAACATCAGGAATTTTAAAAGGCTCAGAAGCATTGGCAATAAAACCGTCCGAAAGTATCATGACAGGGGTCATATATTTGGTGGCAATATGTACCGCCTCAATGCCTAAATTAAAGGCATCACTTGGCGATTTAGGCGCAAGCACAACCATGGGTGTATCGCCATTGCGCCCCCAAACAGCTTGGAACAAATCGGATTGCTCGGTTTTTGTGGGCATACCCGTTGATGGCCCGCCGCGTTGCACATTCACCACCACTAAAGGAAGCTCGGCAGCAACAGCCAAACCCATTGCCTCGGTTTTTAAAGCAATGCCGGGGCCCGATGATGTGGTAATACCCAAACTACCTGCCCATGATGCACCCACAGCGGCACAAACGGCCGCAATTTCATCTTCCGCCTGAAAAGTTTTTATACCAAATTGTGGTAATCGGGTTGCAGTATGTAACATGGTAGAGGCCGGGGTTATAGGGTAAGAACATAATACCGCATTTAAATCGGCCAATTTTGTACCAGCAATCAAGCCCCATGTTAGGGTTTCGTAACCAGTTGCGGTGCGATAAGTGCCTGCTTCCATATGGGCTTTAGGAGTATCAATGGGCACAACCTCGGCTTGTAGGCCAGTAACTTCACCATAAAGATGGCCGGCATTGAGCGCGGCAACATTAGCCTTATAGGCATCGGGGTTGCGTTTTTCGAACTTGGTTTTTAACCAATTTAATGTGGTTTCGCGGTCGCGTCCAAATAGCCAATAAACAAGGCCTAATGCCCATAGGTTACGCGAGCGATTACCAATGGCTTTATCAAAACCCGAATTAACGGCTGTATTAACCGCTTGCTCGGTAATATCAATTTGTAAGGTGCGATATTGGTTGAGTGTATCGTCTTCTAACGGATTAACATCGTAACCTGCTTTTTCTAAATTGCGTTTATCAAAAGCGCCTGTATCTAAAATAACCAAACCACCAATTTTTAAATCTTGAAGCTGGGTTTTTAATGCAGCCGGGTTCATGCATACCAAAACATCAAGCTCATCACCAATGGTGTGGATACCACCGGCACCAAAATGGATCTGAAAGGCCGACACACCATAGGTCGTCCCTTGGGGTGCACGAATCTCCGATGGAAAATCCGGAAAAGTCGTGAGTTCCTGCTGGCTTAACGCTGTTGTTAGGGTAAATTGTCCGCCTGTAAGCTGCATTCCATCGCCGGAGTCTCCGGCAAAGCGAATAACAGCACTCTGCATTTGATTATCTGTCATTTATACATGTCCGTCATTATTTTTAAAATGATTCTATATTAATAATGCTGTTTATCCCTAATCGCAAGGAATAGCTTTTTTATTATGCAACAGCTACGCATTTTACTATAGTCTTTACATTATTGGTAAAACATATATATAGGGTGATATGGAAAAAGATCAATTTTTTATGCCCGCTGAGTGGTACCACCACGATGCTTGTTGGATGATATGGCCCAAACGTAGCGATGTTTGGCGCAATGAAGCAAAAAATGCACGGGTAGTTTTTGCCCAAGTTGCTATGGCTATAGCAAAATTTGAGCCTGTGCGCATGGCAACGGATGCAAATTTGATTACAGAAGCAAAAACATATTTTAGTAATTTATCGAATATTGAATTTGTAGCGATAAAAAGTAACGATGCTTGGGCAAGGGATATTGCACCGACTTTTGTGATTAATCAGCAAGGAGAAAGACGCATTAACCATTGGGGCTTTAATGCATGGGGCGGCTTATATGATGATGTTTCGGCCGATATTTTAGTACCTAATCAGATTGCCGAATATGAGGATATTGGCCAAGTGATTGTGCCGCTTATTTTAGAGGGTGGAAGTATTCATGTAAACAACAAGGGCGTGTTACTGACAACCGAAGAATGTTTGTTAAACCCGAATCGTAACCCCCAATATAATAAAGAACAAATTGAAGAATTTTTAAAAGAATATTTAGGGGTGCATGCCATTATTTGGTTGCCATTGGGTGTGTATAATGATGAAACCGATGGGCATATTGATAATATGGCCTGTTTTTTAGATGATGAAAATATTGCCCTTACATGGACAGACAATAAAACAGACCCGCAATATCAGCGCAGTTTAGATGCTTTGCATATTTTAGAGGCAAAAGGTTTTAAAGTGCATAAAATCCACCAGCCCGACCCTTTATATGTAACCGAGGCCGAGGCTGTGGGGTGGCAGCTTACAGAAAACAGCTTTGAGCGCAAGGCGGAAAACCGCATGGCGGCATCGTATATTAATTTTTATATGGCCAATGGGGCGATTATTTTACCGCAATTTGATAGCCCATATGATCAAAAAGCTTATCAATTTTTAAAAGATTTTTACCCAAGTAAAGAGATTGTTCCTATTTACACCCGTGAGATTTTATTGGGTGGTGGGAATATTCATTGCATAACCCAACAAGTTCCAAAGGGGATAATAAATGAAGCGTAATGTTCAGTTTGCCGCTATTCAGCAATCATTTAGCTGGGATGAAGCCGCCAATATTGAAAAATTAACCAATAATATAAAAGCAGCTGCACAAAAAGGGGCGCAGGTGATTATTATGTCGGAGCTTCCTTTGGCCCATTATTTTTGTAAGCAGCAAAATTACGATTATCTTAAATTGGCCAAGCCCGCAAAAAATCATCCTTTTATATTAGAAATGCAAAAATTAGCCAAAGAATTGAATGTGGTTTTGCCCGTGAGTTTTTACGAGCTTGACGGTAACGAGACCTATAACAGTTTGGTGATGATTGATGCCGATGGTAAAAATTTAGGCATTTATCGTAAATCGCACATTCCCGATGGCCCGGGCTATCAGGAAAAATTTTATTTTAAACCCGGCAATAGCGGTTTTAAAGTGTGGGATACCGCCTATGGGCGTTTTGGTGCAGCCATATGTTGGGATCAGTGGTTCCCCGAGCCGGCACGTATTATGGCACTTAACGGGGCAGAGGCTTTATTTTACCCAACGGCGATAGGTTCTGAACCCCAAGATGCCACTTTAGATAGCCGCGACCATTGGCAGCGGGCAATGCAAGGCCATGGGGCATCGAATTTGGTTCCGATTATTGCCGCTAATCGGGTAGGGGTAGAAGTTGATGACGGTATCAAAACCACATTTTACGGCAGCTCTTTTATAACGGACGGAAAAGGGGCAAAAATAGCCGAGGCCTCCCGTAGTGATGAAGAAATCATCACCGCTACAATCGACCTACACGAGGCCGCCTATGTGCGTAAATGCTGGGGTGTATTTCGCGATCGCCGCCCAAGCCTATATAGCGATTTAATCAAGTAGATTATCTGATTTATAGCATTATTAAATACTCAAAAGCCTGCATTTGTGTAGGCTTTTTTTATTTTTGGTAAAAATTTACATAAATGGGCAAAAATTTTAAAGAAATGATATATCGGTTATTTTTCAGTTATGGAAATATAAATTATATAAGCAATAACTTATAATTTCTGATTGAGGAGAAAACCCATGAATTTATTTAAAAAGTATTTTTTAACAAGTGCGATGTTGCTTTTGGCTCAAAATACAATAGCATTGGACTATAAAAATATCGAAATACCGGCTGAGCCTTTGGTTTTGCAATCGAGGGGGAGCTTTATGTTGGGTGGTGAGAGCGTAATGCAAACTTCCACACAGCTTTCAACCATTTTTGGTATGCCGCCGAGTGAAGGCGGTAATATTACCGTTAACCAAATGTATGTGGAATTTATGGTGCCGGCAGAGGTTACGGGTGTACCCGTTGTGATGTTGCATGGGGCAACATTAAGTGGTATGACTTACGATACAACCCCCGATGGCCGTATGGGATGGTTTGAATATTTTGTGCGTAAAGGCCACCCGACATTCGTACCGGACCAAATATCGAGGGGTCGTTCGGGTACGGATTTTGCAATTTATAACGATGTTCGGGCAGGGCTTCGCCCCGCTAGTGATTTACCTAATGTGTTTCGCCAATCCGATGAATTAAATTGGCTACAGTTTCGTATTGGGCAAGGGGTAGGGCTCCCCTTTGAAGATGGGCAATTCCCAACGGACTTTGCTCACGAGATGTCGCAGCAAGCCATTCCTGATCTTAATGCCTATTTACCTACACCCAATCCGAACTATCAGGCAATGTCCGACTTAGCCACGCAAACCGGCGGTGCCGTTTTAATAGGGCATTCCGAAACAGGGGCTTTGCCGCTTAATACGGCGGTAACGGACGCATTGGATGTTAAAGGCCTTATTCTTGTAGAACCCGGTGGGTGCCATTATACGCCATGGACAGCCGAAGATATGCAAATATTTGCAAAAATTCCTATCTTGGTTGTTTTTGGTGACCACTTAGATTTAACAACAGGGCTCGCTGAATTTTCTTGGCAGAATGCCTATGAAGATTGTTTAAAGTTTGTTGATGAAGTGAATGAGCAAGGTGGCAATGCCTCAATGCTTTATCCACCGAATTTAGGTGTTTTTGGCAATAGTCATGTTTTGATGATGGATAAAAATAGTTTAGAGATAGCCGATTTAATTATGGAATGGATTGATACAAATGTGGAAAGAGTAGGTCAATAACATCTAATTAAGAATTTGTCGCAGAATCTGTTTTTTTAAAAACAAAGAGCCGAAATCATCGGCTCTTTTTTTATGCGCTGGCGATGTGGCGGAATATTTTTTTTAGTTTGCACTATTTTTTAGCAATGTTTTTTCCTTAGAAATATTGTGGTGATTAAATAATAAACAGAGCGAGAATGATAAAAAAATTAAAGTTATGATATTTTTGCAATAGCTATTGCAAAAAATGCATACCAATCAAAAAATCAAACAGCGGTCTAGTATACAAAGTCAAAAATTATCAAATAATGTATAATTTTCAGATGCATGACCTTTATCTTCTAGAATCCCACTTTGGTAACGTAAATATTACCTAAAAAAACAAGCAAAAATAAGGTTTTGTGCGCATTTTGACAAGTTTTTAAAAAAAGTGATTAATAAGCTTATACACAGGGTTCTTTAGGGGTTTAGAGCCAATGTGTATGGGGATTGAAACCTAAGCTTCTTTTATTTTAGAAAGCAAAAGAAGCCTAGGTTTCTCTATTAAAATGAACAAAAAAATTAGGAGTATTAATAAATGTCTTTAGATATTTTTGCCAAAGCATGGGAAGGCTTTAAACCGGGTCAATGGAAAGAGAAAGTTGACGTAAGAGACTTCATTCAGAATAATATTACGCCTTATGACGGCGCCGAGGATTTTTTAAGCGGCGCAACCGAAGCCACTGTTAAGCTTTGGGATGATGTTATGGAGGGCATTAAAGAAGAAAATCGGACAAAAGCACCCTTAGATTTTGATACATCGATTATTTCTTCAATTACATCGCACGATGCAGGTTATATTAATAAAGATTTAGAAACTATTGTGGGTTTACAAACTGATAAACCATTAAAACGGGCTATTATGCCTGCTGGCGGTGTGCGTATGGTACAAACTTCGGCCGAAGTTTATGGTAAAGAATTAGACCCTAAAGTGACAGAAATTTTTACAAAATACCGCAAAACACATAATGAAGGCGTGTTCGATGCTTATACTCCGGGTATTCGGGCTTGCCGTAGCTCTGGTATTATTACAGGTTTGCCCGATGCTTATGGCCGTGGCCGTATCATTGGTGATTATCGCCGTATTGCTCTTTATGGTATTGATTACCTTATTCAAAATAAAATCAATGAGCAATCGGAGCTTGATAATTTCGATTTTGCACGCGAAGAACTTGGCCTTTCTTTAGAAGAAACCATTCAGCTTCGTGAAGAGCTATCCGATCAAGTGAAAGCCCTTAATGATATCAAACAAATGGCGGCTTCTTATGGTTATGATATTTCTAACCCGGCGGTTGATACCAAAGAAGCTATTCAATGGACATATTTTGGTTATTTAGCTGCGGTTAAGTCGCAAAATGGTGCGGCTATGAGCTTAGGCCGGACATCAAGCTTTATTGATATTTATGCCGAGCGCGATATTAAAGAAGGCCGTTATAACGAAGAACAAATTCAAGAATTTATCGATCACTTCATTATGAAGCTCCGTATGGTGCGTTTTTTACGTATTCCAGAATATGATGATCTATTTTCTGGCGACCCAATTTGGGCAACCGAAAGCTTAGCTGGTATGGGCTTAGATGGCCGCCATATGGTTACAAAATCATCATTCCGTTATCTCCATACACTTTATAATATGGGGCCATCGCCCGAGCCAAACATGACAATTCTATGGTCAGAGAGCTTACCGCGCGGTTTTAAAGAATATGCGGCTAAAGTTTCTATTCAAACATCGGCATTACAATATGAAAATGACGATTTAATGCGCCCCACATTAGAATCAGACGATTACGCAATTGCTTGTTGCGTATCGCCGATGGTTGTGGGTAAAGAAATGCAGTTTTTTGGTGCCCGCGCCAACTTAGCCAAAACATTGCTTTATGCAATCAATGGCGGTAAGGACGAAAAATCCAAAAAACAAATCGGCCCCGAGTTAGAACCAATGACAGCCGAATATCTCGATTATGATAAAGTGATGGCACGCCTTGATAACTTTATGGATTGGTTGGCCGAGCGTTATGTAAAAGCGTTAAATATCATTCATTATATGCACGATAAATATTCGTACGAGGCTTCTTTAATGGCTTTACATGACCGCGATGTTAAACGTTATTTTGCTACAGGTATTGCGGGTCTTTCGGTGGCTGCAGATAGTTTATCGGCCATTAAATATGCCAAAGTGAAACCAGTGCGCGATGAAAACGGCATTGCCATTGATTTTGAAATTGAAGGCGACTTCCCTAAATTTGGTAACAATGATGACCGTGTAGATGAAATTGCGCAATATTTAACATCAACATTCATGAACAAAGTACGGGCACAAAAATACTTTTATCGTCAGTCTGTACCCACACAGTCTATTTTAACCATTACATCGAACGTTGTGTATGGTCAAAAAACAGGTTCAACCCCCGATGGTCGTGTGGCTGGTATGCCTTTTGGCCCCGGTGCAAACCCCATGCATGGCCGCGATACCAATGGTGCGGTGGCATCGTTAGAATCCGTTGCTAAACTCCCTTGGCAAGATTGCCGCGATGGTTGTTCTTATACATTCTCCATCATTCCCGGTGCTTTGGGTAAAGGTGTTGATGATCAAAAATCGAACCTTGTGGGGCTAATGGATGGTTACTTCCATGCTGAAGAAAATCACGAGGGTGGCCAACATCTCAACGTAAATGTACTTAACCGTGAAATGTTGCTTGATGCCCAACAACACCCCGAAAATTATCCAAGCTTAACTATTCGGGTATCGGGTTATGCAGTGCGGTTTAACTCTTTAACCAAACAACAGCAAGATGACGTGATTACCCGCACATTTACCGAAAAATTCTAAAACCAAAAAATCCCAAGCTTCGGCTTGGGGTTTGCCTATTCTCTCTTAATCAAATAGAACCGCTATCCTTTATGGCTAGCGGTTTTTTTGTTTATTATAATGGGCAAAGCCCCATACATAATATAGAATAAGCCGTCCCCCTAGCAACTTAAATATGAATCATAAAGAACTTTGTTATAATTATATGCTGATAAGGGGGGTGCTCCCTCTTAAAAATCCCCCTACAAAGCGGTGCTTTGGGCAACTTCGTTGCCATGGATACAGTTCTAAAGAACTGTATCCATACTCATCAATGTGCAATTATCTGTCCAGAGTAAGGCGCAGCGGATTTTTTTATTTGGCCAAATTTCTTGTAGCAAGCTTTTATAGGTTTTGAGCTGCTTGATATAAATATTTGCCACCGATTGCGCATTCATCGGCGGTTTACGATTGGTTTTAAAATCAATCAGTAAAATTTCATTTTCCTTAATTAATAAACGGTCAATCCGCCCCGATATACTATCATCGCCCAATATACCGCTAATCGGAACCTCCACCAATGCCGATGCATCAAAAATATCGGCAAATTCGGGGTTATGCATTACCGCCATCACTTCCTTAAAAATATCAGCTTGTTGTTTGTAGGTCAGTTGCCAATTTTTTTGCTGTAAAAATTGTTGGGTAATTTTTTCCCAATTATCTTTATTGCTTTGGGGTAAAAGCTCAAGGAGTTTATGAATGATAATCCCCCGATTAAAAAACTTGCTTAAATCTGTATTATCTAGGGGTGAGCGTGCGGCAATATCGCTATCTTCATCCATCACTTGCCCCGGCGTTAATGGATTATAGGGGCGGCGCTCTATGGGGGCATCATCGTAAAAATAATCGGGGAGCGGCAATGCCGATTTTAAGATTTCCCCTTGGGTTGTTTTCTCTTGGGGGCGCATATCATAAGTAGCTTTTAATTCCTTAATATCACCTTCTAAATAAGGTAAAAGGGTAGGGCTTGAAACAAAATGATTGTTTTCATTTTGTGTTACGGCCAAAATATGATCATACCAAGAAAGCGGTCGCTCACTGCTTTTATTTTCGCTTTGTTGAATACCGCCAATAATCAGCTTATCCTCTGCCCTTGTTAAGGCCACATAAAGCAGGCGATGATATTCCTCGATATTTTCAATATTATTTTGCTCATTTGCTTGACGCATAGCATCGGGTAAAGTGCCTTTTGTCCAAAATAATAGAGGAATGCGCTCCATAATAGCATCTTGTTTGGCGATAGGGTGGCGAATATCTAAACCGTCAAAAATCGTTTCGTCCCTGCGGCAATGATATAGCTGGATTTTATCGCCTGCTCGTTTGCGATTATTTTCACATTCAGGTAATATGACTATAGGCGCTTGTAGGCCTTTAGAGCCATGCACCGTCATTATCCGTATGGCGTTTGATGTCTCGTCATTTTCATATTCCCGCTTAACCTCTAATTTGCCGCTATCAATGGTACGCATAAAGGTTTCAAGTAAAGGCGGGTTATTTTTCTCCCATGCTAAGGTGAATTCTAAAAATTCATGCAAGGCATCTTTAGCCTCACCGCCAAGGCGTATTATCATGCGCTCATATTCTTTTTCGGCCAATATTTGGCTAAAAAAGGCAAAGGGTGCTCTAAAATCTACAAAACCCCGCCAATGGTCTAAAATTTCATAAGCATGTTTAAAGGCAATATTTTCATTTTGTTTGTTTTTAAGCTCAGTAAATAAGGTTGTTTCACGCTCAAAAGATAGGTCAAATAAATCCGCCTCGCTCACATCAAATAAAGGCGAGCGTAAAATACAAGCCAAGCTATAATCATCGGCCGGTTGCAACATAAAACGGGCTAAGGCTAATAAATCCTGCACCGCAATTTGCTCTAAAATATCTAAGCGGTCGGCACCAAAAACAGGAATATTATGGGCATTTAAGGCTTTAATTAAAGGGGCAACAATTGGGTTGCGTTTGCGCACCAAAATTAAAAAATCTTTTTCCATACAAGGGCGTTTTTGGCTGCTTACATAAAATTGTTCATCGAGTAATTGGCGAATACGGGCGGCCACATTTTCGGCTAGTTTTTCTTCATTACTTCCGTCATTTGGCAATGATGGAGGAAAGCTATAGGTAAAATCCTCACTCTTTTGTTTGGGCAAAAGCGGCCAAATTTCAACATCACCATAATCCCCTAATCGCACAGGCTGATGATGGAGTGGCTTTTCGCTCAAGGGCAAAATAACCCCTTGTTTGGCCGATTGATTAATCACCATATCGGTAAATTGCAAAATAGGCGGTATAGAGCGAAAATTGGTATCTAACTGAACATCTAATATTTCAATGCCGGCTTCGGCGGCTTTACCTGTGAATAATTTTTGATATTCAATAAATTCTTTGGGTATTGCCCCTTGGAAGCTATAGATGGATTGTTTAAAATCCCCCACCACAAAAAGGGTACGGTTTTTATGATTATTACGCTCAATATCTTCAAAAAATTCTTTGGCCAAACGCCAAATAATCTTCCATTGTTTGGGGCTGGTATCTTGGGCTTCGTCCACCAAAATATGGTCTATGCCTTCATCGAGCTTATAATGTACCCAGCTCATATTGTTTTTTAATAGTGCCGATGTCCGCTCAATCAAATCATCATAATCCAAGAGCATATGGCTCAGCTTATTATATTGCCACTCTCGCAAAACCTCGCCCGAAAATCGGGTGAGTGCCATAGAGTTATTATAGGCTTTTATGCGGGCTTCGGCTTCAAATAATCCGGCTAAATAAAGCTGCTCGGTTTCAATATAATTTTCAATATCCGGCGCATTATTTTTTACTGCTTTTGTTGGGTAGCGGGTTAAAAGCCGTGGCTGATTATCGGCCTTTAAAAATGGTGCAGTATAAAGGGTAAAATTTTCTATTTGTTTATCCGGATAAGCCAAAAATTCATCAAGCCCTATCGCTAAATTTTGCTCATTGGCCGAGCCATATTGGGCAAATGCGCCCATAATCGCTTTTATCTGTGCGCTGCGATGGCTCAGTTTGATTAAATAATCCCGATAAAGCTGGGGTAAATCATCAACCAATGGTGCTTCTAAATAACGGGCATAAATTTTACTAATATCATCGTAAGAATAATCGGTAATTAAATCCAAAATCTCTTGGCGGTAAAATCGGGTATTATTTAATAGGCTAGTTAATGAATATTCCGAATTATCTTTAAGCAAAATATTCACGGCTTCAGTTAGCGGGGTATATTCATTTTGCCCTAATGCCCCACGCGCCACCCGATGCATCACTTCATTACGGGCTTCTACCAATAATTCTTCTGAACGGATAGGCTCAACAACAGAGAAATTCGGGGGGATACCGGCCTCTACCGGGAAACGCCCTAAAATTTGTTGGCAAAAACCATGAATAGTTAAAATGCGCAGCCCACCGGGGCTTTCAATGGTTTTGGCAAAAAGCCTTTTGGCTTTACGCATTTCCTCAGATGATGGGGAACGTCCTAATAAATCAAGTAATTCCTTTTCAAGCGATGGTTCATCTAAATTTGCCCATTTGGCGAGGTCATCTTGAATACGGTTATTCATTTCCGATGCGGCAGCATTGGTAAATGTTAAACATAAAATACGGTGGGGCAAAACATCAGTAAGGAGCAAACGTAAAACCCGATTGGTTAAAATGCGGGTTTTGCCTGTGCCGGCCGATGCCGAAACCCATACTGAACGGAGAGGATCGGCCGCTTGGCGTTGTTTGGCACTGGCGGCTTCAATAATGGCCGCCTTTTGTTGTTTTAAAATTTCATATTCTTTGTTATTCATCGGCATTTTCCCCCGATGTCGACCATTCTTTATAGCGCGCCAAATGGTCATAAGTTCCATAAATTTTTATTGCATTACCATAGGGGCGCGCCCAATAGGGGGTAGCGGGGTTATCAAAATAATTGACTAAATAGGTGAGCAGATTTTCTGCATCTGTAATGATATTTTCTTCCACAGGTATTTGGGTGGGTTTAGCCGATGCACTCCCTGATATTTGCCAATATTCTAACGATGATGCTTGGTAGGCATCAAACTGCGGAAAGCCTGCTTTTTGGGCAATCAGCGCCTCAAGCGTCATTTGCGGCGCTTGGTGATTATAAACCTGCTTTTTTGTCGGTATAATACTTGAGGTCTTATAATCAATAATGCGAATAGTACCATCTTCTAAAACATCAATCCTATCGGCTCGCCCTGTGAGGGTAAAGGGTTTGTAATCACTTGCCCAAGTATATTCGCCCCTAATCTCAAGCCAAGTTTTACAAATTTTTTGGCGGTCTTTATTCTCTTGCTCAAAAAACCAATCGCATAAATTATCCAATCGGCGTTGCCAAAATCCTTCTTGCGCTTTGGGTAAATTAAGGGCAACTAACTTTGTTTGTGCAAGGTCTTTTAAAATATCCAAATGGCGATTATCTAAAATTTGGTTCACACCAACATCTTGTGCCATCAGGGCAATATATTCTTCTAAAATATCATGGGCTAAATTACCAAAAGCGGCGGCATCTAAATCGCTTTCTAAATCATTAAGCGGGTAGAGTTTTAAAATATGGCTTACATAAATGCTGTAACTATCTTTAAGCAAATTATCAATGCGGGTGACCGAAAGTTTACGTGGCCGTGCCGTTAAAGGTGGGGTGGGGGCAGGGCGCAAGGCCGGTTTTAGGCTTGGAATTTGCGGGATATCGTAAAGAGCATGTAACCAATTATGCCATATATTTTGGTTATTATTTTTATAATCACTGGGCAATTTGGCCTCAATACGCCGCAACCAACGGGATTTGGTTGCCGGTTTAGAGCCTTCGCGCATGGGGCGGGTAATCACAACCTTGGGTGCAGAAACTAAATTCATGAAATCAGCCGCATTTAGCCCAATTTCTTCCTCTACACCATTCATACCGAGCTGTTTGCGCATGGGGCGGCTGAGCCACGGGCCGGTATCGGGTATTTGCGGCCAATGGCCTTCGTTAAATCCGCCGATAATGGTTAAATCCGCCTGCTGAATACGGCTTTCCACCATGCCCCAAATGAATAATCGGGGGTGGGTATTGCGCACAGGGCGAATAGTTTGGCCATCTAAAAATAGGGTAAAAAACTCCGGCCATCTTTTGCCATTAATGATGGGCAATAGGGCTAATTCTTCGAGCAATGCGGCAATAAAACTACTGGCGGTTTGCCCGGCATCACCCTTCCATAAAATATCCGCACCCAAACCTATATCGCCCGTTGCTGCCCATTCGGTAAATTGAATATGGTGATGTAAAACTTCTTGGGGCGCCGCTTGTACCTCGCTGAGTAGGCGTGTAAAAGGGGCAATATGCAGCTCTATTTGGTTAAGTAAATCCAGCAATATGGCCAAATCCGCATCCATATTACCATCTTCAAACTGTTGCGCTTGGGTTTTACGGAGATATTGGTTGATAAGAGCAAAACCTTCAATATTGCCCGCTTCGCGCAAATAAATATCGAGCTTTCGGGCAAGGGGGCGTAGCTGATTGCGGTCTTTACCCAAATGGGTAAAAGGGTGCTTTAAAAAAGCCACAAGGGAGCGAGGGCGAATATTCTCAGCCGCCATCTCATTAATCAAACAAAGGTAAATACCAATAGGCGTTTTGCTCAGCGCAACGCCGGCCGAGTCATCAATATCCAAATGCCACCGTTTGAGTTCCGCCTGTACCTTTTGCGCCAAATCCCGATTGGGTGTGATTAAAGCCGCGGTTTGTCCATTTTTCTCCAATTGGGAGCGCATCATAAGCGCAATCAATTTTGCCTCTTCGCTGCTGTTTTCGCACTCCACCAACTCAAAAGGGAGTTTTTTTAGTTCAAAATCAATGGCTTTTACCCCGGGTGGGCGTAAACAATCGGCAATGGAATATTCGGGTTGGTTTTGGCTGTTTATGGCTAAAAATGGCCAAGGCCGAATATCCTCTGGTTTTTTATGTATCGCGTGTAAAAGCTGTGTATTCACCCAAAAAGGGGAGGATTCTGCGGTGGATTGACTATGCCAGTCCATATCCTCACGGGTGAACAAATTCCACATGTCATCATCAATATGCTCAAATCCCTGAAAGACAATTGAGCCATTCTCTAAGCCGGCAATAGCCTCTAAAAACCGCCGAACCGATGGGATATTGCGGTTAATCGCCGCAGCAATAATCGGTGTTTTGGGCGGGTTAAACGCCCATGCTTGGCATAGGGCATCAAGTATCTGCACCCGGCGGTTTCCGGCATCTTGCACGCCTAAATCGGCTAAAATATGCGGCCAATTGGTAAAGATGATATCCAAAAATTTCAAAATTGGCTTCCAATGGTCGGCATATTCCCCTTGTGTTAGGGCAGTAAATGCCCCAATATCCACCTCATAAGCGGCCATATCGTCCAATAAAGCTCCCAAAGTTTGGGATATACGCGCGGCTTGGTCATAGCTGATTTTCTCATCCGCTGCCTTGGCCTGCACGCCCTTGGTTGCGCCAATCAGCTGGGTGAGATGAATGCGGCGTTTAAGCTCGGATATTGCGGGTTTAATGGTGGGTGCATCGGGCATATTCAGCAGTACATCATCGGCATTTGGGTCGCCTAAAGGAACAAGGCGGGGGGCGATATTCGCCTTGCCGTCATTGGCTCGCAAAAAGGCCTCATGCACGCTACGGCAAGCGCGGGCGGTAGGTAAAAAAATGGTAACAGAAGCAAGCAGTTGGTAATCATGCCCATAGGTTTTTAAAATTCCCGCTGCAAGTTCATCGGCAAAATTGAAGCCGTATGGGATGTTATAGCAACCTTGCAGCATGGGCGGCCTCCTTTAAAAGCGGCGGGGCGTATAGGCGTAATGGGTCGACATATAATTCTTGGCAAGCTCTAAACTATCGGCACCATCAAGGTGGAACCATTCGCCATCGTGTAACACACCGTAAAGACGCTCTTTTTCTATGAGTTCATTCCAAAGCATATGCATATTATAATCTTTGGGGGCATTTTTGATGCTCTCGGGCTTAACCAGCTGAATACCGGCATAAACCCAAGGGCTCACTTGGCGCTCAGGCAATTCGGTCAAGCGGCCATCGGCCTCCATAAAATAATCACCATATTGCACATCGCCCCAAGCCTCGGCGGATTCGAACATAAGGAGCATAATATCCATTTTTGTAGGGTCAAACATGCGGCATAGGCGGCTCAGCGAGCTTTCGAGGGAATAGAGCCATAAAATATCAGAATTTACAATCCATATCGGCTCATTATCGGTTACATGTTTAAGACCAACTTGGGCAGATTTTAGCGAGTTTTCGGGCTTTTCTTCAATTTCGATAATAATCTCAAGCTTATGCTCATATTTAGATAAACGCTGAACAATTTTTTGAGATTCTTTATTGGTAACCACAATGGCTTTTTCCACACCTTCTTCCACCAAGCGGTCAAGGGCACGCTTTAAGACCGAGCGACCAGCCACCCGAATAAGCGGGCGCGGTACAAATTCGGTAATTGCACGTAAGGTATGGGCTTGGTCTGCAGCCAGTAAAATAGCTGTTTTAGGCTTTAGAGTCATTATATTCTCCGCATAGGCAATTTTTACCAAATTAATAGCCGATTTTACTTAATAAATCAAACTTCAATCAAGGGTTTATCAAAAGTTTTTTATCGCTTTCAATTTTTATTAAGCGATCATCGGGGTTTTCGCCCGGGGTGATATATATTTTAATCGCACCGCTAGGTAAATAAGTCCCCATATTTTGTGGCCATTCAATGAGGGTAATGCTATTTTGCAAGGCTTCGTCTATGCCCAGTTCAAAAACCTCCTCTGGCTCTTCTAGGCGATATAAATCAAAATGCCAAATCTCAGTTTCCTCATTGTCATAAGTTTGCACCAAGGTGAATGTGGGGCTGGGCACATTACTGACCTCGGGCATAAGTGTTTGAATGATTGTGCGGCAAAAAACCGATTTCCCCATGCCTAATGTGGCAAAAAAAGCTACGCAATCGCCGGGTTTTAGTGCCTTGGCTAACTTTGCGGCAAGGGTTTTGGTTTCGGCTTCCGATGATGTTTGGAACTCAAGCATAAAATACCTATGTTGTTTTTTTTATCTACATGGTTATAATCAAAATAGCATAAAATGAAAATAGAAAATAGGGAGCATAAATTTTGGATACGCAAGTTAAAGATATTGCCATCATTGGTGCAGGGCCTGCGGGCTTATTTGCGGCTTTTCAGGCAGGGCTTTTGGGTTTAAGCACTGTTATATTAGATTCGCTCCCCCAAGCGGGTGGGCAAATGGCCGCCCTTTACCCCGAAAAAGAAATTTTAGATGTACCCGGTTTTATAAGTATCACGGGTGCCGAGCTGAGCGAAAGATTGGTGGAGCAAGCCGCTCCTTTCAATAAGGAATGGTATTTTAACACGGCGGTAGAAGCCTTAGAGAAAAAAGATGGCATTTGGCATTTAAGTACATCGGGCGATCATGAAATTTATGCCAAAACCATCATCATCGCCGCCGGCGGCGGTAGCTTTAAACCTAAGCGCCCACCCCAAATTGAAGATATTGAAGCTTACGAGGGAACATCCATTCATTATAGCGTGTTTAACCCCGGCCAATATAAAGATAAATCGGTTGTAATTATCGGGGGTGGGGATAGTGCTGTGGATTGGGCGATGCATTTAACCGAGCTTGGCGCAAAAGTCACCTTGGTTCATCGGCGCGATAAATTTAGGGCTTTAGCCCATCATGTAGAAAAAATTAAAGAATATGCTGAACAAGGTATTCTTAATTTACAAACAGGCATGCAGTTACATAATATCGAGGGCGCTGCCCCTAATTTATCAATAGTGAATATCACCGATTTCGATGGCAATATTACGCCTATTGAGGCCGAACATATGTTTATTTTCATGGGGCTCAATAAGGATTTAGGACCGATTGCACAATGGGGACTTTCGGAAAGTAAAACCCGTATAGATGTTAACCCTGCAACATTTGAGACAAGCGAACCCAGCATTTTTGCCATTGGCGATATTGCCTATTGGTCGGGCAAAGTACCCTTAATTGTTACCGGCTTTGGCGAGGCCGCTACCGCCACCCGCAGCGCATTTTTGGTAGCAAAACCCGAAGAAAAACTATCGAAAATGCATTCAACTAGTATGAAGATACCGGATTAACAGACTTCGTGTGATTGGGTTTATGTGCAGGATTTATTTAAGTTACTAGGGGGATAGACTCCTCTTATGTATGGGGCTCTGCCCTTATACCCCGCAACGCAAGCGTTGACCTAAAGGAAAAGCCTATTCGGCTTTTCTATATTTAATAGGGGAACGGACTTCCCCTATGACCCCCATCTAAAGGGGAAAGCCATCATGCTGAAAGTATGTTTACAACATGACGCTTTCCCTAGGCTTTATTCTGTAAGGTTTGGCATGATAAATTCAACCATACGAAGTGTGTCACTCCTGATTTAATCACACATTAAGTCAGACAGGCGAAGCCTGTGTTCACTATCTGTTCTTTACAAAAAGATATTTTTATGGTATGATTTATCTATAATTGGAAAAGACTGAATAAACTATTCCTATCCCTTCTCAAAAAGGGGATAGAAAAGGCCATTATGCTCAACTTGATTGGGCATTTGGTCGAGAGGTATAGGGAGCGGTTGGGCTAGATTTTGGATCAAGTCCGGAATGACTTTGGAGTTTAAAAATTAAACCTTACAGAATAGAGCATAGAAAAGCTGAATAGGCTTTTCCTTGTCTTGTCGTAGACAAGCCATTATAAATAGGCATGCTTTCAGCAGGAGTCTGAATGATAGGCCTTTCCTCTAGATTCTGGATTAAATCCAGAATGACGACTTTTTATGTATGGGGCTTTGCCCCTATGCCCCAAAACACTTAGTGTTTACCTAAAGGGAAAACCCATTGGTTTTCCTAGGCTTTATTCTGTGCATGGCTAAGATACCGAATCAAGATAGCATAACTATATTTTACATTATTTAATACAGGTTTGAAGTCATTCTTTCCCGTAAATTTATAATATCGCTTGCAGGTGGAGCATCAAATAGGCGGCTATATTCTCGGCTAAATTGCGACGGGCTTTGATAACCAACCTCATAGGCGGCGGTTGCAGCATCGATATTTTGTGTAAGCATCAGCCGGCGGGCTTCTTGCAGGCGTAGCTGTTTTTGATATTGCAAGGGGCTTAAGTTAGTCATTTGGCGGAAATGCTGATGATATGTCGATACACCCATATTAGCTTTTTTAGCTAAATCATCTATGCGTAAGGGTTGGGTAAAATGTGATTGTAACCAAGATATAGATTGGGTG
>JBKEAR010000040.1:0-20623 GCA_047972425.1 Alphaproteobacteria bacterium | reverse complement strand
TAGGGGTTAATATGGCAGCACCTATCCCTGTGGTCGAACAAGCCATTGCCAATGCCAATATCGGTTTTTTAATGGCACCGCTTTATCATCCGGCAATGCGTTATGTTCAGCCTATTCGGGTTAAATTGGGTATTCGTACAATTTTCAACCTTGTTGGCCCCATGACAAACCCTGCTAGCGTTAAACATATGCTTGTTGGGTGTTATGACACCAAATGGGCAAAACCCATGGCCGATATTTTGAAACATTATGGGGTTGAACATGCATGGATTGTACGGGGTGATGATGGCATGGACGAGTTAACAACCACAACAACAACCCATGTAACCGAACTTAAAAATGGTGTTATTAGCGAATTTATTTTTGACCCGCAAGATTACGGAATTGCTTATGCTAATCTTTCCAATCTTATTGGTGGCTCACCGGCACATAATGGTGAGGTTATCTTAGATATTTTGGGTGGTATGCAAAAAGGGGCAATATATGATATTGTTATCCTTAATGCCGGTGTTGCCCTATATATTGGAGGTAAAGCAAGTAGTGTTGCTGATGGTATTGAATTAGCGAAACAATCGATTGATAGTGGCAAAGCAAAAGAAGCTTTAAATAAGCTGATAAAAATTACCAATGATGTGGAGTTATCATAATGGCTGATGTTTTAAAGGAAATTTGCGATTTTAAACGAACGCAAATTGAACCGCTTAAAAAACAATATCCCGAGGCTGCATTGCTAGAGCAAATTAAAGATGTTCCTGCGCCACGCGGTTTTTATCGCTCCCTCAAAAATGCTTGGGATCAAGGGCGTTATGGGCTGATTGCTGAAATTAAAAAGGCATCGCCATCTAAAGGTTTAATCCGTGCGGATTTTGATGTAGCCGCCATTGCCGAGGCCTATGAACGCGGTGGAGCATCTTGTTTATCGGTTCTTACTGAAACCAAATGGTTCCAAGGGGATCCCTCTTATGTAAAAATTGCCCATCATGCGTGTAAACGCCCTATCTTACGTAAAGATTTCATGATTGATGTTTGGCAAGTGTTAGAAGCCCGTGCCATTTATGCCGATTGTATTTTGATTATTGTTGCTGCTTTAAGTAACGAGCAAATCCGCGATATTGAAGATGCCGCTTTTGATTTGGGCATGGATGTTTTGGTAGAGGTACATAATCACGAAGAATTAGACCGTGCTTTAGAAAATTCGCGTTCGTCGCTTATTGGTATTAATAATCGTAATCTCAAAACCTTAGAGATTAATTTAGAAACAACCGAGGATTTAGCACGCTATGTTCCTGATGACCGCCTATTAATTGCCGAAAGTGGTCTTTATACACCATATGATCTCGCCCGCTTAAGTAAAGCCGGTGCTGCATCCTTTTTAATTGGTGAATCACTCATGCGCCAAGATGATATAGAAAAGGCAACAAAAGCCCTATTAATTGACTCCGCAGAGCAAAGCGAAAATCTACAATCGAATTTTTTTCGATTTTAAGCTTGACGAAACAAGAACTTTAAGAGAACATAAGGTGAATCAATAATTCATAATTTGTTATCTGTTAAGGTGCTACTCTGATGATGCTTACAAAAAAACAATTGGTTTTACTGCAATATTTAAATAGCTACTCCAAAATTCATTCTACATCACCCAGCTTTGATGAAATGAAGGATGCTATGGGGCTCAAATCTAAATCGGGTATTCATCGCCTAATTGCTGCTTTGGAGGAGCGTGGTTATATCCGCCGTTTACCTAATCGGGCACGGGCGTTAGAGATTATTAAAATGCCCGAAAATTTCGATGATACTAGTTGGATGGGTATGGAAGCCGAACGTGCCGAAAATGAGATGGCCGAAAATGCGGTATCGCTCCCCTTACTCGGTAAAATTGCCGCCGGAACTGCCATTGAGGCTATTCGCGACACTCAAAATTTTGTGGATATCCCTGCGGCCATGCTGCCCAAAGGTAAAGCCTATGCCCTTGAGGTTCAGGGCGATAGCATGATTAATGCGGGTATTTTAGATGGCGATATTGCCATTATTGGTAGTGCAAGTACCGCTTATGATGGCGATATTATTGTCGCGCTGATTGATCAAGAAGAAGTGACCCTTAAAAAAATGCTACGCGATTACGATAAGATTATTTTACAAGCGGCGAATCCTGCTTATCAAGACCGTATTTTAGATAGTAATCGGGTTGCGGTACAAGGTGTTCTTAAAGGCATTATGCGACAATATTAAATTTTATTTGATATATTACATATATTAAAAAACTATCAATAGAATGCAAAAGCAATTATTTGCATTCTATTTTCACTATGCTATTATCCACATAACTTTACTTCTATTAACCATATACTTTATTTATCAGGAGTTTATATTTTGCTTAAAAAGCTTTTTGTATCTGCGAGTCTTATCTCTATATTTGCACTATCGGCTTGCGAACGCAAGACCGAGGAGCCCGAGCCCATCATTCGTAGCGTTGCGACCCAAACAATTACAGAGGTAACTGATTATCAATTACGCGAATTTGCGGGGCAATTAACGCCGGGCGATCAGATAGATTTAACTTTAGAGGTTTCCGGCACGTTAGAAGAAGTAGATCTAGAAGTTGGGCAATATGTCACAAAAGGTGAGGTTTTAACGCAGCTTGACCCGGCAACCTATGAGCTACAGGTTGAATCGCAAAAAGCCAATGTTATCGCTGCCGAGGCAAGCTTGCTCCAAGCCCAAAATGATTATGCGCGCCAACAACAATTGGCCGATCAAAAACTAGTATCACAATCGGTATTAGAAAGTGCAAAGGCCGGTGCCGACACAGCAGCCGCCCAATTGGATATTGCCAAAAAACAACTAGAAATTGCCGAGGAAAATTTAAAAAAAACCCGGCTTATAGCGCCTTATGATGGTGTTATTTCTTTAGTAAGCAAAAAGAGTTATTCGCAACTTGCTATTGGCGAGGCTGTCGCGACTATTTATCGCGAAGGTGTATTAGAGGTTAACTTTGTTGTGCCCGCTATTGTTGCCGATGAAATTCATTTGGATCAGGAGGTGGAACTTTGGATATCTGGCGAGCCGCATATTCGCTATAAAGGCCATATATCAGAGCTTGGCCGGTTGGCTAATCAGGTAGCTGCTTTTCCGGTAGTGGTTCAAATTACCGAAAATTTAGAAGGTTTACGTGCAGGCGAAGCTGTACGGGTAGAGCTTAAAGTTCCACTTAGTAATTATTTACATGGTTATGTTATCCCGACAAGTGCGATTGTTGATAGTATTGCAGAGCGGTCTATCACCTCACCAACGGCTTCTTCAAATGATATCTCATATTCGGCAAATGTATTTTTGTTTGACCCCGAAACATCAACCGTTTTAAAAGCACCCGTACGAATTATTGGAATGCGTGACAATAATGTTATTATTTCCAATGGCTTAAACCCCGGCGATATTATTGTTACCGCAGGAGCTAACCTATTATACGAAGGTATAAAGGTAAAGCTTTTAAATAGTAATTCTGCAGAAAAACCAGAAGAATAGACGAGGATTGCGTTATGGATTTTTTAACAAAACTCGGCATTAGTCGTTCGCGATTTACTATTTTAGTGATGATTATTACCGTCATGATTGGTGGTTTACTGTTTAGTAATTTTCCTCGGCGAGAAGACCCCGAGATTATTATTCGGGCAGCCTTAGTATTTGCCCAAAACCCCGGTTTAACCGCAGCCGAGATGGAAGAACAATTGGCCGAGCCTTTAGAGCGTAAAGCCATGCAAACAGCTGGTGTGGATGAAGTTTCGACCCTTGTGCAAAATGGCTCTCTTCAATTAACCGTAACATTATTAGATGAAGTTCCATCGGATGTTATTGATGCTACTTGGCAAGATTTGCGTAACAAAATGGCCGAGGTTACATTACCCGAAGGCTCCTATGGCCCCTATTTTAATACAGATTATGGCGATGTATCCATTGCAACTGTTGCCATAACAAGCGATGGTTTTTCACTCGCTGATATTAATGAGGTTGCCAAGGATTTTCAGCGTACTTTATATACAATTGAAGGTATATCGAAAGTGAGCCTTTTAGGCGTGCAACAAGAGCAAATTCAGCTGATTATCGACAGCAAAAAAATTGGCGCAATCGGGTTGGATTTAGCTTCTGTGATTACCCAAGTTCAAAATCAGAATGTTCTGTTACCATCGGGCTCTATTATTGCCGATGGTTATGATTTACGTATTTTGACATCGGGTGATTTTAAAAATTTAGAGCAAATAAAAAATATGCTTATTCGTATTGATGATAGCAATAATTTTATTCGCCTATCGGATATTGTTACCATTCAGCGCGATTATATCGACCCTGTTTCACAACCTGTATATTATAATGGCAAACCGGCTGTTGTGGTTTCAATTGAGATGACATCGGGGCAAAATATTACCGAGCTCGCCCAAAATTTGGAAGAAACCTACAATAATTACAAAGCCAACCTACCCTATGGTTACGAGCTTAACATTGCTACTTACCAACCCCCTTTAGTACAAAAAGCCGTACAAAGTGCCGTAAGTAACGTATTGCAAACATTTGCGGTAGTCCTTGCAATTGTTGTTATATTTGTGGGTTTTCGGGCGGGCTTTATTATTGCCTCTATTGTTCCCTTTGCTATTGCCTTTGCTTTTATTGGTATGAACCGGTTGGGCATACAGTTAGAATCCGTATCTATTGCCGGTATTATTATTTCTTTAGGTATGTTAGTGGATAACGGCGTTGTGGTGGTGGAAGATATTAGTAAATCCATCCAAAAAGGAAAAAACGGTAAAGAGGCTGCCATCGAAACCGGAAAACGTTACGCTATCCCTCTTTTAGTATCATCACTCACTATCATTTTTGCTTTTACCCCCATGATGCTCATGGATGGCTCCTCAGGTGATTACGCCTTTAGCTTGGGTGGTGTCATTATGGTTATTTTGATTGGTAGTTGGGTTTCGAGCATGTATTTTCTCCCATTTTTAGCATCTACATTCATAAAACCCTCTAAAAAAGAAATCAAAAAAAGTAAATTGGCGCAGGCCTATGGCAAGGTGATTGAAACAATTTTAAAACCTAGTTTTTCACTTATCATGATTATCGGTGCATTGGCATTAATTTTTATAACAACACCGTTATTTAAATTTATTCCGAACCAGATGTTCCCTTATGCGGATCGTCCCGAATTTATGATTTATATGGATTTACCGTCGGGTAGTAGTACAAGCGAAACCGCAAATGTTGCCCAACAGGTTTCCGCATGGCTTAATGATAAAGAAGAAAACCCCGATATTGTATCATCTATTGTCTATGTGGGGAGTGGTGGGCCCCGATTTAACTTAGGGTTAGCCCCGGCTGATGCCCAAGATAATACAGCCTTCTTTTTGGTTAACACAACATCTATGGCAATGTCTGAGAAATATAAAATGAAAGCGCAACGCTATTTAAACAGCAATATCCCAAGTGTTAAATTTCGGGTGAAACGTTTAGCTATGGGTGCTGGCGAACCGGGACAAGTGCAATTGCGTTTATCGGGGCCGGATCACGATGGCTTATTGCAACGTGCTAAACAGATAGAAGAAGAATTTAGCAAAATCCCGACAATCAATGAAAACCGTAACGATTGGGGTGATAAAGTCTTTATGACCCAAATTGATATTGACCAAGAAAAAGCTCGGCTTTATGGTCTTGATACATCAACATTATCAACTTTATTAAGCTCTTATTTCGATGGTACAACAATTTCGGTTTACAGAGAGCATGATGAACAAATCCCGATTATTATTCGGGGTGAAGAGCAGGATCGTAACAGCATTAGTGATTTACGTAATGTGATGATACCCAGTGCATCGGGGTTGATTGCCTTAGAGCAAGTGGCTCAAATTAGAGGCATCCAAAACTTTAGTTCTATCCGCCGTATTAACCAAGAGGCTGTTATTACTATAAGTGCCATTGCCGATAATTTAACATCGGAGAATTTATATAATTATATTCAACCAACTTTAGATGGTTTGGGGCTCAAAGAAGTCTCGGAGTTTGATCCCAACCTCAAAAAGCCCGCAACTGGGAGCCAAGATTATTATTATGAAATCCGTGGCGAGATTTATAATAGCTTAAATGCTAACCAAAAATTAGCCGGCATGTTGCCCATGGCCTTTGCACTGATGATTGCCGCAATTATGTTTAACTTTAACTCTGCACGGCGTACACTGATTGTTATTATGACAATCCCTCTTGTTATTATTGGTGTGCCACTTGGATTATTTATATTCAACCAACCCTATAGTTTTTTTGGTACATTGGGGATTATTGCCTTAGCAGGGATTATTGTAAATAACTCTGTGGTGCTGATTGAGGCTGTTGATGAGTTACGCCGTAGTGGTGTTAAGCTCAAAGATGCCCTTATTCAGGCGGGTTCAGACCGTTTAACCCCAATATTAATGACAACCAGCACCACGGTGTTGGGTTTAATACCCATGGCGATATCCGGCGGACCTTTATTTGAGCCCATGGCCTTTGTGCTTATGTTTGGCCTTGCTGTTGCGGCCACATTGGTATTGTTTTATGTGCCTTCATTCTATTATTTACTATTTTATCGGCAAGAGCAACGGGAGGAAGCCACTGAGGCTGAAGCTGAGGCTCAAATTGAAAGCTAAATGATAAGAACCGCAGTCCTTAGGGTTGCGGTTCTTATTTATTTTATAATCAATCCATTATTATTGCTCGGTAATATAACGCTCTAAATTTTGTAAACAATCTTCCCAACCTTCTTTATGCATGGCAAGCTCATCTTCAGATTCAATACCTAAATGAAATAAATTTAGTTTTGTACCATCGCCATAATCCTCTAACATAATCCGTACATATTGCGGTGCATGTTTCGGTTGGTTATCATCATCTATCCAAACCCAAGAAAAGCCAATATTTTGTGGCTCTTCAAATTCTTGAATAATCCCCGCCACCCGATATTGCGTACCATCATCATTATCTTCATGCACAAGCAGATATTCGCTATCTAACTTGCCCAGCCAATAATAACCAGCAAGCTTGGTTGTCCGTGTATATAACCAATGGGGCAAGTGATCCGCTTGGGTAATGTAAGCAAAGGCTTCATCCATGGGTACTGGTAAATTGGCCTCGAGTGATAACATCAACACATCTTCCATATCCCTACTCCTTAACTTTGATAGATAAAAAGCCCATATTACAGGGCTTTTTGATTGTTACATAATTGACAATATCGCGGATTATCTTTGCCCAATACCTTTAAAATCACGGCCTATATTGCCCAAATATAATTGGCGCGGACGTGCAATTTTAAGCTTAGGATCATCAAGCATTTCATTCCATTGCGAAAGCCAGCCAATGGCACGAGCCACCGCAAAAATAACGGTAAACGCATTGCGCGGAATACCCATTGCCTCAAAGATAATGCCCGAATAAAAATCAACATTCGGATATAATTTGCGGTCAACAAAATATGGGTCTTCCAAAGCAATTTGCTCTAAACGCATTGCCAAAGCCAATTTGGGTTCATCGCGTTTGCCAAGAGCATCAAGCACCTCATTACAAGTACGGCGCATAATTTTTGCCCGTGGATCATAATTTTTATAAACACGGTGCCCAAATCCCATCAGACGGGTTGGGTCATCCGGGTCTTTGACTTTAAGCATATATTCATCTACATGGTCTACTGTGCCAATTTCGTCAAGCATGCGTAAAACGGCCTCGTTCGCACCACCATGCGAAGGCCCCCATAACGCAGCCACACCCGCAGCCATAACCGCATATGGGTTAGCCATAGTAGAACCCGCCATACGAACAGTTGAAGTCGAGGCATTTTGCTCGTGATCGGCATGTAAAATAAGAATTAAATCCATTGCCCGTGCCAATACCGGATCCACATGATAAGGTTCTTTAGGTGTTGCAAACATCATATGCAAAAAGTTTTCGGCATAACTTAAATCATTCCGCGGATAAATATAAGGCAAACCATTAGCATATTTATAGGCCATTGCCGCAACGGTCGGTAATTTAGCAATCATCCGATAAATCGCCGTATAGCGATATTCGGGATCCGATAGCATTTGGGCGTCATCGTGATAAAAAGCAGCTAAGGCCGAGCATACACCCGCCATAATCGCCATTGGGTGGCTTTTACGCGGAAAAGCCTGAAAAATATTTTTAATTTGCTCATTGACCAAAGTATGTGATTTAACACGGGTAGTAAATGCTTTAAGCTGCTCTGCATTTGGCATATCACCATACATTAATGCATAACAAACCTCCATATAATCGGCATTTTCGGCTAATTGTTCTATCGGATAACCCCGATACATCAGTTGGCCTTTGCCACCATCGATAAAAGTAATTTTGGATTCGCATGATGCTGTAGATGTGTAACCGGGATCGAACGAAAAATGACCCGTTGATGCATATAATTTAGAAAAATCAATCACAGACGGTCCTATAGTTCCGTCATATACAGGAAAATCCCAGGTTTCTCCTGTTGCATTGTTTTTTAGTGTGAAGCTATTTGATTTTATTTCTTCAGTCATTTTGCCTCCTTTGACCATTTAAACATCAATACATTCTTTAATACGCGCAAGCGCTTCTTTTTTTCCGAATAAAGTTGCAACCTCAAACACTGGTGGCGAAGTTGTTACCCCCGTAAGAGCCGCCCGCAATGGTTGTGCAATTTTACCTAATTTTAGCTCATTTGCATTAGCAAACTCTTTTACTAAGTTATTCAGCGTTTCGTTATCCCAATCATCCTCTGCTTCTAATAATGGTAGGAGTTGTTTTAGGATATCGCGGCCACCGTCATTGAGTATTTTTAGTGCTTTATCTTCAAATTTCAATGGGCGTGCCCGAATATAAATTTCGGCCGAACTTGCAAGCTCGGTAAGTAGTTTAGCACGTTCTTTTAAATTATTCATCCCTGCTTTTATTCTAAATTCCCAACCGTCTAACTTTTTTTCTTTAAAACTATTTAATATCATAGGCTTAATTAAATCAAAAAGACCTTCATTATTTGCCTCTTTAATATAATGGGCATTCAGATTGGTAAGCTTAGCATAATCAAATCGCGATGGTCCTTTGCTAATACCATCAAAATCAAACCATTCAATCGCTTGTTTATCAGAGATAATTTCGGCATCACCATGCCCCCAACCAAGGCGCAAAATATAATTGCGTAAGGCTTCAGGCAAATAACCTTGCTCCTTAAAAGTTTCTACCCCTACTGCACCATGGCGTTTAGAAAGCTTAGCACCATCGGCTCCATGAATAAGAGGAATATGCGCATAAGTTGGTAATTTCCAATCCATCGCTTTATAAATTTGAATTTGACGAAACGCATTGGTTAAATGGTCATCTCCCCGAATCACATGCGTAACTCCCATATCGTGGTCATCAACAACAACAGCCAACATATAAGTGGGTGTACCATCGGCACGTAATAAAACCATGTCGTCTAAAGTTTCATTGGCTACGGTTACTTTACCCTGAACTTTATCTTCAATTGTTGTGTTGCCTGCTTGCTCGGCCTTTAGCCGAATAACCGGTTTAACCCCTTGCGGAGCTTCTTTAGCATCCTTATTGCGCCACAGACCGTTATATTTTATGGGCTCACCCTTCTCGCGAGCCTCTGCCCGCATAATCTCTAGCTCCTCTGGTGAAGCATAACAATAATAAGCCTTACCGTTTTTTAAAAGTTTTTCGGCTATTTCTTTATGGCGATTTTGCCGTGCAAATTGATAATAAGGATCGCCATCATAATCAAGACCTAACCAATCCATGCTATTTAATATAGCATCAATAGCCTCATCGGTAGAGCGTTTACGATCTGTATCTTCAATACGGAGCAAAAACTTTCCGCCTGTATGTTTAGCGTATAAATAATTAAATAAAGCCGTGCGCGCACCACCAATATGCAAAAATCCGGTGGGTGAAGGCGCAAAACGTGTAACGACTGTCATTTTATTTCTGTTTCCTATAATCTTATGCAATAATTCTTTAAATATTGTTTTTTGGGGATAGATAAATGAAAAACAAAATTGCCGATCTGCTTTTTCTTATCTGGCCACTTATGTCTATTATCGGTATTTTATCCGTAATAGTCATTCCTTTATATCTGTTTTTTATCTTTTTATCTATGGCTATTTTTCTCTTTTTTGTAGCTCAAAGTCAAACCAACATCATTTGGCGATGCACTTTAGCATTCTTATTCTTTAGTATCGGTGGGATTTCTGCCCATTTAAATAATAATAATATTCAACAAATCAGCCAAACAGCGAGTTACAACTACCAACATATTCAATTGCGTCAGCTAGAACCTATATCGCCTACAAGAAATCGCCTTATTTTTAAAACCGATAACAATAGTTTCATTCAAATCACTTCTTCTTATCCACCCCCTCTTATTTGCTCTCTTTATAATATACGGGTTTTTTTAAATAAACCGCTTAAAGCACAAACACCGGGGGGCTTTAATCTATCACGATATGCAAAAAATAAACATATCATCGGTTATGGTTGGGCATTGCAAGCTCCACAAGCCACTGGTTTAGTACAGCCAGACCTTGCTTGCCGCGTTAACCAGCTCCGCCAAAAAATATATCGGCATTTGCAACAATATTTTGCCGATACGCATTTAAATTTAGCTGCAACATTATTGTTAGGTTATCGCGGAGCGTTAGGCGATGATATAAAAAGCCGCTTTCAGTATTTGGGGATTAGCCATATTTTAGCAATATCGGGGCTACATGTTGGTTTAGTTGCTTTATTTTTTTTCGGTTTTTTTCGGTTTATACTCAGTTTAATCCCAAAGGTAAATTTGCATCATAATGTTAAATCAATCGCCGCATTGCTTACCATCCCAATTGTTATCTTTTATTGTATCATTGCCGGTGCCGAGGCCTCTACTTTAAGGGCAACAATCATGATGGTTTATGGATTATGTGCCATTATTCTTTTACGCCCTGCCTTAAGCTTTCGGGTTTATAGCTTTGCTCTATTAACTATTATATTATTATGGCCAATGCAAATTTATAGCTCAGGCTTTCAGCTTTCATTTTTAGCCGTTTTTGGGCTTATATTATTTTCTAAAGTCATTTGGGTGAAAAACCGATTCTATCAAAGCATACTCACTACTATTTTTATTATTTTATGGCTTATGCCAATTAGCTTATATTATTTTGGTTTTGTTTCTGTTTTAAGCGTTATTGCGAATATTTTGGTTATTCCGTTTTTAAGCTTTATCATATTACCCAGCCTATTTTTAGGATTTTTATTTTCTCCGATATGGAAAATAAGTGATATAGCAATCGGCTTATTATTGAATATAACCCAAAAGCATGACCTACCAATAATGATAATAACAACCGTAAAACCAAATGTTAGCATTTTGATTATTACCTATTTGTTTTTAACGGCAGCTTTCATAATTATTTTTAGCTTTAGTCACAAAATAAAATATAAACTCAGCCTTAGCGTATTATTTTTGGCAAATATTATCTTTTTTAGCCACTTATATTATAAAACAAGACAAATTAATCAGGATATGCTGGTTTACGAAGGCCCTATTTGGGTATGGAAACAACAAAAAAATATTTACATTCAATCACTTAATAAAGATATTCACCCAACCCCTTATCTAATCAAACAACTTCATCAATATTACGGAATCCCGATTCATATTAAGCCCACTTATTTATATCATAATACAATATTACTTAAGCAAACACATATAGCTTACACGCCGTATATAACGGATATCCCTGCTTTTTGTAAAGTTTATACATTTGTCTTTGCCCCTTATAACGAACGATGCCTCAATACAAATGGCTTATACCTCAAACAACCTTTTAAACATAATTATTATCGTATTCGGCATATTTTCGATAAAGATAAGCTTACAATTGAGCATTTTGCTCCTTAAAAATAAAATTGATGACAAAAGTTTTAAAAAAAGGTAAATTGTGAGCGTTAATACGAGAAAAAACCTTATAAAGCCTTAGGTTTTTGTTTATGTTACAACCTAACCATCATAAGAAGGAAAATAAATATGCCTTTAGTTTCTATGCGTCAACTTCTTGACCACGCGGCCGAATATAATTATGGCCACCCTGCTTTTAATATTTCGAATATCGAGCAAGCCCATGCGGTTTTCCGTGCAGCACGTGCTACAGAATCTCCTGTAATTATTCAGTTTTCTAGCTCTGCCCGTAAATATGCTACCGATAATATCATTACTGGTATGATTGCTGCTTTAGCTGCCGAATATCCTGAAATTCCATTTGCTGTTCACCAAGACCATGGTAGCTCGTTCCAAGTATGTATGACAGCCATGAAAACCGGTTTTTCATCGGTAATGATGGACGGCTCATTAGAAGCTGACGGTAAAACACCTTCTTCTTTTGAATATAATGCCAATATTACACGCAAAGTTGTTGATGCTGCCCATGCAATCGGCGTTTCTGTAGAAGGCGAAATTGGTGTAATTGGCTCTCTTGAAACCGGTTCTGGTGAAGCCGAAGACGGCCATGGCTTTGAAGGTAAATTAAGCAAAGAACGCTTACTTACAGACCCAGACGAAGCATATGAATTTGTAAAAGCCACCAATCTTGATGCTTTAGCGGTTGCTATTGGTACATCGCACGGTGCTTATAAATTTACACGCAAACCCGAAGGTGATATTTTAGCAATTGATCGTATTCGCGAAATTTCTGAGCGTATTCCGGGCGTGCATATTGTTATGCATGGCTCATCATCGGTTCCACAATATTTACAAGATGAAATTAACGAATTTGGTGGCGATATCAAGCAAACATTTGGTGTGCCGATTGAAGAAATCCAAACAGGTATTAAAAATGGCGTTCGCAAAGTGAATATCGATACTGATTTGCGTATGGCATTTACCGCCTCTTTACGTAAATTTTTTGCCGAAAACCCATCAAACTTTGACCCACGTGCTTATTTAGCGCAGGCTTCTAAAGATATGCAAAAAGTTTGTGAGGCACGCTATCAAGAATTTGGTTGTGCGGGTAAAAACCAAACCATCAAACCAAAAACTTTACGCCAAATGGCCGATTTTTACGCCTAATAACGTTTAGTTATCTATACAATATTTTAAGCTATAACATCACCTAAACGATGTTATAGCTTTTTTGTATTTTAGCCATATATCTATAAAAATTTCTTTTTATATCTTGCCCTTAAGAATGTTTATCTCTAAATAAAAAATCATAAAGTTTAATATTCTTAAAATATTTTAACGCTTGCAATTTACCAAGCGTAAGGGCATATTATGAATAAGCGCGTATTTGAATGGCCAGCTTGCCCGCGCAATGTAAATGGAGCTAAAGAGGTCAAGGTATATTCTATTCAGCCTTGGTACTTATAGCTACCGAGGTTTTATTTTGGAGTATCGGTTTGATAGAGCTTAAACATATTATAAAAGATTTTCCGCTCAATAAAGGGGGGCATATTCGTGTTATTAACGATGTAAGCCTTACCATTAATGAGGGCGAAATTTTAGGCATTATCGGCCGCTCGGGTGCAGGTAAATCCACTTTGGTGCGCTGTGTGAATTTGCTGGAAGAACCCACCGATGGCCATGTTTATATTGATGGTATTGAGCTTACTGGCGCAAGTGAGGCACAAGTGCGCAAAATGCGCCAAAAAATGGGTATGGTGTTCCAGCATTTTAACTTATTATGGAACCGTACAGTCGAACAAAATGTGCAGCTCCCCCTAGAGATTAGCCATATTAGCAAGAAGGAATGGAATACACGCATTACCGAGGCCTTAAAGCTTGTGGGTTTAACGGATCAATCGGCCAAATATCCCTCGCAGCTTTCGGGTGGGCAAAAACAGCGTGTGGGCATTGCCCGGGCTTTAGCTTTAAAGCCAGAGGTTTTATTATGCGATGAAATTACATCGGCACTTGACCCAGAAACGACCGACTCAATTTTAGAATTACTTGCCGATATTAACAAAAAAACCGGTATTACAATTGTACTTATCACCCATGAAATGGAAGTGATACAAAAAATATGCCACCGAGCCATTGTACTTGATAACGGTAAAATTGCGGAAGAAGGCCGAAGTTTTGATTTATTTGCTAACCCGCAACATGCCACCACCCGGCGCTTTATCCGCTCAATCTTTGAGCATGATTTACCGCAAAATTTAGAAGATTTGCTCAAAGCGGCCAACGCAAAAGGTGAATATATCTTACGCTTAGTTTATACAGGCGATAAAGCCAATAACCCGACACTCTCACGCTTAATTCGCGAATTTGGAGTGGATGTTAATATTCTGCATGGCCGTATAGAATATATTCAAAATGAACCTTTAGGCTTGTTATGGATTCAAATTAACCCCAAGCAAACATCACTCGCGCAAATTGTTTCTTATTTAGAAAATGCCGATGTGAATGTGGAGGTCATTACCCATGTTTAACTGGTTTGAAAACGGATTAAATTGGCTTTTCCATAAATATTTTTATCTATGGTATAATCTGCAAGAAAGCGGTGTAAGCTTACCGGGTAAAGAGCTTAAAGAGTTTCGTATCAATGCTTATTCACAACAAATGGCCGAAGGCGCAACGGCTACCCTTACTATGTCTCTTGTACCTATTTTCTTTACAGCGATTATTGGTATTCCCTTGGGTGTATTTTTAGCCGCTGCGGATCAAAAAGGTAATCATTATATTTTTAAAGAAAATAATGCAACTATTGGTGTGGTTCGGCGTATTTTAGATTTAATGGTTAATTTAGGCCGTGCAATACCGGCAATTATCTTGATTGTTTTGCTCATGGGTGTTTCGCGCTTTGTATTTAACACAGCGATTGGTGCAAAAGCGATGATTATTCCGCTTTCTTTAGCCGCTATTCCCTTTGGTGCACGCATTGTTGAAACCGCTATTCGCGGCGTAGATCCGGGTATTTTAGAAGCCGCACAATCAATGGGGGCAACCCCATTACAAATCATTACAAAATTTTACCTCCCCGAAGCCAAACCCGCAATTATATCCGGCTTAACCCTCACTTATGTATCCCTTGTTGGCTATACCGCTATTGCGGGGGTTATCGGTGGTGGCGGTTGGGGCGATTTTGCCGTTACTGTTGGCCATGGCTACCGCGAAACATCGGGGCTCATTTTAGCCGCAGGTCTATTAACTTTACTTGTTATTATCGGCCAACTGATTGGCGACTTTTTTGCCCGCAGAGCCGATAAACGCAAACTTTAAAACCTTAAATTAGGAGACTTTAATCCATGAAAAAACTTTTAGCTTCTCTCATTGTTACTACTGCTTTAGTTGGCTCTTTTGCCAATGCCGAAGCACAAAAAATTAAACTGGGTGTTTCACCGGGGCCACACCAAGATATGGCGCAAATTGTTAAGCAACTTGGTGCTGATAAAGGTACGTTGGATATCGAAATCGTTGTATTTAATGATTATGTAACACCTAATGCAGCTTTAAACGGTGGCGATATCGATGCCAATAGCTTTCAGCATAAGCCTTATTTAGATAACGAAATTGAAAATAATGGTTACGAGCTTAGTATTATTGGCGATAACCTATTATTCCCAATGTCTTTATATTCTAAAAAAATTACCTCAAAAGATGAACTTAAAGATGGCGATACCGTGGTTATCCAAAATGACCCAACCAACGGCGGCCGTGCGTTATTATTACTAGAATCTCAAGGTGTTATTGAAGTTGCCGACGAAGCCGGTTTAACACCAACAGCGGCCGATATTACAAGCAACCCGCTTAATCTTAAAATTGTTGCTGTTTCTCCGCAACAAACTTTAAATTATATTGCCGATGCCGCCTTGGTTTCTATTAACACCGACTATATTACAATTGATAACAATGTAAGCAAAGAAGATGCTGTTATTAGCGAAACTGCCGATAGCCCTTACATGAATATCGTTGTTGTAAAAACAGCCGATAAAGATACCGATTGGGCTAAAGAACTCATCAATCTTTACCATACTGATGAAGTTAAAGATATGATTTCTCAGTCTGAATATGCCAATGATGTTGTTATTGGCTGGTAATTAATTACCAAAAAAATTAAAACAGGCATTCTTTTGAATGCCTGTTTTTTTATACCTATAGATTGTTTGTGAAATTTCACTTATGATATACCTAAATATAAGGAATATATAATGAGTTTAGCAGAGCGTTTACACCAATTACTCAAAGAACAAAAAATAACCGAGGTGGAACTTGGCAAACAAGTGGGGATCTCACAACAAGCCATCAATAAAATTGTGAACGGCGAAACCCAAAAGCCCCGTAACCTTATTGCAATTGCTGCAGCTTTACAAGTAGACCCTATTTGGTTGCTTACCGGCATTGGGGCTTCTCATGGAGCATCCCCCCATATTTCGCCACAAAGTAAAAGTCTCTCTATCCCTATCTATCATTCATTTCTTAATAATAAAGGTAATATTATTTGGGATTCCTCTGTGCAAATTGATGAGTTATCTATCGGTAATCCGTTAAAAAAGCACCAGAGTCTGTATGGATTTTATATACCAACTGATACGATGACACCACGCTTTCGCCTCGGGGAATTGATTATTGCGCATCGCTCACAGCCACCTAAAATAGGCGATGACTGTATTATCCAAAGCCATGAAACTGGAGGGGATATCTCAGCCGAATGTCACATACGTAATCTTTACGCCATTCATAATAATACTCTTATGGTACGGCAATATTGCCCCTTATCAGATGAAGAATATCCTTTATCATCTTATTCTGCTCATCGTATTTTAAGATTTGAAGATTTAATGGAATAATCAACTAAAAATAGATTATTTTAAAGATTTTTTAATAACCTATTGATATTCTTTTCATGTGTTTAGATGTTCAGTATCTATTATTTTAAGTTAAAGTAATGGTTTAACTTCAATAAAAGCCCAGATATTCAGCCACACTCTAAAATACAAACTTTTCTGTATTTTGTTACTGCTTTATTTCCGTTAATATATGAATAGCTACAAGATAGACTTTATTATTCTTTTAACCCACTAGTCCCCCTATTATACAAAAATACAAACTTGTATTTTTTATATTTCAACATATCTGCTATCACAGGATAATATTTACATGGAAAAGAAGGTAAATAAATATTATTATAACAAATAAATACCAACAATAAGGAAGCATCAATGACTTTACGTATTTATTTTTTACGGCATGGTTTACCCGAGCATAGTGAATGTTTACGCGGTATTAGTGATTTTGCATTGACCGATGAAGGATTTACCCAAATGGAAAATTCTTATAATCGTATTTCCGACAAAATAGATACAATTATCAGCTCCCCTCTCAGCCGTTGCCTTACTTTTGCTACTGCAGCAAGCCAGGCCGATAATATTCCGCTACTTATTGATGATGCATGGCAAGAGCTTAATTTTGGCGATTGGGATGGTATTGACCGCCGTTTATTAGAAGAAGAATATCCGCTAGAGCTGATGAATTATTGGAAAGAACCATGGGACAACACCCCTCCAAATGCCGAAAGCCTATCGACATTTCAGCAACGGTTAAATAAAGCTTTTATTCAGTTAAGTAATAATTATAAAAAGCAAACCTTACTTATTGTTACCCATTCGGCCGTTATGCGCATGATGATGATGCATTTTTTAGATGTTAAAGAAAAATCCAATTCAATATTCGCCAACTTAAATATGCCTTATGCCGCATTAATGACAGTCGATGTATTTAATATCAAAGGTGATATAAAGACTATATTCCATTATCCGGCATAAAAAAGCCGCACAAATTTATTGTGCAGCTTTTCAAAATTCAACAAAATTGCTATTTAAGCAACTTCTAAAGCAATCTCAACCATATCGTTAAAGGTTGTTTGGCGTTCATCGGCACTTGTCGCCTCACCTGTGCGAATATGATCCGATATTGTCATAATCCCTAAAGCATTTTTACCATATTCGGCAGCTACACCATAAAGCCCCGCAGCTTCCATTTCTACAGCTAAAACACCCATTTTTTCTAAAATATCAAATACGCCCGCATCAGGATGATAAAATAAATCGGCACTCATCACATTACCAACAAGTACATTTTTCCCAGCAATTTCGGCTGAATCTACCGCCTTGCGCAATAACGGATAGCTCGCAATTGCAGCAAAATCCATACCACCAAAACGGCTACGATTTACACCGGAATCCGTGCATGCACCTTGCGCAACTACAACATCGCGAATTTTTACTTTTTCTGAAATTGCACCGGCTGAGCCTATCCGAATAATATTTTCTACATCATAATCCACAAATAATTCGCGCGCATAAATAGAGGCCGATGGTATACCCATACCCGAACCCATAACCGAAACCCGCTTACCTTTATATTGTCCTGTAAAACCAAACATATTACGAACGGCTGTCACTAATTTAGCATCTTGCAAAAAGTTTTCAGCAATATATTTGGCTCGTAATGGATCCCCGGGAAACAAAACCGTTTGTGCAAAATCTCCCTTATTTGCGCTAATATGTGGTGTTGGCATGTTGATACTCCTTATATTTTTTATATATTAATTTTTTAATTTCATCTTTATTTTGTAATGTTTTTATTTGCTCAAATAGCTTAACAGCTTCATCATATTCTGTCATTAAATATCTCAGCCATTGTTTGATACGGCGGTGATAATATTGGCTCTTATCCTGCAATTCAAAGCCATCACCATATAAATAAAGCAAGTTTAATATTTGCGACCATTTCAACTGGCTTTTCCCGTTAATAACTGCAGCGATATTTGGTATAGCTAAACTCGCGCGTCCAATCATAATATCCCAACAGCCCGAAATACTCATACATTTTTGCGCCGCACTAAATGAATTTATATCACCATTTGCAATTACAGGAATTTCAAGCTTTTGTTTTATCTGCCCAATCATCGTCCAATCAGATTCACCTGTATAGGCCTGTATTTTGGTACGGCCATGAACGGCAAGCTCCGATGCTCCTGCTTCCTCTATTGCATGTGCGTTCTCAAAAGCTAAATCCGTATTTTCGTAGCCTAAGCGCATTTTTACCGATACAATATCCTTACTACCAACAGCTTCCCTAACAGCCTTTACAATCCGATAAACAGTTTCTGGCTCTTTAAGTAAAACGGCTCCCCCTTTTGAGTTATTCACTTTTTTAGCAGGGCAGCCAAAATTAATATCTATGCCATAAGAGCCTAGTTCTATCGCACGCTCGGCATTTAAAGCCATATATTCTGGGTTCTGCCCCAAAAGCTGTACCCGCACTGGCACATTATTCACCTGTGTATCTTGTTTAAGCTCAGGGCAATATTTATAAAATATATGTTCAGGTAATAGGCGGTCAACCACACGCACAAATTCGGTTACACAATGGCTTATATACCCAAATTGTGTAATGATATGGCGCATCTGGGCATCCATTACCCCTTCCATTGGGGCTAATATAATCCGATTAACTTTTTGCATAGACTCATCATAATGAACCCTCAGAAAAACGCAATTTAATAATCAAGGTATAAATAATTTTCTGTTGCTAAAAATTTAATATACAATAAAGTTATATAATAATTACAGCAGGAAGGATAAACGATGAATATATATACAATTATCTTTAATCATTCCATGGCGAACTCCATTAAAAAAGGCGAAATGATTCAAACAAGACGCCCCATTACTAATAAAAATGCACAAAATTTTCAAGTAGGTGATTTATTATGGGTTAAAGAAGCTTATATAAATGACGAAGGTAAAAAAGTATCACCTATCTTTATGCCCAAAGCAAAAAGCGAACTCACCCTTATAATCACTGACATCCGTAAAGATCATGTGCAAAACATGACCGAAAAAGATGCCGAGCAAGAAGGTTTAAAAACAGTCGATGATTTTAAAAAAGTATGGAACAAAATGTATAATGATTGGGATAAAAACCCTGAATGTTATATCATTATTTTTGAACCTATATTGATGAATATCAATAAATATCTGGCTCAATTATGAGAAGTATTTTCTTAAGCTAAAAAACAAGAAGCCCCCTAGTTATAGGGGGCTTTATGGTAAGTATTGAGCTAAGAAGTAGATAGATATAATTATAAGGGTTGGCAGCGACCTACTCTCCCGTGTCTTAAGACTGGCGGAAGGAGCGTAAGCGACTAACGGAATGGGGTGTGGGAACATAAAACAGATACAAACGGCGCGATATGTTTTCACTTCCGAGAGAATATATTACAGAATGAAGGAAGCCCTCAGTAAGGACTGAGGGCTTTATGGTAAGTATTGAGCTAAGAAGTATGTGTTATTATAAGGGTCGGCAGCGACCTACTCTCCCGCGTCTTAAGACGAAGTACAATCGGCGCGATATGTTTTCACTTCCGAGTTCGGAAAGGGATCGGGTGGGACCCATATGCCATAACCACCGACCCATATAATAACACTTTTATATGCGTTAGATTAATTCCTAAGATAAGTTTTATGTGTGGGGCTTTGCCCCTACACCCCAAGCGGGGTTTGAGGCAGCGCCTCATAGATAAATAGATTTACAATATACAAGTTTAGATCCGAATATGGTGATCAATCAAGCCGG
>JBKEAR010000052.1:0-1832 GCA_047972425.1 Alphaproteobacteria bacterium | reverse complement strand
TCACTGCGTGACACCCCTCTTATAGAGGGGGTGGAAGGTTTGCTATAATGAAACCCGAAATAACACACCCCGTCACTGCGTGACACCCCTCTTATAGAGGGGGTGGAAGGTTTGCTATAATGAAACCCGAAATAACACACCCCCTCACTGCGTGACACCCCTCTTTGAGATGTGATTTATTTTGTATTTTTGCGGAGTTTGGGTTTTTGGGTGAGCATATCGGCGGTGAGTTTGGCGTATTCGTTAAATAAATAGACAATGCGGGCGTTATCATCGGCAAAGGGCGCTTTGCGATAGGCAGCTTCTACCGCTTTATCCAAATTTTTATGGGCTTTGCGTAAATTGGGCGGCATTAAAGTGGCATCGTATAAATCGGCATAACTTTCGCTTGGGTAGTTTGCCCGGGCATCGAGCACCGCTTGGGCGCAAGCCATAATTTTATCCTTTTGGGCTTTTGTGGGATTTGGCCAAGGGAATGTATTATAAACAAAAGTGTTAGAATAACGATAATCGGTTTTTAATCGCCCTGCCGTGATGCGCATCCACGCCATATGCATATTCGAGGTCATAATACCAAATTCATATAAAGTGGCATTGGGAAGCATATAAGCTAGATTAGATGTTATTACATTTGCATTAATATAGCCAATAGGGAGATATTCTCTTCGCTCTGAAGAGGTTAGAGGGATAAATAAATAGGGTTGGTTATTAATATCTCTAATATCTTGAAATAACCAAGACGTTTGTGCGCTTACTCTTGTGGCTACTTTCTTACTAGACAAACGGAACTCTTTAACAGCTTCAATTCGTTTCATTACATGGGGCATAGAGCGAAGCTCCGATGGTGAAATATCTGTTAACCATAAACAATATCGGGGAATATTATTAATAAATTCTCTTGCCCCTAAAAATTTTTTAATATATTTTTTAGCATTTGGTTCTTGCTTGAGAAATTCATCTTTTTCTTCTTCAGTAAATAAAAAATTCCCATTATCTGTTGGCTGATTTCCTAAACTCATTTTAGGAATATCACATAGGGGCTTGCTTTGTTTTTTTACCCAAATATCGGGGGCATCAATTAAATATGGATTAATATTTTTTACTAGCCGAGTGGTGGGTTCGCCACGAACATCAGCATAGCTATAAATAGTTTTCTCGCTACGCTCCCACAGAGCAAAACCAATGATAATGCACATCACCTGGGCATTGCCAGTAGCCTCGTTACTCCATTTAAAACTTTGATGGGCAAAATTGATTTTAATATGTTTTTGCCCCATTAAAAATGGCCATAATAACTCCACCTGTTCCCCTTGGCAAATACTATTGGTGGAAACAAGAGCAACCTCAACATTGCTACCACATATATATTCAGCGGCTTTAACATGCCAGCAAGCAACATAGTCTAAATTTCCATAATTCGGAATTCCTACTTTTAGCACTCTTTCTTTATCTTGCTTTTGCTCATAAGATTGAAAAGGTCGCCCAATAAAGGGCGGGTTACCGATGATATAAGTACATTCTGCTGAGGGTAAAATATCTTGCCAATTACACCTTAACGCATTGCCATGCACAATATTAGCAGCTGTAGGCAAGGGTAAATGGACATAAAAGACACCAAAGGCAGCCGATACCTTGCGGTTCATTTGGTGGTCGACCAAATAAAGGGCAGCCTTGGCAATCTCGGCCGGAAATTCCTCTATCTCGATACCATGCATTTGGTGAATATTAACTTTGATTTTACTATCGAGGTCCTCAACCAATAACAAGCGCTGATCCGCTTGGTCACCATAAAGAGCTTTAAGGACGTTAAGCTCTAATTGGCGGAGCTCGCG
>JBKEAR010000017.1:0-53286 GCA_047972425.1 Alphaproteobacteria bacterium | reverse complement strand
GATGCTTTTAACGATACTTATAAGGCCAACCTTAAAGAAGATATATTTAAAGGTCTTTTAAAGACTGTAGATGACCTAAAAGCATTTTTGGACAGCCAAGGCGTTGATTATAAAAAATCAGCTCGCAAAGATGAACTAATCAAACTTGCAAAGCCATTCAGACCCAATATATGGGATTGTATCAAGGCAGATTATGAAGATGAAAGAATAACCGCATCAGACAATGATTTAATCAAAGTCCGCAACATCAAAGAAGCTTTAGCACGTAGCGAATATAAAAATTTTTTCAGCGGCGGGATACCCGAAATTACAGTCTTATTTAAGTTTGCAGGTATAGATTTTAAGGCAAGAATTGATTACTTAAAACCAACTGAAATTTTAGACCTAAAAACCTTTTCTATTCGTAAGGGCAAAATGGCTAAAAAATCAATCCATGATGCTATTGGCAGTTTTGGATATGGCTTACAAGCCAGAATATATGTATTCGCTATAAATGAAGCAAAGCGATATATCGAGCGAGATATGATTTACGGTTTCACCGATAAGCAAAAAAAGATATTACGGCAGGTTGCCAACCACAGAGAAGACCATGGTTTTAAATTCTTATTCATCTCAAGCACCCACGCCCCTGTTATCCACGCTAAAAATATCTCGGGTCATACCAATTATTACAATTTTTGCGCAGGCATGCTTAGCGATGCTTTAAAGCAATACAAAATTTACGATGCAAAATTCGCTAAAGGCGAGCCTTGGTGCGATGTGATAGCGGAAGAAGAATTACAAGATGATGATATACCCGCATGGGTGTTCTACTAAGGAGATTAAAAAATGACAGCATTAACAGCAATGACAGAAAATCCAAGAACTTTTATTCCCCAGACAATGGAAGAACAAGAGAAGTACGCAAGGTATATTGCCGCAACGGATTTAGTCCCTCAAGCATATAAAAATAAGCCCGATAGCATTGTGGTGGCTATTACAGCGGGTGCGGAATTAGGGTTTAAGCCTCTGCACTCCTTAAAAAGGATTGCCGTAGTTAATGGTAACCCCACAATTTGGGGTGATGCTTTACCTGCATTAATGAAAATGCACGATGGCCGAAACCACCTTGAAGAAGGCTTTGAGTATGACGAAAATGGCGATGCTGTTTTGGCGTGGTGCATAGCGCACCGATACGAAACCATGCTTGCTTGTAAAAAAGACGGCTTTGAGTATAAGCCCACAAAATATATATTTACAAAAAAAATGGCAGAAAAAGCAAATTTATGGGGCAAAAATACATGGGCTAAATACCCAGAACGCATGCTTCAAATGCGTGCAAGAGGATATGCGGTAAGAGACAATTTTGCCGATGTTATGAGCGGCCTATATGTTACCGAAGAAATGCTTGATGTAAAACACGCAAACGGTAGCCGATTTGCCGATGCAGATATAGAGGATATTAACCTTGATAACAGCCCCGCCGCTATAGAGAACCAAGCGAAAAAAGAACAAAAACAAGAGAATGCAGGTGTTGTTACAGTCGAAGAAGTTATTGAGCATAACGATGCACAACCAGTTGATGAAGCAGAAGAAGCCGATATTTACACGGAGGAATATGTTGATGAAAAAATTGAAGACTATGTTGTCGACCCATTTAGCAGTCGTGAAGATATTATGCTTAATCTTACAAGCCTATTTAAGGCGATGCCGAAAGAGAAGCAAGATTTATATAAAGAGAAATTCTCTAACGCTAAAAACGCTATTCAACAACCGCAAGCCGAGCCAGTAGAAGGTTAAATAACCCACCTTTCGGGAGGAGGAATGATGAGAAATTTTACTACAATAAGTTTGATTGATGCCGTTCTGGCCTCCGCTTTAAGAGGCGACCGTAGTAGCTATATTGGAGCAGTTAGATCAACAGGAAAATATATATATGCAACAGACGGCCATGTTATGGTGCCCAAAAACAGCTTTCAGATTACAGGTGAGATCAGATATAATTTACAAGACCAAAAACACATTCAAGAAAGGGGATTAAATGCAACTTAACACCCTCCCCCAAATCTGCACCCCCAAAGAAGTGGCTGATTTTCTTAAAGTGAACAAACGCACGATTATTAACTTATGCTTGAAACAACAATTAAAAGGTTTTAAAGTGGGTAGAGAATGGCGAATTAATAAAGATAGTATAGAAGATTATATTCAATGCCAAGAAAACCAAGCCTGCCAAAACTTATCTACCGAAAAGACAAAAAAATCTACCATATCCGATGGTACAAAAATGGATGCCAATATGAGCGTTCAACTAGCACGAATGACGAGCGACAAGCTCAAAAAGTCCTTGCAAAATTCATCTTGCAAGAAACTGGCGAAAACCTTTAAATACAAAAGCAGAACCTTTCAGCAGATTTATTAGCGATAGCCTAACTCTTTACATGAATGAACATGCCCCGCACACAAAAAGCCCAGAGACGATTGCCTATGCAGCAGATCGTCTCTTAGAGTTTTTTGCTAATAATGTTGTGGGCGATATTACAATTGCTAAATGCAGAGAATATTTACAATATCGACAATCAGGGAAGCAAAGGGTCAAAGTTTCTGTCGGTTCAGTAAAAAGAGAACTTGATGTTCTACAAGCAGCAATTAATTACGATTATAAAAATGGTACTCTAACCGCTCCCCGCCCCGTATGGAAACCCCCACTACAAAAATCAAAAGAACGATGGCTTACAAAAGATGAAGCAAAAAAATTATTCACTGCTGCAGAAGAAAGCAATACAGAATATTTACCCTTATTTATTGCGTTGGCCCTATACACAGGCGCAAGAAAAGCCGCTATACTTCAACTTAAATGGTCACAAGTGGATTTAATAAACAAGCGTATAGACTATAATGCGGTTGGTGATACACAAAGTAATAAAAAAAGAGCCCTAATTCCGATAGCCGAACCCATTATACCCTTACTCATAAAAGCTAAAGAACGAGGCCTTGATAATGGTTATGTAATCCATATCAACCAAAAACCCATTAAAGATATTAAGCGTTCATTTAATAATGCATGCAAAAAAGCCAATCTATATGATGTCACACCCCATACATTAAGGCATACATGCGCTACATGGTTAGCCCAAGCAGGTGTTCCATTTCCAGAGATTGCAAAATATATTGGGCATAATAATAGCCGCACAACGGAAAATATTTATGCCCATCATTCACCTGATTACCTAAAAAATGCAGTTAATGTTTTCAATAAAACCTGACCTATAACCTGACCCAAAAATTATAGATAAATTATAAAAAACAAAATAATACAATAAAAACAATCTTTTAACTGGTGGGCGTAACTGGGATTGAACCAGTGACCCCTTCGATGTCAACGAAGTGCTCTCCCGCTGAGCTATACACCCACATTTTATAAGCCATTAATCATTATATACGGCTTCTATTTTGCGTAAATATGCTTTTACCTGTTTTGCTGGTAAAAATCAAGATGAAACATTCATTTTATATTTATATGAAGATGAATATATTTTTTTAGAATATTCTCTGTACTTATTAACACTTTAATAGCATTTTAATGTCACAATGATATAATAAGAAAAGAGAACGGTTTGTATGCTGTTCATTAAGAGAAAACAGACCAGAGGACTATAGAGTTGTTATTTAATATTTTGGTTCCACTTTCGGAAAAAAGCGAATTTTGGAGCTTTTTAAATGTATTTTCATACACTTCCGTTCGGACAATTTGTGCATTATTCACATCGTTTTTTGTATCGGTATTTATTGGTGAGTCGCTCATTCGCTATTTACAAGTTAAGCAAGGTAAGGGCCAACCCATACGCGATGACGGCCCCGAGGCACATCTTTCTAAAGTGGGCACACCAACAATGGGCGGGTTACTCATATTAATGACACTCACTATTGGTACTTTATTATGGTCGGATGTAACAACCGGATATATTTGGGCGGCTTTATTTATAACCCTTAGTTTTGGTGCGATTGGCTTTACCGATGATTATTTAAAGGTGGCCAAACAAAATACAGCTGGTTTACCCGGCAAATTACGCTTAGCCTTAGAGTTTTTAACCGCTGCCATAACCGTTATTTGGATAATGGCATTACAACCTGCCGATATATCATCCACTGTTGCTATACCATTTTTTAAAGATTTGCTGGTTCCTTTAGGCTGGGCTTTTGTGCCTTTTGCTATGATTGTTATTGTGGGTGCAGGCAATGCGGTTAACTTTACCGATGGGCTTGATGGCTTAGCGGCGGTACCCGTGGCTATTGTTGCCGGTGTTTTTGGTATTATTGCATGGCTCGTGGGTAATGCAGTATTATCGCATCAGCTTTATTTGCATTATATTCCTTATGCGCGCGAATTATCGGTATTTTGCGGGGCGCTCATTGGGGCATCTATGGGCTTTTTATGGTTTAATGCACCGCCTGCCAAAGTTTTTATGGGCGATACCGGCTCCCTTGCCCTTGGTGGTGCTTTAGGTGCCATTGCCATCATTACCAAACATGAGCTTATTTTGGCCATTGCCGGCGGATTATTTGTATTAGAGGCTGCATCGGTCATTATTCAGGTTATCAGCTTTAAAACAACAGGTAAGCGGGTTTTCCGTATGGCACCCCTCCACCACCATTTTGAGAAAAAAGGTTGGGCGGAATCTACTATTGTTATTCGGTTTTGGATTATTTCTATCCTACTCGCTTTAATTGCATTATCCACATTAAAAATTCGCTAAAATCAAGGTGAAAAATGCGTACAGAAAACAAAACCATTGCCATTTTAGGATTAGCCCGCTCGGGGCGTGCAACTATTGATGTTTGCCAATCGCAAAATTGCACATATTACGCATGGGATGATAACGAAAAATCGCAACAAATCGCTATTGAGCGCGGTTATCATTTAACAGCTGTTGCCGATTGGCCTTGGGGGCAGATTGATGCACTGATGATGTCGCCGGGTATCCCCCATACTTGGCCAAAAGCCCACCCTGCCGCGGCCGAAGCAAAAAAACGCAATATCCCGATTATCTCTGATATTCAGATTTTTTTGGATCGCTATCCCAATAATCCGGTTTTGGCCATTACAGGTACCAACGGAAAATCCACGACAACAAGCTTGGTTGCTCATATTTTCAGCACCCTCCAACAGCCGGCATTGATGGGGGGCAATATCGGTAAAGCCGTTAATGAGCTTAAACCACAAAAAGATGAAGCTTTTATTTTAGAGCTTTCATCTTATCAGTTAGAAATTACACCCAAACTAAAACCCAATATTGCCGCGCTTATCAATATCACCCCCGACCATTTAGAGCGCCATGGTGGTATGGAAAATTATGCCAAAGCCAAAGCTTTAATCTTTGCTAATCAAGATGCCAATGATGTTGCCTATATTGGTATTGACGATATTTACACGCAAAATATTTATAATCAGATGAAACAAAGCAACAAAGCACATATAATACCCATCTCGGTTAAAACAGCTTGTGCCGGCGGCATTTATACACAAGACGGTTGGTTGGTCGATGACCGCCAACATAGTGTTAAAAAAGTTTTCCCCTTAGCCGATGCCACTTATTTAAAGGGCGCACATAATCACCAAAATATTGCTTTTGCTTATGGTATGGCAACAAGTTTTGGCTTAGAAGAAGCCGCCGTTGTGCAAGCGATTATAGCATATAAAGGCCTTAAACACCGGCAACAATATGCGGGCAAAATTGATAATATGATTTTTATTAACGATAGCAAAGCCACCAACGGCGAAGCCGCAGCCAAAGCATTAAGCAGCTATAAAAATATTTTATGGCTCTTGGGCGGGCAAATAAAAGAAGATGGCATAACGGAATGTTTACACTTTATGGGTAATATAAATAAGGCATTTATTTTTGGGCAAGATAAAAATGAGCTAAGTGCAATGTTCCCTAATGACGTTAAACAAGATATTTTTACCGATATGACGGGTGCATTTAATAATGCCATTACATATGCCCAAAGCCACCCTAAAGAAGATTTTGTTGTTTTGCTTTCACCAGCCGCAGCAAGTTTTGACCAATTTAGCGATTTTGAACAAAGGGGTGATTTATTTTTGAAACTTTACCAAGACCTTAAAGAGGCCAATAACCATGCTTAACCAGAAAAACCTCCGCCGTAGTGACTATAGTTTATTAGGCCAATGGCGTTGGACAATTGATGGCACTTTGCTCACTGTTTTAATTTTAATGGCAATTATGGGTATTGTGTTAAGCTTTACGGCATCGCCCCCTGTAGCGCGCCGCATTGGTTATGGTGAGTTTTATTTTGTTTATCGCCAAGCAATTTTTGGTACTGCCGCTATTTTTGTAATGATTTTTCTGTCTTTTCTTAACCTAAAATGGATACGCCGCCTTGGGTTAATAGCGTTTAGTTTGGGTTTAATGATTTTGGCATTGCTACCGATTATCGGATATTCAAACAATGGCGCGACCCGTTGGATTATCTTACCTGTTATTAATCTTTCTATTCAGCCATCCGAGTTTGTTAAACCGGCTTTAGTCATTATGATAGCCACTTTGCTCAGCGAAAAATATCGCACAAAAAACTTCCCCGGATATTGGCTATCGGCATTATTATTTTTAGCCACAATTATTTGCCTTGTGCTCCAACCCGATATCGGTATGACATTGGTGATTATTGCCACAACTATTGTGCAATTTTATGTTGCCGGTATGCCCGTTTGGTTTTTTGGCATTTTACTCCCCTTTATTATCTTGGGCGGTTGGTTTATTTTTATGACACAAGATCATGTGCACCAAAGGGTTATTCAATTTATTGAAACAATAACATCGGGCGATCCTTCTACCCTGCCTTATCAGGTTGCTTTTAGTTTGCGCTCTTTACGTAACGGTGGTGTTGTCGGCCTTGGCCCCGGTGCGGGTACGGCCAAGCTTAACCTGCCCGATGCCCATACCGATTATATTTTTGCAGTCATCGGCGAGGAATTTGGGCTGATATTCTGTTTAATCATCATTATGCTTGTGGCATTTGTGGTTATTCGTAGTTTTATTCGGGCATCGCAGCAAAATAATCAATTTGTGATGATTGCCACCGCCGGATTAAGTGCATTATTTGCTTTTCAGGCACTTGTGAATTTGGCATCAACATTAAATATTATTCCGCCCAAGGGTATGACACTCCCTTTTATTTCTTATGGTGGGTCTTCCACATTGGCGTTAGCCGTATTAGCGGGTATATTATTATCATTAACCAAAGAGAGACCATGGGACACAGAGGATATATACAATGACTAAACCATTAATCGTACTTGGTGCCGGCGGAACCGGTGGCCATTTGTTTCCGGCGGAGGCCACAGCCTTAGAACTTTTAGAGCATGGCTTTCGGGTCGCAATAGCCACCGATAAAAAAGGCCAAGGTTTTAGTGCATTTGAAAACCATAAAGATGTAGAAATTATCCGCTTTTCGGGTGGTGGTGTTGCATCGGGCTCAATTATCGCTAAAGCCAAAGGTGGGTTGAGTTTATGTGCGGGCATCCTGCAAGCTTACCGATGGTTTAAAAAGAACAAGCCAGCCGTTGCCATTGGCTTTGGTGGTTTTGCTTCTATCCCCCCCATTATGGCCGCACGTTATACCAAAACACCCTATATTTTGCACGAGCAAAATGCGGTTTTAGGCCGGGCAAACCAAATGCTGGCCAAACATGCCAAAGCCATTGCAACCGGTTTTAAAGAAGTACAAAAATGCCCCGAGAATATTGAGCAAGTTTGGGTAGGCACACCCGTACGCGGTACATTTTTACTCGACCCCATTCGCAATTATCATACAACCAAATTCTTTAATTTGCTTGTTTTGGGCGGTAGCCAAGGCGCCCGTGCTTTAACAACGTTAATCCCCCAAGCTATTAATTTATTGCCCGAGGCTTTGGTTGCCCATATTCATGTTACCCAACAAGTTCGTAACGAAAATATGGCCGAGGCAAAAGAGGCTTGGGCGAATAGCTCTGCCAAATATGAGCTTGCTCCTTTTTATAAACAAGTTGGGCAACGTATGGCCGATGCCCATTTATATATTGGCCGATCTGGTGCTTCGAGCGTAAGTGAATGTTTAGCCACCGCTTTACCCGCCATTATGATACCCTATCCCCATGCGGTTGATGATCACCAATATTTTAATGCCAAAAATTTGGCCGATCAAGGCTGTGGTTGGGTTATCCGCGAAGAAGAAGTTACACCCGAAATACTTGCAGATGCATTAAAAACGCTTATATTTAATCCACAACGTTTAGAAGATGCCAGTATGGCATGCGAGAAAAATGCAAAATTAGATGCAACCAAACATATTGCAGATATGGTATCGGCAATCATAAAACAGAATCAAGGATGAGATAAATGATGGAACTTCCTTTTAAAATCGGAACATTGCATTTTGTCGGTATCGGCGGTATCGGCATGAGTGGTATTGCCGAAATTTTGCATAATTTGGGTTATAAGGTTCAGGGTTCTGATTTAAAAGACTCTGCGAATGTGCAACGCCTTAGGGATTTAGGCATGGAGATTTCCATTGGTCATCATGGTCAAAATTTGGGCGATGCCCAATATGTGGTAATATCTTCGGCCGTAAAAGCCGATAATCCGGAATATAAAGAGGCACGCAAACGCCGTATTCCGATTGTGCGCCGTGCCGAGATGCTGGCCGAGCTGATGCGTTTACGATTATCTATTGCGGTGGGCGGCACCCATGGTAAAACCACCACCACATCGCTTATTGCAACTATTTTAGAATATGCCCAGATGGACCCGACCATTGTTAATGGCGGTATCTTAAATGCTTTAGGGACGAATGCCCGCCTTGGCCAAGGGGAATGGCTTGTTGCCGAGGCCGATGAGAGCGATGGTACATTTTTGCGCCTACCGGCAACCATTGCGGTTGTAACCAATATCGACCCCGAACATTTAGACCATTATGGCAATTTTGATAGTTTACGCAACGCCTTTGATAATTTTGTGAATAATATCCCCTTTTATGGTTATGCCGCCCTATGTATTGACCATCACGAAGTGCAATCGATGATTGCGCGTAATCCGGATCGCCGTATTATTTCTTACGGGTTCTCACCCCAAGCCGATATTCAGGCACGCCATCCATATAACAGCCCAAATGGTGTTACATTTGATGTTTGTGTGCGCAAAAATGGAACCGAAACCATGTATGAAGGTTTTCGCTTACCCATGCCGGGTATGCATAATATCCAAAATGCCTGTGCAGCTATAGCGGTTTGCAAAAATTTGGATATCGATATGGATATTATTCGCCAAGCTTTAAGCCAGTTTAACGGTGTTAAGCGACGCTTTACAAAAACAGGGGAGGTTAATAATATTACGATTATCGATGATTATGCCCATCACCCTGTCGAGATCGGCTCGGTACTCGGAGCCGCACGCGATGCTTTGCGCGATGAAAATGGCGACCGTACCGGCAAGGTGATTGCCGTTATGCAGCCCCATCGTTATAGCCGCCTAAAAGATTTGTTCGAGGATTTTTGTACCTGCTTTAACGATGCTGACCATGTAATTGTGGCCAATGTGTTTGAGGCCGGAGAAAGCCCAATAGAAGGTTACAATGCCGATAGTTTGGCCGAAGGGCTGATTGCCCATGGTCATCGCTCGGTCAGTCGCCTAAGAGACGAAAATGAGTTACCCAAAAAGATTTTAGAATTGGGAGATAAAGGCGATTTGGTCATTTGTTTGGGTGCAGGTTCAATTTCCGCTTGGGCCAATGCGTTGCCCAAACAATTATCCGCCTTATTAGAGGGCGAAAAATGAGTGAATATCAAAAATTATTTGAAAGTTTAGTAGAATTAAGAGGCAAATATAAGTTCGATGCCCCTTTAGCCAAGCATACATGGTTTAAAGTGGGCGGAACAGCCGATGTATTATTTGACCCCAAAGATGAAACTGAACTTCAATATTTTTTGAGGCATTGCCCTGCAGATATCCCCATAACAATTTTGGGTTTGGGCTCAAATATGCTTATTCGCGATGGCGGAATCCGCGGCGTTGTCATTCGCCTACGCGGAAAGTTCTCTTATATCGGGCATCATGGTAACATCATTACTGCCGGTGCCGGAACATCGGATATTCGCATAGCCAAATATGCCGCCAATATCGGTTTAAGCGGTTTTTCCTTTTTGGCTGGTATTCCCGGTAATTTGGGTGGGGCACTCCGTATGAATGCGGGGGCATTTGGTAATGAAGTGCAGGATATTTTTATTTCGGCACAAGCCATTGACCGCGGTGGTTGGATTCATGAAATATCATTTGAAAATATGGGTTTTGCTTATCGCCATACAGAAATTCCCGATGATTGGATTTTTCTTTCGGCTTCTATGAAAGCGATTGGTACAGATTTAAGCGAAAATTTAAACCAACAAATTAAAGATATTCAGCAAAAACGTGAAGGTACACAACCCAAAGCTGTGCTTACAGGTGGCTCTACCTTTGCCAACCCCGAAGGCTATAAAGCATGGCAGCTTATTGACCAAGCGGGTTTTCGTGGTTATCGCCTTGGTGGTGCCCAAGTAAGCGAAAAACATTGCAATTTTTTAATTAATACCGGCAATGCAACCGCCAAAGATATTGAGGATTTAGGCGAGCTTGTTCGGCAAAAAGTTAAGGAACAAAGCGGTATTGAGCTGCGTTGGGAAATTCGCCGAATTGGAGAATATTCATAAAATAATACTCTACCCCTGTAAATCTAAAAATATAATATTACATATACTAAGTAGTGTATTTTTATATTTTTATAAAGATAAACATTACGATCTATTATTTACTTAATCAGATAAAGATTTAAGAGTAAATAATCCATAAATATAATTTAAGAGACTCTTAATTATCAAGAAAACAGGGAGTTACTAATGAGTAAATCTAAAATTGAAAAAGTGCTGGTTTTGGGTTCCGGTATACTGGGGGGTCAAATTGCCTTTCAGAGTGCGTATAAAGGAAAACAAGTTACCGTTTACGATATTAACAAGGATGCTATTGCTGCATGTAAACAACGCCATAAAGAATATGGCATAATTTACCAACAGGATGTTAATGCCACGGCAGAAGATATTAAAAAAACATTTTCTCGTATAACATATACAACCGACATCACTACAGCTAAAAATAGTGATTTTATCATTGAGGCTGTACCTGAAGTACCCTTAATTAAAATTGGTATTTATAAAAAACTACAAGAATATATAAATGAAGAAACCCTTATTGCAACAAATAGTTCTACCTTATTAGCTAGTGATTTTGTAAATCATTTTAAATATCCCCGAAATTATTGTGCGTTACATTTTGCAAATATGATATGGAAGGCTAATATTGCCGAGGTTATGTCCACCCCAGAAACCTCTGCCGAAACATTAACAAGAGTATTTAGTTTTGCTATTGAGATTGGTATGATTCCTTTTCCGGTTGAAAAAGAAAATCATGGGTATATTCTTAATGGCTGGCTTGTTCCTTTAACAACAGCGGCCATTACATTGGTTGCCAATGGGGTGGGCACTCCCGAAAATATTGACCGGCTATTTTTAATTTGTAATAAAGGTGCCCAATTAGGGCCATTAGGCATGGTTGATGTTATTGGTATGAAAACTACTGTTAATATTTTAAGCTACTGGGCCGAGCAACATAACGATTTACAAATGTTTAAAAATGCAAAATTTATACAAGAAAGTTATGTTGAGCTTGGTAAATTAGGTTTAGCCTCAGGCGAAGGTTTTTATAAATATCCTAACCCTGCTTATGCCCAACCAGGATTTTTAGAAACACCTGATTTTTCTGCCGTACCAGATTTGGTTGCAAAAACCTTATACAAAGGTAAAGCGGAGTAGTTCATAAAAAAGAGCCATATAAAATGGCTCTTTTATCATATGATATCTATATATTTAATAAGTCCAAATCGAGCACCGTTTCGATAAACCGGGTGGTACTTGTTTTGCCACGTATGGTCATAGAGTGGGTGCTGGCATGGTGACCATCAAAGCGCACGGCATGTAATAATTCCCCGCCCGATATACCGGTTGCGGCAAACCAACAATCATCGGTTTGAATTAAATCTTTTTCGGTTAATACCTGTTTTAAATCATATCCACCTTCAAGCACAGCACGCATTTCCTCGGGCGATTGAGGGTCAAACATAGCTTGCATCTCGCCCCCCATTGCCCTTACAGCTGCTGCCGCTAAAACGCCTTCTGGTGTACCACCGCTACCCATTAAAACATCAACATCACCCCTACCCGATGCCGCCGAAAGCGCACCGGCCACATCACCATCGGTACGCAAGCGAATAAGTGCACCGGCCGCTCGGATATCATGCACCAATTTTTTATGGCGGGGTTTATCCAAAACAAAAATGACCAAATCTTCTATTTTTTTATCCAAGGCTTTAGCAATTTTCTTTAAATTATCCGCAACCGGGGCTTCAATATCAATTGTACCATAGGCCTCTTTATTCACCACAAGCTTATTCATATAAAAACTCGGCCCGGGGTCAAACATCTTGCCTTTTTCACATGCGGCAATAACCGAAAGCGCATTATCTTGCCCTAAAGCAACCAATCTTGTGCCCTCTATCGGGTCCACCGCAATATCAATCTCTTTACCGCCCGATCCCAATTTTTCACCTTTAAACAGCATAGGCGCATTATCTTTTTCGCCCTCGCCAATGATAATCTCTGCCGAGACCGGTAAATCCTTAAACGCCATACGCATGGCATTTACGGCAGCGCCATCGGCCAATTCTTTTTCTCCACGGCCTAACCAACGCGCCGAAGATAAAGCGGCAGCTTCAGTCACACGGCTAAACATTAACGATAAACTCAGCTCGGGGTCTTGCCCCTCATGCAGCGAGATATTGAGTGCATTTTTCACTTTAGACATAAAAAAACTCCCTAAATTTGTTTAAAAAAGTATAGGTAAATTCTAATATAAAATGCATGATAATTAAATGATTTTTATTATTATACCTGTAAAAAACACCACTAAATATAACTTTTAGGCATATCGGTATAGAAATTATTTGATCGTAAAAAAAATCTCGATGATATTTACAAGCTTTTAAAATCAATAAGTCTATTAATTTTCATTTTATACTCAGATGAATTATCATTCTGAGAAATATCAATGAAACGTGATTTTGACAACTCAAGATATTCTTTTTCAATATCTATTCCTACAAAATTTCTTTGATATAAATTTGATGCAATACCTGTTGTTGCACTTCCACAAAAAGGATCTAAAATCCAATCATTTTCTTTTGTACTAGCCAAAATTATCCTTGCAAGTAAAGCTAATGGTTTTTGCGTTGGGTGTTTCCCAAATTTTTTCTCCCATCGCTGAATTGCTGGTAATAACCAAACATCCCGCATTTGTTTATCGTTATTATGCTCTTTCATTAACTCATAATTATAGTAATGCGGTATTTTTTTATTTTTTCTTGCCCAAATAATAAATTCTGTTGAGTGTGTAAAATACCTACATGAAAAATTGGGGGGAGGATTAGTTTTTTGCCAAGTAATCACATTCAATATTTTGAAACCTAATTCTTCTAAACATTGCCCGATACTAAAAATATTATGTGCGGTTCCGCTTATCCATATTGTTGCACCTTCTTTCATTATATTTCTGATTAAAGAAAGCCATTGTAAATTAAATTTATTTTTATCTGAAAAACTAATACCTTTATCCCATCTTCCTTTATTTACGCTTGATATTTTCCCATTTTTTATCGTTAAACCATCATTAGAAAGAAAATATGGTGGATCCGCAAAAATCATATCAAATTGACGTTGAAACTTTTTTAATAAGTCAACACAATCTCCTTGCAATAAAAAAAAATCTTTTTGTTCTGATAAAAAATATGGTTTTATCATTCAGGATCTATCACGCCTTCTATTCGGATCCGATTAATGAAATCGTCTAAAGTCTGCAAATTATAAACATGTTCAATTTGGTTATAAGCTTCTTGTAATTTATTCTTTGCAGATAACCACCCAGCACCATCTGTTATCCATACGAACTTATAGCTATCGACTTGCTCAATAGCTTCGTTTGTTCTCATATATGCTCTACTGACTTCATTCAGTTTTGATCCACCACCATTATAAAAATTCGTTTCAATTAAATAGGTATTCTTTTTAGTCCGAATTAAAAAATCAAATACTTTAATATCTTTGCCTAATGCGTCAGAAAGAGCAGTTGGTAGTTTTTTACAACTTATTTGCTCCTTGAATTTAATCTGATAATACATTAGGTGCGTACGGATTGTTTGTTCCATAATTTTCCCAACCCGATTTTTCCGTGCGTTCGAATCTAAACCAACTTCAATTCCAAAAACATAATCATGAATATTACTAATATTCTTATTTTTGAAAACTATCTCTAACCCAGTTTTATTAATAAACTCATAAACTTTATCTGATGAATCAAAAAAAATAATCTAAATTTACTGCTTGCCTATCCTCTGTCGCCCTCATGACTTTTTCTTTTTTATTTCTTGCTGCTATTAAAATATTAAGCACATTGAAACATTTAGGATTTTCCTTATACAAAATCTCAATAGCATCTCTTATATTTTCTTTACCTAAAAGATAATTTAGTTGATTAAGCTTAACCGAAATTTTTTCAAGATTAAGAGTAACTTTATTAAAATCTACAAAGAAACCTAATGTTTTATTTGTCTCACATAATTGGAATATAAATGAATTAAAATCTTTTTCCATTAATTAGCACTCGATATTAATAATTCTTTTAAAGCACCTCTGCCTGTTGAAAGTGAATTTATTTTTCTAGTTGCTTCTACTCTAAATACTTCATAATTTTTATATAGTTTATCAAAAAATAAATCACCCGAATTCTGCTGTACATCCGAATTGCTTAAGATCCAAAACCCATTTAGTGCAACAATATCATCACAGAAGCGCTTCAACCGAATTTGCTCGTTATCATCAAAACTTTCGGAGCTATATGAATTAAAGTTTGATGTTTCACTTAACGGTTTATAAGGGGGATCCAGATAATAAAATGATAAATCGTCTGCATATTCTAATGTTCTCTCATAATCACCAGAGAGAATTTCTACTTTTTGAAGTAATCTGCTAACATTCAATAAATTTTTTTTATCGCAAATTGTTGGTTTTTTATAACGCCCCATCGGTACGTTAAATTTTCCGCTCTTATTAACGCGATAAAGACCATTAAAACATGTACGGTTTAAGAAAATAAAATGTGCGGCAGAATTTATTATATCTAAATCACCATTATTAAACATCTCTCTTTTCGCATAATAATATTCTTTCTTTTCTTCTTCATTTTTAATTTGTTCATTATATTGAACTTCAAAAATTTGTAATTGTTCTATTAATGCATGCACGTCATATCTAATGATTTGATAACAATTTATCAGATCTTTATTAATATCATTAATAACAGCCCTTTCCATATTCGGAAAATTATTCGCAAGCCAAAAGAAAAAAGCCCCACCACCAATAAAAGGTTCTATATATGTGAAAGGTTCTTCAGATAAAAAAGTAGGGAGTTTGCAAGAAATATCACCAATGAGTTGGGTTTTCCCACCTGCCCATTTCAAAAAAGGTTTGGCCATCAATATGCTCCCTAGAAAATAGTTAATATTTGATTAATTATTATATACATATCAGATGTAAATTACTATAAAAAATACGAATAATAGTCATTTGGCCAATAAAAACCACCCTAAAAAGGGTGGTTTTTATTTAAATAATTAACAAATTACATTTTTGGATCTAAGCGTTTAAAGGCTTTGCCTTTACTTGGATCTTCGGCATTATATGCAAAAACATAACAACGGCGTGGGTCTAATTTAACATGAAGCTCTGAGCCACGCTCGGTACGATCCGCACCCGAAGCCTTCATCACGATGTTATTACCACCACCATAAGTACCGTAAAGGAAAGTTTCACCGCCTAAACGTTCGGAAACATCAACTTTAACCTTCATCGGTTCACCTTCGGCATGTTCACCAAATTCGCAATGCTCTGGGCGAATACCAAAACGGACTTTATCGCCAACTTTTGCACCCGCCGGATCTACCGGAACGGTAATCTGATTACCATCGGGTAAAGAAACGGTCATATTGCCTTCGCCAATGCCTTTAATTTCGCTATCGATAAGATTCATTTTAGGTGAGCCAATAAATTGAGCCGCAAAACAGTTATCGGGGTGATGGTATAATTCCATTGGCGAGCCCACTTGCTCTACCCAACCCGCACGTAAAATAACAATGCGGTCAGCCAATGTCATGGCTTCAACTTGGTCATGTGTTACATAAATCATTGTGGCATCAAGCTCACCATGAAGGCGGGCGATTTCCACACGCATTTGCACCCGTAATTCGGCATCGAGGTTCGATAATGGTTCATCGAATAAAAATACTTTAGGGTTACGCACTAAAGCACGGCCAATAGCCACACGTTGGCGCTGACCACCCGACATCGCTTTGGGTTTACGATCCAACAAAGGTTCTAATTGTAAAATACGGGCAACTTCGCCCACGCGTTCTTTAATCTCTGCAGCCGGAACACCTGCCATTTTAAGGCCAAAGCCCATATTTTGCTCAACAGTCATATGCGGATAAAGCGCATAAGATTGGAACACCATGGCAATACCGCGGTTAGATGGTGATTCTTGTGTAACATCCTGACCATCAATATATAATTTACCTTCGGTAATTTCTTCTAAACCGGCAATAAGCCGTAATAATGTGGATTTACCACAACCCGAAGGTCCCACAAGCACCACAAATTCACGGTGCGCAATATCTAAATCCACACCATGAATAACTGTTGCCGTACCAAAACGTTTAACAACATTCTCTAGCTTTAAATCAGCCATAAATTTTCTCCTTAAATACCATTCGTAGCCTCAACAGGCCTTGTTGATGGACCCATTAACAACAAGAAAATGCTGAACATTCGCATAATCTCATCTGGGGGTATAAAGCACATACTTGTATACCAAGATTTATAATGCCAATTTTTGCAAGGAACGGCAAGATTTTTTTATTTTTTTCGATTCAAGCTTGTATTTTTTTGCAAAAATAGCTTAGGTTTCCGGAATCAAAAGTCAATTTATCTTATTTTTTCAGAATCGTAATTATTGAGTATATACTTATAATATTACCCCTTGTATTCTAGAGTTATGGTTGTTACGATGAAATACTACAATGAATTATCTATCATTTTAGTAATAATAAAATTTAACTTAGGGAGCTTTTAAAAAATGGTTAAAAATTTTGTTAAACTGGGAACAATTGGGCTTACAGCATTTATGCTTACACAATCGGCATACGCCGGCAAGTTAATTATCAATGCCGATACAGCTGACCCTGCCCCCAAACAAGCATGGTTAGAAACGATTGAAGCATTTAAAGCCGAGAATCCTGATATCGAAGTTCAATTTAATATTTCTGATCACGAAGCTTACAAAACCGCAATTCGCGGGTGGCTTGCATCGGATGCCCCCGATGTTGTTTTTTGGTATGCGGGTAACCGTATGAATACATTTGCCGAGCGTGGTCTTTTAGAAGATGTATCGGATATTTGGACCGATGAATTAAAAGAAAATTTTGCATCTACACTCAGCTCAATGACTTATGACGGTAAGCAATATGGTATTCCTTATACATTTTACCAATGGGGTATTTATTACCGCAAAGATTTATTTGAGCAAGTGGGTATAGAAGGTGAACCCAAAACTTGGGATGAATTTTTACAAGCCGGCGAAAAATTAAAAGCTGCCGGTATTACCCCTGTAACCATTGGCACAAAATATTTATGGACTGCCGCCGGCTGGTTTGATTATTTGGATCTTCGCATCAACGGGTTAGAGTTCCATTTACAACTTTGTAATGGAGAAATCTCTTGGAAAGACCCACGGGTTTTAAAAGTATTTGAGGCTTGGAAACAACTTTTAGATAACGGCTTCTTTATTGAAAACCATGCCAACTATTCGTGGCAAGAAGCTCAGCCACCATTATATAACGGCCAAGCGGCTATGTATTTAATTGGTAACTTCATTACACCGTCTTTCCCAGAAGATGTTAAGGATAATATGGGTTTCTTCCAATTTCCGGTCATTGATGAAACCATCGGCTTAGCCGAAGATGCCCCTACCGATACCGTGCATATTCCAACAAAAGCAAAAAATAAAGAAGACGCACGCCGCTTCTTAGAATATGTTGCCCGGCAAGATGTGCAAGAAAAACTCAACAGCGTATTATTACAAATTCCAACCCATAAAAAAGCCAAAGCTATTTCTGATCCGTTTATCGATAAAGGTGTAGCAATGCTTGGTTCTGTTGAAGGTACAGCACAATTTTACGATCGCGATACCGACCCCGATATGGCAAAAATCGGTATGGTGGGCTTTCAGGAATTTATGGTTAAACCCGAGCGTTTAGATAAAATTTTAGATAAGCTCGAAAAAGCCCGTATTCGTATTTATGACGTCAAATAATTTCTGACAAATATCTGAAACGAGAAGCTCAATTTATTTATTGGGCTTCTCTCACCTTAACGAAACCGGGACTTTTATTATGATTAATCAAGGCCGCCTTAGTATAGGAAAATTTATTCCGCCTATTCTTAGTCTTTTATTCACTTTTTTTCTTATTTCATCCATTGGCATACAAAATTTTAAATGGATACATTATCTAATTATTAGCTTTATTCTGGTTTATTGTTTTGCGCTTGTGCTTATACCCAATGCCATGCGCAGCCCGCGTATTGCCCCTTACTTTTTTTTAGCACCGGCTGCATTTTCCTTTTTACTTTTGGTTATTTTACCAATTATCCTCAGCTTTCGTTTAAGTTTTTTTGAAAATGACGGTCTTGGTTATAGCGAGTTTATCGGCCTCGACAATTATTTTGAGATGCTCGATGACGATATTGTTTATCGGGCATTATTTAATAACTTTTTATGGTTAATCTTCTTTTTACTCGCTCCGGTTTTTGGGCTAGGTTTAGCATTATTTTTAAACCAAAAAATCCGTGGCATTAAAGTTGTTAAAAGCCTATTTTTCTTTCCCTTTGTCATTTCGGCCGTTGTGGTGGGCATGGTTTTCTCTTGGTTTTACGACCCCAATTACGGCTTAATGATCAAGCTATTTGGGGCGTTTTTACCTGAGAATTTTAATATTTTAGGTAATGAATATCTCGCTAGTTTTGGTATTATTTTTGCCGGCCTTTGGCCACAAACTGCCTATTGTCTCATTATCTATTTGGCCGGATTAACCGCCATTGATAGCGAGCAAATTGAGGCCGCCCGTATGGATGGCGCCAAAGGCACAGGCATGTTATTTAATATCATTTTGCCCCAACTTTCGGCCGCTACTTTTATTGCCCTTGTGGTTACAATCATCGGTGCTTTACGCTCCTTTGACCTCATTGCCATTATGACAGACGGCGGGCCTTACGATAGCTCGCAAGTATTATCGCTCTATATGTATCAGCAAGCAGTATTTTCGCAGCGTGTTGGTTATGGCTCGGCCATTGCCGTTTTATTATTCTTAATTATGAGCGTCTTTATCTTCTTCTTTATTCGCCATATGATCAAACAAGAGAGGGGCTAAGCTATGTATCCACACCCTATTCAACAGGCAAGCAAAGCCACCAATATAATTTATCGTTTTTCGTTAATTTTTGCGCTTGTTTTATGGCTCACCCCGCTTGTTGCCATCTTTTTAACCTCTATGCGCTCCGGCGACGAGGTTGCTAAAGGTGAATATTGGACCAAGCCCGAAAATCCCCTTAATTTCTTTAGCAATATCAGCTTTGTTTGGAACGAGGGCGGCTCAACCTCTATGGCTCAATATTTTGCCAATAGTTTAATTATTGTTATTCCATCGGTATTTTTTGCCCTTGCCTTAGCTGCTACAGCTGGGTACGCATTATCTAAATTTCGTATTCGGGGGGGTATATGGTGGTTTGCCATGTTTGTTGCGGGCAATTTTGTACCGTTTCAAATTCTGATGATACCTGTTAAACAAATGACCCAAACTTTAGGCCTCACCACCGAGGTTACCCTTTGGGGTGGCATGCATTTTAACTTAACGGTTTTGGCATTAATCTTGTTTCATATTGCCTTCCAAACAGGTTTTTGTACGTTATTTATGCGCAATTTTATATCGGGTTTACCTTCAGAGCTTATCGAAAGCGCCCGTATGGACGGCATGAGCGAATGGGTGATATTTACCCGTATCATTTTACCACTTATGCGCCCTGCCTTGGCCGCTTTAGCCGTATTAGAATTTACTTTTATATGGAACGATTATTTTTGGGCAATCACCTTTATTCAAGATAGCAGCTGGAAACCCATTACAGCCGGTATTGCCGACCTTAAAGGTGGCTGGTTAGCCCAGTGGCATCTTATTTCGGTTGCCTCTATCTTAGCGGCTTTACCACCGGTTATTATGTTCTTCTTTTTACAAAAACATTTTGTGGCCGGCCTTACAATGGGCGCAACCAAAGGCTAACATTATATACATAAGCACCCCCTTTTTGGGGGTGTTTTTTTACCTTGCTTTTATCCAAATTTTGCTTCATCGTATTTTTATATATAGGAGAATATAATGACGACAAAAGCAGATGATAGCCGCCGTAAAATTGCTGCCAGAGACTTAGCTTTTTATAAAAATTTGGCTAAATATCTGAGTACCAAAGATATCACACCCAACCAGATATCTTTATTAAGTATTGGCTTTGCATTTATAGGCATGATTACCCTCATCTTTTATCCGAAAGTTGGAGTGCAAGCTGGCATTGTTTTATTGCTTATTTTTCTATTATCTATTTTTGCACGGGTTTCGTGTAATTTACTTGATGGCATGGTGGCTATAGAGGGCGGTAAAAAAACAAAATCCGGCGGGTTATTTAACGATGCCCCCGATCGCATTGCCGATAGCTTCTTTTTCATCGGTGCGGGTTTTGCAACAGGAAATATTTATGGTATTTATTTGGGTTTTACAGCTGCATTACTGGCCATGGCTACGGCATATATTCGTAATTTAACCGTTGCAAATGGCGCACCATGGAGCTTTAAAGGACCAATGGCAAAACCGCACCGAATGGCTGTACTTTCGGTTGCAGCGATATTATCTATATTTGTCCCATTACTCGGTTGGTTAAATTATAGTTTTATGATTGCATTGATTATTATTTGTATCGGCTGCATCATCACCTGTTATTTTCGCTTAAAAGATGCTTATGATTATTTGGAAAATGCCAATGTTTAATATCAATTACCAAACAGGCTTATTTTTGGCTTTTGTCTTTGGTTTGCTTATTTTTGCTTCGGTTTATATTTATTTAAAAAGAGATGCTCTTAAAAATTATACCGAGCTTAAAAACCGTACCCTCTCTTGGTGGGTAATTATCATTGTTACATCTTTGGCACTTATTAGCTATTTTTATATATCCATATTGTTTTTTGCCACCTTAAGTCTGATTTCCTTAAGGGAATATTTTAAAATCACCCCGACCCGCAAAAGCGATTATATCCCCATTGGCTTTGCCTTTTTGGCGATTGTCATTCAATATTATTTTATTGCCACTTTTTGGTATGGCATGTTCATTATTTTTATACCGGTTTATATGTTCTTTTTTATCGCTGCGATTATGGTCATCACAGGCAATGTTAGCGATTTTTTAAAAGCCATATCTATCATTCAATGGGGTATGATGATTGCAATATTTAATATTAGCCATTTGGCTTATTTGCTAGTTTTACCCATGCAACAATATAATTTCGATATTTCTTATTCCACATCATTAGGTGCAGGGCTGTTTTTTTATATTTTATTCACCACCCAATTTAACGATGTTGCCCAATATATTTGGGGTAAAAAATTGGGCAAATATAAAATTATCCCTAAAGTAAGCCCTAATAAAACATGGGCGGGATTTTTAGGGGGAATGCTCACCACCACAATCATATCCATCATTTTAGGCCTATGGCTCACCCCTATGAGCTTGCCCTTTGCCACTTTAATGGGTGTATTGATTTCTATAGCAGGATTTTTTGGCGATGTTACAATATCTGCCATTAAACGAGATTTAGGTATTAAAGATACCGGCACATTGCTCCCCGGCCATGGGGGCATATTAGACCGCATAGATAGCCTTACCTTTACCGCCCCCCTATTCTTTCATTTGCTCAGATATTTTTATTATTAGTAAGCGATATCCCAATAAATATCCATCATCGGGTCAAATAGGGTAACATCACCTTCGGGCGTTGGGATAGATTTAGGGAACTGCACAGGCGAAGCCTGTTTCACCAAACGAAGTTTGTTTTGGTTGATGGGCAGACCATAAAATTTGGCACCGTAAATGGAGGTAAAGTCCTCTAATTTATCCAACGCATTTTCATCTTCAAAAACCTGTGCCAAAATCTGCATGGTATTGCTTGCACTAAATATGCCTGCACAACCACAAGCCGTTAGTTTTTTAGCATCTGTATGGGGGGCAGAATCCGTACCCAAAAAAAAGCGTTTATCGCCACTTATGGCCGCTTTAAGCAATGCAACACGATGTTCCTCTCGCTTTGCCACCGGCAAGCAATAATAATGGGGTTTAATGCCCCCAACTAAATAGGCATTGCGGTTAATAACCAAATGATGCGTTGTAATGGTGGCCGCCAAATTTTGGCTGGCTTGGCGCACATATTCCACCGCTTGTTTGGTGGTGATATGCTCCATTACAATTTTAAGTGTAGGGATATTTTGGCGGATCGGCTCTAATATGGTTTCTATAAACACGGCTTCTCGGTCAAAAATATCCACTTCTTTATCCACCACCTCACCATGAACCAACAACGGGATATTATATGCCGCCATTTGCTCTAAAAGCGGGTAAATCTTTGTAATATCCTTAACACCCGATGCCGAGTTGGTTGTTGCCCCAGCAGGGTAAAGTTTTAAGGCTTTTATAATACCTTGTTCATAAGCTTGTTTAACATCTGCCCACTGGGTGGTTTCGGTTAAATATAGGGTCATTATGGGGGTAAAATCATGGCCTTTGGGTAAGGCAGCCATAATACGCTCCTTATAGGCTAAGGCATCATCCCCTGTGACCACGGGCGGAATTAAATTGGGCATAATTGTTGCCCGGCCAAATATTTTACTGGTCTCGGGCAATACAGCCTTTAACATTTCACCATCGCGCACATGCAAATGCCAATCATCGGGGCGTGTTATTACAAGCTCATTCATCATTTTAACCCTTTATCGTTTTGCTTAGTTTATGCGTGGCTTTACCAATGGTCAATGGCAGAGTTACTGCTTTTTACTTTATCGGCCGCTTTTTCGGCATAATCTTTTAGCTTTTGAGTAAGTGCATTATCGTTAATCGCACAAATTCTTATGGCTTGTAAGGCGGCATTCACCGCGCCGTCAATCCCGACCGATGCCACAGGCACACCCGGTGGCATTTGGGCTATCGAATATAAAGCATCTACACCATCTAACGCCCCCGATTTTACCGGCAAGCCAATCACCGGCAAAGTGGTATGGGCAGCAACAACACCGGGTAAGGCGGCCGAAAGCCCTGCGGCGGCAATAATCACCTCTATGCCCTTTTGCGGGGCGGCTTGCACCCAATTTGCTACATCTTCAGGCGTGCGATGCGCCGAAGCCACCTTACCCTCAAAGGCGATATCAAACTCTTTAAGGATATTCACGCATTTATCAAGCAATGGAACATCGGAAGCCGAGCCCATAATGATACCGATTTTCGGGGATTTGCTTATGAGTTTTTCTCCTATATCATGGCGCATTTGTGCCTTGTTAAATTGTTGATTCCGAGCCAAAACATAGGCATTTTGCAAAGCCTCTTTGAGGTTATTGCCCAAACCCGTTGCCGCTAAAACACGGCCACCGGCGGTAACAAGCTGGCCGTTTTCATCCTTTTTTACACCTGCATAATAGAGTTTTTGGTTGGGGTTAAGGGTTGGATAATCGGCTAAAATCTCGTTTATTTTGGGTGTATCCGGATAATTTTCGGCGGCTAAAATAACTGTTGCGGCCGATTTTGGCTGTGCTTTAAACCGATACTCACCCAATTTACGGGTGGCGATTTTATAAAAGATATCCGCCCAATCTTCATCGAGTGCGGGCAATAAAATTTCCGTCTCCGGGTCGCCAAAGCGGGTGTTATATTCTAATACCCAAGGTTGGCCGTTATCATCAACCATAATCCCGATAAAAATGACCCCACAAAAATCAATATCCTGCTGTTTAAGCCCATTAATTGTGGGCTCAACAATTTGTGTGACCATTTTATCCATCAGGCTATCACTTACCCATGTTACGGGGCAAACCGCACCCATACCGCCCGTATTGGGGCCTTTATCGCCATCGAAAATACGTTTATGATCTTGGCATGTGGGTAAAATATGGTAGCTCTTGCCATCGGTGAGGACAAATAAGCTAATCTCTTGCCCCGTTAGGCCGTCCTCTACCAAAATTTGGGTGTTATCCTTACCAAAGCGCCCTTCTAAAATCTGTTTGGATTCCGCCAAAGCATGGGCATAATCATCGGTAACAATCACCCCTTTACCCGCAGCCAAACCATCGGCCTTAATGATGTAAGGTGTATTGCGCTTTTTAAGGGCTTGTTCAACCGCTGCTATCGTATCGCAAGCATCAAAGCTGGGTTGTTTCACCCCGGCTTTATCCATAAACTCACGGGCAAAAATTTTAGAACCCTCAAGCATTGCCGCCTTTTGATTAGGCCCAAAAGTAGCAAAGCCTGCCTTGCGCAAAGCATCGGCCACACCCACCACAAGGGGAGCTTCGGGCCCGATAATCACTAAATCCACTTGGATATTTTTGGCAAGCTCTATGACTTCAGTACCATTTAAAATATCGCCATCAACACATTCAAAAAATTTAGCCATGCCACCATTGCCGGGGCAAATGGTTACGTTATGCCCATTTTTTGCAATGGCTTCCGCCAAAGCATGTTCACGACCACCGCTACCCAAAATCAGAATTTTCATATTAAGCTTTCCCCTCAATGACTTTTTGTATGGTTCGCCAATAATTGGCATGTTCAAGCCCATGAATTTTATCTTCTATATCCTCTAGGCTATCACTATGGGTTCGTTTTGTTGTAAATTGCGCAATTATCGGCCCTGTATCCATGCCTTCATCGACATAATGAATGGTAATTCCCAGAGTTTCATCGCCACTATTATAGCTATCGGCAATACCATGAAGCCCCGGATATTTTGGGAGCAATGACGGGTGGATATTGATAATCGGCCGCCCAAAGCCCGATAAAAAATATGGGGGTATCATGCGCATAAAACCAGCTAAAACAATCATTTCGATATTTTCATCTTTAAGCTGCTGAATTAAAGCCTCAATTTGCGGTTTTTTCCAATCCACTTGCCAAACGTCTAAGCCCAAATCTTTGGCTTTTTGGATAGCTGCTGCATGGGGTTTATCGCAAACAACTGCTGCAATCTCCGCTTTTAAATCCCCTGCCTTTGCCGCATGGGCCAACATGACCATATTACTGCCCGAGCCTGAAACAAAAATGGCTATGCGCATTAATCCACAACCCCACAGATAAACGGATTTTCTTCTTTTAAACTTTCTAAAACTTTGGGTGCATCATCGGCACTGACCACAAAAACAAAGCCAACTCCTAAATTAAACACTCTTTGCATTTCATCTTCAGCCACATAGCCCGATAGCCAATTAAATACATTTAAACGCTGCCAAGCTTGCCAATCGATAATGGCTTTATGGCTGCTTAATACACGCTCCACATTATCCTTTAGGCCACCACCTGTAATATGTGCCATGGCTTTAACTTGCACAGTTGATATTGCTTTTTGTGCGGCTTTTACATAGATTTTTGTCGGTTGGAGCAATTCTTCTATTGGGCTATTTTCAAACCCGGCTTTTTCAATGACTTTATGTACCAAAGAAAAACCATTGGAATGCACACCCGATGATGGCAGAGCAACCAAAACATCGCCTTTGCTTACATCTTTACCATCAATTACCGCATCTTTATTGACTAATCCAACGGAAAATCCGGCTAAATCAAAGCCGTTTTCATCGTAAACACTGGGCATTTCGGCAGTTTCGCCACCCAATAAAGCGCAACCCGCTTGGTTACACGCACCCAAAATATCTTGGACAATTATGCTATATTCTTGAGGTTTTAACTTACCGCAAGCCAAATAATCCAAAAAGAATAAAGGTTGTGCACCCGAGCATATTAAATCATTGACATTCATACCCACTAAATCTTGCCCCAAGCCTTTAAGATTTCCCACTTTTTTGGCAAGCTCCATTTTGGTACCCACACCATCGCAACATGCGGCCAATAATTGGTTATCGTTTATTTGGTATAAGCCAGAAAATCCACCAATACCGCCCACAACATTTTTATTAATACCTTGGGCTTTCACCATTTGGCCAATGGTTTTTGCCCATAAATCGCCTGCGGTAATATCCACGCCTGCATCGCTATATTTGAGTTGATTAGTCATGGATTTCCTCCCATAGATAATTGCCTGTAAAGCAAGCATTACAAATTTTACCTTCTACCCCACAAATCGAGGGGCTTAAATCGCTGAGCTCTAGCCATTTAATGCTATCGGCGCCAATGAGCGCACATAATTCTTCCTCAGAATAATTGGCCGCTGCAAGCTCCGATTTATCGGGCATATCAATACCATAAAAGCATGGCCATTTAACCGGTGGCGAGGCAATACGCATATGTACCTCGGCCGCGCCTGCATCTTTAAGCATTTTAATCACATATTTAGATGTTGTGCCACGCACAATACTATCATCCACCACCACAACTTTTTTGCCCTTTAAACTATCGGATACCGGGCGGAGCTTTTGCCGAACGGCTTGTTCTCTGGCATCTTGATCGGGCAAAATGAAACTGCGGCCAACAAAATGGTTACGCAAAATCGCTTCCTCGAACGGAATATTCATTTGCCGCCCATAACCCATAGCTGAAATACGCCCGCTATCGGGCATGCCACACACAATATCCACATCCACCGGTGCCGATTTTGCCAAAGCCATGCCCAAAGCAATACGGGCTTTATAAACGGAATTATCATCTACCATGCTATCGGGGCGCGAAAAATAAACATATTCAAAGGCACATATGCGCTCATCGGTATAGCCAAACTGAAAGATTGTTTTTGGCTCTTCGCCATCAATAATAATCACTTCTCCCGGTTTAACATTGCGGGTCACTTTACCGCCAAGCTGCTCAATGGCACAACTTTCCGATGCTGCCATCCATTTATCGCCCACTTTACCAAGGGATAACGGGCGTATACCTTTAGGGTCGCGCGCAACCATTAATTTATCGCCCACAATGGCTACAAGTGCATAACCGCCCTCTAAGCGTTTAAGGGCGGCCACAAAGGCTTTTTCTAAACTTAAATCGGAGCGATGAGCAATGAGATGCAAAATAACCTCGGTATCCGATGTCGACTGAAAAATCGCCCCCTTATGGCGCAATTCGCTTTTAAGCATATTGATATTGCTAATATTGCCATTATGGGCAATAGCTACTTGCCCTTGGGCGCAAACCGCACGCAAAGGCTGGGCATTGGCAAGGCTGTTACCGCCCGATGTCGAATATCGACAATGGCCAATCACCACATTACTGGCACCGTAATCAATGGTTTTGGGGTCTAAACTTTGGGAGATTAAACCTTTTGCTTTGCGCAAGCGAATTTCGCCGCTTGTATCGCTGAGCCATGCCATGCCCGCACTCTCTTGCCCGCGGTGCTGCAAGCCAAACAGGCCTGCCCAAGCGACAAGGGGGGCTTCATCAGTCGCTTCAGGCGCATATATACCTATAATACCGCACATTGTAAGACCTCGGTTTTTAAATCCTCGATTGTTATCGGTTTTTCACCATCAATAATCAATTTATCACCACCGACTAAACCGACTTTATGGGCTTTAACGGAGCTATCACTAAAAGCAGCCTCAAAAGCATCGGCATTATTTGGGTTAACGATATAAATGGCGCGTAAACCGCCCTCGCCCAATAGATAAGCAAATTTATCGCCATAAATCTCATTAAGCGCTAAGCCAATCTCGTTATGTAAGGCCAATTTGGCTAAGGTAGTGAGTAATCCGCCACCCATCACCAATTTGCCTGAGTTGGCTAAGCCTTCATGGGCAATATATTGGGCTATTTTGTTAAATTCGCGTTCATTATTCCAATTGGGATAATGAACCTCGCCATAGGCTTTACCTTCTGCTAAATCGGCATATTGTGTACCGCCAAGCCCACCAGTATTATTACCCACTAAATAGATAATATCCCCGGCTTGCATATTCCACTCACTCAGCGAAGGTTTATTCAGCGGTTTAATACCCGTTGTTACAATAACAGGGCTGGGGTAAATACGCCCCTTAGGGCCTTCGTTATACAAGCTCACATTGCCCGAAACCACAGGGCAATTTAAATTTTTACAAGCATCGACCATGCCTGCAATATTTTGCGAAAGTTCCCAAAATTGCTCGGGTTTTTCGGGGCTGGGGTGGTTAATACCATCGGTAATCGCCATGGCATCAAAACCCGCAATGGCGAGGGCTCGTACCGTTGTAGCAATTAAATCGGCCGCGCCCGCTTTTGGGTTTACATAACATTTTAATGGGTCGGCCTCCATGACAAAACCCACGGCAACATCGGCCTCGGGCACACGGATTTGCGCAACCTGATGCCCTGCCCCTTTAATGGTATTGCATTGCACCATGCCATCATATTGCTCGTAAATACCCTTATGGCTTTTAAGGCTGGGTTTGTTTAATAATTGGATAAGCGCTCGGATGTAATCGCTTGGCTCTGTTAAATCGGCCGCACGTTTTTGGCGTGTGGCATAATCGGCTGGCTCTTTAGCTTCCCAAGGAATGATTGGGGCATTACCACCAATGATATCAGGGGCAACATCGGCCACCAATTCACCATGGTCGTAAAGCTCAAATTTACCGTCATCGTAACATTGGCCGATAACCGAGCAATTAATCTCCCATTTATGGGCAATTTCGGTGACTGCATCTACATTTTCGGGTTCAACAATTAACAGAAAACGTTCTTGGCTTTCCGATAAAGCGATTTCCCATCCGGTCATATTTTCTTCTCGGGTATGTACATGGTCAAGTTGGATTTTCATACCGATGTTTGAGCCTGCGGCAACCTCTGAACTTGAGGATATTACCCCGGCTGCACCCATATCTTGAGCCGAAGCAATTAACCCTGTTTCATTAAGCTCAATAAAACATTCTATCAGTTGTTTTTCTGCAAAGGGGTCGCCAATTTGCACCCGTGGGCGATTATCGGTATTTTCTTGGTCCAACTCTACCGATGCAAATGCCGCACCCGCAATACCATCGCGCCCTGTGGCTGCACCCAGCGCCATAATGATATGGCCTTCTTTGGCTGTTTTAGAGCTAACGAGGTCATCTAACTTTACCACGCCCGCACAAAAAGCATTAACAAGCGGGTTATGGGTATAACAATCATGGTGGATTGTTTTACCGCCAATGTTCGGCACACCCACACAGTTACCATAACCGCCCACCCCATGGACAACACCGGGTTTTATGCGTTTGGTTTCGCTATGGTCGGGCGTACCAAAAAATAGGCCGTCCATCACCGCAACAGGCCGTGCGCCCATGGCCAAAATATCACGAATAATACCACCCACGCCTGTGGCTGCCCCTTGGTAGGGCTCTACCGCCGATGGGTGATTATGGCTTTCCACCTTAAAAGCAAGGCCGTAACCTTTGCCAAGGTCTACTACGCCTGCATTTTCGCCCTCGCCACCCAAAACATATTTACCTGTATTGGGGAATTGCTTGAGTAAGGGACGGGTGGATTTATAAGAGCAATGCTCCGACCACATGACACCGGCTAAATAAAGCTCGGTTTCAGAAGGTTCACGCTTTAAATGATCCTTTAAAGCCTCATATTCATGGGCAAATAGGCCAACATCTTTATAAGTAATTGTCATCTATTTGGCTCCTAATACTGATTGAAATAACCCTGCGCCCGAACCACTTAATACACCCCACGAAATCAGCTGTTCCACATTGCGTTCGGGGTGGGGCATCATGCCCACAACATTGCCGGCTTTATTGCGAATACCCGCAATGTTATTGGCCGCACCATTGGGGTTGGTATCGTCATTCACATGGCCTTGGGCATCGCAATAACGAAACAACACTTGCCCGTTATCTTCAAGCTGCTTAAGGGTGGCATCATCGGCCCAATAACAACCGTCATGGTGGGCGATGGGGTAATTTACTACCTGATTAGCGCTATATTTTTTAAGCCATGGCGATGGATTATCTTCGACACGTAAGTAACAAGGCCGCGCAATGAAATCGCTATTTTTATTGCGCAAAAGAGCGCCATCTAACAAACCGACCTCGCATAGAATTTGAAAGCCGTTACAAATACCCAATAAATAACCGCCCGCATCGGCATATTGTTTCACTGCCGCCATAATCGGGGCTTTTGCGCTCATGGCACCGCAACGTAAATAATCGCCCCAACTAAAACCGCCGGGTACAATAATGAGCTCGGCATCGCTCGGGATTGCGGTATCCTTATGCCATAATAATTGGGCATCATAACCCAAATATTTTATGGCCTTTAGGGCATCTCTATCGCAATTAGAGCCCGGAAAGGTCAGCACATAAACCGTCATGTTTAGACCTCCTCTAAGGAAAATTCATATTGCTCTATCACTGCATTGGCAAATAAAGCCTCGCACATTTTTTCTACCTCTTTGGCAGCCTCGGCTTTGCTGAGCGCTTCTATTTGTAAGCGGATGGTTTTGCCAATACGGATACTGCGCTCTACATGGTTAAAACCCTGAGCCGTTAATGATTTAGAAACCGCTTTGCCGGCTGTATCTAATACGCCGTTTTTCAGTTCTACCTGAACTTTAACATCGAATAACATGAAAAATTTTCCTATTTTTTAATGATAAAAAAATCTTTAAGCCGAGACTTAAAGATTTTTCAATTTAGATTTTTTGAATACGCGCAAAAATTTCCTCATAACCGCCCATAACATCTCCTAAATCAAGGCGAAAGCGGTCTTTATCCAAAGACTTTTGCGTGTTTTTATCCCAAAAACGACAAGTATCGGGCGATATTTCATCGGCCAAGACAATTTGCCCATCTGGCGTTTTACCAAACTCGATTTTAAAATCGACCAATAAAATATCCAGCTTATCAAATAATGCGCTGAGTTTCTCATTGACTAAAAAAGCTGTTTTACGCATAAAAGCAATATCATCTGCATTTGCCCAACCAAAGGCCTTCATATGGTCTTCGGTAATCACAGGGTCGCCATATTCATCATTTTTATAACAAAACTCAATTAAAGGCGGGTTAAGCGGCATTTTTTCTTTGACACCCAAACGGCGGCAAATAGAACCGGTGGTTAAATTGCGCACAATAACCTCTACCGGCAAAATAGTGACTTTGCGGGCATAATGGCGGTTATCATCAATGAGTTCAACAAAATGGGTAGGAATACCATCTTGAGCCAAATACTGAAAAAGTGCAGCAGAAATCAGATTATTTAAACGCCCTTTACCTTGGGCTGTACCTTTTTTTTCGGCATTAAAAGCGGTAAGGTCATCTTTATACTCCACCAATACAATATCGGCATCATCGGTATTATAAAGACGCTTCGCCTTACCTTCGTAAAGAAAGTCGGTTTGCATTCAACGCTCCTTTTGTATGCGTAAAATTTTCTATGTTAGCCATTAAAAAGGCCTAAGCGCAGCGTTGGTTAAAACTTTTGTTTTATTGCCGACAACCCAGACAATTTTTACGATTTAATCGCTACCCATTACTTAATGGAGGGTGCTTTTTTTTGCAAGTGTTTTTTTCGTTATTTTTTATAACTTACTGATTTTTATTAATTTCTTCAACAAGCTTATAAACATGAGAGCCATGGCTGCCTTTAACCAAAAGCCAAGCATTTGCAGGTAATGTTTCTGTAATATGGGGGAGGATATCCTTGATATTCTCTTTATAAGTCACATCCATATCATTTTTGAGCACCTGATAAAGCGGATAAATATCCGTACCCACCAACCATAAATGATTGAGATTTGCCTTTAATATCGATTCTCTTAATGCCAAATGGGCATCGGCTGATTTTATGCCTAATTCGAGCATTTCGCCCAAAATTGCATAACGGGTTGATTGCGGAATTTCAGAATTTTCAAATAGCGATAACGCGGCCTTCATGCTCGATTCATTGGCATTATAGGCATCATCAATCAGGGTGAGCGGTTTACCTTGGAGCTGTGTTTGCAAAATTGCACCGCGCCCTTTGGGGTTGGTAAATGCAGCTAAACGCTCAACCGCCTTTTCCACATCACCCTCGGCCAAATGGACTAATCCTAAAGCCGCAATGGCAGTCAGTACATAATGCCGCCCCCAAGTTTGGGTATGGGCTTTAAAGTTATGGCTTAGGCCTTCATAACTCATCACAACATCAAATTGCGAGCCTTGTAGGTCAATTTTGATATTACGCGCGCAATAGTTACGGTTGGTTGTGGTGCCAAATGTGGCAATAGTGGAAACATCGGCATCTATAGCGCATTGGGTTAAATAATCCGCTTGCTCGTCATCACCCGGCAATAGCACCCGCCCTTCGCCCTCAAAGCCCAAAAAAATCTCGGCCTTGGCTTTGGCAATATCACGAGCGCCATCAAAAAATTCGGCATGGGCTTCGGCAATGGCCGTAATAGCCGCAATATGCGGGTTAAGCAATTGCACCAAAGGGGTAATTTCACCCGCATGGTTCATGCCGATTTCAAAAATGCCGTAATCGGTATCTTTGGGCATACGGCAAAGGGTGAGCGGCAAACCAAAATGATTATTGAGATTGCCTTGGGTATAATGGATTTTCCCTTGGCCTTTTAAGATATGCGCTAAACATTCCTTAAGCCCTGTTTTACCCACCGAGCCTGTAATGGCAATGACCTTGCCCATCATGCGCAGGCGTGCGGCATCGGCCAATTGATAAAGTGCTTTTTGGGTATCTTCGACCATAAATAACCGTTTTTGATCCATATTCGGCAATTTTTTATGCACAATTGCCCCTACAGCACCCTTTTTAAACGCCATTTCGACATACTGATGGCCATCATTTTGTGCGCCATCGATGGCAATAAACAGATCCTCCGGGGACACTTGGCGGCTATCAATGGATATACCATGAATGTCTTCGGCCAATAATGGCTCAACTTTCAGGGCTGTTGCAATTTCTTTAAATGTCCAAAGTGCCATTTTATTTTCCTAAAATTTCGTTGATTACTTCAGCATCATTAAATGGGTGAACTGTTGTACCAATGGTCTGCCCGCTTTCGTGTCCTTTACCAGCAACAATCAGAATATCACCCGATTGTAAAGCATCTATTGCCGCTTCTATCGCTTGTTTGCGCCCACCTATATTGGTGGCACCCGGCGCGCCTTGGGCAACCTCGGTACGGATTTGCGCGGCATCTTCAGTCCGTGGGTTATCATCGGTAATATAGGCAATATCGGCATAATCATGGGCGGCTTTACCCATAAGCGGGCGTTTGCCTTTATCGCGGTCGCCCCCTGCACCAAAGACCACATGGAGCTTGCCGCCCAAGGCATGGGGGCGTGCATGTTTAAGCACGGTTTCTAACCCCGCCGGTGTATGGGCGTAATCCACATAAATACTGCCCCCTTTAGGGCTTTGGCCGATATATTCCATACGCCCTTTAACACCTGTAAGCTTGGCAAGGTTGTCAATCGCTTGCGTACCTATGCCTGCCGCCATGGCCATAAGGGCAGCACATGCTGCATTTTCTACCTGAAAACGCCCAATAAGCGGTAGTAAGACCGTATGTTTTTCGCCCATATGGTCAAATATGACCTCTTGCCCTTGGGGTTTGGGTGTTACTTTTTTAATGGATAAAGCGGCATTCTCGCCATAGGTAATGGCCGGGATTGAGCGCTGCTTGAGGATTTGTAAAATCTCGGCCGATGCGGCATCATCGGCATTCACCACACCATAACCATTATAATCAAGCAAATGACTAAACAGCCGCATTTTGGCTTTAAGATAATCTTCCATTGTGCCATGATAATCCAAATGGTCTCGGCTTAAATTGGTAAAACCAGCCACATTAAAACGGATACCATCTAAACGATGTTGCTCTAAACCATGGCTTGAGGCCTCGAGTGATACTGCCTTTGCACCTTGTTTTTTTGCCCATTCTAGGGTTTGTTGTAAATTAATAGCATCGGGGGTTGTGAGGCTATCGCCGATTTTTTGGCCATTCATAAACATGCCCAATGTGCCTAAGACCAATGTGGGCGTTTGATGAAGCTCTAAAATTTGTGCCACAAATCCGGCAACCGAGGATTTACCATTGGTGCCTGTAACCGCTAATTTTAGTGCCGGGATATCTCCCCACATCAACCCTGCCAATTTGGCTAAGCTCTCACGGTTATTTTGGGTTTTAATGATAACGGCATTTTGGGGTACAGCCCCTTGATAATCATTATCCACCACCACAGCAACCGCGCCCTTTTGCAGTGCATCAGCAATAAAATCATGGCCATCTGCCACATTGCCTTTAATGGCCACATAAACATCGCCTTTTTCTACCTTACGGCTATCGGCGGTTACTTTGCCAATTTCGATATCCGGTAAGTTTTGGATATCAAGGCTTTTCATGAGCTCAGTTAACTTCATTTAAAACTTCCTCTAAATTCATACCTGTATCCAAGTTTGCCACAAATTGTGTGGTGATGGCATAATTATTTTGATAATCCGCCCGCGCATTATCATCAATCACCGGCATGTTATTCACATATTTCACCAAAGTGGTATCCACATCGGGGTTCATATCTTTGGGTTCAACATCCCATTTCGGTACTAAGCCCATAATTGGTGCAATATCCTCGATAATTTCTTTAAATGTCGGTGCGGCTACCCAGCCCGCTGTGGCATAACCATAACTTTCTTTAATGCCTTGGGGTTCATCGAATGTAACCACCATGGCATATTTCGGTTCATCAATCGGGAATACACCGGCAAAGGATGAGCGCACTTTCTTTTCGGAATAACCGCCTTTAACTACTTTATCGGCCGTGCCTGTTTTACCGCCAACCCGATAACCTTTTGCATCGGCTTTACGGCCAGAGCCATACAAAACTACCAAACGCATAAGCCCACGGAGCTTGCGTGATGTATCTTCGGAAAATATGCGTTGACCGGGAATGGTATCGAGCATGCTCCGTTTTTTAAGGCTCATGTCATAATTCCACCCGCCATTAGCCATTGTGGCATAAGCATGCACGGTTTGTAAGGGGCTTACGGCAATGCCATGACCATAAGACATGGTCATTAACTCGGTTTTACGCCAATTGGCTTTACTGGGGTATAAGGGGCGACCATGTTCTTTAAGCTCTAAAATTGGGCGCTCTAAAAAACCAAGGCGGCGCATATATTCCATTTGGTAATCTCGGCCAAATTTTAAGGCCATATGAGCCGAGCCGATATTGGATGAATGAATAATGATATCGGGCATTTTCATTTTACGATATTGGCCATGATAATCATCAATTTTAAAACGCCCAATCCGTATGGGGACACGGGCATCAAAAGGCTCATCTACATCCACCAATCCGCTTTCAAGCGCAATAGCTGCATTAACAAGCTTCATGGTCGAGCCTTGCTCCCACACTTGGGTGGCCAAATTACGCCGTGCTTCGCCCTGATAAGTACTGTTATCATTGGGGTCATAAGTAGGCATGGATACCATAGATAAAATTTCGCCTGTATGAATATCCAGCAACACACCGGCTGCTGATTTAGCCGAAAATTTCTCCATTTGCTCATAAAGGCGATCGGTCATAATTTGCTGAATACGTACATCGAGCGAAAGTTCAACGGGTTGTTTTTGCCCGCGGATTTCTTTATCCATACTAAACTCTAAGCCCGTTAAGCCATTGCCATCGCGCCCTGCCATACCCACCGGATGCGCCATTAAGTTTTTTTGCGGGTAAAAACGCCGATAACTTTGCTCTAACTCAATTGCCGGCATACCAAGGGCATAAATCATTTTAAGTTCCGATGGCGTTAATTGCTTGCGTATCGGCACCAAACGCTTCGGTTGGCTCATACGTTCCCTAAAAGTGGCTTCGTCAAAATCTTCGAACACAACTTTAAAATCTTGAATAACTTCTTCGATATCCAAATTAAGGGTTTTATCGAAAAACGGGGTAGAACGAATATATAAATTGGTGGTGGGTAATGATGTGGCAAGTACAATACCGTTTCTATCTAAAATATCGGCCCTAAAGCTGCTCTCATTTGTAATATTTAATGTGTTTTCACCGGTTAAATCTAAATCTTCTAAAAATTGAGCCATAAAGTCTTCGTTATTTTTAACCAATAATTTTTCATTGGCTTCGTCAATGGCTTCGGAAACATCCACTTTAATTTCATCGAGAACAACGGTAAAATCTTTATCCGCAGGCATCATACGCCAATAAGCTGCTGCCGAAACCCCTAAGAAACATAAACCAAATATACCCGCAACCACCCCAAGGCGTGTTCTTGTACGTTCAACAGCCGATGGATTAAAATTCTTTTTCTTTTTATATTCCTCGGCAATCTCCGCAATATCTTTATAATCTTCGTTTGGCTTGTTCATGTTTAATCCTCAGAATTTAAAATATCATTTATCGGGTCAAAGGCCGGCGATGCCTCATTGGTTAAAGCATCTATAGGCTCAGATAATGTATGAGCCCCTTCCCCTTCATTTTCAACAATATCATTGGTATTGCTTGGCGTTGCTGCTGTTATGGTTTCTGTGGGCGGGTTATGGGGCGTATTTTGCGTTAACATAACAGATGTATCTCCATTTTGCATCGCCTCGGCATCGCGGGCTTTTTGCTCGGCAATTAATATGGCAACTTCTTCTTTTGTCGGTAGCTCCAAAATATTATCAATTTGGGCTGTACCCATATTTTTTTGCAAAACTAAATATTTTTCGGCCTGTGCTTGCAAAAGAACCGGCTGATTAAGCCGTGACCATTCGGCCTCTAATACACGTAATCCGGTACGAACATCCTCGATATTTTGTTCTATTTTGACTTGTTGCCATTTTAATCGGGCTGTGCGCCAGCTAAGCGCCATAGTTGTCATCACGCAGATAATTGTTGCAAAAAAAACAAACATAGTTAAGCGCTGTAAAAATAGCTTCATTCCGCGCCCTCATCTTCTTTATTTTTAATGAGCGCCCGCAATTTGGCCGAGCGCGAACGCGGGTTAAGGGCAATTTCATCTTGTTGCGCCATAACCACCTTTTTGGTCAATTGGCTATAAACCGAAAGCTCCGGTTGGTCTTTGGCATATTTGTTTACCCGCCCAACTTTACCGACTTTATCGGCCATAAATTGTTTAACAATGCGATCTTCAAGGGAATGAAAACTCACAACAACCAAGCGACCACCGATATTTAGCCAAGATAAAGCAGCATCAAGCGCTGTTTTCAGTTCATCAAGCTCTTCATTCACCGCAATCCGCAATGCCTGAAAACTCCTTGTTGCCACATCAATTTTACTTGTCGCTCTTTCCTTAGCATTAAAAGATTGATGAATAATATTTTTTAAATCGAATGTTGTGGTGATTGGTTTAAGTTTTCGGGCTAAAACAATATTGCGGGCTATTTTGCGCGAGCGTCTTTCCTCGCCATAAAGCCATAAAACCTCAGCAATATCTTCTTCGCTCCAATCATTCACTATATCCGCCGCCGATAACCCATTTTGGCTCATACGCATATCAAGCATACCATCTTTGGCAAAAGAAAATCCGCGCTCAGCTTCATCAATTTGCATGGAAGATACGCCAATATCCAAAACAATGGCATCAACCTTTTCCCAACCTTGGCTTTGCCCTATTTGCTTCATTTGCGAGAATGGATAACGCATAAGCATAATTTTTTGTGTTTTTTCGCCAAAAAAACCTGAATCAATAAATACATTCGGGTCACGATCAAAGGCCATAATTTCAACATTCGCTTCATTTAAAAGCGCATAAGAATAACCGCCGGCTCCAAATGTACCATCAACTATATGCTCACCATCTTTCGGTGCCATATATTCAATGACCTCTCGCAGTAAAACCGGAAAGTGGGGTCTGTTTTGAAATGTTGAAAAATCGGCTTTCAACTTATCCTTCCTTTTTAACGGTTGCTTTAGATTGTGTTACAGCTTCCTTTTCATTCGCTTTTTTGGCTGCATTGGGGGTTTTGGTTTTGTTTGCTATTGTCTTGGTTGTTTTAGTCGGTTTGGTTTCTGCTTTTGCCTTTACTGGCTCCGACTGGGGTTTTAGCTCTAAAACTGCATCTTGCTCTGCATCATGCTCTACTTTATTAAGGCGATTAAGTACATGATATTGCGCCCGCATATGATTGCGATGAGCAAAAAACTGATCCCGCTTCCATATCTGAAAACGAAAACCACGGCCAACAATCATTAATGGCGATGTGAGATCGGCATGATTAATCAGCTCTTGCGGTAACATAATCCGCCCCGATTTATCAAACTCCAAAGGGGCCATCATATCCATAACATTTGATAGTAAAATTTCTTTTTTACCCGATAAGCTATCTTGCTCGTCCATTTTGCGCGACCAATAGGCCAACCAAGCTTCGCCACAACCTTCGAGATACTCGCCGCTGAGCGACGGAAAAACATATACACCTTTAAAATGTTGTTTACTTAATGCATTAACAAACATTTTTGGCAGCAAAATTTTGCCTCTGCGTTCAATTTTGGCTTCATATTGCCCTGCAAATAGCATGCGATTCTCCTATCGATTCATTATTATCCAGAATAGAGTCTAATATGTCATAAATTCGTTAGCCGAAAGTTAATTTTATTATCAATTATCGGATTTACATTATTATGTCATTTTTTTATACAATAATCATTTTTGGAAATAGCGCTTTAAAAGTTGGATGGCCTGTAAGCCGGGTTTTGTCATCATATATAAATATATTAAAGCTATAATTCATCTTCGCTATCTATTGCTAAATAGCTGACGCAACCGACCATTATAACGACCCGAAAATAAAGCCTTGCCCACTTAAGGGCTGTTATGTTCTTGGTTTTGCTCCTGATGGGGTTTACCAAGCCTTAAATGTTACCATTTAAGCGGTGCGCTCTTACCGCACCCTTTCAGCCTTTCCTATAAGCCCAAAAGGCCTGTATAGGTGGTTTTCTTTCTGTGGCACTTTCCCTAAGGTTACCCTCGCCAGAGGTTATCTGGCATCATATTTCCGCAGAGCCCGGACTTTCCTCAGACTTTCATCTGCTATAGCTCGGCCATCCGATGCTATATTTACCCATTTTTGAAACTTTGTGCAATAAAAAAAGACCCCGGGCCAAAAGACCCAGGGCTAAAGATAGGAGAGAGTGTAAGTAAGTTCTATGAAGTAAATGATGTATAAAACACCAAACAGCATATCCTTTACTGTCGAAATAAATTCGACTATCCAATAATTAGTCTTTTTCAAAAAAAATTCAAGTTTTTTTTATTATCAGACTAAATAAACAAGTAAGAAAATAAAAAACCTACTATAAAATTAATTACTTATAGCTAATAATTTTTTTTATTTATTTTTGCACATTCTTTCTTAAATATGGATTGGTTTCCCGATTGTTGCCATTGCAGCCTCTTTTACCGCTTCGCCCAAACCGGGGTGCGGATGGCATAAATTGGCAATATCGGCAACTGTACCGGCTTTTTCCATCACCAAAACGGCTTCTTGGATTAAATCGCCCGCATTAGCACCAAAGATATGACAACCCACCAAACGTTGGGTTTTCTTATCGCCGATAATTTTCACAAAACCTTCAGTATCATCAATTGCCCGTGCGCGGCTATTACCAATGAATGGGAATTTACCTGTAATGATTTCAATACCTGCTGCTTTGGCTTCCTCAGCCGTAAAACCAACCGATGCAACCTCGGGCCATGTATAAACCACACCGGGAATAGCTGCATAATTGATATGCGCCTTTTGCCCTTTAATGGTCTCTACGGCCACAATGCCTTCTTCCTCGGCCTTATGGGCAAGCATGGCACCGCCAATCACATCGCCAATAGCATAGATATGGCTTTTAGATGTCTGAAAGCGCCCATTCACCGGCACAAAACCCCGATCATCAAGGCTTAGGCCAATATTTTCTAGCCCTAAACCATCGGTATTCGGGCGGCGACCTGTAGCCACCAAAACTTTATTGGCGGTAATTTTTTCGGCTTCTCCACCGGCTGCTGGTTCTAATGTTAGCTCAACAACCGAGCCATGACTATTGGCTGCCGTAACTTTTGTTGCAAGCTTAAAATTAAGGTCTTGTTTTTCTAATGATTTTTGCACCGCTTTACGAATTTCTCCATCTTGGCCGGGCAAAATTGCATCTAAATACTCAACCACGGTAACATCTGCACCTAAGCGCGCCCAAACCGAGCCAAGCTCTAATCCGATAACCCCTGCCCCCACGACAACCAATTTTTCGGGCACATCATCAAAAGAAAGAGCCTCGGTAGAAGAAACAATATCTGTACCATTCATCACCAAGCCCGGCACCGATGAAGGCTCGGAGCCTGTGGCAATGATAATATTTTTGCCCGATACTTCGATGTTTTCGCCATCATTAAGTTTTACACCTAAGATATGCTCATCCTTAAATGTGGCATAGCCATCAATGCGGGTAACGCCATTTTTGCGGAACAATAAATCCACACCCGAAGTTAAACCTTCAACAACTTCATCTTTATGTTTCATCATTTGCGACAAATCGGCAGTTAAGCCTTCAACCGAAATACCGCGTTTTGCAGTATCATGCTGGATTTGATGAATAAAATGGGTATCTTGCAAGAGCACTTTAGAGGGGATACAGCCAATATTTAGGCATGTTCCGCCTAAGCGCCCACGGGCATCGATACAAGCGGTTTTTAAGCCAAGCTGGGCGGCTTTAATGGCGGCCACATAACCGCCGGGGCCCGCACCGATAACAATTAAATCATATTCTTGCATCGCTTAAACCTCCAATAGTAAACGGTTAGGGTCTTCAACCATTTCTTTTACGCGCACCAAAAAGCTTACGGCTTCTTTACCGTCAATGATACGATGGTCATAACTCAGCGCCAAATACATCATGGGGCGGGCTTTAATAGAGCCATCGGCCATAACCATGGCGCGTTGTTTAATGCCATGCATACCCAAAATACCCACCTGCGGTGCATTTAAAATCGGGGTAGATAGTAATGAGCCATAAACACCACCATTAGTGATGGTAAATGTACCGCCTTGCATATCTTTAGGCCCTAATTTGCCATTACGTGCGGCAATCGCATATTCGATAATTTTTTTCTCAACGGCAGCAAAACCCATTTTATCGGCACCACGCACAACAGGCACAACCAAGCCTTGCTCGGTACCCACAGCCACGCCGATATCGTAATAATTTTTAAAGATGATGTTATCGCCCGCAATCTCGGCATTCACTGCCGGAAACTCTTTTAAAGCTTGAGTAACGGCTTTAACAAAAAAGCTCATAAAACCCAATTTTACATCATATTCTTTAACAAATTTATCTTGTACCGATTTTCTTAAATCCATAATGGCGGTCATATCAACTTCGTTAAAAGTAGTGAGCATGGCCGCTACATTTTGGGCTTCTTTCAGGCGCGATGCAATCACTTTACGCAAGCGTGTCATTTTCACTTTTTCTTCACCCTCTTTAGCGGGTCTGTCTGGCCAACTTGCCGCTGCTTGTGGCCCTGCGGCAACTGATGATGCAACTTTGCCTGATTTAATATCGGCCAAAACTTGCTCGCGGCTTTCACGCAACGAAGCCCCTGCCGGTGTTTGTGCAGGTGCTGCGGGTGCTGCAGCCGGTTTTTCTGTAGTTTTAGGTTCATCCGCTTTTTCTGTTACTGCGGCGGCGGCCGGTTTTTCGGCCGTATCATCAATGGCACCCAATAAGGCATCTACCCCAACCTCATCACCTTCTTGAGCGGCAATATTAGCCAAAACACCTGCGGCTGGTGCTGGGACTTCTAAAGTGACCTTATCGGTCTCAAGCTCTACCACAACTTGGTCTTTTTCTACCCATTCGCCTTCTTTAACTTGCCAAGTGGCAACGATGGCTTCGGAGACAGATTCACCTAAAGTTGGAACTTTAATTTCTATAGTCATTGTTATTTTACTCCATTAAATTCTTTGATTATCCACTACGATGCCACTGGCGAATACGCCTAAAGGGTTGTGGTATCCTTGTTACATCTGTATTAAGCGCCCATTCCAAAATATTTTCGAGCTCTTGATTATGTTTTTTCATTAAACCCACTGCTGGCGATGCCATATTGGGGCGACCGACATACCATACACGGCGATCGGCTTGGCCGATATCTTCTAACAAATTATGCAAGCGATGCACAATATACGTCCATGGGCCGGCATTGGCGGGTTCTTCTTGGGCAAAAACAATCTCGGCATTCGGATAACGCTCAAATTGTTCTACAATGCGCGACCATGGGAATGGATAAAGCTGCTCTATCCGCACAATCGCAATATCATCGATATTTTGGTCTCTTCTTGCCTGAATGAGATCCCAATAAACCTTACCCGAACATAAAATTAAACGCCGTATTTTTTCATCGGCTACTAATGTATCGGTTTCGTTATATACACGTTTAAAGCCTTTACCTTCACCGAAATCGGCAATATTCGATACCACCAATTTATGGCGTAATGGGCTTTTGGGCGACATAACCACTAAAGGTTTACGGAAGTTACGCTTCATTTGGCGGCGCAATGCATGAAAATAATTAGAAGGCGTTGTTGGGTTAATCACCTGCCAGTTATTTTCGGCACAGGCCTGTAGATAGCGCTCTAAACGCGCGGAGCTATGCTCGGGCCCTTGGCCTTCGTAACCATGGGGTAAAAGCATGACAAGGCCACACATGCGCAACCATTTACTTTCTGATGATGAAATAAATTGGTCGATGATGATTTGTGCCCCATTGGCAAAATCGCCAAATTGGGCTTCCCATAACACCAGCTTCCAAGGCTCGGCAGCGGCATAACCATATTCGAAACCAAGCACGCCATATTCTGAAAGTGGGCTATCCCAAACCTCAAAAACCGCTTTATCGGTTAATTCGCGCAAGGGCACATATACACGCTCATTTTCTTGGTCAATCATGACCGCATGGCGGTGGGAGAATGTACCGCGCCCTGAATCTTCGCCCGATAGGCGTACGCCAATACCTTCCTCTAACAATGTAGCAAAAGCCAAAGCTTCGGCCATGCCCCAGTCGATGTTTTCGCCTGTTTCCATCATTTGGCGGCGAGCTTCTAACACCCGCTTTACTTTCGGGTTAATCTGGAAGTCAGTAGGATATTCGCATAATTTTAACCCAATGGCTCGTAACTCATCGGGCAAAATAGCGGTTATCGTATCGCGTAATTCTTCTTTACGGCTATCATCCGATGGCGCAATAAGGCCTTTCCACTGGTCTTTAAACCAATCGGCATCATTGGGGCGATAGGCTTCCCCTTTATCAAACTCACTTTCAAAAATTGCATCTATATCATCACGAATTTTTTTAACTTCTGTTTCCGTACCCACTTTATCGCCGATTAATTTATCTCGATGTAACATATAAGTTGTCGGATGTTTAGAGATAGTGGCATACATAACCGGTTGGGTGAATCTGGGTTCATCGCCCTCATTATGGCCAAAACGGCGATAGCAGAATAAATCAATAACCACATCTTTTGCAAACTCTTGTCGAAACTCTGTTGCCATGCGCGAAACAAAGGCCACAGCCTCGGGGTCATCGCCATTAACGTGGAAAATCGGGCATTGGATAGTTTTGGCAACATCGCTACAATAAGGTGAAGAGCGCGAATAATGAGGATGTGTTGTAAAGCCGATTTGGTTATTGATAATCAGATGGATTGTTCCTTTAGTGGAATATCCTTTAAGTTCGCTCATCATCAGACCTTCGGCCACAATACCTTGGCCGGCAAAAGCGGCATCGCCATGGATTAAAATACCCACAACTTCTTTGCGGCGTTCACCACCACGGCGGTCTTGCTTGGCACGCACCTTGCCCTGAACAACCGTATTTACGGCTTCAAGATGCGAAGGATTGGCCGCTAAGGACAAATGCATTTTTTTATCGCCAAAATAACGGTCGGCCGATGCCCCTAAGTGATATTTAACATCACCTGAGCCTTGAACATCGCCCGGATTAGCCGAATTACCCTGAAACTCCGAAACAATCGCCGGGAAAGGCTTTTGTAAAATATTGGCCAATACATTCAATCGCCCGCGGTGTGCCATGCCGATAACCGCTTGTTTGATACCAATTTCGCTACCGGTTTTAAGCATTTCTTCCAATGCAGGGATTGTACTTTCGCCACCATCGAGCCCAAAGCGTTTGGTGCCCGCAAAACGTTTGGCCAAAATTTGCTCAAAGCTTTCGGCCTTAGCTAAATTTTCATGGATAAGTAAACGCTCCTCTTTGGTGAAGTTGGGCTGATTTTGCGTACCTTCCACACGACGTTGAATCCAAGCTTTAATATCGGGGTCCATAATATGCATAAACTCAACCCCAATCGAGCCCGCGTAGGTACGGCGTAGAACCGCCATAATCTCGCGTAAAGTGGCATATTCTAAACCCAAATAGAAGTTAATAAAAATGGTTCTATCCCAATCGGCTTCGGTAAAGCCGTAAAATTTCGGGTCAAGCTCGGGGTGATAATCGTTATGAGATAAATTGAGAGGGTCAAGCTTGGCAATTAAATGCCCCCTTACCCGCCATGTGCGAATAAGCATTAAAGCTTGGATTGTATCCATAATTGAAGAAAGCGAAACATCGGTAATCTCAATTTCTTGTAGCTCTTGCCCGGCTGTTTCGGCTTGCAAAATATGGTCTTTACGCGGGTTCCAGCTAGCACCATAAACCTCGGCCAAAACCGCTTGTTCTTCTTCTCCTAAGGCTTCAAAAAATTCATTCCACTCTGGATCTACGGAGTTTGGGTCTTGTTGCCATTTCGCTAAAACTTCGGCGATATATGGGGCATTAGCACCCGATAAGATTGTTTCAAAAGACATTTTTTACCCTTAATTAAACTTTTTAAAACACCGAAGAAAGAGCTTCTTTCTTCGGTGTATCCGTTACATTTATTATTTTAATGCTTCGAGCATCATTTGGCCAAGATGCGCCGGATTACGCGCCACATGCACGCCGGCATCTTCCATGGCCTCAAATTTAGCAGCGGCTGTTCCTTTACCGCCGGCAATAATAGCCCCTGCATGCCCCATGCGTTTCCCTGCCGGTGCCGATGCCCCAGCAACAAAACCCACAACTGGTTTTTTACGGCTATCGGCTTTTAAAAACTCGCAGGCTTCTTCTTCAGCCGTGCCGCCAATTTCGCCAATCATAATAATACCAGCTGTTTCGGGGTCGCTTAAAAATAAATCTAAACAATCAATAAAGTTTGTCCCATTAACAGGGTCGCCGCCAATACCAATACAAGTCGATTGCCCAAGGCCAGCCGCTGTTGTTTGTGCAACGGCCTCGTAAGTTAATGTACCCGAGCGCGAAACAATGCCAATATTCCCTTTACGATGAATATGGCCGGGCATAATACCAATTTTACATTCATCGGGTGTGATAATACCGGGGCAGTTTGGCCCGATAAGGCGTGTTTTAGAATTTTCGAGCACGCGTTTTACCCGCACCATATCGAGTACCGGAATACCCTCGGTAATACAAACAACTAAGGGAATTTCTGCACCCACGGCTTCTAAAATGGCATCGGCTGCAAAAGGAGGCGGTACATAGATAACCGAGGCATTAGCATCGGTTGCTTTTTTAGCATCGGCTACCGTATTAAACACGGGTAAATCCAAATGGGTTGTCCCGCCTTTACCCGGGGTTACACCACCCACAACTTGGGTGCCATAAGCCAAGGCTTGCTCTGAGTGAAAAGTCCCTTGTTGCCCGGTAAAACCTTGCACAATCACTTTAGTATTTTTATTTACAAGTACCGACATTATCTGGCCTCCTCTACTGCTTTTACAATTTTTTCGGCCGCATCGGCTAAATTATCTGCCGAAATGATTGGTAAGCCGCTCTCGGCTAAAATTTCTTTACCACGCTCTACATTTGTACCTTCTAAGCGTACAACTAACGGTACAGAAAGCGAAACCTCTTTGGCCGCAGCCACAATACCTTCGGCAATGATATCGCAACGCATAATGCCACCAAAGATATTCACCAAAATACCCTCAACATTCGGGTCGCGCATAATTAAACGAAAAGCGGCCGTTACACGCTCGCGGGTTGCCCCACCGCCAACATCTAAAAAGTTTGCAGGGCTGCCGCCGTAAAGCTGAATGATATCCATTGTTGTCATCGCAAGGCCTGCACCATTGACCATACAGCCAATAGAACCATCGAGTTTTACATAGTTAAGCTCCCATTTGGCAGCTTCTAACTCCGAAGGATCTTCTTCATCCTCATCGCGTAATTCTTCAATATTGGGGTGACGGTAAAGAGCATTATCATCAAAATTCATTTTGGCATCTAAAGCGATAACCTCACCTGCGCCTGTAACGACTAATGGGTTAATCTCTACCAAAGATGCATCTAATTTGGTAAATGCATTATACATGGCTGTAAAAAATTTAGAGGCCGATTTCACTTGTGCGCCTTCTAAACCCAAACCAAAAGCAATTTTGCGACAATGCCAAGGCATAATCCCAACAGCTGGGTCGATAGCTAAAGTGATAATTTTTTCGGGTGTTTTGGCTGCAACTTCCTCGATATCCATACCGCCTTCGGTTGACGCCATAAAGGTAACCTGAGAGGTCGCACGATCCACCAACATAGAAACATATAATTCCCGTGCGATATCCACACCTTCTTCAATATACACACGTTTAACTTCTTTGCCTTCGGGGCCGGTTTGGTGGGTAATTAAATCCATACCAATCATTGCCGATGCCGTTGTTTTAACATCCTCTAAAGTTTTTACAACTTTAACACCGCCGCCTTTACCACGACCACCGGCATGAATTTGGGCTTTCACTACCCATAAATCGCCACCCAGCTCTTTGGCTGCATCAAATGCTTCATCCTCAGTCCAAGCGACTTTACCATTCGGCACCTGAACCCCAAACTCTTTAAGTAAGACTTTCGCCTGATATTCATGAATATTCATGAAAAATCCCTTTTCATTGCTTTTTTGTTAATTTTAATATGGATTAAACCATATTTACGATACTTCCATATTAATGTAATGCGATTAATTTGCAAGTTTCCTTTTTGCTCAGTACATGTATTTTTTATCTTTAACAAAATGCTCATAAAAAAAGACCCGTATGCATGCCTAAATTCTGCGATACGGGTCGATTAATTATACTAATATTTTAAATATTTTATATTTAAAGCATTGGCTTTGTAACTTCAATAAGCTCTTTAACCGCATTCACTGAGTTATTAAACTCGGCTTTTTCAGATTCGTTAAGCTCAATTTCTACAATTTTCTCAATGCCATTGCCACCAATAATTGTTGGTACACCCACATAAAGACCGTTAAGGCCATAAGCACCATCGACATAAGCCGCACAGGGGAGCACACGTTTTTGATCGCCCAAATAGGCCTCGGCCATTTCAATAGCCGATGTTGCAGGGGCATAATAGGCTGAGCCTGTTTTAAGTAAAGCAACAATCTCGCCACCGCCTTTACGGGTACGATCTACAATGGCATCAATTTTTTCTTGGGTTGACCAACCCATTTTAATGAGATCGGGCACAGGGATACCGGCAACAGTAGAATAACGTGTAAGCGGAACCATTGTATCGCCATGGCCACCCAAAACGAAGGCCGATACATCTTGAACCGAAACATCGAACTCTTCGGCTAAAAAATGACGAAAACGTGCCGAATCTAAAACACCTGCCATACCCACAACTTTATGATGAGGTAAACCAGAAACCTCGCGTAATGCCCAAACCATAACATCTAACGGATTTGTGATACAGATAACAAACGCATTAGGCGCGTATTTTTTAATACCTTCGCCAACAGATTTCATCACCTTAGCATTTGTACCAATTAAATCATCGCGCGACATACCGGGTTTACGGGCAACACCGGCGGTTACAATAATAACATCGGCGCCTTCAATATCGGCATAATCATTGGTGCCTTTAAGTTTACAATCTTTACCTTCAACAGGTAGCGCTTCAGAGATATCTAAAGCCTTACCTGCAGGCATATCTTCCATAATATCAAACAAAACAACATCGCCTAAGCCTTTTAGGGCTGCTAAATGTGCTAATGTTCCACCAATCATACCTGCACCAATGAGTGCTATTTTTTTACGTGCCATTTTTACCTCAATATTTTACACAGTGAATCCAAAATTTATTTCATCATAATACGCAAATCATCTATTGACAACTTAGTTTTGAATTTTTATCTCGCAATCATTATAACTTTTTATTATAATCCATTTGTAATAAAAAAAATAATCAATATACAGGGAAGTTATCTATGGATAAAATCTTAAGACAATTTATAGAAGTTGCCGATAATCAGAGCATAAATAAGGCAGCAAAAAATCTAGGGATTAGCCAACCCGCTTTGAGTCGTAATATGCAACGGCTCGAAGAAAATTTTGGTAAACCTTTGATTAATCGAACATCATCGGGCATTGATTTAACCGAATATGGCCAAATTTTATATCGCCGCGCGCAGGTAATGGAATTAGAATTCCAATATGCGCTCGAAGAATTTAAAGCTTTAGATGGTATAAGCGATGGGGTTATCCGTATCGGTTCTGGCTATGATTGGTCACTCGGATTACTACCGCAAATTACAAAAAAACTCAATGGAAAACATGCTAAAATCGGCTTTCATATTCAAAATGGGTATATCGATCATTTACTTGCCGATCTGTCATCGGGGCGTCTCGATGTAGTTTTAGCCGAAATTCAACCCCAAGGTGAGCTTTCTAATGCGGTTACCTTTAAACCGATACGCGAAGTTTATTGGCATATTTTTACTGATGCCCATCACCCTGCCCAAGAAAATAACTATACAAAGCTTGAGCAAATTAATAAGTTCCCTTGGGCAGCATATAATGTAGAGCCTGCTATGGCGGTAGATACAAGGCGCATTTTTGATAGGCAACGGCTAAAACGCCCCGATATGCATTATACGACCAACTCTATCTTAACTATTTTTCGCCTCATGCAAGAAAATACAAATACCATTACATGTTTACCCTCGGAGCTTACCGATGCCGCTGAGCGTTTTGGCTTAAAACGGTTAAATATTACCGATACAAGCTTGCCCCAATATGCAGCCGGTATTTATTATCGCAATTCGGCAATCCATGTACCTTATTTAAAAGACTTTATTGATATATTTGAAGAAGAATATATTAACGATGATACATCGACTTTTAGCAAAAAGAAGAAAAATGGATAAATGGTTGTAACAAAGCATCTTAAATATGCACCATGGCTAGCGATAGAACCCTTAGTTGCCCTTTTTACCATCTATCAAAAAGCGGGCTATGAGATACGCCCTGTTGGTGGCTGCATAAGAGATGCTTTGTTAAATAATCCCATTAACGATTGGGACTTAACCACCAATGCTCCCCCAGAGGTTAGCTTAGATATTTGCAAAAATGCCGGGTTACATGTAATACCAACCGGATTAAAACATGGCACGATAACCGCCATTTTTAATCATATCCCGTTTGAGATTACTACCTTGCGGATTGATACCCAAAGCCATGGCCGCCATGCCGATGTTATTTGGACCGGTGATTGGGCACAAGATGCCATGCGCCGCGACTTCACTATCAATAGTCTTTATGGCGACCAAAAAGGTGATATTTACGATTATACAGGTGGCCTTGCGGATTTAGAACATAATATCGTTCGTTTTGTTGGTAATCCCCATGAGCGCGTGACCGAGGATTATTTGCGGATATTGCGGTTTTTTCGTTTTATGGCACGTTTTGGTAATTTTGATAAAATCGATAAACCGAGCCTTGATGCTTGTATTAACAATCAAGAAGGACTTAAGCAAATTTCAGCAGAGCGTATTCGAGCCGAGCTTTTAAAAATACTTATTGCGCCTCAACGTACCAAAGCTGTATGTTTAATGAATGAGCATAGTATTTTTAAAACTCTTGGTCTATCAATTGAAAATAGTGATTTATCACCTTTAGATAAAACAGAAAAAAAATTTAGTTTTGAAACTTCAGCCTTACGGACTCTTGCTTATATACTCCCTCGACAAGCCGATTGGGCAAAAACTGCCCGAAGCTTAAAATTATCGAATAAAGAAAAAGCTCATTTATTAAACATACAAAAAGGCATTAATACCCCTGTTACATTAACCCCAAAAATTTTACGCTACTTTTGTTACGTGCTTGGTTTAAAAGTCTGCCAAGATATTTATATTCTAAAATATTCCGATGATGCCTATCAGGTTGATGATTGGTACAAACTTCTCCCCTCTCCATTCCCTCTTTCTGGTAAGGATTTATTGAAGCTTGGCATTAAAGCAGATGAAAATATGGGAGCTTTGCTTAAAGAATTAGAGCAAGACTATATCGAATCTGATTTTACATTGACCAAAGCGCAACTTATTAACAAAATTATTTAGATTTAAAAATTTTTAAAAAACTACTCAGTACTGAAATCCCAACTATAAGGGCAAGAACACCATAAAACTCTTTAGAATGGGGTGATGAAAGTATCTTATCTCTATGCCGAATAAAAACTACAACGAAAATAATCATAAAACCTAAATTATTTATAAATTTAAAAAGCCTTCCCCAAGAAAACTAAAATGTTTTTTTTCTTTGATTGTCGCTTTGTTGTTTATTTTTCTTGGGCTCATACAAAGTTTGAGAGGTCTTACCTTTATTTTGCTGCTTTTGCCAACTTTCTAAATCTAAATTTTCAGACATAAGCCTAATCCTCTAACTTATCAAAACCATTTGTTTGTAACATTGCCGCCGTTACCATTGCGCTTGCGGATACGGCCATATTGATAGAGCGCATCTCAGCTTTCATGGGGATGCGTATACGCGCATCAGCTTGTTCGTGAACGTCATCGGGCACACCGGCGCTTTCGCGCCCCATTAAAATAATATCATTTTCGGTAAATTGAAATTTTTGTAACAAGGTAGCGCCTTTGGTGGTAGAAAGTACAATGCGTTTTTTATTTTGCTTGGTATAATCCTTAAATGTATCAAAATTGGCATGGCGGGTATAAGTGACATGGTCAATATAATCCATGGCGGAGCGCCGCATCTTCTGCTCATTAAAAATAAAACCCAAAGGTTCAATCAGGTGCATTTTTATATCCCAACATGCACATAAGCGTAGCAATGTGCCTGTATTTTGGGGAATATCCGGTTGATATAATGCAAGCTCTATCATTTTGTTTACCCTTAATAAAATATTTTGCTACAATTTAACGAATATTGGGGCAACAGTCAAAGTAAAGTCGAGATATGGCAGAAAATTTAGATTTAGAAACTTGGCAGAAAAAACATAAAAAAACTAAAAAATCTATTGATAACCGAGCCAAGCAAAAACAATATGAGGATGATAGTGAAGATGCAGAGAAATTATCTATAGATAATTTCTCTCATACCCCCAGCTCTGTACCACAAACACGTAATCCTGTAGTTGATGCCGATGATATTTCACCCGACCATATTAAAAAACAGTATCTTAAAGCAATGGAAGATGATGAAATTATAAAAATTTTACGTTCAGCTAGCTTCGATGAAATGTATCCTAATTTTTCAAAATACCTTTTAAAAATAATGAATTTAAAGTTTATTTTGATGAGCATCATCGCAATTATGCTCTTTTTTATCTGGCAAAAAACAACCAATATACCCTTAATTATTTTCCTTATAACTATGAGTATATTTATAGGGTTTTTATTGCCAAAAATAATAGATATTGCGCACAAAAATTACCCCCTTGTACTTGGCAAAAAACAATTTTACTGTCCCGGTCTTACAGCGAATAAAGCGATTGCATATGCGGACATAGAATATTTTACCTTTATTCAAGAACAGGGTGATAATAGGCCAACAAAATATTTATCTTTTAAATTTTACCTTCCTTTCGGCTATGCAGACTTAACAAATCAGTATCAAATACATAAGATATATTCATATTTTCCTTCTTTTATGCGTTCAAAAGCCTTTAAAGATGAGTACCATATTGGTTTTGTATGTGATGGTTTTAATGAAAAAGAGTTGATTGATAATTTTTCTCGGTTTATTAAATATTCGGCACCTAAGCAGCAAATACAATTACCTATGGGTATATTTGCGAATAAAAGTTAAATATTATTTTAGCCCTAGGAAAGATTAAATAATAATGACACAAAATCTCGATTTAGAAAGTTGGCAAAAAAAGCAAAGTAAAAAGCAAGGAGACTTTCACGACCATGCGAAAAATGCAGCTGAAGATGAATTTACGATTAGAGAAACCCAAGAAGGGATTAAAGTTAAACGAAAAAAAACCGTTTCTTCAAAAAATTATTATCATCTACCACCCCAATATATTGAAGCAATGAAAAATAATGAAATTATTGATGTTCTAACTTCTAATATCCGTCATGAACGCTCTTTATTTTTATTTAAACTTATTTTTACTGCTTTTTGTCTATTTTTTATTTTAATGGCTTTTGTGATTATCATTCAAGAAAAGCAACCTGCCGGATTTTTGTTTATTATTGTACCCGTATTTATGTTGCGCCAAATATTTAAAGCCCGTAAAAAACGTTATATGGTTTTTGGAAAAAAAAGCTTTTATTATCCCCCTCTTTTACATCGCGCCATTGATTATGAGGAAGTTGTATCGGTGGATTATATTATGGCAGAAGTCCGTACAACTCAAAATAATCAGCAAAAAACATATATGCGCAAACTTTTGCAATTTGTTTTTGACCATGAAGTTATGAATAGCGAATATGGGGGTGAATCCCGCAATTTACGCATTAAGGCACAATATCACTCCGCTATACCGGCAGATAGGCAGGCTTGTATTTT